>CAVTZU010000016.1:0-61312 GCA_963739305.1 Candidatus Bathyarchaeota archaeon | reverse complement strand
TTCTTTTTAGCTTGGTAGAGCTTGGAAGATAACGAAAACGCCCAGCAACACATAGATTACTCCCCATATGGAGAACACGTAACCTGCAGGGGTAATCAATGTAGGGTTTGAATCAGAGATTTGAGCTGTGTTCACTCCGCCTATAAGCGTGGTGCCGCCTGCCAAACTGTTTACTATTACTGTAAATGCAAAGGCAATTATGTTCGACCATTTGAGCAGCACGTGATTGTTGGCCACCATTCTTCATCTCTCCCAATCTTATTTCCCGCTATTTGTATAAAACATTTAGTTTCGCGCGCGCGAACACAAGCAACAAACGTTGTTATTGAACTTCTTTTGCGGTAAAATCTTTCATCCCCAAACCATAGTCGGAAGCATATTCGATGTATTTCAAGGCTTGATTTTTTATATTTTCGAATTTTGGCTCCAACCTTTTGAAAAGCTCTAGCCCAAAAAGGTCCAAGCTTACTGGGTCAGTGCCTGCGATCATTGTGTTTAATTTGGCGGGGCAGCCTCCGTGTCTGCATTCCTGGGCTTTTATCATGGTTTCCACAGCGTCGACGATGAACAGGTTTGTTGGGACCGCGGCGTTGACTTCGGCTATCCCCTTGTTTATGCTTTTTACTTTGCAGTGCATCAGAAATCTGTCTTGTCTGCTCAGGTAGCCGAACTGGTTCTTCAAGGCCCCGCTCAACCCAACCATCCCGTGAACTTTCAAAACAGGAAGAGAAATGACAAAGTCGCAAGCAAGAGGCAGAGCTGACACCTTAACTTTATAGCCTCTTGGACTCTGCACGGTCTGCATCTTCTCAGAATACAAATTCATCAACTTAACGCCATAGCGGGTACATACTTCGTTCAGAGGCGATTTCTGCAGAATCCTGCTTGATCTGCCCGCGTCAATAGCCGGCGCGTCACCGACCACTAACTCGCAGCCGCCGAGTCGCTTCAAAACGGCTTCAAGAACCTCTGGATGAGTGGTAGTCGGATAAGGCTCATAAGATACAATGTTGGGCTTTACAAAAACCTTCTTAGCCTTCTGCAACGGCGCAGAAAAGACCTCCAAGATCTTGTTAACGAAGTGTTCCCTGTTGACTTTCTCGGAGAAGTACACCGTAGACATAAGTCTGCCCATCTGAAAATATACTTCTTCCTTTTAAACCCCTTACCGTTTGTAGCGCGCGCCAATGGATTTGTGCAAAACCAGCAGATATATCATCTTTCTCCTTTGAGCCAGCTCGTTATTCCAAGTTCTTTTACGACTATCGCGCGCGCGTACCAGATCGGCAGTTTTCCAGATCATCTAGCAATTTCTTGAACCTTTCCACTCCCCTCGTAGCATGCAGAGAATTAGTCTCTGTATAACGAAACGGTCTGTATAGACCGTTGTGGCCGTATAGCCACATTCGTGCGCGCGCTTCTTACGCGCGCTACTTATTCCCATCGGACTCTCATAATTGTCCCACAACGAAGGCAATTCATTGTGACAACAGAGGTCTCTTGGTTGGATGGCTTCTCTTGTGATGCTGTGGATGGCTCCTCTGCAAAAGTGAGTGTGCCTGATAAACCGCAGTTGGGACACTTGACATGCGCTTTCTTATTTACCATGCCCTGGTCATGCTCCCACCAGTCTATTGGACGGTGAGCTATAAAAAACCGACATGGAAATGTTGAGCAAAATGCTCCTATTCTTATGATTCATGCGTAAAACTCCAGTTATGCTAACACTTTCAAGTCTGCCCTATCGTAGATTCGTTTTAATGTCTCAAGTCCTTTAACGCAGCGATAACAGGCCCTCAGAGAAATAGAACTTGTTGCCCTATCTTCTATAATTATGTTCTATTTCCCGAAATTACAGAAAAAGAAGGGTCAGCGTACGCGTAGTGAGATAGAACTTTGTTCTATAAGAACTATTATAGGACCATTGTGCGATTATTGTATCGCGAATGGAAAGGGAGAATTAAAGGGGAGAAGCAGGAGAGCGTCAAACAAAAAAAACTTTGGGAGAAAGGAGTTTTGTCCGAATCACTTTCCTGCTAGTCTCCTTCACATACAGCATTGGATTCTTTATTAAAGTCTTACCTTGGACAGCGCGCGCTGTTTAACGAAAATCAACAACACCGTCAAGTTGGATATGGACTCGTTTCTCTTTGAAGTTTTTTGGCACGCTTTTCCTGATGTCTTTAAGGATATTTTCGACATCTCGTAATCTTAAACTATCCACATTGAACCGTAGTATGTATTTTTCTCCAGTCTCTAAGGCTCTTACACGCCCTCGGTTTTTTGGTTCAAGATTTTTCGTTAATTCCTCAATTTCAATTGCCAACCATTTCGCCACCTCTCAAGTTAGCTTGGTGAATTAATTAGACTTTCGAAAGAGTAGTGCAGTGTGATCTAGCGCGCGCTACACACTGAGAACACTACATTGGGCACGAATACGTTTCATTCACCAAAACTTCTTACGACTGTGCCATGGACTTCGATGTTGGTGCGAACCACGTGCGCTATTGTGTGTATATGTACCAGAAGTTGCTTGTGACAGCGACCAGGTCAAATATGTCTACTACCGGATCGCCGATCAAGTTGTATTCGGGATCAACCTGATCATAGTGACTGGCTATTTGGCTGAGGTCCTGGATGTCCACGGTGCCATCATTGTTAATGTCTCCCCTAATAGGCGAAAACGTGTACGCTGTGTCTGGACCAACGTTGATCTGGTTTAGGCCAACTCTTTCGTAACCTAGGTCTGGACCCGTTGGATAGCTAAGGTTCGCCATTTGGATGTAGATTGCGCTTGTCTGAATGTTCTTCCAACCTGAAACCGCGCGTTCGTCTTTCCATATGTGATGGTAAGTCGCGTTGAAGGTTATCGTGAGCAACGTTGCGTTTCCGTTTAGTGGGCTGCCTGAAGTGTAACCTGTCAAAATGCCGTTAACCTCGTCAGCATCGTATGTTCCGCTTCCCCAAGCATTCCAGTTTATGCCTGCAACTTCGAGAAGTGTAGCGTTGTAGCGAATCTCAAACGTGAATTCTTGAGCGCTAGGAGCGTTCGTCACGTTGACCTGAACAGTGAACGTCTCATTGTACTTACGGCATATTCTGTCAGCCGGATTGATTGCAAGAGTCGGCTTTCGTCTGTAGGTTCCAATAATGTTTCCAGAGGCCGTTGCTGTGATAGACCCGTTTTGAAGCGAAGATAGACCGCTCGTAGAGATCCATATATATTGTTTGGCAACGCCGGCGCTGACCTCAGAATCAAACGAAAACGTGTGAAAAGAACTAGCATCGAACAAGAACGTAACGGGCAAACCGGCGGCACTGTAGTTGACGCCGTCGATTCTTACTACTTTCCCCGAAGAGTCAACGTCAACACCTGTCTGGTTGAATGTTATCTCATATCTGATGTGAACAAAATAGTTACCTGTCACGCTTCCCGAGCCTGTGATAAGCAAGGTTTCGCCTTGAAGCGTGGAAAGACCTGTTGTGGAAACCCAATCGTACGACTTGGTGGCGTTTACGACGAGTGGAGAAGAGAAAGAGAACAAGTGAAAAGTGCCATCATCCCACCAGAATTGCACTGGAAACGTGCCCGAATTGTAACTTGCATCATCAATGGTAACCACTGTTCCGGCGAAGTCAGAACCAACATTTGTCTGGGCAAACGTAATGTTATACTGAGTTTTGTAGTTGCCTGTTATGCTTCCCGATTGAGTCACCTGGAATGAAGTGTCGCCCTGATTCGTTGACAGACCAATGGTAACGTTCCACTTGTACAGTTTCATATTTGGAGCGGAGACCAACGGTGACTGGAAAGCAAAACTATGGATACTCTGATCGTACCACCAGAACCAAACACTGCTTCTATCACGGTTTGATCCGTCTATGGTGACGACGGTGCCCGTGAAATCGGAGCCGACGCCAGTCTGGCTGAATGCAATATACCATTGAGTCTTATAGTTGCCTGTGACTGTTCCTGAATCGGATACTGTGATGTTGTCCGCTCGCAGTGTCGACAGCCCGTTTGTAGTGTTCCAAGCATATCTTTTGACATCTGTGGTAACAACTATTGACGATTGGAATGAGAAACTGTGAGTGCTGTTGCTGTCCCACCAGAAGGAAACGCCAGATCTATCATAGGCTAAGCTATCTATTGTGACCATTGCACCACCATAGTCTGTTCCTACATCAGTCTGAGTGAACGTGATCAGGAACTGTGTGATCCAGTTCCATGTCAAACTCGAGGGTTGGGTAATAGCAAAGGAAGCTGATATTCCTGCTCCAGACGATGGCGCGCTTCCTGTTCCAGTCCAGCCGGTGCATCTGTATCTCGTTCCTCCAACCTGGTCTGCTGGACTCGTGACAGACGCCACTATCAAAACGCCCGTATCGTACCAGTTGTCTGCACCAGATGGGGCAGGGGAGTCGTGGTCTGAAAACACAGTGAGCCTATACTGCACTATCCAGTTGAAGGTAATGTCATGAGTGCTTTGGATGTTTTCAAAAGTGTAGCCAATGCTTCCATCCGTGATCGGCGCGTTGCCATCCAACGTATAGCCAGTACACCTGTATCTGGCTCCCATTCCATTGTCGTCTGCTGGGGAGGTCACGTTGACCGTTAGACTACTTCCCCTGTCCGCCCATTGTGAGAGCGACGGCAAGTCATGGGAACTGCTGACTTGAATCCAAAACTGTTCAGTGTATCTGACTGTCAAATTGACTCCCCACTCTATTGGGAACGAAACGGGATCTGACGTTACATACTTCTGTGTCGCCGAAGCGTAGATTGGATTGTCCACTTGAAATGTTGTTCCAGTGTCAGCATAGCCAAAAAATGTGCTTGCAGATATGCTTCCATTCTTGGAACTACCGTCTTGAATGTAATGCACTGCATTTGAGGCGTTGGCAAGACCTGGAGTGCTAAGCGTTACGTCAACAGGGCCTGAACTTGTCAGGTTGAACATGCCGCTTCCTGTAGCCTCAGTCGCTCTTTTCACGACCACATAGTACGTTCCATTGTAAGGAGCAACAACAGTGAATCGCTCAGTTCCACCAGTCGAAGCTGTTGTACTATTGGCTACTATTGCCGGTTCTCCGTAGGTCGTTCCTGTGCTGTTGTAAAGGTAAAGATCGTAGTCTGCTCCTGTTGGGACGCCAAGCGTGAAATTGTATTTGAAGCCTGAAACAAGCTGTACATTCCTTGCCCATGCAAGTCGTTGGCCCAGAACCGAAATATCGCTGAGCGCAGGCGGCATACCTAACGTATCCGCCACTGTGGTTCCTATCTGGTACGTTTTTACGAGAGCTTCCACCGCAGCGTCAAGGTTCAATCTGCCAAATCCTTCGTGAACATCCTTTCCACCCCTATCAAGGGTCGGGGAGTAGTGATAGTCGAACCCCCCGTCGCGAAAATTCGGATAAGTCTCTGTCGCAGTCATCAACAGAATCATCTTGGGTTGTAGGGCCTGACTTCTTGCCCAGTTCCACTTGATGTATCCGCCCATGGCTTGTATCACTATGTTTGCAGCGCCTGCGACCACTGGTGCAGCCATTGATGTTCCCTGCATAGGGGCTGAATCGTTGGCCAGCACGTCTGCCCACATGCTCTCCGCATCTCCGTCGTTTGAGTCCGCGCTAAATAACGACGCAGCGTAAAGACTGCCTCCTGGCGCAGATATGTCAGGCTTCATGGTTTTGCCGGTATATCTTGATGTTCCACCTTGACTGCTGTAGCTGGCGATGTTGTCGAACTGGTTAATGGCAGCAACTGTGATTACCTCGTCAACTGAGCCAGGAGTGTAAATGTTGTTGTAGTCCGGCGGAAGCCCGTATCCCATGTTTCCTGCTGCAACAACAGTGGTTACTCCGCTGTTCACAAGATTCACAATAGCGGAGTCTACCGACCCCACTTCGGAACTGAAGCCCAAGCTCAAGCTTGCAACGGTTATGTGATAAGTCATCCTGTTTGCGATTATCCAGTTTATGCCGTTGATGAGTCCTGTTGTTGTCCCTGAGCCTGTGGAGTCGAGGACTTTGACTCCTACAAGTTTTGCTTGTGGGGCTATTCCTGTTAATGGTTGGAAGCCATCTGCGGGGGGCGTGTAAGGCCAAGACATTGTGAACACTACGTAGAGGTTTCCCGTTCCGGATGTAAGGGCAAGGGCAGGGTGGTACATGTCGTAGCCATTGGAAGGAGTTGAAGACACGCTATAGGTCAGGGTATACCACGTGTTTTGGCTTGGTGTGCTAACTGAAGCCACGTTAGTCCAAGTTGTCTGGTTGAGGCTTTTGTCGCCGTAGTAGAGTGGGAGTGCCGAGAGTTTGGCTGTGCCAGTGGTTGTCCATTTCACTCTGACGGTTATGATGCCTGTTTTGTTCACCATCATGCCGTTCATGAAGTACGTGCCTGGAGTGGATACTGATCCGAGGTTGGCTCCATACGTGGCAGTAGCATATCCTGAAGCATTAACGTTGGAGAATCCGTTTCCAGCGGCCAGTCCAGCGCAGTGGGAGCCATGTCCATTATCATCAAACGGTGTGTCTGTAGAGTCTACCTGATTGCTCCATCCGACTATCTTTGTTGAGAAATTCTGGTTGCCGAATCCAGGTGAGAAGTCTGGGTGGGTATCGTCTATTCCAGTGTCCAGAATGGCTATCGAGGAATTTGCGTCTCCTTGAAGCCCCAGAGTGTTCCATACGTACGGTCTTGCGCCGACCTGTGCTGCAGCATAGGCGATACTCGCGTTGCAGACAGCTTCTTTCTCTATCAAAAGTAAGTTGGAGCACCGTCGACTGAAGTCCACAATTTTGTTGTAGGGCAGTAGCCCACCGAACCCGTAGATGGCTTGCGTCCATGGAGATGTGGTCAAATATCCACCAGATTGAACGAATGCGTCTGCATCATAAGGTGTTGGTTCCGACTTTAGCATGACAGTGACGTTCACATATTCTTGGGCCGCGTGATTGCCTAACCCATCAGCTATCTCCTGGTCCAGATTATCCGCAATTCCATTATTGTCTTTGTCAACCCACTCTGGTTTCGATACACAGGGCTTGAAAGATCCACTTTCAATGCGTTTAGAAGTGTCGGACTCATCGGTCACTTTCGCTACGGAGAATATCAACATGGAGAGCATTACGATTAAAGTCAAAATGCAGAAGGCCGTGACAAATCTAGGAACTCTCCTCTTCATATTTTCGCCCTACATTTCGCCAGCAGTGCATATGCTAGGTACCGTAGCAATGTATCATATTTTGCGCAGTGTGCGATTAAACGCTTACCTTATTGAGTTATAGAATAAAGTTCTATCTGCTCTTGGCTCTTGACGAAAATAGCGCGCGCGAACGAGGAAGAGATCCTAGCTCGCGCTACTTCTGTCCTTTTATTATTTCCTTAAAAACCTCGGCGCTCTTCCTACTTTTTCGCGACTTCGTCTCCAAATCAACGGAAAACAACCCAAACTTCTGACCAAAACCTTTAGCCCATTCATAATTGTCTGTCAAAGACCAGTGGAAGTATCCGCGAACATCAATTTTCTCTTCATTAATGGCTTTTTCGAAAATCTTTAGGTGTTCGATTATAAAACTGGGTCTAAGTGCATCTTTTTCATCTGCGATGCCGTTTTCTGTTACATAGAGTGGCTTCCCATATTTTTTCATCGCCTTTAAGGCCTCAAGCATTCCTTCTGGATACATTTCCCATCCTACGTCTGAAGTTTGCAGTCCATCTGCTGATTTGGAATTAGGTTGGCATGCGAAGCCGTAGCCAGGAACAATCTCAGGAACTGCAGAGATTCCTGCAAAAATCTTGGCCAATATGGATGTTTTTCCTTTCACCACAAGCCTACTATAGTAGTTTACGCCTAGCCAATCGAGGCGTTGTCCAAGATAGTTTTTTATTTCTTCTTTCTCTTTTACTCCGTTAAGGTTTTCATCCAACCAACCATAGCAAATGGACTCGATAAAGAATTGATTATGCATGATATTCATGAACTCTGCGGCTTTTACATCGGACTTTCTTTCCGACGAGAAAGGTCTTGCCGGGATCACATTATGTATCAAACCAACATTTGCAGCGCAGCCACTTTCCTCATCGGCTTTGACAGTGTCGATCTTCTTAATGACATCATAGGAACGGGCATGGGCGACGACTAGGTGCAGGGCAACTTTCCTTGAAACTCTGAAGTTGTTTAACGCTGGAGGAAATCCAGACTCAGGTATCATATAACCTGTCTCAGGTATCACCGAAGGCTCGTTGAAGGTCGCCCAATTGTCGACTATGTCCCCCAACTTCCAAGCCATGTATGCTGCATATTTTGTGAACTCAATTATGGTATTTTCATCAACCCAGCCTTTAGGACCTGCATGCAGTCGTGTTTTGCGAACGATGATTGGATTATGAATCCATAAAGGCAGGGTGAAATGGTTCAGGCACACAAATACTTCAAAGTTGTTAGCCCGCAAATCTTCTATCACATCTCGATAGTGACTTACAGCGTCTTTGTCGGCGACTTTCTCAAGATTTTCCAGAGCAGACTCGTCAACGTCTATCTTGGCAATGTTTCCATCGGATGCTTTTTCCACCCCAACTTCAACAGCGGATGTGCTTGTGGGAAAAATTCTGCTCCATTCAATCCCTATCCTGTAAGCGTTTAAGCCAAGCTTTTTGGCAATAGCGTGGTCTTGCTTGTAGAGACCCCAATAGTTCACGCCCCTTTCTGGCAGATCGCCGCTGACGATGCCCTTCCGTATGTTAGAGGGATCATGTACCCACACATACCAGTCCGTGTTTGGATCTATGTTTTCTCCAGATGGACTACCCATCTCAAACTGGAACCCACTGTTTGAAACCCCCCATAGAAAATCTGCTGGAAAGGTCATATCTCATCTAATCGATACTAATCATATACTATTATTAAATTTGATACGATGAATAGCGCGGAAACGCACGCGCGTTTTATACCATACCAATCATTGAAATCTCGATTATTGTTGACTCTGAGAACCACTCGTTAATTGTGTCTTCGTCTGCCTTACCATAATACTTAAGGTAGAGAGCATGTTTTCCCAATTCAAAAACCTCCCCAGCTTCAGCAATTCGAGCGTTGCCTTTAAACTGGATCTTTCCGATCTTAAACTCGACTCGACCATCCTCAAGTATGTTTTTCATCCAGTCAGTGTACGCTCCTTCATGGCTAAGATAGATTTTCTTTCCAGCTATCGCAAACCACAATTCAACTGTGTGGGGATTTCCAGTCTTCCTACCTCTAGTCGTTAAATAGATGTACTTCTCGTCGGCGATTCTGCTAGCATCCATGTGACTCAACACTCACTCTAGTAAAGTTGTTTAGATCGGTCAGATTATCTTTACGCGTAAGCGCGCGCAAACATCCCCGGCCTATAACAGAACAGCGCAAGCCAAATTCATAATTCAAGCATTCTCTTTGCATAACTCCTCCAGCCAGTGCTCACGAAGAAAATGCTTGTAAAAACATCTCTTATGGGTAGTGTTGGTTGAAGTGCTCGGCTAGGATTATGGCGTCGTAAATGTCGACTGAGTTGTCACTGTTTATGTCGGCGTTGGCGTTCCAATGCGGGCTGCTGGGGTTCGTGTTGAAGGCTCCAGCCAAGATTATTGCATCGTAGATGTCAACGGTAGAATCTCCCTGAAGGTCTCCAGGAATAGTTACCGTCACGTTCCCACCGAAACACAAGTTGTTCGCCGTGTTCGTCTCACCCTGAACCGGCTGCCAATACGCGCTCATCACGTACTTACCGTACTGGAAGCCCACCGTGCTCCATGTTAAAGTCACGACCGTGAAGCTCCCCTTCGATAATGCAACGTTCTGAGTAGCCGCCGTCGACATATTCGCGTAAGCGGTCAAAATAGACTTTTCATCGTACGCCCCATAGTTCAAGATCCTCAGCTGCACGAGTACATTGTAACCTTGTCCGACAACAGTCTTCGACGTCGTAACAAGCGTCACTCCAACATCGATCGCACCGTTCACCAACGGATACCTGTCGACGCTGCCCGACGCAACCGTGTACGGCACGTCAACGATCCCGTCGTTACCGACCTGATCCTGATTCGGCCCGCTGTGCACGTCGGGGCTCGTGTGGCCGCTCCAATAGTTACCGCCTGAAGGATAACCGTCATCCCAAACGTTACCAGCCGAGTTGGAAACCACAACCTGAACCGCGTTGTCCACGAACGTGTTATGATAAACAACGTTATCATCAGAACCCGTCAGGTTAAGCCCCACCTGGTTCCTGGACAGAATGTTACTACAAATCGTGTTCCCACTGCTTTCGACCTTGACCCCGACGGTGCTGAGGCTCACCACGTTCTGAGAAACCGTGCTGCTAGACGACGAAACGCCCAAATCAACAGCGACCGCAGTCTGCTCGAAAATGTTCCCGAAAACCTGATTGTCGACAGCGTCAGAGCCCTGAAGGACAACAGCGTTGACGTTCATCATCGACATCACGTTATCGCAGATCTTGCACCCGCTCGCATTGTTAACCAGAACACCCGTATCCCAACCCGTCATCGTGATCCCCGCAACGATCGACCCAGACGCCCCAGACAACAGCGTGATAGCGATCCCGGAACCACCGCCGATGAAAACAGGCGGGTCCTTATCACCTATGATCGTCAACGACTTGTTAACCACAACCGACGCAGTGTAGAAACCCGGCGTCACCACGACCGTCGCCCCAACCGAAGCCGCGTCAACAGTCGCCTGAACACTCGTGTAATTACTGGTATAGTAGATTGGCCCGCCCAGCGTAACTATCAAAGTACACGTGCCGCTGCTCTCAGTGTTGTTCACGTCCCCGCTGTAAGTCGCCGTGATAATCGCACAACCAGAACTGTTATCGAAATACGTCGTCGAACAGTGATAGCCCACCACGGGACAGACAGACTGGGTGAAAGAGCCCGCGACGCTGCTCGTGCTCCAAGTAACAGTGCCCGTCGGGCTAGATCCAGACACGTTTGCACTGCAGGCAACCGGAACACCGACCGACACAGGGTTAGGCGAACAAGAAACGAACGTTTCAGACAAGACTCCATACTGATTCACGACAAGCGTAATCCTGTTGATGTTGTAGGCACCCGTATAATTCGGATAATCAGCCGCCGCAGCCATAGACCATTTGCCTGTGAACGAGTAAGCGCCAGGAGCAAGATCACCAGGCAGAAACTGAAAATAAAAATAAGTGGACATCGCGTCCGCCGAACTATTGTAATAAACAAACTGAGTCATAGACGGAGCCAAAAATCGCGAGTCATTCGTCTCCAGAGTAAAGTTCGTCTGCGCAGGATCTAAGAAAGCATTCTGAGCGGCAGGCGGAACACTACTCCAATTGACGTCAGACACCCACCCATGCATCACATAAAAATAGTCAGAGAAATTCACATACCTCGTGGTGCCGTTACTGAAAAGATTCACTTTGACCCCGACCCCCGGAAACGACGGATCACCAGCACCGTAACCAGGCACTATCCCCAGCGAGGTTCCCGCGAACCTGCCAGCCATAGACAAAGACGAGACTGCCAGGACAAACACCAAACCCAAGAAAACCGCAGAATTAACTCGCAACATCCCCTTTCCCACAAACAAACAATGCCCGCACGGACCAGTTAAATATTGTGGAACATTTCTCCATTGCCTCGAAGGTTCAACAGCCCAGAAGACGCGCGCGCGATTCGCGATGACCTTTCGCTTCTGGGAATTCATTCTTACACCGTTTGTTCAGAAAAAAGAATTATTAGCACACGTGCATAAAAACGCCCGATGTGATTTCGAGGGGTGGAGGGGGTCTGAAATTAATATATGTACTATCTCGAAGTGCTTTATATGATCTCACACTTTTCCTACTTTGGAATAAGGCACGTGTTCAGCGCTTGAAGAAGAACTTCTGCTTTATCCTTCAGTTTTGGATCTTTTGTTTTTGCTAGGACATATTCAAATAAGCGCGCGTCATTAGTGCGTGTTTATGTATTGATTGCAACGCGTTTGTCGAGCGAGATTTTGCCGAATAGAAGTATTTTCCTTAATTCTTAAATAGAACGGTTCGAATATTCACTCAGAGATTAGAGGAGAAAGGAGTAAAATGAAAAAAAACATACTTGTGATTATCACGGTACTAATACTGTCTTTAAGCATGCTATCAATACTTAGGATGAACGTTGCGAAAGCGGATAACCCGTGGACATTGTCAGATTCAAAATTGAGCTCGTTAATGTACGGTTGGGGACCAGCAGACGGCGACTATCACAGACATCAGCGGTCCTGGCGTTCAGTTTGCTTATACCGGTTTGACTGCCAGCGGCACAGCATACAAAAGAGATTACGATCATGGCTTCGGTCTCACCGCTGATTGGGGTGGCGTCAAAGATAAGGACGGTAACTACCACAACTTCACTGTCTATACGAGCCTCAAATTGCTCTTCAAGAACACTGGCAGTTCGACTCTAACTGTATGCCTTTTCATGAACACAGGTTTCACAAGCGAGGCCCCGTATTATAGCCTTAATGACACTTTCTGGCAAGGTGACTGGACCGACGTTCCTGCAGGTCAGAGCAGAGTCGTAAGCATTGATTTCTCGAGCGCAACATGCTACAACGCAGCTGATGATCCAGAGCCCAGTTACAACACGCTGACGGATGGCAAGGACCAGATATTCAGATTGGATCAAGTGACCAACGTTGGCTTACAGGTACTACAGAACCCAGTGGTGATGGATTGGGAACGCTTATTAGTTCAGGATACACGACACCTACCCTGTATATTGATCCTTCTTCCGTGCAGAAGACCTACGCAGATGTTACGCATACCTTTGACGTGACAGTGCAAATTGCAGCGGTCACTGATCTTTTTGGCTTTGATATCAACGTTACTTGGGACAACTCTCTCATCACGTTCGTGAGTGCGGACTATAGTACATACATGGACAGCATTTGGAGCACTTGGAGTGCACCAATACATGCCAATTCGATAGATGACGCGGGTGCGGGTACCTACAAGCTTGTAGCCGTGTCTACAGCAACAGGTTTCTCGACTTCAGGAAGTCAAGCGATCCTTAAACTGACCTTTACTGTAATGGATCCTCTCACGAACTCGATGAAAACGACACCCATTACACTTCTACACGGACAAACTTAGCGACTCAAACTCTCAGTCCATTACACACACTACTGTGGATGGAAATTACCAAATCTGGGGCAAAACACCGACGCTAAGCATTACAAATTCCATCGGCGGCAACAGTAGAATCTGTCGCGAACTGAATGAACCCTTCAACGTTATAGTCGGCATTTCAAACGCAGCAAGCTTGACGGGCTTCATATCAAATCAACTATGATAAGACTATGATCAGCTACCATAATGGCACGGTTGTTTGGGGAACAGGAACTGTAACCGACGACGGTAATGGACAGGTAACGATCAGCTCAACTGGAAGCGTACCAGCCTCAACCTTAGCAACCATAACATTCGAAGTCCAATCCAGCTTTCACACGCATTTGGAGAGACCCCAGCACTGGACAATCGAGCAACATCTTTTCCAGCTCTACTGGCATATATTTGTACTCAGCCACGCTGAGTTATCCAGAGCCGCACCCACTTTCATACACGAGGGGCGAATCTCCGCCTCACCAGATCAACCCACCGACATCTGACATCTCCTACAGCTTCATGCCAATCAAAGGAGACATCGATAACGACGGCATCTGTAGGCATTGGTGACCTAACAGCTGTGGCTGGTCCTACGACACAAACAACGCCGACTACAATCTGATTGGTGGCAGCCCCTACCTCGTGGACATATTCGACCTAGTTGTCATAGCCAGCAACTTCTGGTATACGTACTCATCAACACCGTAAAAGTAGCAAACAACTCCATTCCTTCCTTTTTTTGTTTCAATCAACACTCATAGTAGAACTATGTTCCTTAATTCTTAAATACGGCAGACCGCTTATTGTTCAACTGCAAGTTAAAGGAGAGAGGAGAAACAGAATGGAGAAAAGACTATTTGCAGTAATCATGGTGGTCTTGCTGTCATTAAGCATTCTAGCCGTACTGAGAATCAACGTTGCGGAGGCAGCGTCCTATTTGACGCTTTCAGACGTGGAACTTGGCACCGAGTTTGCCTATGGGTGGGGGCCTGGTGGAAGCAACGTGACTAATCACGGATAAACCAGGCACCGGCGTTGAATTCAATTTCACAGGCCTAAACCCATCACAAGGCACGGGCGCTCGCGATGATTACCCGGTCAGTCCATTTGCAGGCGGCGATCCAGACGCAATTGGGCAGTATGGGAACTTCACGAGGTACACTCTGTACAGATTAACGTTCAAGAACCAAGGAACCGATTCTGTAACCGTACACCTTTTCCTAAATACTGGATACACTGGCGCACCGTTCAATGATCCTACAAGAGACACCTTCTGGAAATCCACCGATGTCACTGTGCCCGCAGGCGGGAGCACAGTCTATCACACTTGACTTTTCGGCTGCGATTTGCTGGAACGCCGGAGACGATCCTAACCCGGCATGGAGATTTGCAAACGGTGAAACCCACCCTGTTTTCAGACTGGACGAGGTAAGCAATATCGGCTTTGAAGTTTATGGAAGCGGCGCTGCATCGCTTCTGGTCAGTGGTTACGCCTCAGGTATGACACAACTATACGTAGACCCATCGCAAGTCCAAAAAGAATACGGAGACGTAAGCAGCGTCTTTGAAGTTGCGGTGAAAGTTGAAGAGATAACCGACCTTTATGGATTTGACGTTAAAGTGTCATGGGATAACACGCTGTTGTCACTAGACCACGTCGACTACCAAAACACGCCAACATCGCCCCTGAAGTTCATTTGGGGTCCAACAATGGGCACTGACTACGGCGTCCAAAAGGCCGAGGCAGGCGCAAATTACTACAGATTAGTCGCATATTCGCTGAAGAACGGTTTCACAGGCTCCCATGCATTGTTCATTTTAGGATTCAAAGTTCTAGACCCTCAGACCAACTCAATGAAGCAAACATCGATTCACTTTGAGGCAGACTACAACAAACTCAGCGACTCTAATGCCCAATCCATTACACATACTACACAAGACGGAGCATATCAGGTGTGGGGTATGGCACCGACAATTGACATGATTCATGCTGGTGGTCACAGCAGAACATGCAGAGAAACAAATGAAGAATTCGTAGTGACAATGACCATTTCTAACGCGGTCAACCTGGGAGGCGCTAGATTTTGAAATCCATTATAACAATACTATGCTTAGCTACGTGAGTTCCGCGGTGATGTGGGGAACAGGAACGATAACCGACCATGGAAACGGAAATATCACCGGAACGACAACTGGAAGCGGACTGGCCTCAAACTTGGCGACCATAAGATTCAAGTCGAATCCAACTTACACACGCATGTGGAAAGACCCAGTCTCTGCAGTCTCAGCATGACGTAACCAACTCCACGGCTATACAAATCCGGTCAGTCACTCTTCACTACGCCAGTCTGCCGGACGTTTCATACACCAGAGGCGGCGGCGGAGGTGGTAGACTAAACGTTCCGAATCCCGACTTTTCCTATACATTCTCACCGATTCGAGGGGACCTGAACAACGATGGAAAAGTTGACGTTACCGACCTGCTTCCGAAGCCAGCGTTTTTGACACAACGAATTCTACGATGAACTTGGTTGGTTCCGACCTCATCGACATATTCGACATAGTAGTTGTCGCAGGCAACTTCTGGTACCAATACACGCCACCCGCTCCATGACAACAATAACACCCCTACCCATCCTTTTTTTGTGTCAAAACGTTTTGTTACGTGGAATAATGTTCCTTAATTCTTAAATATGCGCTACTTTCTCTATATTCAACTGCAGGTTAAAGGGGAGAGGAGCATGTCCTTGAAGGCACTGTCACGTAAGAGAATTTATGCATCAGCCGTTTTAGGATTGCTTCTAGTCAGTGCATTGTCAGTGGCGTTCAAGTTCCCGCCAGTGAGTGGGGGAGGAAGTTGGTGGAATGCTGATTGGCCTTACAGGAAAACGATCACAGTCGATCATACGAAAGTCAGTGCTGACCTAACAAACTTTCCGACTTTGATAAACATAACAGATACGGACTTGAAGGCCAAGGCTCAGGCGAATGGCAACGACATAGTCTTCACAGACAGTCTGGGGGTGAAGCTCAATCACGAGATCGAGTACTACTCGAGTGCAAGTGGGCAACTGGTTGCATGGGTCTCGGCCAATCTTTCTGCAAGTTATGATACAACACTGTACGTTTACTATGGCAATTCAACTGCGCCGGGTCAGCAAAACAAGACTGCTGTTTGGGATTCTTATTACAAGATGGTTCAACACCTAAGTGAGAAGACTGGCACTCATTACGACAGTACCGTGAATGTTAACAATGGTACTTCATACGGGGGAGTTAGCCAAGGTGTTAGTGGTAAAATCGATGGTGCTGACAACTTTGATGGCAGTAATAGTTATGTTGACTGTGGTGCCCGCAGTCAGTCTAAACTTTGGAACGAATACAGATTTCACTATGGAGGCATGGGTGAAAAATACTGAACCTCCAGTAGGTTCTGAGTATCAAAGGATAATAAATATCGCCGGAGGATCTGGCAATGTTATTTCGTTCTACACCTACACTGATGGTAGGTTACGTTTCGAATTCGACAGTGGATATGGTCCCCCCACTGGTGGTCCCGTTGTTAGAGATGGCATGTGGCATTATGTCGTTGCTGTGTTTGATAGGGATTATGGGGCTATTCAGAGTTGGGTGGACGGCGGTAAACAGAACGATGTATCTATGAGTTTAACGAGCACTGCAGGAACCGGTAACGTGTGTATCGGCAAAGATCCGACCTATTCATCATACCCAGATTGTTGGAATGGTACAATCGATGAAGTGCACGTTTCGAGTACAATTAGGAGTGCTAGTTGGATTTCTACCGAATACAAAAACCAGAACAGTCCAGCTACGTTTTATAGTGTTGGTAGCGAAGAAACAAGGCCAATGCCAGAAGAACCACAAATATCTGGTGTGACTCCACAGAATGGAGCAACTAATGTTGATTTGAATCCTACTTTGTCAGTTAGCGTGGTTGATTATCAAGGAGATCTAATGGACATTCTTTTCAGTACAAATGCTAGTGGAAGTTGGGATGTCATTCAGGTCTACAACGATGTTGGAAACGGCGTCTATTCACAAACCGCCACAAACATGAACGCATATAACACTGCATATTATTGGAGCGTCAATTGCAGTGATTATCATGATCATTGGACTAATGAGACCTATAGCTTCACAACGGTACTGTATGGTGGAGTTAGAATTGAAAACATCAACTACACATTCGAAGGTGCCAGTCTAAAGAGCCTAACTCAACTAGGTTTCAATAAAATAGGTTTTGAGATAGACGATTCACAGCCGGCAGAGGGATCTGTTTGTTGGTTTTTCTTCAATATAACTAAAGGTGCATATAATCAGACAGTTGAGTTCGACCAGCTGAACGGAGACTCAAGCAAATATCATCGTTGTGTGTATTCTTATGATGGAATCACTTGGTATTTCTTTAGTGGAAGCGAGCCCACGTGGACTCATACTTTCACCAATGACAGTGTCCTTATTGCATGGATAATTCCGTATCAATATTCAAACCTAGAATCATATCTTAACGCGAAAGACGCACTAAATCTAACATACTATAATCGAACGATAATCGGCCATAGCGTTGAAGGTAGAAACATTGAACTGATAACAATTACAAATAATTCCATTCCATTGGACGAGAAGAAAACCATCTGGATAATGACTGGCCAACATCCCTGTGAAAAGAACTCCCAGTGGCAAACGTGGTACATGATGGATTTCCTCTTGGACGACACAAACACAACGGCCGCAACTTATCGCGACAAGTATGTGTTTAAAATCTTTCCAATGATGAACCCTGATGGAATCTACCATGGATATGACCGTTACAACGCTAACCTCCAAGATTTGAATAGAGAATGGGATGACGGAGCTGGGAACTACGAACCTGAGATTGACGCAGCATTCGGATACATCCAAAATTGGATAAGCGCAGGCAAAAATGTTGATGTATTCATAGATCAACATGACCTTGGCGGTTATGCTCTTTGGACTATCCCCATAGAATACACCAACATTAGAGTTTATACTAATGTACACGACCTTGCATCTTATTACACAGGTCACACGCTGTACACATACTATAGCGATACCTGGTACGGCGGTCGTTCAACGGACGTTTTAACCTCGCAATGTAACATCACTGCATTGACCTCTCAAGGCCGACCGCAAGACTCAATAGTTACACTTGATACCCTGCGGAAAAACGGCCTAGATGTACTGTCTGTTCTTGATAAATATTTATCTGATTCCTTGGATGTTTCACCGATAGCTCCAGTTAATGGTTCTAAGTCTAGTGAAAATCCGGTAGTGTTCACATACAATGTTTCATCCAATTTGCACACTGTGGTGAACGCAAGTCTGTATCTCAATGGTGTCTACACAGTTTCCAATGCAACACCTGTCTCAACCTTAGAGACGAATAATTTCACCGTGTCATTAGCCCCTGGATCGTACACGTGGCAAGTTCGATGCGCGGATAATATCGGTAATACACGTAAGACGGGTGAACTAGTTTTAATGGTAACCGGTGAGGCTCCATACGTCCTCGGATCCATGCCAGTCAATGGAGCAATTGATGTGCCGATTTCGTTATCAGAGTTGAGTTTCACGATCGTGGATCCGCAGGATGACTTGATGAGTTATGCTGTGACGACGTATCCGAGTATTGGTTCTGATAGTCAAACGGGCAAGACGAATGGGACGTATTCGATGAGTGTGGATGGTCTTGCGTATTCAACGCTGTACACGTGGTCCGTGTATGTCTCTGATGGTGTTCATTGGATGAACCAGTCGTTTACGTTTAAGACAGAATATGAACTTGGTGCTTGGTGGAATTCGAGTTGGCAGTACCGCAAAAATGTGACAATCGACCATACTAAAGTTTCTTCCGATCTTACCAATTTTCCAGTTCTTATTGATGTAACAGATTCTGACTTGGCTGCTCATGCACAAAGTGATGGTGATGATCTTGTCTTTACGGATTCTTATGGTAATAGGCTGAATCATGAAATTGAGAGTTATTCCAATGGAACCGGCCATCTTGTCGCTTGGGTGAATGTCGCCAGTCTTAGCTCAACAAAGGATACGATATTGTACATGTACTATGGTAATCCGACTGTCACTAGCCAGCAGAATCCGTCTGGTGTTTGGGATTCTCATTATAAGATGGTTCAACACCTAAGTGAGAAGACTGGCACTCATTACGACAGTACCGTGAATGTTAACAATGGTACTTCATACGGGGGAGTTAGCCAAGGTGTTAGTGGTAAAATCGATGGTGCTGACGGTTTTGATGGAAGCAATGATTATATTGATTGCGGAAACAATCCAAGTGTAAATTTCGCTGTTCAAATCACAATTGAAGCATGGGTAGATCTGAGTTCAAAAAGCCCTGACAGCAGAATAGTACACAAGTATGATGGCAGTGCCGGCTGGATCCTATGGTATGACACAGATGATAACTGCTTTGAATTCGTCGCCAGAACTGCAGTTGTCGCAAATGCAAAATTCTCACAAAACTCCCCCTCAACCGGTACATGGTATCAAGTAGTGGGCATATACGATGGGTCGAGCGTAAAAGTTCTGGTAAATGGGGTTACAGGAGCTACGTCAGCGCCTCTAAGTGCAATGGGAATTTCTTCTGCTAACTTATTCATCGGAAAAGAATTCGTAGGTGGTTATATGAACGGCTCCATAGACGAGGTTCGTATATCTGACACTGCCAGAAGCGTTTCATGGATAACAACGGAATACAACAATCAGAATAATCCCTCAGCATTCTATACGATTGGAAATGAAGAAGCATCCAAGAAACCGTCAATCAGCATGACGATAACCGACATTACATGTCGTAAGTTCAATGAAACTTTCATTATCAAAATAAACATCTCGGACGCTATTGATTACGCAGGCTTCATTTTTGAAATCCATTATGACCCCACACTTCTTGATATCGCGACTGTTTCGTGGGATGCTTGGGGCACGGGGACATACACGACAGACGAAGTTAACGGAATAGTTGGTGGTTCTACCTCTGGCAGTCCAATCAGCCTCAATACAACACTCATAACGATAACATTTAACGCTACCCTTCGTCACATGTGGAAGGATCTTCCAACGTGGACAAACAACCAATCTGCAATAATCTATGTCCAATGGGCAAATCTAAGCTACTTTGGCAGACCTGATCTGGGATATGTCAGAGGCGGTTTGAACCAGATCAACGTGGGTTCCGACGTTCTCTACAAGTTCTGCCCTATAAAAGGAGACATCAACAACGATGGTACCGTAGACATCCAAGACCTCAGCCAATTAGCCAATCACTACGATGAGGTCGATTCCGAATACAACTTGATCGGCGACCCAATAGTAGACATATTTGACCTGGTCGCTGTCGCAAGCAACTTCTGGTACACATACACGCCTCCGCCGCCTTAGAAACACATTTGGGAAAAATGCCAAATGACTCTTCCATCTCTCTTCTTCTTTGAATGCAAACCTCGTCTAGAATATTATTCCTGAATTCTTAAATATCCTGTTTTCATTCTATCCCTGTTGCAGATAGGGGAGACAGGAGATTTTATGCCAAAACCTAGATTGAATTGTAAAATACTAGTTTTTGCGATGTTTGTGATGCTGACTGCATCAGCTATTTTCTTGCCAAGTCTCGTTTTTGCCGATGCAACCGTTCAAGTCACGCCATCAATTACTAACGTGAACGTTGGAACAGTTTTCAACATAAACGTGACCGTAGCGGACGTCAGCAACCTCTATGCTTGGGAATTTAGAATATACTTTCTCAACGCGATAATCAATTGCACAGCCGTAACCGAAGGCTCTTTCTTGCGTTCCGCTGGAACTACGGTGTTCCTTCTGAACATCACCAATAACTATAACAGCACGTATGGCCGCGCCCTCGCGGCCTGCACACTCTTGGGAGCCGGCAAATCTGTCAGTGGTTCAGGAGTCCTAGCTACGCTCACCTTCAACGCCACGTCAAATGGAAGCAGCAACCTTGATTTGCAAGAGACAAAGTTAAGCGACATCAATTCACAGTCAATACCTCACACGACAATTGGCGGCCGCGTAAGAGTCGGACCAGGAGGAACAATACACGATCTGACGGTCGTCAACGTTGCCTCACTCAGGAAAACGGTTGGAAAAGGATATCCAGATAACATTACCGTGACGGTTCTGAACAGTGGTGACTTCGCAGAAACCTTCAACGTAACAGTCCGCATCAATGCAACGGACATCAGCACAAAAGAATCGACCTTGCCAAGTGGAGCTTACGCTTCGATCATATTCACGTGGAACACGACCGGCTTCGCTTACGGAAACTACAACGTAAGCGCGTATGCTTGGCCGGTTGTAAATGAAACAAGCACCGCGGACAACACGAAGATCGACGGATTGGTGACTGTTTCGATAGTTGGAGACATCAACGGGGACGGAGCTGTCGACATCTACGACGCTATACAGCTTGCCTCGGCGTTCAACACGAACCTAGGCTCATCCAACTGGAACCCGAATGCGGACCTCAACTCCGATGGAACCATCGATATCTACGACGCGATAATGCTCGCAAACAACTTCAACAAACACGTATAGAAAATCAGGGTAATAGGCTGATGACACAGTGAAGATCAAAATACGTCAATGGTGGAAGAACGTTTCACAACCCCTTGAAAACGATGATGCCCTCTGCATGTTCTTTGCGCAAAAGAGGGTGCACTAGGACCTAGGGAGGGAGAAAGGTGCGTCATCTAAGACTGAAAGCAACGATTATCGTCTGGTCCTTGGCGTTACTCGCAGTCTCCTTGGTTTCCATGCCTCAGCATGTCGGCATCGCAGACTCAGTCGCGCAAATGCCCCCGATGAAGGGAATGACCGTCAACGCTTGGAGTGCAGAGGCGTACAACACCACCGACTTTGATCAATCAATAACGAATCTGCGCAGCCTCAACGCCACGTGGGTTACCTTCACCGTGTTCTGGTTCATGGATAATTCATCAGACAATAGAATGCGTCAAAGACTCGATCTTTACTCGGCTTCAGATTCATCATTGCTTCACGCCATTGAAAAAGCACATCAAATAGGGATGATGGTTGTGTTGAAGCCTATGGTGGACGTGGTAGACGGATCTTGGAGGGGAACGATTTCGCCGACCAACTGGACGCTTTGGTTTCAGAATTATCGATACTTCATGGACTATTACGCAAACATTTCGCAGATGAACAACGTTGAAATGCTAGTGGTCGGAACAGAACTTCGATCTTCCCAGTCACGTACTTCTGACTGGCGGAGCGTGATAAGCGAAGTCCGAGCTCGCTTCTCCGGCAACATTATTTATGCTGCAAACTGGGATTCCTATGGAACAGGCAGTATAGCTTTTTGGGACGCGCTGGACTACGTGGGCGTCGATGCATATTTCCCTCTGACTGATTCTTTCAGCCCCACCGAGGCGCAGCTTAGGAATGCCTGGTCGTCCTGCGCAAGATCGGGCTACATCGGAAGAAACTGGACGAACGAAATCTACACAACTTACTTGCAGACTGGAAAGAAAGTGATTTTCACTGAAATAGGGTACACCAGCCAAAACGGAACGAACAGAGAACCTTACAACTGGAATCCTTCAGGCGTGCTAGACCTTCAAGAACAAGCTGACTGCTATCAAGCTGCGATCGAAGCCTTCGCCGGCAGAAGCTGGTTCTTAGGTTGGTTCTGGTGGACTTGGGAAACAAACCCGAATGCTGGAGGATCGTCTGACATTGATTACCCTCCTCAGAACAAGCCTGCACAGGACATCTTAAACCAGTACTACCATGAGCCACAAAACGTTCCCGACGTTGCAGTTACAGACCTAGTATGCGCTGAGATATTGAATGAGGCGCGCTCATCCTATGTGAATGTGACAGTCGCCAATCAGGGAACCCAAATCGAAACTTTCAACCTGACCGTTTACGCAAACTCAACTCTGATTCATGCAGAGACGTTGACCCTCGGTCCTGCAGCAAATCAGACCATCACATTCCTGTGGAATCTCACTGGGTTCGCGAAAGGGAAGTACGTTTTGAACGCTTCTATCCCTCCTCTTCCCTTTGAAAATGACACTTCGGACAACTCGATCCAGGTCACCGTCACGTTTACCCTTCAAGGGGACATAAACGGCGACCTGACGGTCGACATCTATGACGCTGTGCTGTTGGCGGGGTCCTTCTTGAAGACTATTGGTGACCCGCGGTACAATCCGAAGGCTGATATAAACGGTGATGGTACAGTCGACATATACGATGCTATACTCCTCGCAACCAACTACGGCAGGAGTGTGTCGTGAGCAGTGCAATCGTCACTTAGGAGGCTGATTTCCTTTCGAGTGAAAACTTTCGGCATGAAACTCACGGCTCGCTTTTGTGGGTCTCAACAACTTCATACAGAGAATCATTTCAATGTTATAGAACAAGGTTTCGTAAGTTATATAAGTCAAGGAGAGAGAAGTTATTCTGGAAATTGAAGGAGAAAGGATGATTAGGTATGAATAGAAAAATCTTAGCTATGATAATGCTTGTTGCACTTTCAATGAATATCTTAGCAGTATTTTCGTTTGCTAAAAAGGAGGCTACTGTAACCTTAGGCGACAGTGAGCTGAGCACGCAATTCGGCCCGCTGTTTGGCCCCGGAAGTATCGCTGCAATTACTGATATAGCTGGCCCAGGCGTTAGATTTGACTTCACCGGTCTAACGTCATCAGGCACTGGCGTAAGCGACAATTATCCAGTGAGTCAATTAGCAGGCGGAGCTTTAGACGGGATAGGCGGATATGGTGACTTCAGACAGTACACGCAGTACAGGCTCATATTCACGAACGTCGGAACAACAGCAGTTTCAGTGAACCTGTTGATGAACACGGGTTGGACCAGCCCAGATCCTACTAGGAACACCTACTGGGAAAATGGGTGGGTCTACGTTGAACCATCGAAGAGCAGAGTCGTAACACTCGACTTCTCGAGCGCAACAGTGTACCAGGCGAGCGATGATCCAGACTTCACGCATTACGCTGATGGAACAACCGGAGTCGCAATTTGGCGGCTTAATGAAGTCAGCAACATCGGTTTCCAGGTGACTGGCAGCGGCAGCGCCGCTTTAGTCGTCTCCGCAACAACCCCAAGCTTGACATTAACGCCCGAAGACAATGAGCTGAACACGCAATTCGCCAAAGAATCAGGCCCAGGAACCGTCGCAAGCATAACGGACATAGCAGGCCCAGGCGTTCAATTTGACTTCACAGGACTAAGCACATCATCAGGGACAACCACAGGAGACGCATACCCAGTAAGCCAGCTTGCAGGAGGCGCCGCCGACGGAATAGGCGGCTACGGAGACTTCGGAATCTACTCTCGGTACAGTATGATGTTTACAAACCTCGGAACTAACCCGATAATGGTCTGCTTGAAAATGAACACCGGCTGGACCGTTCCAGACCCGACGAGAGACACGTATTGGCAGAGCGCATGGACCACTATCGGAGCCAAATCCACCGCAACCGTGACCTTGGAATTCAACAACGCCATTGTATACAACGCGGGTGATGATCCGGTTTTCACGCATTACGCTGATGGAACAACCGGCGTCGCGATTTGGAGGCTGAATGAAGTAAGCGACTTAGGCTTCCAAGTGCTGGGCAATGGTGCAGCATCAGTCGTGGCCACTCGAATTGTCGACGTTCCACTGACTCTGTCAGACGCGGAACTTGGCACCCAGTTTGCGAAGGAGGTTGGTCCAGGAACTCTTGCAACAGTTACGGACATCTCTGGTCCTGGCGTTCGATTCGATCTGACCGGGCTAGACCCGTCAACTGGCACTATCGTTGGAAACAACTTCCCAGTGAATGCACTTGCCAACGGAGTTTGGAAAGATTATGGCAGTGGCTTCGCGGGTCCATACGACTTCTCAGCATACACCTGCTACAAACTGGCCATCACAAACGTCGGAACAAACGCGGTAAACGTTGCTTTGGCTATGAATACGGGCTGGACAGTTGCGCCTTGGGGAAGTCCACAAAGAGACACTTTCTGGCAGGGAGATTGGGTTTCACTCGCACCAGGAGAAACTAAAGTTGTGAAACTTGACTTCTTTAGCGCCACGGTTTCTAATGCTGGAGACGACCCTAACACGGCTTGGCAGTACCCTGACTGGACGACAAATGTCATGGTAAGAAGACTGGACGAAGTGAGCAACATAGAATTCAACCTCAAAGGAAACGGCGCTGGCGCAGTTGTCGTGTCAAGCTTCTCTGATGTACCTTTATCGTTCACAGACCCAGAGCTTGGCACCCAGTTTGCGAAGGAGGTTGGTCCAGGAACTCTTGCAACAGTTACGGACATCTCTGGTCCTGGCGTTCAATTTGACTTCACAGGACTAAATTCCGCAATTGGCACGGTTGTTGGCAACAACTTCCCAGTAAGCCAGCTTGCAGGAGGCTCCTACAAGACATATGGCATCACCAACCCATTCTCAACATTCGGCGACTTCTCAGCCTACACGAGACTCGAAGCCTACTTCACAAACGTTGGAACGACCTCAGTCAACGTAAACCTCAAACTGAACACAGGATGGACTACACCGCCGCCTGAATACGCTGCCGCTTGGCGCGACACGTATTGGCAAACCTCTTGGACCACGGTAGCGCCAGGCGCATCCGCACTAGTAACACTCGACTTCTCAGCAGCCCAAGTATTCAACGCTGCAGACGAAAAAGAGTTCACAGCCTACGCAGACGGCACAACGGGCGTAGCAGTGTGGAGACTAGACGAAGTAAGCGACCTTGGATTCCAAGTTCAAGGAACCGGCAGCGCATCAGTTATCGTTTCAAACGCCCCAGTCGTACTCGGAACTCACAACGTCGCAATAACCCAGATCACGCCATCAAAGACCTCCGCTGTCCCAGGCGACGTGATAGATGTGAGCGTCACAGCAGCGAACCTAGGCAACTTCAGCGAGACCTTCAACGTCACCTTGACTTATAATGCAACCCAAATAGGCAAGATTGCCGTTAACAGCCTCGGAGCGGGACTCCAACAAGTGTTGGCGTTCCACTGGAACACCACAGGATTAGCCTTTGGAAGCTACAACCTGACTGCCACGGCGGACACGGTTCCTTATGAAACAAACACGGCAGATAACGTCAGATCATACCCAGATTTGATTAGGCTTGTGCCAGCGATAACTCTTCTAATGAAAGTTGAACCGTCCACTGTGCGAGCAAAAGTTCTGAACGCCACGTTTAACGTCAACATAACACTGTACAACGTGACCTCAGCCATGCAGCTGACAGGCTTTGAGTTCCGACTTAAGTACAACTCGACGCTTCTCGAAGTACTTCAGGTTTCGAACGGAACGTTCTTGGAAGCATATTCGCACTCTCCAAACGGCGGAATGCTGTACTACGGCCCCTTCGTAGAAACGATCGATAGTACGACTGAAGATGTACTCTTTGCAGGGTTAATACTTCCAGACGTCAACGGCACATGGCACGGACCGTTCCCAAGTGGAAATGGAACCATAGCAACTGTAACGTTCAGAGTCAAGTATCAACCGATCGGACTTACCTTGCCTAACGCAGCGTGCAACCTAACGTTATTTGCGACCAAGCTGAGCGATCCGCTGGCCAACAAGATTCCACACATCACCAAAGATGGATACTACGACATCGTCCCGACACCCATTGGTGACCTGAACTTCGACGGAGTCGTGGACATTTACGACGGCATAATCTTTGCCAATTCCTACGGTGCGCACGCTCCACCACCAAGCAATCCACGCTGGAACCCCTACGCAGACTTGAACAAGGATGGAGTAATAGACATCTACGACGCCATACTGATGGGCATACACTTCGGAGAACGGAGACCTGATCCATAAAAAAACAACAATGACACTTCAATCCCCTCCATTTTTTTTAGCAAAATGACTGTTTTCGTGATGTCCCCAGTTCGTCAATGATTACTGGTTTTACAAACTTAGTCGCATCATAATCCCGCGCGCGGAGAAGGGAAGTTCCCAGCGAGAATTATGGCGTCGTAAACGTCGATCACATCGTCATCGTTAATGTCTGCGTTTGCTTTCCAGTTTGGACTTCCTGGGATCGCGTTGAAAGCAGATGCCAGGATGATAGCGTCATATATGTCGACTGATCCGTCGCCGTTGACGTCGCCTGGAAACGACAAAGTTACGTTCGTTGCGACAGAGTTGTTCGTTGTGTTTGTTTCGTTTGGAACCGTGTCAGCGATTATGCTTATGGTGTAATTGCCTCTTGAAAACCCACTTGCATTCCAGCTGAAGCTCAGGACCTCTGCCGTGTGCGGCCCAATGTTGTTGACTAACTCGCCTGCAATCTGAGTTGAATTTGCTGAGACGCTTACGTTAAAGAGTTCAGCATAGTCTCCATCGTTTTCAACAGTCACGTTCAAACGCACACGAAAGTTTTGGCCGACGACAGTTTTAGAAGGGCAAGGATTGGAGAGGGCCACATCGTGCATGGATGGATAGATCGTGAAGGAAACGTCGCCGCTCATAACCGTTGACCAGTAACCTCCTGTGGGGTCACTTATTGATGAATGAAAACTCTCTTCGGTAATGACAAATCTCACATTGTAAGTTCCCGGGGGCAGCTGAACGTTTCCGGGGACGCCTTTCTCCCATTCCGCGTAGACTTCGACGCCCGTTGGTCCCACGGGGGCAAGGTACGCTTGAGGTGGATCTTCGGGGCTGCCTTGAACGGTGACTGATCTTGGGGTCGAATCTTTTGGCTGGGGCGTTCTCTGGCTCACTTTCCAAAGGACGTGGTAACTGTTTGCTAGGGAGAAGTTACAGTGGGCTTCTCCGTTTCTGTCGGTGACCATGAAATCAAAGACCACGTAGCCGATGGTTTGGTTGAGTGCAATGTCGTAGCTTCGCCCAATGTCTTTCAGGTGCTGGTCCGAGATTGGGTCCTCTGAGGGTTTTCCCTGAAGCTTGAGCTGGTAAGCGAAGTTGGGTTTGAGGCCAGTGGCGTCGAAAGCTCCGGAAAAATTGGAGCCTGACTGTTGATACGTGACTGATACGCTAGCTTGACTGTAGCTGTAACTTGCTTGGTACGACGCAGCGTAGGTGTCTTCTGCTACGTCTCTCCAACGCTGATAACTGCCGTTGATGTCCTGCAGGACACTTGTCGTTAGGTTTGAAGTGGTTGGATCTTGCAGAGTTTCTCTTGACGAAGCGCAACCTGGTCGGGTTCGAGTACCAGCAAAAGTTTGGATCGCTCGCTCTGCGTTCACGAGAGACGCCAAGAGGATGCCGCTTGTAAGCAGTATTGCCAATGCAACGAAGACTACTCTTTTCATGCCCTCTCTCCCCTGATTAAAAGTGAACATGTTGGCAAAAAAGGTTTGTGGAAGAATCACGGTCCATTCGCTTCCGGACCCTTGCAGGGGCAAGAGTCAGGAAAGTTTGTGAGATATAGACTTTCTAGCTGAAAACGTAGGGAAAATTAAGTCTGCGGTCCAACCGAGAAATAGGGGAGGGACATGGCTCCGTCGTTTTCCATTCTAAAGACGCTTGATTGGGTCCCAGTTCCTAAAGAAGGGTCAGATTTGCATTCGCATGCTGAGTACTTTATCGATCATTCCCGCTTCTCTGAAATATTCAACCAAGTACTGTCTGACTTCATCGTGCCCAACGCTTTTTCCAACGACAACGCCCGCAAGCTCGTGGTGAGGCTTGGTTCTGAATTTTGGCTCGATGAGTTCCTTATTTACATTATATTTCTTGATAACTTTGATTTTGAATCTTTCCAGCCCGTGCTCGGGACAGCTCATCTCAACCCATATGGCTGCCAACTGTCCTCTCTCCACCATATGTAGAGTAATGGTTCAACTTAAAATCTTGTTGGTCTCATCGTTCTGAAAATGATGGAAATATGCACGATTGACTCAACTCTTTCATTCAGGTTCTAGGATTGGTGTCGGACTCTTCCTCAGGTTTTGTTGTTTCACTTCTTCCACGAACGAGTGCATCGTTGGGACCAGAAGAACGTATGACATGATAGAAAACAGAGTGACGTAGTCCGTTTCTGTTGCCTGAAGAGGAGTAAAGATTGCTAAAAGCGCAGTCGCCGCCGTGAACGCAATCGGCGTCAGGAGGGTCTGAGTTTCCATGAAGAAGAAACAGGTGAAAACGCTCTGGGCAGCCAGAAGCAGGATTTGACGAAAGAGGATTGCAGGATCCAGTGTGAGGTACATCGTGACTGGAAATGAGAACAACGTAAACATCGCAGTGACGGCGACGACGGCTACTGAAAATCCATACGCGTTGGTGATGTTCGTTTGAATGTAGCCTTGAAAAACGGCCACAGTGGCGATCGTCGCGAGCAGCACACTTCCGATGGTGAATAAGATATCCCAAGTAATCGGAGGTGTTGGAAGAGCTTCAAACTCTGACAAGGCCCCAGGAATGAAAAGCACGATGAGAACGTAGAGAAAGGCGAGCAAGAGGGACAGCGCCAAGAGTCTGCCTGAATTCTTGGCGAAGAAGAAGCCGTGTTGTTTGAAGTTGGATGAGCTGAATCTCATGAATAGGAATACGACTATGGCAATGATGAGGAAGGTGAGGGATCGCAGCCAGGTGAGAGATGGGTTGATGCCTGAAAGATAAGTGCTGACCTGGTTAAGTCCAAAAGCAACTAGAAAAACCATCACGGCTCGGAAGACTTGAGAATTTCTTGCTGTGAGTCTAGTTCTCATAGTCTGTTCAATCCTCAGTTCCAACCACGTAGTCGTATGAGAACAGTAGAAAACAGGCTATCAAGTAAAGGGCTAGGTATCCAATAACGTAAATGTGTTGAAATGGAACGAGCATGCTGATCCCGATTGAGAATGAAGCTGTATCTTCAAGGCGGGCAACGCCGTTCGTGAACCAGTACAATCTAACCGTCAAATCTCTTCTTTCAGGTCTTGACACACTCCAGACATCGGTTTGATAATGGTGAGAAACCGTCTGTCCTTTGTTGCATGGCCAGGTCTTGTAGGTTGAAGAGTTGTACTCATCAAAGTAGATCTGGCCCTCCAGTTCAACCTCAAAGAAGAACCGAGCTGCCGTTTGATTGTCTCCGGTACACTCTGCGTTGCTTATCGTGAAGGTCCATGTGTCAGATGTGCCGGAGAGCATCAGGGGAGTGTACTGCAAGCTCGTGATCTTGGCTTTTCCCTCAGGCTGAGACAAAACTGGACGCGTCATGCTGAAAACGATAAGGACGCTGAGCAGCGCGAATAGAGTCAGGAAAATAAGACCTCTTTTTTTCAAACGATCACAACAGCTCCGTTGTCTCGTAATCAATAACTCTGACCGTCAGCTGAATGTCAAGAGTCAGCGTTTATTTAAGCCCGTTGGTTTGAGCTAAACCTCTCAGTCTTTCATGCCAATCTTATCCTTGGATCAAGGCGTTCATACAGAATGTCCACTGCAAGGTTCAGAACGACAAACGTTAATGCTATGAAAATAGCACCAGTAAACAGCACAGGCGTATTCATCGACAGGGCAGAATCAATAAGGAGAGATGCAAATCCAGGTCTCTCAAAAACTCTTTCAACTATCACGATGTTAACGAACATGCTGCTCATGAGCAAGCCTGAAATCGTCAAGACCGAGATCGAGGCGTTCTTTCTGGCATGCTTGTAAAGCACCTCTTTCTCTGAAAGCCCCTTCGCTGTAGCGGACACAGCGTAAGGTTTTCCAAGTTCCTCTATCAGTCCCGATCGCGTCACTCTGATCAAAAGTGCACATTGACTGAACACTAGAACCGCCACCGGCAACATAATGTGCGCTACTGAGTCAAGAAAAAGCATCGTGTCTCCGTTCAGGAGCGTGTCAATTGTAATCATGTTCGTGTAAACCGTGAAAGAACCGTGTGCTATTCTTGAATTAAGATCGATCTGCATGTTATAGTCAAGGGCTCCCATGGGCAGGAAATTGAAATGGAATTGATTTTGAACGACCAGCCATAACATTATGAGAAACATCGAGACAACGAAAACTGGAAATGAGGTGCCCAGAGTGGCAAACACTCGGGCAGCGTGATCCAGGGTTCTGTTTTGATTGAATGCTGCTTTGGTTCCAAGCCAGATGCTGATCATCAGCACGAGGGGCATCGAGTACAGAATAAGTTCGAAAGTCTGGGGCAAGCTACCCAAAATGAGGTCAAGAACTAGGGGGCCTTCTTCTCCCTGTGACGCGTATGAACGACCGAAATCAAAATAGACTATTCTCTTGACCCAACTTAGGTATTGAAGTGGAAGCGGTTGATCCAATCCAAAATCGTGAATCGCCTTTTTCACGTTGTCTGGTCTGAGAGCCGCTGGACGTTCACCAAGGTAATACGCTACTTTCATGGTTGGCGTCATAGCTGACATTACCAAGAAGATGACGGTGACGACACCTATCGCAACGGGCACCGATAGCAGTATTCTTCTAGCGATCAGCTTTTTTAGGCCCATGTATCATACATCGTGGCTTTGCTTCATTTGCTGGAAACTTGATCCGAGGACGGGTATTTGCGTGGTCGAGACGCTTGCCGATTGCCTGTTGGAATAATCTCGTTGTCACCTTCGACCAGAAAAGATCTTGACGATTACTCCGGCCAAAAAAGAAATGACGGAAGCCCAGAGTGATATCGAAGCAAGCCAAGCATAAGGTCTGTAAGTGTTCATTATCGTGGTGTAGCCTAGCAGAATGCCGCGAAGATATATTCCGACTGGGACTGTATTCTTCACCGTCATGAACGTCATGACTGTTATTGAGAGGGCTAGAAAGACCACGGAGACGGAGACTAGAATTGTTCCAAGGCCGTCCAGAGAGCGTATCTTCAGATAGAAAAAACCGAGGCGCAAAAACAGTCCCCAGGCAACAAAGATAATTCCGAAAAATAATGAACCTGCAGATAGAATTGAACCGAAAGTCTCCAGAAACAGCACTCCACAAATCAGCAGCAGAACACCGGAGAAAAACAGGATTCCGCTCGAATATTCTACCAAATATTCCTTCAATAGATCTATTGCCATTAGTTTCGCCTTAAGTGCTCCAACATCAAATCGGACTCGGCTTCGCGTATTATCACCTGCATTTTTCTGCTTTTAAACGCGACGGTCAGTGAACTGTCGATAATATATGACAAATCAGAGTGTAGGCTCTATCGTACGGTTTGTGGAGGGCGATCGAACACTCGTTCCTCCTTTGTGTTCCCAATTATCTGAAAACTGCTGCAGTCCCAATTGTCTCGGCCTTTTTATCATGGCAGCAAGGTTAAATTATCCGTCCATGTTATTCTAGACGTGAAACATATTGATCATCAAGGAGAGCTTTAGGTGCCAGGCAAGCTTACGTATATTGGCTTGATACTGTTGTTGATTGGCGTTGTTTTTCTCGCGATTGGGGAAGTCAATCTTGGAAACGTGAAGTCGGTCGAAGTTGGTCTACAGGACACGGTATGGTACTAGCGCAGAAAACCTTACGGCCGGGAGAACCTACAGGATTGATATCGTGTCAAGCGATGATTGGGGCAAACTGTTTGGGGACGGTACTTTCACCCACGGCAATGCCCGTAAATGTCACGATAACTGCACCGACGGGGGACGTCACGGCTCTGCAAGCTTATTACCTCGGGTTGGAAACGACCAACCCGCTTTACAAGCTGGGCACTCCACCAGCTGTTGTTGATGTCAGGTACCTGAACGTCGATGATGCAGCTATGAGGGTGGAAATCCCGTCTACAGAGATTCGTTTCATCGCCAGGCAGACTGGATTATACAACGTGAGCGTTCTTCAGGCTGGATTGTGGAGTACTGAGCCTCCGGACCGTATTATATACTATGAGGAAGTGGCTCCGAACAGAGAAGCATATTCTATACTCGCGTTGGGCGGAGGTGTATTGGGCACGGTGGGAGGCGCCACTAGTGTTGCGAGCCTTTTCAGGAATCGTGGTCCGAAGCATAAGGCTACTCGCAAGTGAGTAGAAATCGGTCTTTATTATCAATAAAACGCTGCTCTAAGAATTTCTGACATCTTTACTCACGGAAAGCCAGATGCTGTTCGTGATATCGACAGAGTTATATGTTCGTCTTCGGCTAAGGCTACTCGACCGTTATGGGCTTGAGAACCTATGTGTTGAGAAGGCTCCTGCTTGCAATACCCGTGTTGATCGGTGCGGTCATAGTCATCTTTGCTGTTGTGCAGTTTCTACCCGTGGGAATGCGAGTGTCCTTATATATAACCGACCCAAAGCAGCACGTATTCTGGAAGCAAATAGCACAGGCCAATGGCCTTTACGATCCCATTTACGTACAGTTCTATTATTGGATAAGAGCGTTGCTGGTTGATCACAATCTAGGTTTGGACGTCCAAGGTATACCGGTGTTCGACGCGATTATGCACAGGTTGCCTGCAACGTTTGAGATTGTCATGTTTGCTTCACCCATCATCATTTTCCTCGGAATAACGTTGGGTGTGATGTCAGGATCAAACAAAGATAAGCCCGTTGATCAGGCTTCAAGAGTCCTGGCGATACTGGGCACCTCTCTGCCGTCTTTCTGGTTTGGTATAGTGCTGCTATCGATATTCTATGCCGGCTTAGGCTGGTTCCCGCCCCAAAGATACGGACAGGAGGTTCTGACTTTTATCAGCGACCCGCACACGACCTGGCAGTGGCACACTGGTCTCATGACCATTGACTCTCTGCTGAACGGACAATTGTGGATTTTCGTCGATGCACTGCGCCATCTTGTTCTTCCAATAACGGTTCTTTCCTTGCTGAACTCTGCCGTAATGGTCAGAGTCACACGTTCAAGCATGCTTGAAGCGCTCGGCAAAGACTACATAAGCGCAGCGAAGGCAAAGGGTCTGAGCAGGAAAGAAGTCGTTAATATACATGCAAGAAGGAACGCTTTGATTCCAGCAATAACGATTTCAGGGTTGATGATTGCAGGCTTGCTGACAGGAGTCGTTATTACAGAAACGGTGTTCAGCATGGGTGGTATAGGGCAGTACGCGGCAGATTCTGCGAGAGCTCTGGATATTCCGCCAGTAATCGGGTACGCACTCATGAGCGCTGTTCTGTTCGTCCTCTCAAACCTGATCGTCGACGTTCTCTATGCTTACATAGACCCGAGAATTAGGTTGGGATGAAAATGGTTGGAGAAAGACCACTAGGAATAACCCTGCTGGCAACACTTAACATCATAATAGGCATTGTCCAGTTGACCTTTGGACTTCTACTGTTAATAATCGGAAATCCGTTGCCGACAGTCATCCCTAACTTCGACTCATTTTTCTTTGCGGTTCTTTTTATCGGAACAGGATTGCTTGAGCTAATAGTTGGCTATTATTTAAGGTCAGGCGAAGCGCTCGGATGGTTGGTCATCGTCGCGCTCTCTATTACTGATGCGATTACTAGAATTCTGTTGCCCGTGGCTTATGGCGGTGTCCAGTGGGTTTTCTTCATAGCCTTCTTGAGTTTGGACGTTGCGACATTGTCCTACGTGACAACGCATTCGGCAATGACATTCTTCGGGGGCGACAACATCCATGCGATTCTTGGAAAAGTGGGCGTTGAAATGCAGCCGAGGACTAAAGAATGGAAGTTCACGCTACGGCTCGTAAGAAAAAGTTCACTGTCACTGATTGGCGCGGCAATTGTCCTATTCTATGTTTTTATGGCATTGTTCGCCCCGATTCTCGCTCCGGCTGGTGACGTAAGTCAAGGAGGAGACTCTATGATGATTCCAAAGGACGGAGTTTCCCTGATTCCAATCGCGCCGAACGCGAAACATCCCTTCGGCACAACGCAAGGACAATATGACATGTACTATGGCGTTATCTGGGGCTCGAGATCAGCTCTGCGTATAGGACTGCTCGTCGCAGGTGGATCATTGGTTATCGGGCTCGCAGTAGGAATTCTAGCTGCATACTACGGTGGATGGATGGATGAAGTCTTGATGCGTCTCACAGATATCGTTCTTGCTTTTCCAGGCTTGATCCTTTCAATGGCTTTGATAGTGGTCCTTGTGCCTGCAGTTTTTGTTCAACGCTTGGACGCTGTAATGCTTTCATTGGTGATCGTAGGCTGGCCAGGATATGCGAGGCTTATACGAGGAGAAATATTAAGAATCAAGAACGAGGATTACGTGGAAGCGGCAAAATCTGTAGGTTGCTCGGACTTCAGAGTCATTCGCAGCCACATTCTTCCAAATTCAATCTACCCGGTTCTGATAGTCTTCACACTTGACTTGGGAACAATAGTTCTGGCGGCAGCCGCCCTAAGTTTCCTGGGACTCGGAGCGAGTCCAGGATACGCTGACTGGGGACAGATCATTTACCTTTCGCTGAACTGGATCTATGCAAAGCCAACTCACCTTTCGAATACTGGTTTACATTCGTTATCCCCGGCCTGTTCATATCGATTTTCGTGCTCGGATGGAACCTGCTTGGAGATGCTCTGAGGGACGTATTGGACCCAACTTTGAGGAGAAAGTGAGATGACTGAAGAACAAGAACAACTGCTTCGAATCAAGGACCTCGACCTGAGGTTCTACACTTACGAGGGCGTGGTCAAGGCACTCGACAGCGTCAACATGCAAGTGAAAGACGGTGAAACCATCGGCGTCGTAGGTGAAACCGGGTGCGGCAAGTCTGTGACAGGTTTCTCGGAGCTGAATCTTATTCCCCACCGGGAAAAATAGAAGGAGGAAAGGTGCTCCTCTTCAAGGATAAGCAGTGGGTAAACCTGCTGCGTCAACGAGATGCTTACTTGAGAAGCGTGAGAGGAAACGACATTTCAATGATCTTCCAGGATCCCAAATCTGCATTGAATCCTGTGTATACGGTTAGACGACAGATTTCCGAAGCCATTTTACACCACAGGAAGGAGGAACTTTGCTCCAACCTGTTAGAAGAAAGCAAGAGAGCAACCGAAACTTTGAAGAATGGCAACCTAAGTGAAAAAGAGAGAACAGACTGATGAAGACCGTCCTCACCAGACGAGAGGAACGGTTGCTCAGGAGATTTCAAGAAGATTCAGACAATCTCGTCGTGCGAATTGCTTCAAGAATTCCTGTCCTGAAGCGTTTCAAACAGAAGTTTGACGAGGAAGTTCGCAGAGAAGTCGTAAGAATGCTGAAAGACATGCGAATACCTGACCCTGACAGAGTTGCAGAAATGTATCCACACGAGTTGAGTGGAGGCATGGCTCAGAGAGCCGTAATAGCCATGGGCCTATCCTGTAACCCGAAACTCTTGATAGCTGACGAACCAACCACGAATCTGGACGTCACGGTCCAACTGCAAATTCTGACTCTCATTAAGGATCTCAAGGCAAAATATGGCATGACAATTCAGTACATCACGCACGACATGGGCGTTGTCGCTGAAATGTGTGACCGCGTCGCTGTTATGTACGCAGGAAGCGTTGTGGAGCTGGGCGAGGTCAAGGAGATATTCAAGAATCCTTTGCATCCATACACGAAGGCGCTGTTGGAGTGCATTCCCAGACCTGGACGCGAATTCAAATCAATTGAGGGTTTCGTGCCTAGCCTAATCAATCCTCCGGCGGGTTGTAGATTCAACGACAGATGCCCCTATGCGATGGACCAGTGCGTGAGCAAGAAGCCGGAGTTCGTGACAGCAGGAAAAGATCACTACGTACTCTGTCATTTGTTCACGGGTGAATCCAAATGAGCACCATGCTTGAACTGGAAGATTTGAAGAAGTATTACTCGCTGACAGGAGGTTTGCTTCGAAGGAAGGTCGGAGCCGTCAAAGCCGTCGACGGCATCTCGCTCGTCGTGAAGAAGGGCGAAACCTTTGGATTGGTCGGTGAATCTGGATGCGGCAAGACCACGCTTGCCAAGACAACTCTGAGGCTCATAAACCCCACGTCTGGAAACATATTTTTTGATGTTCCAGATGAAGTCAAGGAGAGAATACGAACTCTTCAGAAGGAAAAGAAAGCTGGGTTGGAACTTCGGAAGCTAAGAGGGCAATGGGACCTCGCGTCTTACAAGGGACGCAAGTTGAGGGAGATGAGGAGAATGATGCAGATGGTTTACCAAGATCCCACGCGCTCCCTCAACCCTAGAATGCTCGTCAAAGACATTCTTCTAGAACCTCTGGCTGTTCAAAACATCGCTAAAGGCAGCGTTGGTTTGAAAAGAGTCAGTGAGATGCTTGAGAGGGTAGGTTTGGGTGACAGACACCTCTATCGCTATCCTCACGAGTTCAGCGGTGGTCAGAGACAGAGAATAGCTATCGCTCGAGCTCTAATCACCACTCCTAAGCTGGTATTTCTGGACGAACCCACTTCCTCAGTAGACGTCTCTGTTCGCGCTCAGCTGCTTAACCTGTTTCAGAGTTTGCGCAAAGATTTTGATCTGACATACCTTTACATCAGTCACGATTTGAGCGTCGTTGAATGTATAGCCGATAGAGTCGGAGTAATGTATCTTGGAAAACTAGTTGAGCTGGCGCGCACCACGGAGCTCTATAAGAGACCTCTTCATCCTTATTCGTCGCGCTTTTCTCGGCAATTCCAGTCCCCGATCCAACAGTAAAAAGAGAGCGCGTCATACTCAGCGGCGAAGTTCCAAGTCCAGTCAACCCTCCTAGCGGCTGCAGATTTCACCCACGATGCGAAAATGCGATGCAAGTGTGTCAGACACAAGAGCCAAAGCTGATCGACGTTGGAAACGAACATTTTGTTGCGTGCCACTTGTTTAACAAATAGTCAAGTTTAGGTGAATGGAATAATCCATTTGGATTTGTCTTGGCACGCTTTTTTTAACGAATATTTTTAGCAATGGCAATTCTGTCGATTGCAGATGTCTCACTGGGGGCTTTTTTCGGATTATTCCTTTCGATAGGATATTTCTCGGGAAAAACGATCACGTGGATCGCTTCTGATTTCGCGTTTCTCGAGGGCGCTGTCATTTTCTGTGTCGGCTCAGCATTGGCATTTTTCCGTTCCAATCTTTCTTCACGCTTCATGATCCTGATGATTGTGGGAGCCGCAATGCTAGGTGTGTCCGTGGTGTTTGGATGGTTGATCTGACACGACAACCCTTCCATTAGGATTCTTCATGTTCACCGAACGATTCAGGAACCGTTTGCACGGTACCTGAGTATAGAACAATTTTCCGTAAACGCTAATATGGGCTTCAGTTATGTAATCTTGCTGATAAAAAGGAGAATAGGAGATAAGAAGGGATTAACATGAAGAATCTAAAACTGATAACCATAATCGCAACAGCTCTACTAATGACTAGCATATTTGCAGTGAATTCCAGTATTGTCAACACAACCGCCAATCGACACAAGCACTTACTACGTTGGTACGATAGGTCAACCCTCAAGGATGGACCCAGCTCGTGCCTACGACACAGCGAGTGGCGAGTTGATACAGAACGTCGCACAGACGCTGATATGGTGGAATGACAAGAACGTAGTCAGTTTCACCCCTGGTGTTGGACATAACCTGACGGTTTCAGAGTACGCTGACCTCGACAGCTACACGCCAGTATTGGCCACGGCATTGCCGACGGTAGTGTACAACGGATCCGGTGCATACTATACATTCAACATCCGCACGACAGCCACATTCCAACCGTGGACGGCGGCCGACGGCAGCATCATTCCCTCACGCAACCTCAAAGCGTCCGACGTTATCTACTCGTTCCAGAGACAAATGGTCTACGACTCATACTACGCACCACATGGATGTGGTTCGGCTCCGCTTTCACAGGAGCCCGATGGCAGGTTGGAGCTACATCCTTACCGGCGGACCGTACATTACCTACGATAACGGCACATTCCAAAACACAGCAGACGAAGCCGCTGCGGCACCAGGATTCAAGGATGGGTCTATGCAGGACCCGGCGCTAACGACGTGAGTTTCCACTTCCTGAACCCATGGGCTCAAGGCTGCTGCAACAGATTTTCGCGCAAACCTGGGGCTGCATAGTCGAGCCAGAATGGGTAATGGAACGTGGTGGATGGAACGGGCTATTCAACGCAGGCTGGACTAATCTGTGGCACTGGAAACCAACAGCCACGCGCAGTGAACTTGACGCATGGAAAGACCCCGCAATCTACGGCGCAGTTGCCGGCTCAAAGTATACTAGCGGCAGCCCACACGTGAACGAAATCATGGGCACCGGTCCATACCTGTTCACGTCATGGGACCAGACTAACAAGATCTGGAGAATCGACCAGTTCGCCGCCTATTGGGGCGGATGGGCTGGAAACCACGTTACAATCGTTATCGAGAAAGTATTGATTCGTGGCCGACGAGGAAGATGCTGTTCCTTGAAGGTGAATTCGACACCGCAGTCGTTCCGAGGGCCAACATGTTTGACCTCTTGGTGACCGATGCCTATCACCCTGCTCCAGGAATCAACTTGGTCTACAACGTTGCTGCTTTGAGCAATGACATGATGTTCTTCTGCTTGAACGTGACGGGTGCAAGTTCCTACCAATCCTACGTAGGGTCACCTCACGTCACTGCCAGCTGAACCATTGTTCTTCGCCAACGAGCACGTAAGAAGGGCTTTCGCGTGGGCAATCAACTATACAGAGTACATATCGGAAGCCGTACTTCGGTGAAGGACTGCAGCAAGCATCATGGTGGGTAGACGGCCTAAGTCCACCTTCCTACAAGAACACAGCACGGTTCTACGCAACCTTAACACTGCTCAAATGCAAACCGAGTTGAACGCAGCAGTCGTTGACGGATTCAACGTTGGGAGCTCAGGGTTCGAAACAACCATCTTGTACAACATTGGCAACGACCAGAGAATGATCGCAATGCAGATTGATTGCGACGGCATTCCAGATCCTCGAACTCAAAGTACAAGGTTAACGTCGTGGGCCTAGACTGGCCGGTCTTCTTGGACGCCATGAACTCAAGGGCATGCCGTCTACTCTAGGCTGGTTGGCAGACTTTGCTGACCCACACGACTTCGCACAGCCATACATGCAATCCACAGGGAACTTCCCGATTGGTCAAGGACCTCCGTTCCCAGCTGACCAAACGATAATCGACGCAGAAATCAATGCAGGAATAATCGAGACAAACGTCACTCAACGTGGACTTGACTACCTCGACTTGCAGGCAAGATTCTACAACGACGCCATAACCCTACCGCTGGTTCAACCCGTGGGCAGAAGGTTCGCAAGAGACTGGGTACAAGGCTGGTACTATAACGCACTGTTCCCAGGACCGATGCATACGACCTGTACAAGTCAGTATCTGCACTCCAGAACGTTGACTTGAACATGCAAAGCACTGTTACACCACCAAACCCAACGCCATTGATCACATACATCTTCCACAGCCAAATGAGAATAGGCAACACTAACGCAAATCAACAGACACAAGGACATATACGCTGCACGTAAACAGGACGACAACAACGGCGCTGTCGCGATTATGTATGTGGTAGTCGGTTTGACATACACAAACCGGCAGCAACAAGCAGTTCGCAAACGGCACCTTCGTCGCCCCCTGGCACCACTATCAGATGCTTCCTTACAAGCATGATATGGTGGTGTGACGGCACAAATCAGCTATTGGCTGGCAACAGCACGGGCATCCCGTACGCGAGTAGCAGGCGAAACACAGCCACTCACCAGCAACGCACAGGAGCCTCACCCAAACCAACAACATCCAGAAGCTGCAGGCACTCTTATCGGCCAAGACGCTCCCAGGCCACGTCACCGGAAACGGCCTAGTGGACATCTTCGACGCTATCAAGCTGGCAGGCGCCTCTGGAACATCCACAGGCCAAAAGCTCTTCAACGCTGACGCTGACAGTGACAATAACGGTATCATAGACATCTTCGACGCCATCATCCTGGCGGGCCACTTCAACTTACACGTACCATAAACAGGCGAAGGAAAAAATCCTCATTTCCCCCTTTTTTGTTTTCAATATCTCAAGTGATACACATTCTATTCTGGATAATGTTGTTCTTTCTGATTCACGAGTGGGCTAGAAGATAATTCCAGAATCCTTAAATTGGGAGAATAGAGATGTAATAGGTGAACAAAAAGGAGAAGGGAGAAAACATAATGAAATCAATCGCTAGAATTCTATCTATATTGATGATTGCAACAATGCTATTTGGAATCGCAGCGATGTTCCCAGCAAAGGCAGCTGTTCCTGGATCGTATACGTGGACCCACCGAGCAGCATATTCCCACCGCCAAACAGCTTCAACGTTGGCAGCACGTTCATGGTGAACGTCACAATCAATGGCTTTTCTGTGCCATTAAACGCTGGATTTGCCGGTGGCTGATTTGACCTCTCGTGGGATCCAACAGTCTTGAATGTAGTGAGCATGACAGAGGTACTGATGCACCAAATTACAAACGTAACAGACCTTGCCAACATATGGAATCTTAAACTGGCATTCAGCAACGTTGCTGGAACAGCAAACTACTCTCAGACATGGCAAGACCTAACCTTGGCACAGGCTGACGGCTCTGCACCAGCGAACATTACGTCACCAATCGCAATGGCGTCGTTTGTGTTCAAGGCGATGGTGCCCGCGCCGTTCCACGGGAGCGTCTTCCACCGCTTTCACGTTGTCGAACGTGAAAATAGGTGACATAAGCTGAAAACCCCATTGGCCGTAACAGTCACGAACGGACTATACCAGCTGAACTGGGTTGCACCGACACTAGGCCCATACTATACGGTGAACCATCAACTTACACGGCAACGGCGGTCGGTCAAGTATTCAACGTGAAGCGTAGTTGCGTCAACAACCTTACGTCCCTCTGGGGCAACAATTGGCTTCGAGTTCAAACTGAATGCCACAACGATTCAGCATCCGCAACTCTTAGGCATGTTTGAAGGACCATGGCTACCAGCATTCGGTGGAGCGCCATACTATTTTATATTATGTTTGACGACCAGTGGTGCAGGCTATGTGCAGATTGGAGACGTCGTGTTGCCAGATGTCAACGGCACTTGGCACGCTCCGTATCGGTCAGCACCAGATCCAAACCACACACCCTTGGCATACATCGAGTTCAACGCAACCGCGCAAGGCGCTATTCCCATTAGTGCTTGGAAGCGCTCTGAATCTCTATGACCTGAAGGTTGGCGACATAACTGGCGGCGTCATAGCAGTAGATACGGCCCATACAGTTAGCGGATCCTACAGCATACAGCCCCTAGTCACAGGCCGAGCAATCGATGTCTTCGTCGGACAAGACGGCACACCTTATCCAGCCCCATACGGTGGACAAGGACCGAACAACCCAGCCGACATGTTCTGGCCGCAGAATGACGTTACAATCTTTGCAAACGTCACGTACAACGGATATCCTGAACAACAGAAGGATGTTGCCTTCCAAATCATCGACAATTTGGGCAACACCTGGGGCGTCATATACGCTAGAACAAACGCAAACGGCATCCCAACAACAAGCTTCAGACTTCCATGGCCATGCGTCAACCCAGAACAGTACATAGGCGTGTGGAAAATAGTCGGCACAGTCGACGTCGCATGCAACATCGTAAACGACACGGTACAGTTCCACTACGACTATCTGGTACAAATCTGGAAAGTCACATTAGACAAAACTACCTACGACCACACTGTCAACAATACAATTACAGCCACTGTTAGTTACGGATCGCAAGCACAACAATTCTACAACGTAACAATCACAGTCACCGGCCTAGACGAAACCGGTGTACCATTCGCTTTCACATCCAAGCAAGTGACAATCGGTGGAACAATATTCTGCCAGTACAAGAACTTCACAGACGTATTGACGCTGAACATTCCAAAATTTTGCCTCGTGCAGGACTAGGGTGAAGTTGCACACGTATTTCTTAGCTACTGGCCATTCCTAGGTGGAACCGTAGAAAGCGGTTTCTTACCTTTACCCAGTGGCTCGGATATGCACCAACGCCGATTCATACTCCTAGCTTTCTAGGCCTAAAAAGACGCATCATCAAACATCTCCATTTTTTATTTTTCAATGAATCAGCATCGGGCATCCTCTAAATAATTTGTCCGTACCATTTTCAAAAGATAGTCCCGCCAGTTTCCTTGCAAATTCGAGTTATGAATTATTTGCATCGTCGCGCAACCAGACTGGAACAAGATTCCAGAACGTTTATAACAAAACTGGGATATACCCATATTAAGGAGAAGGAAAAATGCATAAGAAACTCAGTGTACTCTTTCCCGCTATCCTCTTACTGCCCTATTGCTTTCACGCTTGCTCCGCACGCGCTCGCAACGAATCCCATAAGGCTCGCCATTGACCGACCGAGCATCATCAATCAGGTGCTCGTTCCCACTTCAACCTTCAACATAACGGTCAAAATTGACAATGCCGCCCGTTGGCAGGGGTCCAAAGTCCCAAATGCGATGGTACCTTGTCATATTGAACGGAATGGTACTGCAGGACATCATGTTCCACCAAGTTACGCCGCCGAACGAGTCCAGCAACATATGGGCAATCAAAAACATCGTTTCCAACGGCTGGGTCATGCGATGCCTACACCTTCCAAGACATAACTGCAGCGTCAGACGCTGGTTACGCACCGATAAATGGAAGCTACATCGTGGCGAACATCACACTCAAAGTAATGGGAATCGGAAAGACCATGCTCCACTTCTACGTGTCAAAACTCGGAGATCCCACTCGGAACCCGTTGCCGATGACACATTTGACGGATTCTTCAACAACGCTCGACCAACACCGCCTGCCTTGTCCCGCGCGGACCCAGCAAGTATATCCAACGTCAGCATGACGCCTGGAAGCGACTTCAAATTCAACGTTGACATCACAAACGCCTCAGGCGTTTACGGACTCGAGTTCAGTCTTAGCTTCAACGCAACTCTATTGAATGCGAACTCAATAACCCGGGGCAGCTTCATACCGCTTTCAGCCACAGTGACAACCCAGATCGACAACGCGACTGGATTCGTGAAGTTTAATGTTTCTTCTTCCAGCTCGCTCGACGGTAACGGCGTCCTCGCTCAGATCAGCTTCCATGTTCAAAACTTGGGAACGACGGTGCTTCACCTATACAGCATCCAACTGATCGATTCCCTCGGCTCTTCTCTGGCTTTCACATCTTCGGATGGAGCCTTCGACAATATCCTCGTCGCTAAGCTAGCCATCGACCCTCCTGTATTAATAGACCCAACGCTAGTTCCGCCTGCAACCTTCAAAGTCAACGTGACGCTCGCGGAAGTCCGAGACTTGTACGGTTATCAGTTCAACTTGAGTTTTGACCCTAACGTCCTAGTGTGTCTTCAAGTCGAAGTGCAGGATGTCATGAATGAAACCCACTACATTCCGAACCAGATGATCGACAACACACAGGGATTCGTGTTCATAAACGTCACCTACTATTCTCCCGCTGTTCCCATAAACATCGATGCAGCAACCACGCTCGTTACAATCAAATTCAGAGTGAAATCATTAGGCGCGACCAACCTAACGCTCACGGACACGCAACTCGTCGACTCTGGTGGTCAACCGATAACCCACGAAGTGCACAACGGATTCTTCCAGAGCCTAATAATAGACGTCGGAATCGTCGACATTTCTGCATCTCCAGACGTGCTCTATCAGGGTGGCGACACAAACGTCTCGATCACCGTCACGAACGAAGGAAACATCACAGAAAACTTCCCCGTATACGTCTACTACAACAGCACCCTGCTCACCACACTGAACGTCACGGGACTTGCGCCAAACACCAACGCCACAATCACATTCGTGTGGTATACTACGGGAGTACCGTATGGAAAGTACGTCTTAAGTGCACAGATACCGCCACTCCCATTCGAAACACATGTATCCGATAACACGCTCACCGGTGGCATCGTCAAACTGAAGATTCAAGGAGACATCAACGGAGACGACGTCGTCGACATCTACGATGCACTGCTTGCAGCAGGAGCCTATGGGTCCAAGCCAGGAGATCCCAACTGGAACCCCAACGCTGACTTAAACGGAGACGGAGTGGTTGACATCTACGACATAATCATTCTTGCTGGACACTTCGGTCAAAGAATATAAAAAATCCACCCCTCTTTTTCTCAACAGACCCTCAAAATGAGTTGTTTGACATTTCAGGATGAATGTCGATAAACTTAAATGTTGCACATCGTACTTCTGTCTTCAAGGTGTTCAATCTGAAACGCACCAACGCGTTTAGATATTCCATGCTGTTTATTCTAATCATGGCCCTTGGCTTCTACGGAGCCGTTTCAAGATCACATGCGATAGACCAAGCAGTCTTATGGATTGATCCGCCAGAAACAATCGTCGGCGTAGGCCAACTATTCAACGTTACAATCCAAATCGGCAATCTCCCCAATCTTCCCGTCTCCGGACGGAGCGGTCGGTTTTGAAATCGGCCTCGTATGGGACCCCACGGTTTTGACGGGGATAAACATGACTGACGTCCTTTTCCACTCGGTAACCCCTGAAGCCAACTGGGACAACATCTGGGCAATACAGCAAAACATAAACAACACCGCTGGCAATCTGAAATATACCTATACTTTCCAGAACATAATCGACGCAGATGCAGCCGGCTACTCACCGATAACAGGAAATCACACAGTTGCCGTGGTCACGTTCAATGGAACGCGCATCGGCAGTTCACACCTCACTTTCGCTTTGGTCAAGATCGGCGACGAAGCGCATGCAGACATTTCGATGCCCTACACGACCATCAATGGCACGGTAAGAGTCGGAAACCCCGCTACGGAAATACTAATTTCCTCACCAATCAATAACGCCACATACAACTCAAACAATGTGAACCTGACGTTCACATTGAGCAAACAAACCGTCTGGATCGGATACAGCATTGACGGGCACTCAAACGTTACGATCTTGACGAATACCAACATACAGACGTCAGACGGAAACCACACTCTCATCGTGTATGCGAACGATACCGGAGGCAAAATGGGTGCCTCAGACCCAGTCAACTTCATCACAGACACAACTCCGCCATCAGTCGCTTTCACATACTCTCCGCAACCACCAACGGCAGAATACGTGTTCGGAAACTTCAGATGGAATCTCAACTTCAGCGCCGCCGCAAGCACAGATAATGCTTCAGGAATCGCATCCTACCACTGGGACTTCGGTGACGGCACAAACGAGACGACGAATGAAACGGGCGGCTCTAGTCAGTCACTTGTACAGGGAACCCGGATCCTACGACGTGACATTGAACGTGACAGACTTCGCACGATACTCTGCAGCGAAGACGCTGACCGTGACAATCAGTCCAGCTTCGCCGCCTTTCAATCTTCCACTCGAACTTGTCTTTGCAATAATCGTGCCGGCAGTATGGATACCCGTTCTCGGATATTACTTTATAAGAGGATCCCGAAAAAGAAAGTTCAGAAAACTCAAGTGAAAAACTCTTTTTCTTCCTCTAAATGGTCGAGCAACGGATTCTCAATATCTAACTCCAACACTGACGTGCTTAAGGAATCGGACGTTATCTGACAATAAGTGTTAAATACATCCAACAAAGAAATCATAAAAAAGGTGTAGTTTAAAATGACTAACATGAAAATTAGAAAACTTCCATGGCTCATAATAAGCATACTAATGATTTCAACGATATTCTACTCCGCCACGACCATACGTCCAGCTTCGGCTCAAACAGGGGCAACGCTTCTTGTTGAACCCCCATCCGCAACGATTCAAGCAAGTGCCACCGGCGCTCAGTTCAGCCGTTAACGTTTCGATAGCAAACATCACAGGACTGGCCGGCCTGCAATTTACGCTCAACTGGACCGCCGGCGTAGTAACCTGCTTGACTCTCAACGAAAACCTCTACGCAACGGTGACACCATCAGCGCACCAAGACAACATATGGAAGCTCAACCTCAAGAAGGACAACCAAAGCGTCACGTATGCCTATACATATCAAGACCTAATTTCGGCGCAAGCTGACGGTTATTGTCCGATAAACGTTACTGGTGAATTGGCAGCTGCATTGATGACTTTCAACGTGACACAGATCCCTGCTGTCGGCTCATATGTCGACGTGCCCTTTCACGCTCACGGTTGCCAAAGCTGGCGACGTCACCGGTGTTGCTTCTATCCCCATTAGCGCTGTGAACGCGACCTACAGGATCTACGGGCCACCAAATCGTAAACACCAGTGGTGACCCCCATTCAGTGGAACAGTCAAACCTACAACGTCACAACAGTCTCAAACGAGACGGTCGTAAACGGTACAGTTGCATTCGTCGGAGGTCCACCAACTTGGAGTCTATCGTTCAATCTCACCGGCACTAACGGGGACACAGGATACGTGAACGTGACTATCCCGATAGGCTTTGATGAACAGCCCTGCTGGAAATTGGACAGTCAACGTCAACGGAGTACCGAGTGACTCCACAAGTCACAAATGACACGACGAACACATACCTTTACTTCACAGCTCACCTCAGCGAGGAACCGGTAACAATAATTGGCACAATCCCCGAATTCACGTTGCTCTTCATTCCGTTGCTGATGGCCACAACGCTCATCGCCTACGCACTTCGACGCCGCAGACGACTCTAGACACTAGCCGAACAAAGTCGGAAGCACCATCTCTTTTTCTTTTTCGTTATCAATCAAAAAGCATCCATCTTCTTGAAGGCCATCTGGAACAACAAGTTAAAATATAAAAGCATTCACTATACCATGCCAAGGTGAACAGAATTGAAGCGCAAACTGCTATTCCTCGTGTTGGCCGTACTACTCATTCTCGCAGCATACCTATACCTTCGTCCAACTCAGGCAGTACTAAGCGTGGACAAGATCTACAATGTAAGCGAAGCGGGTTCGACCGTGCTGGTTAACTTCACGCTGACCAAGGTGTCCACTTGCTCAGGATGGCAGATAAAATTGACCTGGGATCCATATTACCTTAATGTGACGAGCGGTCAACCTCCCTATGTTGGAGGTCCACCCGTCGAGGTTCGAGAAGGCCCATTCTTTAAAACGGTAAATGCTTCGACGATAATGGTTTTCAATGAAATGAACTTTAGTAAAGGAGTCATGATTGTCGCCGACTTTTTCGCACCCGGTTCAGCAAAGTTCGTCAACGGTACAGGAGTGATTCTGGCAATTAATTTCACGGTGGTTCGTGTCGGCACTTCCACCATAGAGCTTAACCCACCGTCTGCAGGCGTAACCCAAAGCGTCGTTGCAGACCAGGGAAACACGATAATGGACCATAACGAGGTCAACGGACTAATCACAAATGAGGGACCGCCTCCACCAGCGTGGGCTTCAACAGGCTTTCAAACAATGCTGATCTACGGTGAAGTGGGAGTACTGGGCGTAGCATCTGTAATAATCTATGTCTACGCAAACCCGAGACCTCCGAAAGCGGAGAAGAAAAGAGCAGAGTTTGAACCCGTCATTGATACCGAGGATCAGACTTGATCTAATAAGAACTCAAGTTCTTGTTCTTCTGTTCATTGGACCATGTTTCTATGGAATATTTGTTTCTTTAATTCAAGTTGCGTGCTGAGTGCTCGAATATGCTCAACTTCCATGAATTTTCGGACATATCAGTCTACAGAATCAATGAAAACTTCAAAACGTATAATTTGTCAAAGCGTATCGCGCACATCATATCATCCGAAACAAAGAGAAGAATCACATAGAACATAATTCCAAAATGTTTAAAAGGCTTCCAGCCTGCAAATATATCTACCAGAGGAGAAGGAGAGACTGTGAAGGCTAGGCCACTTAGCGTGTTAGCTTTAGCACTATTCATCGCTATGGTTCTTTTTGCGGCCACTGGAAAAGGTCAAATCCTCGGTCCAGCCAGCCCAACAGCATATTTCACTTATTCTCCAACCGCTCCTATGCCCGGCGATGTCATAGTATTTGACGCTTCTTGAAGCCATGCTACGTCCGGCAATATCGTCATTTATACGTGGGATTTCGGAGACGGAACCGTGCGGACGTCGTCCTCGCCTATCGTTACACATTCCTACCTTCTGGACGGCACCTACACGGTACAATTAACCATCACGGACAATAACGGTGCAACCGACTCTGCGGCAGCTGTTGTCCAAGTCAGCACAGTCGTCTTTTCAGGGTAGTCTTCGCCGGAACACTTACCCCGCTGTCAAACGCCAAAGTCACAGCCTACTACAAAAATGCAGGGTCTTGGATACCGATCCCCGCGGGACCTAGTAGCATCGAGATCAAGTATGATAACATGACGGCGCCAAATTTGGCCAGCACTTCGGCCCAGAAGTACAGGAATCCTGGCTATACAGCTTCGACCCTTCGCCAAGGCGCAAGTAACATAGGTTTCGATATCAAACCTGGTTGTTGGGAAGTTTACTTCAAGATCGAATGGGCATCCTACGTAACCTACTGGCCAAACGAAACAACTCACGTATACTCATATAACAATGGCGCAGTGGAGACGCACAATTATCTCTCTGGGCATCAGGCAATGTGGGATCCCTCCGCATCGCAATACGTCATAGAAGTGAACGACATACCAGGTCATGGAGTGTCTCCGACCGAATCGCATCCCATAATAGTAGGACTATTCTGTCCGCCACCGCCAGTACAATATTACCTAACTGTCAGGACCGCCCCAAGCAGTCTCTCAACGATTCCTGGTCAAGGATGGTATAACAAGGGCACAAACGTTGTCCTTACGGCTCCAAGTTACGAAAACACTACGACTACCTCACGCTACAGATTCAGCTACTGGGACATAGACGGCGCTTCGCAGAGCATCGGCTTGAACCCCATAACAGTAGCGATGCTAGGAAACCATACAGCCACTGCACACTACGTGCTGCAGTATCCAGTGGCGTTTAGTCAGATTGGTCTATCTTCAGATGCAACCGGGACAGTCGTGACCGTAAACGGCACCGCGAAAACTTACAGTGACTTACCTTTCACCTATTGGGCCGACTCCGGCGACATCATCACATATACATACGGCTCAACGGTTTCCAGCGGCGTTTCCGGAAAGCAGTACAGATCAAGCAGCGTTACTGGCCCATCTTCGCCGATAATCGTTTCCAGCTCGACAATCGTTTGCGGAAACTATGTTTCCAGAACCTGATCACCTTTGCCCAAACAGGCTTGGACGCGACAGCAACTGGAACAGTGGTAACTGTAAACAGCACGTCAAAAACGTATACTCAACTACCTACAGTTTCTGGGTTGACAGCGGCAGTTACATAACTTACTCATGTAACCCGACAATCTCAAGCTCTACCACGGGCAAGCAATTCATTCTCACAGGCGTCACAGGTTCATCCTCGCCAATCACAATTACTTCGCCAACCAACGTGACTGGCAACTACAAAACCCAATACCGCCTGACCGTCACGTCTCCGTACATTCGCCAACACCAAACAGCGGTTGGTTTGACTCCGGCTCCAACATAACGGAATCCGTGACTTCGCCCGTTTTAGGCGGGGCCGGTACGCAGTATGTCTGCACTGGCTGGACTGGAACGGGAAACGTCCCGTTTTCCGGCTCGGGACTTTTCGTTGTCTTCACCATAACTACTGCATCAAGCATAACTTGGAACTGGAAGACCCAGTATCAAGTGACATTCAGTCAATCTGGTGTCGGCTCAGACTTTCTAGGCACAGTCGTGACAGTTGACAGCGTCAACCACGGCGTAAGCAGTCTGCCGTTCAACACTTGGTATGACAACGGCTCCACACACAGCTTTTCCTTTGCGTCTCCTCTCATCGTCGGCAGCAAACAGTACGTTTGGAGCTCAACCTCTGGCCTGGAACTCTACAAAGCGGAACGCTAACGGCGACAGCTTCAGGAAGCGTAATCGGAAACTACCTAGTTCAGAACGAAGTCACTTTCGACCAAGTAGGCGTCAACCCTGACTTCACAGGAACTGTAGTAACGATTGACTCAGTCGCCTACACCAAGACCCAACTCCCGATAATGTTCTCATGGAGCCTCGGATCCAACCACAGCTTCGCCTTCCAATCACCACTCATCGTCGGCTCAACCACGGCACAGTACATTTGGACCAGCACAACAGGATTAACCTCTCTCCAAAGCGGCTCAATAACAATCACAACGTACGGAAGCATAATCGGCAACTACAAGACCCAGTACTACCTCACAGTCTCTTCTCCCTACGGCTCACCTACGCCCCTAAACGGTTGGTTTGACTCAGGTTCGATCATAACCGAGTCTGTCTCTTCACCTGTTTCGGGTGGCCCCAACCTTCAATACGCCTGTACAGGATGGACCGGAAGCGGAAGTGTTCCTGCATCAGGGGTTTCATCTTCTTTCACGTTCACCATAACTACTGCATCAAGCGTCACTTGGAACTGGAAGACCCAGTATCAAGTCACCTTTAGCCAAACAGGAGTCGGCCCCGACTTCACGGGCACCGTAGTGACCATCGACTCGAACCCGTACACAGCCAGCCTGTTGCCAGCCTCGTTCTGGTGGGACAACGGCTCACCTCACACCTTCTCATATAATTCACCACTCATCGTAAACGCAAGCCGACAGTACACTTGGTCATCCACAACAGGACTCACGACACTCCAGAGTGGCACGTTAACGGTCACCAGCTCCGGAAGCGTGACAGGCAATTATGCCACTGAAACAATGCTCCAAGTCACCTTCACTCAGACTGGAGTCGCATCAGACTTCACAGGAACAGTCGTCACAATTGACGGAACGGACTACGGCGTGACTGACCTCCCAGTGTCCTTCTGGTGGAGCACAAGCTCAGTTCACACGTTCTCATACTAATCACCGTTACTGGTCACACCCAACGTCAAACAGGTACGTTTGGACCAGCACCAGCGGCCTAGCGACCTCACAGAGTGGATCTCTAACGATCTCCATTCAGGAAGCATTACAGGAAATTACAAGACACAATACTATCTAGCTCTAGTCACTGACCCGCCAGGCGTCAGCTCCCCGCCAGGCACAGGCTGGTTCGACGCGGGAGCAAACGTCACGATAAGCACGCCCGGTTACGTCGACATCATCCCTGGCTCATCCCGATACAGATTCAACGGATGGACAACCACCAACATGAGTGAAATCGGCGACCCTTCAAGATCACCAACAACAATCATCATAGATGAAGGCAAGAACGTTACAGCGAACTATGTCGCACAATACTTGGTGACAATCAACCAGTTAGGCGTCGGCTCCGACTTCACGGGCACCGTCGTGACGATAGACACTATTGACTACAACTACTCTGGTCTCCCAACAACCCTTGCCTGGGACAACGGAACGACACACACTCTTGAATTCAAATCTCCGCTCGTGGTTTCGCCCAACGCCGAGCGCTACGTGTGGACTGGAACAGCAGGCTTGTCGACGACTCAGAGCGACACGATCATAGCAACAACGTTTGGCAGCATAGTCGGAAGCTACCAGATTCAATATTATGTAACAGTCGGAACCAACCCGCCTGGAATCGTGACAATCCCAGGAGAAGGATGGTACAACCAATCTGCCGTCGTAACACTGACAGCGCCGGCAGTTCCTAACTACACGTTCGATCGTTGGTACATCAACGGCGCTCCTCAAGGAGCAGGAACGAACCCAATAACAATAACGATGAACGCCCCCTACAGCACGCAGGCTTACTACAACGCAACGACACCGTACGTGCTGACGATAACAACGACCCCGGGCGGCACAACAAACCCGTCACCAGAAGCCTACAACTACACATCAGGCCAGAACGTCCAGGTCACAGCAATTGCAAACTCAGGATACGTACTTGACCACTGGGAATACGACGGAACAAACGTCAGCGCTTCAAACAACCCATACACAGTGATAATGAACGCAAACCACAGCCTGAAAGCAGTATTTCTACCAGCGCCACCACTGCCAACAGTCAGCATAAGCCCCATGACTACGACAATCAACTTGGGGCAATCAATACAGTTCACGTCGACCGTGACTGGAGGAAAATCACCGTACCAGTACCAATGGTACTTGGACGGATCACCAGTGTCAGGCGCCATTGCAAGCACATGGATGGTCACGCCCACCGGTTTCGGCCTGCATTTCGTACACCTGAAAGTCACGGACGCCCTCAACAACACAGTCTACTCAGCTGACGCAAGCATAACAGTGATCGGCCAGCCTCCGGTCGGAGGCAACTCAGTATCACTCTCCAGGCAAAAGATCACGATCGGATTCGCAGCATACGCATTTCTGATAGGAATGCTCAGCGTCGTTTTGGTGTCCACAAAAAGAAAAAGGAAATAAAACCATCTTCATTATGTTTTCATTGAAAAAGTCTAGCTGTGCTCGGTGCCTCAAGACATGAGTAGAAAGAACAGGAACCAACCTGAAGCTGGTAAACGCAGTCGAAGGGTTATCTATGCCGTTTTGGCAACGAGCATAATCCTCATAGCAACTGTTTATTTCTATTCGGCTTCGCTCACGAAGTCAACACCGCCTAAAGCCGCTATAGTAGACCAACTGGGCAGCGCAAGTCTGGGAGTGGGAATTCGAGAAGAAAACCAAACGTTCATCGAGGCAGCCACGAACATGCTGCACCAGCGTTTCGACACAGTCGACTACTATTCGGACAACGCGACAGTGGAGCAGTACGCAGCTCTGGCTTCCAGAGGCTACGGAATGATCCTGTGGAGAGGCCACTCAGCCCTCGACCTAAGCGCCAACTACATAGCACTATCCGCAACAAACAAATACGGCTCCATAAACTACGATGACTACCTCGACAGCGACCGCCTCACACTCTGCAACATAACAGGCGATCAGAACCTATACTTCGGAATCACGCCCACATTCATCAGTCAAGTCATGAATGGAAGATTCCAGGATACAGTGATATTCCTCATGAGCTGCAACGGACTGAACCCCGGATACCTCAAAACAGCCCAAGCCTTCGAGGAAAAAGGCGCTAAGGTCATCATAAGCTGGGACAACTGGGTCAGTTCATCCGACAACGACGGAGCGGCCGAGCTTCTTCTTCAACACCTAATCAACGAGAACAACACAATCGCCCAAGCAGTCAGCAAAATACCCCCCGTATCCTCGCCCGATTTCGGCCGGACACAACTCGGGTACTCTCCGCACAACTCTGCAGTTTCAAACTATCTGATCCCGGACTACCGACAGACTGAGAACTCTTCAACCAACGTCATGGTAACCGTAAGAGTCCTCAATAAGAGCGGCAAACGACTAGAAACGGAATGAGCCCGGGTTCATCAACCTTTTCAATCGACGTGACACAGTTAAAACCAACTGGTTACGAAGCGCCTCACCCGTCAAACCCGACCTCTGAATTCTCTTGACTTCCCCTGCAAGCCACTGATCCTCCAAAACTTCCGCTGTCCATTTCTCAAAGTCTCCACGATTAAGATGAAACTCGAGAGATTTGACATTGACCTCATTTATCCTATCCGCAAATTCCTTGAGGGAAATCGCGCTTAAACCCGTGTAGTTCCCAAGGGAAGTGAAAAAATAGAACGCTTTCTCACGTGGCACCGTTCTCAGAATTCTTGAACTATTTTCTGCCATCATAATCCTTCTTTTATTCTATATTCCGTCCCTCGATTTATAAGTGTAACTGAGCCGTATAATTCATGATGGAAAAATGGGTTTCCTTAAGTTTCTTCGTAACGATCGATGTTCGAATCCTTAACACACCATTCATAGGAGCAACTGAATTCGCGATAAACTCGTGCAAATCCTCCTGACTCTGTGCCACAACCTTAGTCACTATCAGGAGCTCATCCGAAAACGAGGTGTAAGCTTCGAGAACCTCTGCACGCTGTGCCAGTTTCTCAGCAACTCGACCTGTTTCCTTAGGGTCCGTGTAGACGGTGACAATTGCAAGAATGTTTCGGATCCCTGCTTTCTCCGGGTCAACGAGCGCAGTGTACCCGTTTATTATCTTCGCATTTTCCATCTTCTTCACTCTGTCATAAACCGTCGAGTGCGCAAGGTGGAGACGCTTACCTATCGTAGTGTAAGTCTGTTGTGAATCCTCCTGTAAAGCTTTGAGTATCTCCAGGTCGACTCGATCCAAAGACACCTCGTTGTTCTTAACCTTCAAAATTACCCCACTCTTTGGGCTATCTAAGAATTGCCTATGGATTTATCATTTGTCATTCAACCTTCCGAGGCCAGTTTTGACTCGCGATGACGGCAGTAAACATGCCGAAAATCCGTCGGAGAAATGGATAGAACTGACACAATCATCAGGTACTTTATTACAACATGTCTAAATCCTTCGGGAATTCAGTGCAAAATGCTTAAATCTGCGGTTGACCTAATAGAACTTTGTTCTATAACATTCTGACTAACAAAGGGTTTGACGAGAGTATGAAAATCTCAAGGATTTCGGAAATCATCGGAAAATTCAAGCGTTTCTGCAACAGACAAGGCTGGAAGACGTCTCAAAACTACGACTGGATAGGAGCAGACGACGGCTACCATAATTTTCTGTGGGCAAGAGAGGTCAGCCCAGAATCATTCAGAAGAATAGTTGCGGAGAAGAAATGCGTTGTTCGAGAAGGCTTGTCTTATCGGACCGAAGAAGCCGCATACACCGCATGGCTCTTCCTCGAGACTCCGCCGAAGTGTCTGATCAAAACGGTGCGTGAAAACCCGGACTATTCCAAGAGAATTGCTCTCTATGACCTGAGCCAGGTTACTGGAAGCAAGAACCTTTGTGTCAAACTGAACAACACCGACAGCTCCGTGTTTCACGAATTTGAGAACTTCTTGCAGACCGAACTCAACGTGAAAGTAAAACCCATTGCAATTCTCTCCGCTCAAGACGTTAACGTAGGCACGTATCCGACTCAAACCATCGCCTGAACCCCGCACCTTCAAAGACTTGATAAGGGAATGCGCGCACAGTCTCTACTGTGAAGTGAATGTCTGAAGAAGCAGAAAAGACAAGACGACTTATCGATTTCAAGAAAAAGATCGAAACTAGGATCGAAGATCTCGAAGCGGAATTGAAGGAGCAACAAACTGCACTCGAACTGGTAAACGCCGTCCTCTTGGAAAAGGGGTTCAAGCACCCAGAGATTAAGGTTAACCTGCCATCCGAACATGCGCCGAAGGAAAGGATACCCGAGGTTGAGCCCAAAGAAACCGCTGCGCCCTTTGAACCGGAAGGCGCACGAACGCTGAAGTCGGGGTCAGGAGAAACCCTTGCACAACTGTACGTTGAGGGCGACGTTTTGCACGTCGTTCTCGCAGAAGACAAAGCTTTCAAAATCAATACTCCACCCTTCAATCAATTCCTCGTCCAAAGAGTTCTGCTGAAAATGCAAGAAAGAGATAGCGAACTGGTTCGGAACGGCCAGCTGGACCCTGACAGAATCCTTTGCTTCGACATCATAAGAGACGGCGATGTCGTACGTGAGATCTTGATCAGAAACTTTGACTCAGATCGACTCAGAGAACTGAGCTCTAGCATCCGCTGGACTCTTGAAAAAATGCGCGAAAAAACGAGTCCGACGAGTTAAGGACTACTTGACACGATCAAAATAGATGCTTTTGCCGCGCGCAGAAACTGGAATCCCCATTATTATGGTAGCTTCGGGGAGCAACTTCAGTTTGACTGCTGCCGTGCCAACCCGATACATAATTCGGTTATCGACATTCAGGATTCCGGCGACTTTGACTGCCGACCCCAAAGCTATGCCAAGATCCAGCGACTTAAAAATGCACGCAGGACCGACAAAATCTCTACCAAGCACCTTCTCAGCTCCGTCAAACGCCTTGCAGTCTTTAAACCCGCAACCCCCGCAGTTCAGTCCGACGCTTCGACTCGCTCTGACGCCGACAAGAATGACCGCATCAGAATCTCGGACGTTTTTGGCGTCCCGTCTGAACCCCTCGATTCCTCTCTCTGCCGCAATTTCCTCCATCTTCTCAGCAACAACATCCTTCTCAGGACCATAGATGATCAACGATAATACATCATCAATCCCTGCCGTCTTAGGAGCGGTTCGGGCAGCAACGACCATCAGCTTTGCAGCTTCCAGAATTGCTTCCCTCTCCGCTTTTTTTCCTTCAATTTTAGGCGGACTCGTCTCTACCACCACTTTTCAGACAACCCTTGAAGCAACGGATAGCCAGTTTGCCTCAAGAATCCTCAGCCCTTCAGAGTTAAGGGAAAACCTTCTTCAGAAGATCCACAATGGTGTTCAACTGTCCAGTGTAAATTCCGACCGCCAAGAACGAAACGCCTAGCAAAAGCAGAAGAGCACCGATCATTCTACGCTGTTGAGTGTCCATTCAGCTCTCTACACCATGTGTTTTTTCAAAGCAGCCTCAATCTGTTTCTTTGGAACACATCCGACTATGCGCTCCACTTCCTGCCCGTTCTTCATTATCAGCACGGTCGGAATGCTGAAAACCTGGAAGCACTCCGCTTTCGCGGGGTTCTCGTCGACATCCAGTTTTCCAACCAACACTTTCCCAGCGTAATCTCTGCTCAACTCCTCGATCGTCGGAGCCAGAGACCGGCAGGGTCCGCACCAGGCAGCCCAGAAATCAATCAGGGCCAACGGATGCTTCTTCACTGTTTCGTCAAAATCTGCGTCGGTGACGTGAACGGGTTCGCAACTCATGTGTCTTCTCGCCTTAAGATCCGTCAACTTCTTTTCTCTTATACTCTTCAGTTCTTCGTTATCCTCTGATATAAGTCGTTCGTGTTCTCCAACAATTTCCTCAACCTCCATGAGTTCCAACGGCTTCTTGGAATCACAGGCATTCACAAGTCTTCTGTACGCTTCATCTGAGTCCGAAACGTCCTTTACGAGCAGTTCAAACGGGCAAATGCCCTTCCTCGAGACGTTAAGTATGTTATCAACAACTTCGTCCGACTCAAACGATATTGAGTGGTTTTCAAGCACGGTCTTCGCTTCCTTGCTCAGAGTGCCTGCGAAGACATATCTAATCTTGGAATGGACGCAAAGTAAAGCAACGGCTCTTCCCACAACCTTGTCCGCAACCGACGCGCCTTCAAGCTTGTTGCCGATCTTCTTGACAGCCTCTAAGAAGGATACGACACCCTGCAGTCTTGACTCGAAAAGAATCTCGCCGTGCTTTACTACGCATAAGGTCAGCTTCCGGTTCAGCAGAAGGCTCTTCGCGACCTCCACGTCTTCTCTTCCAACTTGAAACCTTTGCTCCCGCAACGTCTCACCGCCTGCCAACAGTGAAAAGCTGATCGTCAGACATTCGCGAAACCTGGGCAGCGAGCTCTTCGTTAGAAATCCGATTGGTTCTTTTTCTTATCAAACCCTTAACGATCTCCGGCTTTACGCGCACCTTCAATGTCTCGCGTGAACCATCCGCAACGAAGGTTCCCACAGATTTCTCCCTTTGAATTCTCCAGTGAAAGCCTCCGGTTTCCAACCGTGCAACCCGTCGTCATTTGAACACCGTCAATCGTGCATGAGAATGGCACGCGAAAAGGAACATTCAACGTTGCGCGCAAACTGAGCTTATCCTTCAGCTCATCTTTCAGATGTCTTTTGGCAAGGGTTCCCATTCTAACTCCGACGACAAGAAAGGCACCCAAGTGACCGTGAAACTCTTACGCTGCGACGAATCGTCGATTCAAGTTTCTTCTGCGCCGACATTTTTCTTACATCCTCGTGCGACGTTCCATCTTATGAGAAATGAGTGGTCTTAACTATGTCATTTCGAACATTCTGTCCAGCGCCTTTCTCGCCTGCTTCGCAACTTTTTTGGGCACAGTCACAACGTGTTTTTCTTCCTTCAAAGAAGCGTACACTCTCTCAAGTGTGTTCAGTTTCATGTTGGGGCAGACCGCACCGTCGTAAGCCAAAAAGAATTGCTTCGACGGGTTCTCTTTCCTTAGTCTGTGCAGGATGCCCATCTCGGTTCCAACGATGAACGTTCGGGCTGAACTCTCTTTTGCATACCTGCACATCTGAGATGTGCTCCCGACGAAATTCGCCGTCTTCTGCGTCTCAAAGGTGCACTCAGGATGAACCATAACAGCTGCGCCAGTGTTCGCCAACTTCAATACTTGGATGTCTTCAGGCTGAAACAGCACGTGAGTTGGACAGAAGCCCCATTCTGGGATGGGAATCACGGTTTTGCCTGTTTTCCTGTGAACGTATTCACCTAGGTTGCGGTCTGGTCCGAACAAGACAGTGTCCGCTTCCAATGATGAGACAATTTCCTTTGCGTTTGCTGAAGTGCAGCACACGTCGCATTCGGCTTTTGCAGAAGCCAGTGTGTTAACGTACAGAACCACTGGGGTCTTTGGATGCTTTGATTTGGCCCGCTTTATCTCTTCCACCGTGAGCATCTGAGCCATCGGGCACCGTGCACCGGGCGTGGGCAAGAGCACTTTCTTTTCAGGGTTCAGTATTGCAGCGGATTCAGCCATAAAGTCGACGGCTGAGAAAACAATTATTTTGGCGTCTTTTTCTTCCATCGCTTTTCTGCTGAGCTCTATGCTGTCTCCAACGTAGTCCGCTATGTCTTGAATCTCAGGCCTCTGATAATTGTGAGCCAGCACAACAGCTTTTTTCTCTTTTTTCAGTCTCAATATCTTCTCTGCAAGACTCATGATTTCGCCTTACAAACTTGGCGTAAGGTGTCTAGACGAACGGAAAGATATATGCGTTTGGCCGAATCATCGCGCTCAGGCGCTCTCCGTCGGCATCGACGACCGAGTCGACCACGTCGGCGATCGGCTGCTCGAAGGCGGCCAGCTTGACGTTCGTGTCGCCCGGACTGACCAGCAGGTCGGCCACCGTCTCGTGGCGGATCCCGCCCCAGAGCTTCTTCTCGGTGTTGACGGGCGCCGACTTGTAGCGGCCGCGGCGGATCAGGTCGAAGAGCGTTGCCGTGAACTCCTGCGAGCCGGCGGTCTTGTCCTGGCGGAGCAGGGCGGGCACGAGCGCCGGCTCCGTGTCGGCGGGCGGCTGCTGCTCGTACTCGCGGTCGTACCCGTCTTGCGCTCGCGGCCGAAGAGGAGCCAAACGAGCAGCATGATCGCGAGGGCGGGCCCGACCCCGATCAGGAGCAGGTAGAGGAGCATGCGGCCGATGTGGCGCTTTGCGTTCTCGATCCGGTCGTGGTCACGCTGGTAGCTCGCCCGGTCGTCGGCCTCCGCCTTGACGATCCGGGCGAGCCCGAGGCCCGGCTGCACCTTCGCTCCGGCGGTCGAGCTGAGCAGGTCGCGCGGGAAGACGACTCGAAGCTCGACGAACTGGTGGCTCGGGACGTTGACCGCGCGCAGGTTCGCAACCTGTGGCGTGCGCGAGACGATGCCGTTCACGAACACCGGATGCCCGTACACGAGGTAGCTCGCGTCGAGCGGGGCGGCGTGGGGGAGCGTGAGCGACGCCGTCAGGTTCCCGAGCGGCGCGGCCCAGTTGGCGCCCCAGACCTTCAGGTTCACGTCGACGACGTCGTCGTAGGCGACGGCGAGCCCGCGAAAGCGGTACGAGACCGTGTACGTCCGAGCTTCGCCGGCCGCCTGGAAGTGCCAGACGATCCGGACGCGCTTGCTGCTCGACTCGTAGTTGTACGTCCCGGGCGTGTCGATGCTGCCGAGCTCGGTGCTGCCTCCGCGCGTGTACGCCGTGCCCTGCTCGCTGACCGCGATGCGGTCGATCGACTCGCCGCTCCGCAGCGGGACGTCCCGGTAGGCGCCGTGGAACGCTCCGTCGATCGTGATGTGCTCGCTGACGAGCAACGAGCCGTCCGGGGCGACCTGGACGGCGATGTCTGCGTTCGGCAGGCCGTACGCCCCCGCGGCGACCGGCACGAGCAAGGCAAGCGCGGCGAGCGCGCCCGCCAGCGCGACTGCTCTCCGCAGGCCGGTCAGCTCGACTGGGCCGGCGGCGGGGCGGCCGGCGACTCCGGCGTCGCCGGGGGCGGCGAAGCAGCCGGCGGTGCCGTGAACTGCACGCGGGGCGCCTCCCGGGCCGCGTCCTCGGTCTGGAAGTACTCCCTGGCCCGGAAGTTGAACATCCCCGCGATGATGCTCGTCGGCACGGTCT
>CAVTZU010000015.1:0-124364 GCA_963739305.1 Candidatus Bathyarchaeota archaeon | reverse complement strand
ATCGGATCTTACCCTGCGCGCGTGTCTCTCCCGAGACGGATTCAACCCATTTTCCGTCTGTGTAAAGGCCAAAACAATTCCCTTCTTTCATGTTCTCACAAGAACACTTTCCTAGTCCAGTTTCTTTTAACGTTTTGTCGAGCCACGAATTTGACGAGATAAAAATCTACTCAAAAAAACAGCAGATTTCTTTCTTTTCTTACTTTGTCAGAACTCCGATCAGTTTGACCCTTTCAAGCACGTCTTCCAAGTGAGGGGCACGCGGCATTTCTTCGGTAAGGTCTACGCCAGCAGAGTGCTCGCCTTGATGGTCACCTTCGACCCAAAGGAAATCATCGGTGACGTCATAGACCTTGCCTTTGTAGGCAATGTAAGCTGGTTTTCCATCTTTCCCATTGTATTGCTTCAATTCTTCGGTGGTGAATTGTCTCTCAGAACTCACAGCAACACCACTTCGCGAATTAGACGCCTCAAGTTATATGATTTTCGGGTACTCCGAAGCCTGTCTTAAAGCTAGGTGGAGCCTCGGGCGGGATTCGAACCCGCGACCCCCGCCTTACCAAGGCGGAGCCCCACCGGGCTAGGCTACCGAGGCACTTCATGTTTGCTAATTACGAAAATGTTTCTTACGTTTTAAGCGTTCCTAAGGTTGTGGGCTAAACATATAAAAGAAGACGGTGAAATTCAACACCTAGCTGGTCGATGAGCGGGGGTTTCCGAGCTTGGTCAAAGGAGCAAGGCTTAGGACCTTGTCGCGCAGGCGTTCATGGGTTCAAGTCCCATCCCCCGCACCATTATCTTGACACGTCTTGCCTGCGCAAAGAGCGATCAGTCGAATAGAGGAATTCGAGTAATGGACAGAAGAGTCTTGGACGTTTCTAGAAAGTTTTCTCGTAAACTCATAGATCAAGGTGCTGAAGGAGTAGTTCTCTTCGGAAGCTGGGTGAGAGGCGACGCCTATAAAGAATCAGACATTGACATCCACGCGATAGGAAGAGGATCCCGCTATGCGCTCGAGAGATTTCAGGGATTCTTGATCTCCGTGTCTTGGGCAACCGGCCGAAGTCACCGTATAGCTTTCAGAAGCCCTAGCAAGGTTGGAGGAATTGTCCCCGCGTGGCGCAGCGCAAAGCTAATCTATGATCCCAAAAGCATCGCGGAGGCACTGAAGCGAGAAGCCCAAGAGTGGCGTTGGGAGCTTCTGGGCACACGAGCAGACAAATGGGTTGCCGAAGAGCTGACGGGCTGGGCTGAAGAAGTTCACAAATTGATCGGGAACTTGGAGTTAGGGCAAAGAAGTTCCGCAGCAGTTCAACGGTCTCTACTGGCAATTCACTTGGCGCGAATTCTAGCGGTGCATCACCGAATCCTCTATGATTCTGAAAGCCAGCTGTGGGACCTTGTTTCGGCAAGAATGGGACCAAAATGGACAAAAGTACAGGACGCTGCGTTGGGCGAAGGTGATGAGAACTTTATAGATACCTGCAATGCAGCGCTTCAGCTTTTCGCATCGGCAGCTCTTGATGTGAGACGTGTGTTGGATGAGCGACAGTATAGGATCGTTGCTCATGCTTGCGAAATTGCAGGACATCCACTGAAGGACGATCTAGACAATGATTTCAGGAGTGCGAGACCGCGACGAAATGTGGAGAAAGGAAGGAGAAATTGACAATAGGGGGAAGTTATCGCGGTTTTTCGTACTCCTTCATCTGACTATGCTCTGAATCAGCGTGGATAGATAAGGTCTTGTGACTGTGGCCCCACAGTAACATCCTCAGGATTGCAAGTAACAAGATTTCGTGTCAGTGCGATCTTTTTCACGAAATTTGCCGGAGCTTGGTGGGTGCAGAAAAATCTTATATTTTGTTCTTCGAACCTAACTGGTATCGAGTGGCGGACGTAATGAGTTTTGGAGGAACGCAATTGTTGTGTGAGCAATATTATGAGGAGATGCTTCCACGACGTGGTCTTTCTTAAACGAGCTTTGAAATATCGGTTTTTATCTTGCTCGTGTGCGTACTTGAAGGTAAAAAGAAGTGAAGTCATGATTAGGCGAAGGTGGTAGAGCGATGTCTTCTGAGAACGGTCTCGTGAAAGAAGTTGCGAATGAAGCTCTAAGGATGATGAAGGACGCGGGTTTTGAAATTTCGGATAAACTCGACGTTCTGGTTGACCCTAAACTGCCTTTTATGGGATACTCAACGAAAAGGGGTGGCAGTAATATCATCGTTGTTTCGGGAGAGGCTCTGAGATCCGGAATGGTCGAAGGGCTTCTTGTGCATGAGATGTCCCACGTCTACAGGACGAATATGCATCATCCATCGCACAATCGCCGCCTGCTGGATAAGGTTGGAAAGCAAATTGGACGTGAAAACCACTTGACGCGGAGCTATGAGATCACTGTTATTCAGGAGGCTGTTAACCACGTGCAGGATTTGTACGCGGACGACATTGCATTCCAAGTTTTTCGAGAAGAAACTTTTCCGACCAACCGAATGTTCGATTTCTTTCTGGACTGGATAAACCAAACCCCTGTGGATCCGAAAGATGAAGAGGGTGTGTGGCAGAACATACAAATCATGCTGAATAACTGTTTCGTCCTAAGTGACATGGCGAGACATAGAGTGCCGGATATCGACGGACGCGCAGAAGCAAAGATCGAGGAATTTCTTGCGCATAGCAACGTTCGAATGAAGAAAGAATTCTCATACTTCAGAGAATTTATGACAAATCTGAAAGTAGACCCGACCGAAGGGGAGTTTGAAGAAGATCTGACGGCTTACTTGCAGAGGATCATAGCATGCGCACGTGATCTTCTTGGAGAACATTCGGTGATTCACCGCTGAAATCAATGCCGGACAAGTTCAAGGGCGTATATGCGCGATTCTTGAGGTGAAAATAAAGCCTTCTTGTTCATGGGATTTTGAATTCTTCTCCATCGCTTAGAAAGATCACTCTGACTCCTAGTCTTCTTGGATGGATTTGATTGTGGGCTCTTTTTTCGCATGAGTTATAAGTGAACTGGGAAACACGATATGCTGTGGAAGCAGATGTCCGCACCCTACTTAATTCTGCCCTTTGCAGATAAGAACAAAAATAGAGACACTGAATTGTCTGATGATATGGAACTTGCGGCGATAGCATGTGCTATTGAAGTCGGATGGAAAAAGTGGCGGGCTAGAGAACACGCAATGGTTCCATCCTTCATGTCTAAGGTTTACTATCCTATATGGTGTATTCCCCACGGAAAGAAGAGCTTCCTAATCGACGGAATGAAGCTTGTCTCTGGCAACGTTTCCTCTCTGAAACCGCCAGATCCTGAGGCTCTTGCCGAAACTATCAAAAGAAGCGCTAGAGAACAAGAACAGTACGTCAGCGCATTACGTAGCGAAGCCGCAGTTTTCAATAGGTTTTCCACGCAAAAGCAAATAACGATTGCAGGGTATGTTTCGGACAAAGAGACAGTTTTGGATTTGACGAGCTTTCTCAGAGAGACAAAAACGATCGCTGTTTCTTCAACGCCATGGCCTGACTACTTTCTTCCCTTGCGAATTGACAAAGAAAATGCCATAAGGATCGCAGAAGAAATCTTAGAAAACTTGGCTACTCTGCAGGTACAAATCAAAGGGTTGCAGTATGCGATGGAAGTCGTGGCTGAAGAAACTCGGGCACATGGAGATAGGCTTGAGAAAGAACTCAAGGAAATTCAAGATGACTTCAACCAACGCATTTCAATTTTGAGCGTGACTGTTCGTGAGAAGACGTCGAAACTCGAGGATGAGCGCAGCTCGGAAATCTCTAGGATAACAAAAAACAACGACGCGAGAATTGAAGAAACCCTCGCGGAAAAGCAAGAGTTGGAGAAGCAGCTTATCCGACTTGAACAAGACAAAACTGAGTACGAAAAAAGAAGAGACCTGCGAAGGGCAAAGAAAGACAAACCTGGTGAAGCCAGGTGGAACGTGCGAGTTAGGCAAGTTAAGAAGCAGTTTTCCAGCGTGAATGGAAAAGTAAAATCTCTTTCAGACCGCATGACCAAGACACAGAAAGAAACAGAAAAGGCAACGAAGAAGCTGAACGAGCGGTATTCGAAATTGATCGGTGAAGAAAAGATGAGAATCGTCAGTCTTGAGAAGTCGAGAGACCTCAAAATTCAAGAGAAGAACGCCGAGACTGAGGAATTGCAGGAAAAGACGCAGGTCCTCACAAAAAACATTAACGGTTTAATCGCGCAAATCACGTTGTCCATGTCAGAAATAGAGGAGACGATGGTTCCATGGGAGACCGTGAGTCCAATGCTTATTGGCGTTCCAATTTACCTGGCTGGCCTTCAAATAGACAGTGAAAAAAAATATTTAATGTTCGAACCTGTCATCGCTCAGGAATACAAAGGGTTTGCTCTACGAATCGGAACCGCCCTAGGCGTCTCAGGTCTCGGATCCAGAATTTCCAGTTTTCTGAGACCGCGCTCTAAGGGCATCGAGAAACTGGTTAGCCTCCTCAGAAAGGCGCTTGAAAACGACAAGGAACTCGAAACTGACGTGGACAAAGTCGCTGCAGCGAATAATCTGATAGCGTCGGGAGATTTTGAGAAGCGACTTAAGAAGGGGCTTGAAGAACTTGAAAATGAAGGCTGGATAAAGCCAAACGAAAAAGTGGCGGTTGAGAACGCTTATCGAACTGCTTAGCCTCTAGCAAATCTTATAGTTGGCGTCTGCTTCTAAATCATGAACTGAAAATGTTGAATGACAGGATATTCGAAAGGGAGATTCTTCTCAGGCGTCTTTTGCCAAGATCAATGCTTTACAAAGTCGGAAAGTCGTCAGGCATTCTGTATTTTCAAAATTACAATAACGAATGGGACATTGACGAGCAGAAGGCAGCTCTTGAAATCGCATCGAACGTCAGCGACGAACAGCTCAAGGTGATCTTTAGAAGCAGCAAACCACGCGAGTGGGAGGTTTTCAGGGGCAAATACTACACGTTTGAGAAGGGGGAGTTTCGGCTAGAAGATTCATGGAAAGCAATTCAGTCAGCGCTCGCGAAGGCGAAGATGAAATATGGCAAAAATTGTTCAGAAGTATTGAAGTGTCTTTTGGAGTCCAGTAGGGGCTGCAACTTGAATGAGGTCAAACGGAACCTTCCTGAAGGCGTGGATCCCTCTCAGATTTTGTCAGACTTAGAAAAGTCGGGCGTGATCGTGCGGTCGTACGAGAGCAAGCAGTCGATTGAATGGTCAATATTGGAAGAGACCCTGCCCGTAATACGGCAGGAGCTGGAGATAGGCCGAAAGGAGATAAGGAAACCAATTATGACTTCTCCTTCTGCACCTTCAGGAAGCATTAAGTCTGACTCGGTGAGCGAAGAACGCCTATTCATCGAAAGAATGGATCAAGAGCTTGACCAATACCTGAGCGACCTGCTAAAGTATCGACTTGAGCAGACGGTTGAGTTCGGCAAGTCCTTTTCCATACATCACATCGCAGACTATCTCAAACAACTTTTCGGCCCACTCCTGTTTTTCGACTGCTTGCTAAGCCTTACGCAACAATATGGATTGGCAGACGTTGAAATAATCCATGCGACCGGTAAAACTGGAATGCGAACAGGATGGAACCTCTCGCTGTTTGGTGAACCTGGAACGGGCAAGAGCTTCTCGGCACGTGATCTCATCTTGGGAAAATTTGACGCAAAGGTGCCGCCGCACGGGATACCGGGTCGCAACCGTTATGCTGGCGGCATTACTCCGGCAAAATTCATCCGGATCGGTCAGGCCTATACGGGGCGAGTTTTCAACTTCGTCGTTCCTGAATTCAATGACTGGTTCAAGTACAAGGGAATGGTCGAACCGTTGAAGCTTGCGATGGAACGGGGCGAAATCAAGTATGAAACGGAAAGAGAAACGATCGGGCCCTACCGTTTCACTGGCTTCTTCAGCGTGAACTATAACGTCGCCGCGTCGGGAAGGGGCTACGAAGTTACCGTTCAAGACCCGAACTTCAGTGCGATCGAGGACAGGATGCTGTGTCGACTCCACAAACTGACGAAGCAACGCTTCGTAGAAATAGCAGAAAGTCAGATGCGCTTAGCCTTCGGAGAGGTCGACATCGAGAAAGGAGCGCAAAGAGTGAGGGATCATCTTTCGCTAGTCTACGCTATTCAAACGAATCATCCTTTGGTGGCGGGAAGGTTCAAGCAAAAACCGGTGATGCTCACCTCAAAGGCACAGGAGATGTTCACGAGAGCGAGGAGGGCGATCCTGGACGAAATAGAAAAGGAGTCTGTTCGTTTCTCCGCGAGGCTCGAGGATCGTGCAATGCGTTTTGCGTGTGCCGCTTCGATGCTAAGCTATTTCCAGTCTGATTTCGATTACATTCCAGTAAGCGAGGAAGCACTAAAGTACGCGGTGCAACTTTACGTAGAAGAAGCCTCAGTCAGATCTCAGGAAGAGTTTCAGCCAGAGGTTGTTTTGACAAAACTGATCTAACCCTTGAAGAAGCTTCTGACTTCTTTGTAGCTGACTGTGCTACGCACTTGAACTGCTTTTCCGTTGAATCAAGGAGTTCACTGCGTTGACAAGAGATTCGCAGGCAACTCGTCTGACTTCCACGGATTCATCTATTTCCTGACTTTCAATCTCCTTCTCCAGCCCTTGAATCTGCTCTGTGATAGGCTGTTTCTTCTCTTCGTATTTCTTCTCTGACTCTTCTTGTTCAGCAGCTAGATGCTGCTCCGCGGAAGCCAGGTCTCTTTGCGCAGCATTCAGTCTTTGCGTCGCTTCTGCCTCCTTCTGCGCCTTAACCTCTTTCGAGACCCGTCTAAAGATGCCTGCCTTCATTTGGACTATCTTGTTCAGTTCTTCCTTGATATCGGCGACATTGGCGGAGTGACGCTTGATTTCAGCTTCTTTTCGTCCCTCGATCTCTTGCTTTGTCACGGCGCAGTTCTCCTCGATTTCTTCGAGGACTGCTCTGTTTTCAGAAAGGCTCTTGACAATACCACTAAGCGAAGCTTCTCTGTCTCGCCTTCTGGCAAAATCAAGTTCAACATCTGAGACTACCCGTAAACGCTCCTCCACGAACTGGTCATCCATCGTGATTACAGGGCTTGATTCGAACTCGGACAAGACATCTTTCAAGTTCACGAGCCAACGGTTGAGGTGCTCACCAAACGGGGCGAGGGCAAACCTCTGGCTTCCAAGATTATGCAGAGTTGCGCATGTTCTGTTCACAATCTCTTCTGGAGCTGGCAGAACGTCCTCTTGCGAGGCAAAATTTCCCATGTTTTGGCGTTTCTGCTCCTTAGCTTTGGCTTTGGCTTTTTTACCGTGTTGAATTCCGCGTCCTCGTCCCGAGCCGCGAGGCGAACCTCCCCCACGCGATTGGTATCCCATAAACGAAAATCTAGCACTCCAAGTATTTATGGTGAGAGGAAACAAAAACACGTACGTAAGCAGAGGCTTCTCACCGTGTTCTTCAAAAGTCTATGCATGGTCTTCGGCTTGACAAAGAACTTGAAGTCCTTAACCGTCCATGACTCCGTAAGATGCTGAGGATAATGCTTCATTAGGTCATGTGGGAAGGACCGTGGCAATCATTGCTTGGAAACCCACCTATAACCCTGATTACATGAACCCTAAAGTGACCTATTTGGATCCAAATATTCATGGTACATTGAAACCTAGGAGGGGTATCCACCACCATCCCACCTTCACGCTCGCGCGCGTAAGAATCACAGCAGTAATGGCTGGCGTGTTGGTCGTAGCCTAGCAAGGCTGGCGACGTCGCCATTATCCGCAAACACCCCTCTTTTTTGGTTTTGCGGAAAGGTTATAGCTGAACCGAACTTATCTAAAAGTTGAGGGTTCAAGAGATGGAAAGACCTTTGAAAAAAGTGAATCTCAAACCAATTGATGCCAGCAAGATTAAAATCAAGAAAATTGATGCTTTTGCTGAAGCATATGCGTTTGAACTTGAATTGGATTCAACCCCAGACTTTGGGTGGGAAGAGATTTTTCAGAACGAACACAAAACGAGCCTCTATCCCTTGAAAAGGGAAGTACAAATCGTAGGCAAGAAACTCAGAGTCGTGACGATACCAGAGGAAATGAAGAGCGAGATTGATTGGGTGAAAGCTCTAGTAGAGGCGACAAATAGACGTGTTGAAAGTCACAATAAGGAAATTGAAGAGAGAAGGAAATCAGGGGAGCAGAAACGAACAAAAGAAAACGAGACAATGGAAAAAATGCGGAAGTCGTTAAACAAATAGCATCTGAAGGAAGACTGTTCGAAGATAACTACAACAGTCCTCTACTATCATTTCTAAGCCCGTTTTGGATTTTGCGGAAAAGTTATAGCGCGCGCTGGTATGAAAAGTTCCTTTAGGTTCTTCTCTGCGCACCGCATCTTGGACAAGTCGTCACCGTTTGCGGAAACAGCCCCCCACAGTATTCACAGGGTATCATAACGACTTCGCGTTCCACTATTTTCTCCGTGGTAACGGTTGTAGGCGCTCCTGCCACTTGAATGCCCGCTGTCGGGCTTGTAACGTCAGGTCGCCCCTTAATCCCAATAACACCCTTGAGAGTCCATGTGACGGTTCTAGCGTCACCAGAATAGCTGGGTTGTCCTCCTGCGACATTTGTGCTGAATGGAAACTCGCCTCTATATCCTGCGGAAAGGTGAATTGGTCCCGAGGCCTGCGGGTTTTCACGATAAATTGTTTTATTTTTCCACTGGTCACCCCCGTGCCCGTCTGACATTTGTACATATTCCTTCTTTTTCTCATCGCATCGAAGTTCAGCTCTAATTTCTGTGACATCGACCTCTTCCTCTGAACTCACAGTCAATGTGCCTTCCACCTTATCTCCAAAGTTGAAGGTATTCTTGTCAAGTCTCAAGGACACATTAGATTTAGGTTTCGTAACCCTGTCCGTAATCTTCTTGAAGAAACTCATGATTGTCTTCCCCCTTGCAACACTCTTTAGTATCATTCATATAAGCCTTAAGGATTAGCGCGCGCTACTTTTCTACACGCAGATGCGTCGAAAACTGCACTTCGAAGACGTGTGCATAATCATTCGTTGTTCTGTAATAATGTTCTTCAAAGCTTTCGAGAATGATGAAATCTCCCTTCCTCAAATCAACGGTCTCTTTGCCGTTGGTTATCGCCAGTTTGCCATCAATAACATAGTTTATCTGGCGCATCTTATGTGCGTGCGGCTTCGGAGGTACTGAGCTGTTTGGCGGAATAACTGCTGTCCTTACGACGAAATCAGGTTGTTCCACAAGATTCGCCAAATGCACACGAACATCGCGAAACATAACTTCCTTCCTTAGATCTTTTTCATTCACCACTTTCAAGAAATCACCATGCGTTGATGGGTTGCCTGAAGCCATATTTTAACGCTTCTTTTGTATAGGGGTGTGCGCCTAACTTTTGTAGCGCGCGTGTGGGAGCGCGAGCGTCATGCGACTAGCCTGATGTAGCACGATCCGATCAAGTCCAATCTGCAAAGGATCTAGGCTCCAGATTCCACACGTAAAGACCTTCTCTCACTTTCTTGTAGCTCCAGCATTCGGGTAAAAGCTTATGTTCCCTTTCGAACTGGTCAATGACGGTAATTCTTGCTTCGATCTTAAGTTCTTCTTTTCGTGCCCGTTCGGCGTCGTCTTTGGCAATGCTGAACCCTCCGAAGAAATATCTGCGAGGATTCATGTTCCATATTACCTTACCAGTATAGTATCCGCTTTCATCTGGCACATCTTTGATGTCATCGGCAAGAATCACCTTGACCTCGACCTTTAGTTTCACGGGCAGAGAGTCACCATTGTGCTCGATAATTGTCGCGATGAAGGGCAAAGTGTCTCCAGCTCGAGGGCTTGCCATTGTTCTCTCCGTCGTAGGACGAAACAGAATGGGTGGAACGAGGTTCCTAGTGAATTCTTCGTAAACCTGATTCCTGCGTTTTTTCAATTCCTCAATCCTATACTTGTTTCCTCTTTTGGTTTCAGGATTGTATCGGTCAATCCTAGCATGGCAATCATAACAAGCGGGCATTCCATTATCCATGTCGTTGCCTGCATTGCGGTCAATATGCGCTATTTCGATGTCGATCCCACACGGCTTCTTGCACAGGCAACAGTGACGATCGCTCCATAGAAGCATCTTCATTTTGTCTTCAGGTCTGAATTCTGGCGGTCGCGGCATAAGGACACATTACATGAAAAAGGGACACGACATTTTAAATCTAGCGAGTGCGCGCGTCGTTAGTTTTGAGTGTGTCGGTTTTTTGGCGTATCGCTTGGAACGTGCGAGTGAGCCGAACGGCTCACGAGCCTTTTTCTCTTCGTTTCGGAATAAAAAGCGCACGCCAAGGTTTTATGGACAAATCATTTAAACAGACAAGAGTGAATTTGGGTTTTGAGGATGAGAAGATCTCTGAGTTAAGAATTTCAAGAACCACTTTCATCGTGAGCCTCGCGGTAATCGTTGTACTTTCCAGTCTTGTTTCTTCATTGGTTTCTTTGAGGTTGGCAGTAGGTCCTAAAGGAGACAAGGGTGATCAAGGTTTGCAGGGCGTTCAGGGTCCTCAGGGGACGCCTGGAACAACTGCCGATTCACGCTTTGAGGCAAGTTACCTAATCTCTTGGGAAAACAATACCGTGAAAGCCTACAACGGCTCCACAGGAAAAGCAGACTTTTCGGGGGACAATTCCAGTCAAATAATCGAGCGAGCAATAGACTCCACTCCAAGTGGAGGTCTTGTCTTCTTGAAGAATGGGGTGTACGGCCCGTTCACAGTCAACAAGAGTATAAGCATTGTCGGCGAAGGGATTTTCACTGAGCCACAGAGTCTTCCTCTCGATCCCGATGGGATTCTTTCCTCCGCAGGAGGAACAGTCATTGAGGTCACATCCCCTGATACAAATGGCATAACGTTAGTAGGCACTCTCACTGTCTCAATCAAGAATTTGGTAGTAAAGTTTTCAGGGAATGGAACTGGAAACGGAATTTGCAGCGATCCTGGTTTCGGGAACTCAGGTTTGCTGTACTCTACATTAGAGAATATTGTCGTTCTCGGCCACGATGCAGACCACTACGGTTTCTATTTGGTCAATTTTCTGCATATAACTGGCAAGATGCTGTTTAGTTTCGGAGGCCCAGCACTCTATTTTGCAAGCCTAAGCAACACTATAAAATACGGTGATGCCGTATTTGAAGAGGTTTTGGCTAGGACTGCGCCAAGCTTGCAGATATCCAAGAACATTGTTGAACTGGTCGGCACGGATTGGCAATTCCAGCTTAACCTGATTGAGTTCAGACGGTTAGACATAATGGACCGCAGTTCAGACCTGTCAACGTCGTTCTCATTGCACATGAATAACTCGGCATGGATCACGATTCATGCCGCAGACTTTGAGTACGCAAATGACGGAAGAATGATCCTACTTGATAACTGCAACTTCATCAATATCTACACGCAGTTGATATACGGAGGAAGCATAATCCACAACAACACACTTTCATGCGGATACTACGGAAGTGGTTGGCTTGATCACGGTTCATTTCCCATGACCAGCAATGGTCAGGGCGACTTCATACACAATTTGAATGTCGTTGGAGACGGAGAATTAGCAGGATTCCGTGTCGATCATTGACTTTGCGCTCGCTTAATGGATAAAGAAAAAAGAGGGTTATTTGCGCGCGCGCGTTAGATATGTATATAATCTATCTTCCTTTCTTCTTTCTATGGATGATGGTATGGTACGGGTTAGTGTGGAAGGAATCAAGAACGGCCTTTACGCCAACACCGTGGCCCAGACAAAAACGTTCGACATGAACACAGAAGTCGCCATGTTTCCAGACGAATTCTACAGCTTCGTCAAAGAGTTGCAGGAACAACTAGCAGAAGGAAAAATAGACAGGATACTCATACAAAGACGGCCCTAATCCTCGCGCGCTACTATTTTATTATTGATTGTACTCTGCCGACTTTGCCGTCTATTAGTCGTACCTTGATTCCGTGGGGGTGAGTTGAGCTGTTGGTGAGGATATTCTTGACGATGCCCTCAGTTAATTTGCCGTTGCGTTGGTCTTGCTTCAAGATGATTTTTACGCGGGTACCAGGATTGATTTGGCTCCTCTGCTGATTAGGTTGCATTTCCGATAATAGGTGCTTCGCGGCTTATAGTGTATTCGCACTGCTTATCCAAAACGATGCGCGCGTAAGGGCGCGTGAAATAGGAAAATTAGCAAGGAAACATAGAAATAGATATTCTTTACAACAAGTCTACGAAATTGTTAGAGATATATGGTAAATAGAACGTGATGCGATGACAACTAAAAGAAAGAGAGAAAGGATGAAAGAAGAAAAAAAGAAGAAAGAAGCAATGAAGTAGAAATGATGCCTATTGTACCACAGCTTCCCATCGCGCTCGCGGTTCCGCAAGGCGCGCGCTTCTAGAGGTTACCATAGCTCCTTTAGTGGCTTTAACGTTTCTTGCCCTTGGCAGGAAGTTGCTGTCTCAACTGTTTCTTTTTCGCTTCTTTATCCCGTTCTATCTTTTTCTGTTGTGCGATTTGAGTATTCTTTTGTTTACGTTTCATTACACTCGGCATAAATCTCAGCTACAAATTAACGATAAATAAACAAGCTAAAACATATTTCTTTCGCATTAATGGAGGAAGCCAATAATATCCAAAGCTGACGCGTCTTTCTTTCATTTCATTAAAGAAGCCAACTTTATGGTAAAAAGAGAAAAAGAGTTTTGCAAAGCTCTTTCTTGGGGCTTAAGTCTGTGTTTTGCTTTGCTTTTCCTTATGTTTCTTCCTTTTCTCGTCTCGCTCTTTCTTAGTTAACGGTTTTTCTTTTTTCGGCATTTATGTTCCCAGAAGGTATGATATGCGTAATAATGCTTTAATAATTTCCGAAGTCTAGAAGAGGCTCGGCTTACAGGTTTTGCGCGCGCGAGCGTTCGCGGATCAAGTTTTCAGAAACTTTCCATTCTTGTAGAACAGTTCTTTGTCTGCGTAGATTTCGCTGCCTTTCTTCATGTCTTTGAGGAGGTCCCAGTGGATGGCCGATTTGTTTAGTCCTCCTGTTTTTGGGTAGGAGTTTCCGAGGGCCATGTGGATTGTTCCGCCCATTTTCTCGTCGAAAAGCATCTCCTTAGTGAACTGTGTTATGCCGTAGTTTGTTCCGATGGCAGCTTCGCCGATGCGGTTTGCGCCTTCAATCTTCAGTATCTCTCTTAGTAGTTCGTCTCCTTTGGCGGCTGAGGCTTTGATGACTTTGCCTTTATTGAATGTGAGTGTGATGTCCTCTACTTCTTTGCCAGAGTATATTCCTGGGTAGGTGAATCTTATCGTACCGTTCAACGAGTTTTCGACGGGTCCAGTGTACACTTCTCCGTCTGGCATATTTTCTTTTCCGCTGCAGTTTATCCATTTTCTGCCTTTCACGTTGAAGGTCAATTCCGTGTCTTTACCCACCATCCGAATTTGGCTGGTCTTGTTCAAGAGGTTGCAGGTCTTTTCTTGTTGTTTCTGGATTTTCTTCCATTCGAACTCAGGGTCTTTCTTGTCAAGCAGGCAGCTATCGTAGACGAAGTCTTCGTATTCTTCGAGTGACATTGCAGCTTCTTGTGCTTGACCATTGATCGGGTAGGGCAGAACTGTCCATCTGAGTTTTCCTTCGGCATAGCGTTTGTGGAAGATCTCGCTGATCTCTTTCTGGGAGGCGCTGTGCTTCCTTATTTTTGCAGGGTCTATTGTTGTCAATTGCTTAGGGTTTGGGTCGCACACTACTCTTATCGTCACATCCTCATTTTCCACGAGGAACTTCGAGAAAGGCGAGACAAATTCCAGTTGGGGTTCTTTTGCGTACTTGTAGAAAGCATAGTCGAAATCGGAAACAGGCAAGAAAAGCGGATGGGCACGACGCAGCAGGCATTCTTTATATAATTCGCGGATCAACGGCACGGCTGATGTGCTTCCCCGTATCACGACTTGCTCTTTTGGCTTGACATCAACACTGTAGTGAATACATAGTTTCGCGAGTCTTTCAATTCTCTGGTCCGTCACATTAGTCACCTTGAAAGAACATCACACTGGTTTGCTAAAAGCTTAATGCGACCGCGCGCGCAATCGTCTGGAACGTGCGAGTGAGCCGAACGGCTCACGAGCCAAGATGTTCTAGTGCGCCTGTGTTGCACAAGTTAAGGGTGATAAATCTTGCCGAAGTTCTGAGCCAGAATGATAACGTCGAAGATATCTACATGGCCGTCTCCGTTCAGGTCCGCCGCCGAGTTCCAATTCTTATCGGAAGGCGTTGATCCAAAGGCCTTGGAAGCTAGGATAGCGTCATACATATCGACCTTGTCATCTTGGTTCAGATCTCCAGAAAGAGGGACAAATGAATGCATGAGAGGATAATTGTCGGTAGCATTGCCAGCGATAATGTACGGCTTGTCTCCGATCCCATCGCTTCCAGTCTCGTTTTGATAAGGACCACTTTTCAAGTCTGTGCCGTTGTAGTCAGTCCAGTAGTTCCCGCCAGAAGGGTAGCCGTTTTCCCATGAATTCGTGCCAAAGAACGTTAAGAAACGGATGTCTTCATAGTTACCGATGAAGTTGTTGTGATAAAACGTGTTGTTCGATGGACAGTCTACAGCTGATTGCCCGCCAACGTCAACTCCCATCGAGTTATCTGAGAATGTGTTGCACGTTACAGAGTTGTTGAGGGAAGAATCATAAACCGCTATGCCGGTCGCGCCTTCTGACATATAGTTGTTCCAGACGACGTTGAAGCTGGAGCTTTCAAAGCAGATTCCCTGATTGGCGTCTGTAATGTTGTTGCCAGCTATGGTGTTTGCTGCGCTGTGGTTCAAGTAGATTCCACGCCAGTTGTTCGCTATGAGATTGTTGGACACGGTGTTGTTGCTGGAACTGTTTTCAAGCCAGACGGCCCAGTCTTTGTTATTGATCAGATTGTCCTTGGTTACGAGGTTGTTTGAGCTGGCCATGTAGATGCCGCTGTCTGAACCCCAAGGCGTAAAACCTCCTCCTCGCACCGTGAACCCTGTGATTGTGCAGTTGTCCGCGAAAACGCTGATGACTCGTCCTGTCTCGTTTCCATCGATGGCCACGCCTGCCCTGTTCTCCCCAGCAAGCATGAGAGTCTTGTTGATGATAAGATGCTCGTTGTATGTCCCATTCCTGACGAATATGACGTCTCCGCTATTTGCGGCGTTTACGGCTGCTTGAATTGTCGGGTAATAATCTGGAACAGTGAATGTGGCGGCTTTGACTGGCTGAACCTCGAATGCAAGCAGCAGCACCCATAAAAAAAGCAGTGCAAGCAATAATCCAGAAAATGCCCTATTCAAGCTTTCTTTCCCCTAACCCAATATGGTTTAGCGAAGAGATATCTCTTACGGGCGAGTGAGCCGAAGGGTGAGCTAATAGACAAACAGCTATTTTAAAGAGTTAATTTTTGATTGTATTGGGGCGAGAAAATGATGATGTACTGGTTCGCCAACAACTTGTTCAATCCTATCCTTGAAACTATCCTTCGTTCACCTTTTCGCTCACTGCTACCTGACAACTGGGTGATACTGACTTACACTGGAAGAAAGACGCATAAGAAACACTCGTTGATTTTCCATGTCGCGCAGTACAAAGACGAGTTCATCGTCGTGCCTGGCTGTTTTGGAGAACTACCAACTTGGTGGCGCAACTTTCGCAAAGAATCAAAGGTAGATCTGTTTTACAAGGGGAAATCAATGGAATGCCTCGCAAGGACAATCGAACACAATGAAACAGATGCGGTGCCTAGGCTTGCAGAGTATGTGCGAATTTCTCATGCGGACCGCTTGGGAATTACAGCTGAGACAACGGAAGATAAGTTCAATGAGTTGGTGACGGCGGCTGCCAAGAACTATCCAGTCGTGACCATAAGACCGAATTCAAACGTCAGCAACTCTTAGTGAGCGTACGATTGGCGTATCGATTAAGCTGGAACGTGCGAGTGAGCCGAAAGGCTCACGAGCTAAAGATGATTTCATGGTGCGGGTGAGCTAATTTGGCTAATATGTGCAGATAGAACAATCTTCTGGTGACCTTTAGCTCGCACTACACCCAAACTCTTAATGCTTGGCCTGATCACGTATAGAAATGGGTCAGCTTTGGCTAGAGGATTTGCGCTTGCTGTTCTCTCGTCGGTGGTTCTCGCATTTGTCTTTTTCGTTGCAGCTCTCTCCTTTGTCAGTATTCTTAACGAGTGGCTATTGGCACTGTTTCCCAACAATTTGAAGTATTGGGAATATCCACAACTAGAATTACAGATAATGCAAGTCATGCAGCCCGTCGTCCTAGTTGTGTTTGGGATCACGGCGGTCTTGATCGTCGTTGGTCTGCTTTTGAAAAAGGCTACTTGTCAGTGCTAGGTTCTTTTACACTGCACTTGCCCGTTTTCGCTTATTTCGTATCTTCAATGTTCCCTTATGCTGGTTTGGGCGCGCTTTTAATGCTGTGGTCTCCATTCGGTTCCTCAACCGTGATGCATTTAGGCAGTATAGTTTTCCTTCCTTACATGGTGACGGACTCGTTGATGAACGCTGTAGGGTGGGGGCATCCATTATTGGCTTTTTCTTTGATGTGGGTTGGTATGTTCTTTTTCGTATTTGGTGCCGTGACTTGGCTCTATGGCAAATTTAGGGAAATCAAATTGATCGATTTTTGGGCATACAGATATACCAGACATCCGCAGTATTTTGGGTTTCTTCTATTCACGTACGGGAGCATAGCGTTCTCGAGCGGTTCGCTCCATGCCCTCAATAGCATAAGCGGACCACCTTTGATTTTTCCAGCTCTCCCATGGCTAATATCTGCTTTGGTAGTCGTTGCGATTGCATTGCAAGAGGAATATCAAAATGAATACGCATTGTGGTGAAACATTTTCGGATTATCGTTCCAAAACATCGTTTTTGCTACCGCTTCCACATTTGTTTTCAAAAATTGGACAGGCGTTCACTCTTCCTTCAAGGATATTATTCAGGAAAAAATATCACAAGAAAACATTTGGGAAATCGCGCTCATAACACTATTCTATGGATTGATACTTAGTGTTTTATCAGTTCCAATGATGCTCTTACTAAGATAAGATGTTTCTTGATGGTATAAAGAAAAAAGGAGGGTTATTTGCGTTTTTTGAATAGTTGTATTCCTTCGATTGTTGTGACGTATTGGAATCCAGCTTCTATGAGTTTGGTGGCTTCTTTGGCTGTTGTTGCTCCTGTGCAGTCCATTCGTCGTCGTTGAGGTTGAGTAGGTGCATGTATCGTTGGGTTGTTGTGAGTTTTGTGTGTCCCATTAACACCATTACGATGTATGGGTTCTGAATGTCATTGAGTTTCTTTGTGCAGAAGTAGTGTCTCAGGTCGTAGAGTCTTATTGTTCGGATTGATGGATCTTTTATTCTTTCGGATAGCTTGTTTCGCATATCGCGGTATTGTTTTCCGTAGTGGTCTGAATCTGTTCCTTTGAAAAGTAAGTCTGTGGGTGCTAGGCTGTGGTTCGCTATGTGTTCTCTTAGCTTGGCTGTGAGAGTTTCGCTAAGTGGCAGGGTTCTTGCGTTGCCTTTCTTTGCTGTGGTCGGATTAACGGTCTTGTGGTCTAGGTCGAGGTCTTTGACTTTGAGTCGAGCGAGTTCTACGGGTCTTAATCCTGTTTCCATGCTCAGTTGTAGTTTCATTCCGAGGAGCTTCCCTGCGCTTGCGATGAGCATCTGTATTTTCTCTTTGGTTGGTAGTGCGATGTTCTTCGCTTCTGGTCTGTACTTGGGCATGTTCCATGCGATGTTGTAAAACTTGGCGTATTTGTTGTAGGCTATGCAGAGGTTTCGTTTGTATCCGTCTGTGGTTTTGTGCATGGCTATGAACATTCGCACTTCGTCGGGTTTGTTCAGGTCTGCATGGTCGCTGATTGTGTTGAGTGCTTTGCGTGTGAAGTTTATTGTGTAGTCGGATTTGTTGTCTAGCTTCATTTCGATGAGAATGTTGTCTATTCCCTTTGCAGACTTGTGGCGTACGGGAAATTTAGCTGGCGTGTTGGTCGTAACCCGCCTTTTGTTCTTTGTGGCATTCGGCTAATCGGGCTACCCGCGCTTCCGGTAGAGACGTCATCAGCGTCTGTTTGCCCTTTCCACTTGCAGGACGGCCGTTTCACCGCTTCACACTCAGCATCCTCAGCAACTTAACATGCATCATCGTCCCCTGCTGAATGGACGTTTCGTTTCTGCTCCGTAGCCAAGGTTCTCACCTTGCGCCCTTGCGAACGCTGCAATTCTACGCGTGGGCGGAGTTTCCTCAAGCCTTTCAATTCAAAGGCTCGAAAGCCACACACCAACTCGCCAGCCAACCATACAATGCGCAGCAGTGCGCAATAAGAATTTTGGAAACCTTATTCTTCCCCAGGACACTCAATAGCGTGAATATCGAGGGGTCGGAATGACCAAACGCGTCATACTAGTAACCGGAACACCATGCGTCGGAAAAACTTCAGTAGCCCGCCCACTGGCGTCAAACCTGAACGCGTCTGTACTTGAACCTCACCGAATTGGCATTGACCGAAAACCTAGTTTCAGGCAAAGACAAGAAGCGCGCATCCGTGATAGTTGACGAAAACAAAATGCACAAGAGGCTAGGCGAGATTATCGCTAATTCAAAAGAAGACAACATCGTCGTTGACGGTCACTACGCCGTCAGTGTGGTTCCCATTAACCTTGTCACTTGCGTGTTTGTCTTGAGGCGAGATCCTGTTGAACTGCGAGAATTTATGGAGCAATCGGGGTTTTCTGGTAAGAAACTGTTCGAGAATTTGGCTTCCGAAATCCTTGATGTCTGCCTAGTCGATGCACTGAACCTCATCGATCAGAGAAGAGTGTGCGAAGTGGACGTTACAGGCAAAACTGTTGACCACATCGTTCAAGAAGTTCTACTCCTTCTGAACAACCTTGACAGCTGTCACGTGGGCATAGTCGATTGGCTCGGAAAACTCGAAAAAGAAGGTCTGCTTGAAGAATACCTAAGAATCTAAAATAACTTGAAAAAGTCTTTTGAACACCGAAGGCGTAATCGTCCTTTCGATGTTGCGGAGTTGATCTTGACGAGCGAACGAAAACAATTAGAGAAACTCTTCTTCAAGCATGGCTTCAAAGATTTCAGATGGATTGACCCGAAGAACATCGTTGTTTCCCAATGGGTCAGAATGAAATGCATGTTCGGTTGCATGGAGTACGGAAGAATCGCGTGCTGCCCTCCAAACACGCCGTCCGTTGATGAATGCAAGATATTCTTCGGTGACTACTCCGTTGGCGCCGTATTTCATTTTGAAAAGAAGATTAAGAAACCCGAGAAACGGCACGAATGGGCGAAGGGCATAAACGAGAAGCTCGTCAACTTGGAGCGCGAAGTGTTCTTGGCAGGCAATCCGAAGGCCTTCATTCTGTTCATGGATTCCTGCAGCCTGTGCAAGAACTGCACGGCACAAAGGTTAAGATGCAGAAGAAAGAGGTCTGCGCGTCCATCTCCTGAGGCCATGGCCGTTGACGTTTTCTCGACGGTCAAGCAAATCGGTTATCCCATCGAGGTCTTGCGAGACTATTCGCAGACGATGAACAGATACGCTTTCTTGCTAGTCGAGTAGCTCACGTCACCTCATTCGTGAGGCTATTTGCTGCCTTGTTAGCAGCGTGATTTTTCTCCTGTTCGCGTACGATTTTGCGTGGTCACTGAACTTGTCACCGACTATTATCGGGCTTGACAGTCCAACGTCTGAAGAAGCCTTATCTATGTTTATGATGATATTGACGCCTATCGTTCTTCTCCAATCTCTAATCCAGACTCCCTGCGCCACACGCCCTTTCTGAACTATGAGATCGAACTTCTGAGTTATTCCACTGAAGCCCTCAAAAGTCGTCGCGTCGGGCTCCACCTTGTAGCCTTCTTTCTTGAAGTACCGCGTCACGTCCACAACAAGCTTGGACTGTGCTTTCGGCTGCTCTGCTTCACTGCTCGTCAGACTTCCCTCTCCAGCACTAACGTTATCTAGCGCAAAGTGGAAAAGGCTTTCTGTCTGGTGAAAAAATTGGCCGTCACATTCGTCGTCGTGTGCAGCAAGTGCGGCGGTTTCCTCCTGGCAAAGGCTGACCAGAAAACCCGAACGTGTCCCTATTGCGGTTCAAAAGTAGTCCTGGAGAGAGCTAAGAAATTGGGCTCTGCGAAGACAAGCCTCGAAGCCTCAACTCTTCTGCAGAGACTCAAACAAGACGCCGCTGGGAGAAGATAAGGCGTCATGCCAACCATTTTGAACTATGGAATCACTCGATCTGCTTTAACATTTGGCATGTACGACATACTCTGTCAGTCGTAGGCTCCCCGCATTCGACGCACTCTTTCAGTCCTTCTCCGTTAGCCAAGGCTTCCAGCGCCGGGCGAATTCTCTCAATCGACTTGAAGATCGTAAACTTCATCCCAGGATGCCTGTCTTCCAGCCCGTCAAGTATAATGCGAGCATCATTCCTCAAGGCGTCAGCCGCGTACGGACAAGGCGTACTCTGAAATCTTATTCCTTTGACGTATGCATACAACGCAGTTTCCTTCTCAGGAATCTCGCAGAACGGCTTTATTCTCGGAACGAGCTTCGGATGCACATTATCTGTGAAAGGCTTCTCCTTCGCAATGCGCAAGACATCTCCGTGGAAAATGTTCAGCAGAATCGTCTGCGTCTCATCATCAAGCGTATGACCCGTCGCAAGTTTGTCTGCTTGAGCCTCTCTGGCAGCCACGTTAAGCGCTTTCCGCCTGAGAACCCCACAATACGCGCACGGCGTCTCCTGCCCACTTCGCTTCCGATGAAGCCTCATGACCATGTCGTCAAAAGTGTAACCGAATAACTCCTTGAAAGAAACCGTAAGGTGTTCAATATCGAGTTTTTTGCAGTTCTCTGCGGCTATATTCAAGGCTTCGTCTCGGTATCCCTTGATTCCTTCATCCACAGTCAAGGCAACAAGACTAACTTTCGGGTACTTCTTTTCAATATTAGCCAAGACATGAAGCAAGCTGACGCTGTCCTTGCCCCCTGAAACGGCGACGGCGATTCTATCGTCAAACTGGAGCATATTGTATTTGGCAACGGTTGCTCTCGTTTTTTCCTCGATGGACTTGACGAAGCATCTTTTGCACAGTCTTGCTCCAGAATAAGGTCTGAGATAGAATGCGTCTCGGCATTCGCATATGCTGCAAAGTTTCGCTGTTTCTATCATCTCAACTACCATTTGCGATTTGCTGGGCAGAGCTATTGAATGGAGAGACAACTTGCGTATATGTTGACAGGTCGATTTATCGGTTTGCGCGCACGAAAACCCTTCATTTTGTTGGCTTACTACCATGCGCAAGATTCTAATATGCTGCAGAATGAACTAATGAAGCAATGAGGTAGAATAGATTGGTATTCAGAAGAAAACTGATTATCGATTCAGTGGTTCTCACAATTCTGCTGGTCTTTGCACTTCAAATCACCATATTCGGAATTTCGGTTTCATCTAAGAAGAACGTCACTGGAATAGTTTACGCAAGCTCAGGAGTGCCAGTGCAGGGCGCAGTGGTCACGGCCACGTCGGACATCGGCTTCGGAAAGGCCACAGCCGGCTTCAACGGACACTACAGCATCACAAGCGGCCTGCCAGCTGGCAACTACACCCTCACCGTCGCTAGCTCGGGATACCTAACAGTCACCGTTGAAAACGTAACCGTCACGGTCAGCGGAACCACCACCGAAAACGCCTACATGCACGTCTCAGGCGGAATCTCGGGAAGAATAAGCGACGCTTCGACCCACATAGGGCTGAACAACGTCACCGTCACGGTCGTGTCCTCGGACGGCAAGTACCGCTGGGGAGGGTTAACAGACTTCCTTGGAAACTACACCATCGCGACCAACCTGGCAACAGGAACCTACAACGTCACCGTCATTTTCGCCAAGGGGCACGTCAGCAAGACGCTCGGGTCCATCTCCGTGACCGAGGGAACGATAACAATGGGGCAAGACATGGCCTTGGAAAGCTCAGGCATAATCTCCGGAACAGTCACCGACAACTCCAGCAATCCGCTCGCAAACGTCACCGTCGCAGCGGTGTCCACCTCCATGGCGATGGGCATCGCCAAAACCGACGCGTCCGGCTACTACTCCATAACAGACGGACTGGCAACGGGAACCTACATCGTAACCGCAACCTACTCAGGCGGGTTCGCCATGCCACAGACGGGTGTGTCCGTCGTCGAAGGCCAAGAAACCAGCAACATCAACTTCACGCTAACTCTCTCACCAACAACCTCAGGCACCATCACGGGCAAAGTCACGGACACAGGCAACGCACCGATAGCCAACTCTCTCGTCGCAGCCAAAGGCCAAACCACCTTCAGCAGCGAAGAGACGCACACCGACACCTCGGGCAACTATATAATCTCAACCGGACTGCCAACAGACACCTACAACGTAACCGTGTCCGCCCCAGGCTACACACCATCATCGCAAAACGTATTGGTAACAGTCAACACCGTCTCACGAGCAAATTTTTCACTGACAAAAATCCCCCCAGAACAGTCGGGAACAATCTCGGGAACAGTCACAGGTGACGCGAACCCAATACCTGAATTCGAGTATCCGATTGCAATTATGATGATCATAACACTGATCGCTGTCACCGTTGCGGAGACATCAAACCGCAAATGCAAGTACGCCTAATCAAGCTGAAGGTCTCCAACAAAGAGACCACATCCGACTTTTTTCAACTTCTCATGGACGACACGAAAAACATTAAAAGTGTTATCAGACGAGAACGTGTGTCCAGAAATGAATGTAAAACCAACGAGACATCCAGAGATCAGAGAAGTAGTCTACGGAACGGATCGTTGGACGCTTCTTCAAAAACTGAGAGAAAAAACAGTGCGTATTATGAAGAGTCTTCAGGAATCAAATATCGAAACTGTGGTGCACGGAAGCATAGCGAGAGGAGATGTGTCAAGGAAAAGCGATATCGACCTCTTCATATCCATCCGACCGTCCTCATTTTCGGTTGAGACAGCGCTCGAAAAAGCAAAAGTGCCGATTAACAGGCGTCTCGTTGTTCAAGCCACTCCGACATACGCTATGAAAGCATACATTGAGATTGATGAGGGAACAAGCATCGCCTTCCCCCTTATGAAAATGCGGAGGGTCGAAAGTGAATTCTACAAGTTCGGCGGCGAAGCCAAACTGGAGCAATTGGAAAATCATTTGAGAATTCCGGGTGTCAACAAACGACTCATGCTTATCGAGCCAACCAGGAAGGGTCACAGAGAAAGCACAGTTGTTGGTCGTGAACAGATTGTTGCCAAAATGCTCGGCATTTCCTGTGAAACAGTGCAAGACCGCGTTCACGCACTCTTCAGAAGAGATGAGGTTGGCAGAACAGGCGTTTTCATAAAAGAAGAACTCTCTGATGAAGAAACTTTCGAGATGGGTCTAGAAAGGCTCGCCGCAAATAATCCGGCGGTTCGAAGACGGCTCAGAAGTCTATCTTAACCTTGGACTGTTGAGGTGTAGTAGATTAGGTCCTGTTCTTCGAGCATTTGCTGGAGCTTGTTCACGGCGGTGTAAACGTCCTGTTCTCTTTTTGCGCCTACGCAGACGAGCTTGCCGGCCGAAAAAATCAGAAAGACGACTTTGGGGTCGTCCATTCGGAACACCGCGCCTGGAAACTGTTCAGGCTCATACATGACTCTCTTCAGTTTGTAAACCACGTTTTCCAAATCTATCTCGCCGTTCAACTCCGCTGATGCAACTATGTTTTGGACGGTGATCTCTGGCTTGTGTTCAAGTGGGATTCCGTGGCTTTTCAGCTCTCGAGTCACCTTGTTCACTGCTTGAATAGCTTCCTTCTCGGATTTCGCCCCTGTGCAAACCATCTTACCCGTCTCAAATATTAGCGTGGCCGTCTTGGGTTTCTTCAACCTGAAAACGAGACCAGGAAAAACCCTCGGGCTGTACTCAGCAAACGGGAACTTTTCAACTATCTTACCCAAACTTATCCTCTGGTTTAGAGCAGCTGAGGCAACGATGTTTTGTATGCGTATGACTGGTATTCTCCTCGCCATCTTCTTCATCTCAAGCTAGCTTGTGGATATATAACGCCTTTATATAATACAGTTGTGATTCTGCCAGTGGCTTTCTACGCTTTTGAGCGTAGGCTTAGACCAGATTCTGCATGTTCATTGCACCGAGAACCTTAGGAGTGCAGCGATCCCGCCTAAGCCAAGAATTTTCATACCCGCCTCGTTCTCAGTGCTGATGATAATCGTCGTGCCTCCGCCCTTCTGCTCAACCATCTTCATGATTTCCTCTATTCGAAGACGTTTCTCATCCTCAGATCCTCGGAGCACAGTGTCTGCTAACACAAGTTGCTCGACAGCACCAAGCTTTCCTGCTTTTTCAACTTCGTCAAACCCGTAAGTGACAGTGGACTCGCCTTTTCCCAATCGCTTCAGAACCTCCTCCACGACTGCCGCTTCTTCAGAAACTCTCAACTGTTTCACAGTCTTCAAGAGAACTCCCGCGCGCAAGGCTTCGTGGATCCCAGCGACTCCACCGTTGTTGACGCTCTTTACATCCACGACGGATTTGGATAGCTCCGAATCCTCGTTTTGCACGAACTTGGCAAAGTCATTTTTCACAAATCCAACGCCGATGATTGCGATGGGACAGTGCGTTTCCTGCCACACTCGGCGTAAAGACTCGAGGGCTCCCCTTAAGTAAACGCTGGTTGCTGCGGTTCTTTTCTCAGTCTCCAGTTTTCCCGGAAGCTTAATCCTCTCTTCAACCTTCACGTCGATGCCATATTGAGCGGTGGTTGCAACCGCGTAGCCTTCATCATCTATTGATATTATTATGATCGGTTTCTCAGAAGTCCTGCTCGCTCTTCGCAGCCTTTCAATCTCATGTTCGGCCCATCGTTTTTTCACAATCGTGATCGGGGTATTCAGTGTGATACTGAGTGTATGGTGAACGCCCGCTGGAACATCTTCAGGCGTATCCCTTATTATTCCATGAACTCTGAGTCTGCCCAGAAACTTGTCCCAGTCAACTTCTTCAACACTCACTCCGAGAAAGACAGGGATTCTCTCCCCCCGTTTGGGTCTTCCATATTTCTCGTCTGTTCTAATCTCACGCGTCGTCCTGGCATAAACCATATCGTTCTTTTGAATCACATTGTATAGATGCCAGAAATCGTCTGGTGTTTCTGGAATGACCTTTGCGTATTCTTTCTTGCGGTTGACTTCGAGTATTCTCAGGGTTCTCAGCTTCTTTTGCTAAAGTATTCCGCAATCACGCCTAATAAGAGTGTGATTTCAAGCTTAGAAGTTCGTGTTTCAGTTCGAAAAGTCTATTTGTCCGTCCTGTTTACCTGCTGTTTCACAACATCGTGAGAGTGTGGCACTTGGTGATCTCAGATTTCAAGTACAGGCTGGACAAAGTGGATAGAGGCTACAACAACAGGACCCTGTACATCAACGTGTCGACCAATCAGATAGCAAGCAAACCAGTCAGCCAAGAAATGAAAGACACCTTCATAGGTGGGCGCGGCTTCAACATCTGGCTTCTGTGGAACAGTTTGCCCAAAGACCGCATCACGAAGTGGGATGATCCTGAAAACGAAGTTTGTATCGCTTGCGGTCCGCTGGGAGGAACACCCGTCTACCCGGGCAGCGGCAAAAGCATAGCAGTGTCGATTTCGCCGCTAACCGATACCGTCGTTGATTCAAACGTTGGAGGATACTTTGGACCTTACCTCAAGTTTGCGGGATGGGACGCGCTTGAGATTCAGGGAAAAGCTAGGTCAGAAATCATAATCTTCGTAGACGGAGACGAAGGCAGAGTTCAGATTGAAGATGCTTCTCAACTTCCTTCAGAAACTTATTCGATAGTTGACGCCTTACGCAAGAAGTACCGCGGAGGCAACGGTCCAGGCATTTCTGTCCTTTCTTCTGGCCCAGGCGCAGAGCACACGCGTTTTGGATGTCTCAACGTCTCATGGTACGACCCTGCTCGAAAGATCCATAGGTTCAAACAGGCGGGAAGAGGCGGAATAGGCACAGTGCTGAGAAATAAGAAGATAAAAGCCGTGATTATTAAGTACACGGGCAAGATTTCGGTGGAGACAAACGGTCCAACAGATCCAGAAATGGTTAAGCAAACAGGCACAGCACATAGTCAAGAAATCAGGCGTTTAGACCCGAAACAGAATGAGATGAGCACTGTTGGAACCACACATCTCGTAACGATAATGAATGATTTTGACCTTCTGCCCGTTAACAACTTCGCTTACGGAAGCCACCCTCAAGCCGAAAAACTTGGCCGTGAAATCTATCGAAAGAAGTTTGACAAGGGTTTTGACGGCTGTTGGATGGGCTGTGCTGTGTCGTGCGCCCACGGCATCAAGGACTTTGAGCCCAAGACAGGACCCTACAAGGGAAAGAAAGTCTTCGTAACAGGTCCAGAGTACGAAACGATCGCTGGAGTTGGAAGCAGCTGTGGCATCTTCGACGCCGATTACGTGATCGAGATGAACTTTTACTGCGACGCCTATGGCTTGGACACAATCTCTGTCGGCACAGCGACAGCTTTCGCGATGGAATGCTTCGAGAGAGGACTTATCGACAAAAAAGCAACAGGTGGACTGGACTTGAAGTTCGGTAACAAAGAATCAGCCTTGGAACTCGTTCATCAGATGGCACGAGGAGAAGGGTTCGGCATCACCGTGGGGCAAGGTATTAGGAGGATGAAGAAGCTCTTTGCGGAGAAATACGGCGTTGACTCCAAGATTCTCCAAGACATCGGCATGGAATCAAAGGGTCTCGAGTTCTCCGAATATGTCACCAAAGAATCTCTCGCACAGCAAGGCGGTTACGGTCTCACTCTAAAAGGGCCTCAACACGATGAAGCATGGCTCATATTCCTAGACATGGTAAACAACCTGCTCCCGACGTTTGAAAAAAAAGCCGAAGCACTTCATTGGTTCCCGATGTTCCGCACTTGGTTCGGTCTCAGCGGGCTGTGCAAGCTGCCGTGGAACGACATCGTGCCTGAAGACAACAAACAAACGAAAGAACCCGCCAAAGTCATGGCACACGTTGAAAACTACGCTAAATTCTATTCAGCTGTCACCGGCAAGCAGACCACGTCCGACGACATAATCCTCATGAGTGAAAGGGTCTACAATTTCCAGCGCATCTTTAATCTAAGAATGGGTTTCGGCACAAGACAGCACGATACAGTTCCATATCGGGCTGTAGGTCCAGTGACTAAGGAAGAGTATGAAAGCCGAGCAGAACGCTATGACAAACAGCTCAAAGAGAAAGTTGGCTACGACCCGAAGGACAAGTCGACTGAAGAGAAGATATTCGAATTGAGAAAGTTCAGAGAAGCCGAATACGAGAAACTGAAAGATGCCGTGTACACAAGACGCGGATGGAACGCGAACGGTGTTCCAACGATACAGAAGGCAAAAGCCCTGGGCATAGATTACCCTGACATAGTCGAATTGCTCACGAGAAACTCTTGATCATCTTTAGCGACTAGAATCGTATTTTGCGTTCCTGCTAAACTGTAAAGCATTTAAAAGCAGACTCCGGTCCAGTATTATTCCTCGACGGTGGTTTGTTCGATGAAGGTCACTTTTTGGCTCTTGGATCTGAACTATGAGGTCGAGAATGATGTTCCCGAAATCTGGATTTGGGGTGTGAGTGCTTCTCGCGAGCGCGTTCTCATCATCGACAAAAGCCTTGTTGCATACTTCTATGCCGTGCTTGAAGAAACCGCAAATTCCGGAAAAGTTGTTGAAGAAATAGATGAGGGCCGTTTTCCATGCATCTCCCAGCTTGAAATCGTCGATCGAAAGTTCTTTGGAAAACCCGTGAAGGCGGTAAAGGTCTACTGTAAGACGCCTGAAGTCCTGCCAGAATATGCAAGAGCTCTTCGAAAACTCGAAGGCATCAAGGAATGTCTCGAAGACGACATTCGATTCGCAATGCGCTATCTTATTGATAACAACGTGATTCCGTGCGGATGGCACGAAATGGAAGCAGTGGAAGAAGCAGCGAGGAAGGATGTGTGCGTTGACAAAACTTATCTGGCAAAATCGGTTCCGAAGGCTCTTGAAATGACCGAAGCCCCGCCCCTGCGCATATTGGGGTTCTCATCAATCTATTACAGCAAGGAAGGCTCGCCCAAGTCAGACCGAAACCCTGTCGTGATAATTTCAGCAGCGACCAACAATGGTGAACACAGGCAGTTTGTGGCGGGAGAAGACAAGAATGACAAGTCCGTTCTGGCAGATTTCACGGAATACGTTCAGACTTGCGATCCAGACATAATCGTAAGCTATGGCAACAACACGCAGGATTGGAGTTACCTTAGAGAAAGATGCAAACACCACCGATTAAAATTAAACGTCGACAGAACGCCTACTGAACCTCACACCAGCGTTTACGGTCACGTATCCATTTCCGGAAGGGCAGGGTTGGACCTCGCTGATTACGTAGAGGAATTTCCTGAAGTCAAAGTCAAGACCCTTGCCAACCTCGCAGACTATCTGGATGTGATGAAAATCGAAAAGCGACGGACTATTGAGGACATGGATTTTCCAGACTATTGGGACAACGAAGAAAAACGTGGTTTGCTCAAAGAGTTCTCGATGGATAACACCGTGTGTGTCATGGGTATAACTGAAGCTATATTGAATTTCGCAATTCAACTGTCTAGCTTAGTGAGCTTGCCGCTTGATCATGTCGGAACTGCAGCTGCCGGCTTCCGCGTAGAATGGTTTCTCATAAAACGCACGCACTCGATAGGCGAACTCGTGCCTAAGAGAATCGAACAACCCTACAGGCCTTACTCGGGCGGCCTCGTCCTCAAACCAACGCCTGGATTGCACGATAACATTGCCGTTCTAGACTTCAAGTCCATGTACCCAAACTTGATGATCATCTACAATCTTTCGCCTGACACCTACGTGTCACCCGAAGATCCAATCCCGCCTGAAGGATTCTTCGAGGCTCCCGAAGTAAAACACAAGTTCAGGAAGGAACCGCCTGGTTTCTACAAGGAAGTTCTTTCTTATCTAATCCAGGTGCGAGACCAAATACGTCCTAGAATGAGCAAACTCAAGCCAGAAAGCGCTGAATACCGCGTGCTGGACGCGCGCCAGAAGGCTGTGAAGATAATCACTAACGCATCCTATGGCTATGCCGGTTGGACGGGCGCAAGATGGTACGTCAAACCCGTCGCCGAAGCCGCAGCAGCATGGGGCAGGCATACGATTTTGACTGCCATTGAGCTTGCCAAGAAAGCAAAGTTGAAAGTTGTCTACGGTGATACTGACAGCATCTTCGTAGAGAATCAGGCGGTGAAGATAGAAAAGTTGTCAGACGAAATAATGAAAATGATTGGTTTAGAAGTCAAGCCCGACGAGGTCTATGTGCGGATTTTTTTCACAGAAGCCAAGAAACGTTACGCTGGCCTGTTGCCCGACGGTCGACTGGATATCGTGGGCCTGGAGGTTGTGCGTGGTGATTGGGCGACGATTGCCAAGCAAGTTCAAGAAAGAGTATTGGAGATTATCCTGAAGGAGCAGTCTCCGAAGAAGGCTGCTGACTTCGTGCAGCGATTTATTTACGAGCTTAGACAGAGGCGCGTTCCCTACCGAGACTTGGTTATATGGAAGACGTTGACCAAACCGGCTGAAGATTATGCGGTCAAGGCTTCCCATGTGGAGGCCGCGAAAATGCTGAGAGCAAAGGGGTGGACACTTTCTGTAGGCGACAAAATCGGTTTCGTGGTAGTCGTTGGCAAAGGTCGCCTTTACGAACGCGTGAAGCCTTACGTGCTCGCCACTTACGACGAGATAGATTTGGAGTATTATGTGTCAAAGCAAGTCGTGCCTGCAGCGGCGAGAATTCTTGAGAGCTTTGGCGTGACGGAAGACCAACTCCTTCAGAAAGAAGTGGGCGCGAAGGAAACTCGGAAAATCACGGACTTCTTCGGAGGCTGAGGCTATGTAGCTTCTGGGAAAGTCATGAGCTGAACGGTCAACGATGGTTTGACGGCGTCTGAGAGACGTGGGGCAATTATCCTTTTTATGTTCTTTTCGGTCGCTATGTCAACTATTCTCTGCGTTATTATACCGTCAAATATTACCGTGTCCACACCTTCGGTCTGCTGGAGTTTCTCGGCGAGCTGACTGACAGGCAACCGTTCCAACGTCTCAAGTTTATCGTTCATTAGTACTGCTTCCAGAGTGCCGTCAAGTCCCTTTATTACGTCAGCGATCTCCTTGGGCAACTCAACTTTCTGCTTCTCTCTCCTAGGCAGTCTGACCGCTGGCTGTTGCTGTTCAAACAAGGGAACCTTGGCTTCAATCGCGGCGAAGATTTCCTTGCAGTTTAGCTCTTCAACTTCTTTGCCCCTTGGGGCTCTTGCAATGAATTTCACGTCTGTTACTTGTTGAAGTTCTTTCAGAATTAGGTCTCCGCCACGGTCGCCGTCGAGAAATGCTGTTGCTTCCTTCTCTTTGCAGAGTTTCTTGATTGCTTCTGGAACTTTAGCACCTTCTAGCGCCACGGTGTTTAACAGTCCGCATCGCATCAGGTTAATGATGTCTGCTCTGCCCTCGACAACGATTATTTCTTTCGCACTCATGAGTTCTGGACCGGCAGGCAGTTCTTCAGGCCCGTATTTTTCGACTTTGCCAATCTTCAGCGTGTCTGAAACTTCTTTGAATACTTCGTCTACTGATGGCATTGTTTCAATTGTCCATTTATGGAGAATCTCCTTGGCTCTGTCAATGATGATTTTTCTTCGAGCTTCTCTGACGTCTTCGATTTTTTCAAGCGTCACTTTTGAAGCGCAAGGTCCGACCCTGTTTATGCTTTCAATGCTTGAGGCAATTAATGCCGTGGAGACCCTGTCCAAACTGGTCGGAATCGTTATTGTGCCTGTGGTTTTGTCTTGTTTAGAATGTAGGTCTATCTCGATTCTGCCTATTCTTCCTGATTTCTGCAGTTCTCGAAGGTCCAGCTCCGGTCCAAAAAGACCCTCCGTCTGCCCGAAAACAGCTCCTATCACGTCGGGTTTTTCAACTACTCCTTCTATTTCGAACTTCGCGTCTATAACATACTTTATAGTAAACGTCTGTGATGAACCCGTAATCGTACACCTCCTAGTGATTAGTTAAGGGTCAACTCGTTAATCGCGTGAATTGAGATTGTTTTCCTCTCGAATCACGAGATTCAGTCTTAACATCTACTACTTATTACACTTATGAATTACTGCTCAAACATTTTAAGCTTTTCTGACTCAAACCTGCCTTTTAAGCCTTCTCAACCTATGTTTGCCCTGTCTTCTCACGTAGTGTTTCAAGGTAGGAAGCTAGGCCTTCGATGTCTTTGACTTCCCTCCCAACTAGGACTTGAAGCTCATTCGAGAATTCGAGGTTCGGCTTTATTTTTGTCCTTTCCAAGTTTTCTTTGATGGTCTCGGTCCATTCTTTTCCTCGTCTGTCGAAATCAAAGAGCAATATCACTTCTCTGAATCTACCCTCTTCGATCTGCCCAAGGAGATCAAGCCTGGACTTTCCTGCTGTTTTGGCACACATGATTTTTCCTTGCACACACAAATGTCTTAGTGTTTGAACATCGTTCTTGCCTTCGACGATTATTGGAATTCCTCTTGCTGACTCCTGCACTAGGCATTCTAGAACTCGCTGGATCCTTTCCAGTTTTTCTCGCAGGTGCGTAGACAAGAATTCTACCTTGTTATCACTGCCTTCTTTACGATGTCCAGACACTCTTTTGCTTCTCTATTGACGTCAAAATATCTTCTTACAGGCTCAAGTAAGCCTGCTAATTCATCTGAAACGGCGTTTTTTAGGTCCAACGGGTGAAGTTTTCCTTCCGAGTAAGATTTTTCAAGCTCTTGGAAAGTCTGAAAATCCACGGTGCCGCCGAATTTTGATGGTCGCTCAATCCTGAAGGTTTTCTTTTCCCTGAAGATTATGTGTTTTGCTATGTCCACAATCGGGTTGAACTCGACTGCCTTTTCTGGGCAGAAGGCTTTGGACACTTTTTCCCTTATTGATTCTGGCGTGTCGTAGATGAAGATGCATGATTCTGGTTTGCTCTTGGACATTTTTGCAGAAGATATGGCTTCTTTTCTTTCTCGACCTTTCGGAATTGGCCAGGTGGATGGCTTTTCCAGGCCTTGGAGCAAATGGTGGTGAACGCAGACGGGTTTCCAGAACCCCAGTCTCTCGCCTAGCTCTCGGCTCACCACATTCGCTTTTCGTTGGTCCATGCCGAGCTGGCATATCTTGACTTCCATGTGGAATATGTCTGCGACCTGCATGGGCGTGTACAAGAAGTCTGAGACGCGATGCGCCTCTGTTTTCTGTCTTCCAGCGATTTCCAATGTTCTTCTGGTTCTTCGTAAGGTCAGTTCCTTGGCGACTCGAATCGTCTTTGACCAATAGTCTATATCATCATACAATTGGTCTGAGTAGATGAATTCGACTCCGTTCTTGGGGACGCCAAGCGCAATCCATGAGTGTCTGAAGAGGTCTGCTGCTTTCTTGATTAGACTGAGATCGCCGCCGAGTTTGCTGTTTAGCCACGCATGCCATGTAGATAGATAGGCTTTGAATCTTATTCCAGCTTGGATGAAGTCTTTCATCTTGTAGGCGCAGATGACGCCTGTTCCAAGGTGAACCAGACCTGATGGTTCCCAACCGTTGTAGGCTATCGGATGCTCTTCAGTTTGAAGGAGTGATCGCAATTGCTTCACAGTCAAGACTTCGTCAGTCGGAGGTCTGCAGACTAACTCGATTTTTGTTTCGATGTCCAAATGTTGCCCAGCCAGATTCGTTTTGCTATGCTTTTATGCGACGGTGAAACTTAAGAGTTGCTTCAAAATTATCTGGAACCCATGCCGCTGGGCTTCAGGTTTTCGCGAAAGTCAGTTCAGGACTCGATACAGTGCTTCTGAAGTTTTTGCGAATGGGTTGCCAATTAGATTGTAGAACGTGTTCCCGAGGTACTTTCTGATGTAGTGCTGGGTCATTCCTTTGAAAAGGGCGAATTTGAGTTTAGACTCCGAGAAGGGCGATTGAAAGAGCAGTTTGTGTTTTATGACGTGCAGGTTGTCAGGCTCTGTCCATTCCCCTGTAATCATGCTGCTCTTCACTCTTTCAAACAGTGGAGTGCCCGGTATTGGGTACGGGAAGGTGAAGGACAGATAATCGAGCGGTAGTAATGACGCGAAGTTGACTGTGTCGAGTATGGTCCTGTCGGTTTCGCCTGGGTAGCCGAGGATGAAGAAGGCTCCGACTTGGATTCCGGCTTTTTTGCAGGTTTGGACTGCTTCTTTAGCTTGCTTGATGGTGATTTGTTTTTTCATAATCTTCAAGACTGAGTCGTTTCCTGATTCTATGCCAAAGAATACGCGGACACATCCTGCTTTCTTCATTTTTTCGGCTACTTCTTCATCTATTGTGTCGACTCTTGAGAGGCACTCCCAGCCGACGTCGAGACGTCGGCGAATGAGTTCGTTGCAGATGTTTAGAAAGCGTGTTCGGCCCAGGGTGAAACAGTCATCGGCGAACCACACACGTTCATAGCCGAGGTCGTGGACTGCTTGGACTTCTTCAACGATGTTTTTAGCTGTTCTCGATCTGAAGCCGTTCCCGAAAACTGGGCGGCTGCAGAAGTCGCACTCGAATGGGCAGCCTCTTGAAGTCATCACGGACGTGGTTGTGTAACCGAAGTTCTTTGAATAATAGGTCTTGTAGGTTTGATTGTCGAAAATTTCTCTTGCGGGAAATGGGATCTCGTCGAGGTTCTCTATAAAATCTCGCGGTGGAGTGAAGACGGTTACGCCGTTTTCCTTGTAGGCAATTCCCTTCACATTCTTCATTGTTTTTCCATTAGCGAATGCTTTGGTAAGTTCAAGCATCGTCTCCTCGCCCTCTCCAATTCCGACTACGTCAAAGAATTGAAGGAAATCTTCGGGGTTTGAGGTTGGAAGTGGTCCACCCGCGACGAGAAGGTCGCAGTTTTTTCTCAGGGTCTGAGCCATTTGGAGAGCTTTCTCTTTCATCGAAAACATTACCTGAATGCCGATGATTTTGGGATGTGACTGTCTGATTTTTTCTAGGGCGCTGTTCATTCCCATGAAAGTGCAGTCAACGAGTTCGACTGAGATGCCGTGTTTTTTCAAGTAGCTAGCTATGTATCCCAGACCTAGGGGTGGAAAACGGAAAATCGAATCGTCGTTTGAGGGATGAAAATACGGGTAGACCAAGGTGACTTCAGTCATTTTCTTCACTTGCCTAGAATTTCGATTCGGTATTTGAAGACGTTGGTGCCCGGGTGTATCTCGTAGTCTAGGCCGACCCAGTCGAGGGAATCATTTAGGAATTCCCTGCCTCTTCGGAGAATGCTTTTTTCTTTTGTCCATAGCCGAAAGCCACGCTCGCCATGCAGGGTGGTCAGAGCGGCCCAATCTGCGTCTATTCCGTTCCAGGCTCCTATCTTTGTGTCCGTCAATTCTGTTCCTGAAGAGTCAGAATATCTTCGGTAGAATCTTGATCCTTGCTCGTTCAGCATGAACAGGCGCTCAAGATCGTCGGTTTTCAAGTGTTTGAAATTGGCGTTGATTGAGACTTGCCGCTCACTTGTGACGTAAGTCACGATTACTTTGCCCCTTGGTTTTTTCTTGACAAAGACCGTGTCAATGTCGATGTTTCTGGCGAGGCCTTTAAACTTTAGAGACCTCAATTTCGGATAGAGTTGATACAGTCGGGCCAAGAGGGCGATCAGATCGCGGGCTTTTCGGTTTTCAAGGGTGACGTTTCTAAATCTGTTCCTTGTGATCCTGTCCATGAAGAACTCCTTTCTGATGATCGTACAGTCATTTCGCGGGGCGACCTGAACTGTTGAGGTCCCCGAAAAGCATGTTTCATCTGAGTACAATAGCACGGGAACTCCAAAACCGGTTCCTTCCCCCACGGTCTCCGTTTCGCCTTGAACGAGTATCAGACCCTTCTGTAGATCAGAGATTTTCCAGTTATGGGGTCGTGTGTCCGAGTAGACTCGGATACTCGTTGAGCTCGAGATTGGCACGTTGTGCGGATTGTTGGTTTTCTGAGTGGTCTGCGGTTTCGAGTACACAGGCTGCTACCTTTTTGTCTGAGGACACTTTCATTTTGATCTGGAGGTTCTTAAGTTTTTGATGTCTCGTGTCTTCAGTAACGTAAAATAGTATGGCAAAAGTGAGGAGTTTCGCCAAAGATACTGGATCCTTCTTCTAAAGCGTCTTCTTGTGTTGAATGCAGAAATGGAAGGGTGAGGTCGTGGAAAGCAAATTATGGTTTCGGGCAGTTTAGTTAGTGTTCAGCATCCACTTTTTCCTAGGCTTTATGTTCCGATCATGGAGGAAGAACCCGTCAGTGCTGGGCGCGCTGACAAAGATATTAATGTGTGTTATGTACTAACTCGGTTTCATGGTGGGTGTCTTAGGAAAGGCTCCGTGGACTTCGGACATCGGTCTTTTCCTAGAAATCGCGGTCACTGTTGCTCTGCTTGTCGGCCGCTTTGTTTTCGCTCGGAAGGGAAGAATCAGAGCACATGGGTTCGCTGTCACCGTTGCAGTCGTCCTCCATTGCATCTCGGTGCCCGTGATTATGGTTCCGTCTTTTGCAGTTTTGTTGAACATTCTTCTTACGGATCTTTTGAGTCCTGCCGTTATCATCACGTGGGTTCATGTGCCGATCGGGGTGACGGTTCTTGTTCTGGGATTATTTTTGGTTCTGGAATGGCGGTTTCGTGCACCCAACTTGACGTGCTACAGGAGGACGCGTCTGATGCGGCCTCTCTGGTTGCTGTGGGTTTTTTCTTTGATTCTTGGGTACTTGCTTTACTTGTCTATAGCGCTCTTTTCATGATGTCTATTGCGGGCTTGAATTAGAGGTGTTCGAGAAGGTTGGAGAAGCGATCTGTTCTGTTGGGTTGGTTAGTTTTGGGTGGTTGTGAAGGTGAGGGTGTCGAGTAGTACGTTGTCGTTGTATCGTGTTCTTGCGTAGATTTCGAATGTTCCGATGTATGAGGCGTCTGGGGGGATTCGGAATGTTGCGTCGGCGGTTCCTGAGGAGTTGGTTGTCTGTACGAGGTAGGCAATATCTGTTCCGTTTGGGCCTCTGATTTCGAAGCCTATGACTAGACCCGGTACGGTTTGGTTGTAGTCGTCGCGGACTTCTGAGTAGAGGGTTACGGATTCGTTGAGGGCGAAGTTTCCGCCTTGGGTGTTTGGTCCTTCGCCGGCTTTTTGGGTGAATACGTCTAGTGTCGTTGGGGCAAGGTAGCATTCGCAGTGTGCGGTGGCGTTTAGGGGTTGTTCGAATACTTCTGCTGTTGCGGATGCTTGCCAGATTCCTAGGGTTTGGTTTGAAGGCCACGGCAGTTGAAGGGTGATGTTTGCTGTTCCGTTTTCGTTGGTGGTCTCTGTTTGTTGGAGGAATTCTGTGCCGTTTGGACTTTTGACGTCAAAAGTGACCGGGGTTCCAGCGATTGAGGTGTCTCTGTATGAGAGTTGCGCCTCAAGAGAAAGGAGGTCGTGGGGGAGAAAGGAGATGCTGGAGACCCCGTTTCTTTCGAAGAAGAAGTCCATCTTGGGTTTTTGGGCTTGGCATTGGAAGTTGAGGGTGTCGGTGAGGTTTTGGTTGTCGACGGTGGTGTCTGTTTGGATGTGCCATGTTCCGATGACGTGGCCTTCGGTGGGGAGGAGGGGTATGTTTGCTTCGGCTAGGCCGAACTCGTTGGTCATGGCTGTTATGGTGGTTTGGGTGTTGGCTGGGGTTTGTACGTAGAAAGTGACTGTGTGGTTTTGCAGGCCGCTTCCTCCTTGAGTTAGATAAGCGTAGATGGAGACGTTGTCGAGGGGTTCGAAGCCTCCACCTGTGTTGTTGATGCCTACGCCGCCTTTTGAGGAGAAGGCGTCTAGAAGGGTGAGTTTGGCGGCGGGCATCGGTTCAGAGAAGAGGCCGTTGCTTAGTGCCACAAGTCCAGCGGATAGGCCGATTGCTAGGATTGAAGCCATGATGAGTTCTTTGCTGGTTTTCATTGCCACCGTTAGTAGTGTGTGTCTGGTGTGGGAGTTAATTCTATGTTTTTGTACGGTTGTTCTAATTGTTTGTACGATGATTTTTTAAACGGTTCAGGGGGTATTTCTTTTTGTTGTGGAGGCTGAGGCTCTTGGGTGAGATGAGTGATGAGTCGAGGGATGTTTTGAGGGGTTTGACGTTGAGGGTTTACAAGTTTGTTTTGAAGCATGATGGTCCTGTTGGGATTCGTGAGGTTCAGAGGGGCTTGGGGTTGAGCAGTCCGACTTTGGCTTTGTATCATATTAGTAAGCTTGAGGAGGCGGGGTTGGTGAGGAAGGAGCTGGATGGTTATGTTGCTGATCGTGTGGTTCTTGAGAATCTGGTTCGTCTGAGGAGTTTTTTGGTTCCGAGGAACTTTTTTTACGCGGTGTTTTTTGGGTCTTCTTTGGTGTTTTTGACGGTTTTTTTGAGGCCGCCGGTTTTGTCGAGGGAGTACGTGTTTTCGTTGGTGGTGATCATGATCGCTGCGGTTACGTCGGTTTATGAGACTTTGAGGACGTTTTTTAGGAAGACGCTTTAGGCTGTGCTTTTGATGGTTGTTGTTGGAGGGTCCGGTTGGTTTTTTTGTAACGTTGGTTGTAATATTGTTTGGTAAGGTTTTTTGAAGAAGCAGACGGGTTTTTGGGTTGATGCTGAGGTTTGGGGCGCGTATAAGCGTGTTTGTGGGCGTGAGGAGCTGCGTCCTTGTGAGCCGGTCGAGCGGTTTCTTCGGGTGGTTTTGTCTTGTGGTTCTGCGTTGGTTGTTTTGGCGATGCTGCGGGATATGGTTGCTTCGAGGACAATAGAGCATTGAGTGCTTTGAGGATTATTGTCGAGTCTTGCTGGGTTGGTTTAGGCAAGGTCGTTACTTCGTGCATATGGATGGCGGAGCAGGTTCATTTGGAGACGGTGTTGCTCTTGGCTTTGAAGGAGGTTGTTGACTCGAAGCTGCGCATGGAGATTCGAGAGGCATTGATGATGAGGCATGTTGATGGGAAGGACGGTGAAAAATCAGGGTTGACTAATGAGTTGGATGAAGAGGAAGAGGTTGCTCCTGAGCTTGAGAGGCCACATATAGCGGAAAGGCTAGAGAAAATTGGAGAAGAGGTTAGAGGCCGAGAGCTGAATGCTGAGACGATGGACAAAGCGTTGAAGAAGCTCCTTGAGATACAAGAGAAACTGAAGAAGGAAAGAGCATCACTGGAATGAAAGTTCCATTCATTGTCAACTTTCGCGAGCTGAACCCAGATAACCAAAATGCAAATGCAATGCTGAAAAAAATTAAACAGCAAGATTGACTTGCATCCACTAGCGCGCGCTGAATGAATCAAAAGCCCTTTGTTTGCCGTTATCAGAGTGGCAAGTTCGCATGCATGCTTTGAAAACTTGGAAGACAACATCAATGGTAAGTGATACGCCTGAAAACCTCTTGTTGCATGGCACATTTATATGATTCAGTTATCAATTGATAGAATAGAGGTGTGCCACGCAACTAGTCTTCTCCTCATTCCTCATCTCCTTTAATTTGCCTTGTACGCGCACGCGTACATGTTGAGTTATGATGAGAACGTGGCACACTCTCCTTCCTCAATTCTGCCCCAAAACAACAAGGCGCGCAAGTCTTCTTATTTCCGTACTTGTATGAAACTTGTACGCCGATGCGCGTCTAGCGGGTGGGCGGTGCTGTCAGACTCATGAGATTGTGACAGATTTTGCAGGCATCAATAACTTGCTGTCCTTTGTTGGTTGTTTCCCAGAGGCGACCGACTTCAGTAACATAACCTGCTTCCTTAAGCTCCACGAGATATCTGTTGCATTGGGCCGAACTCATATTTAATTTGTTAATCATCCTGCCTTTCGTGCTTCCATACTCTGCAATCTTCAGGATGCCCATGATAATGTCTTGGCGTCCCCTTCGTCCATGTTCACACGGCATGGCATTTGTCGATGTTCCCTTTACGGTCACCGTCTTCACGGCCCACACTTCCCTACGATAGACTATTTCTTTTGGTCAAATAGCTTTTGGTCGCGCGTGTTACCATCTTGACGCGCGCTTTTTGGAGAATGAATCGATGCAGGGTGAGGTGAAACTGGCAAGGGTTATGTTCTGCTCGCGGTCGGTTTGGTTTTCGTCGTTTTCCCGATGTTGCTGGCTTATTCAATTTTGCTCGGAGGGATGGGCTTGCCCCAGTTGGTTCCGGCTTCAGGCACCGATTCTACGAGAGTGTTCTCTTCTTCCTTTGTCAACGTCTTGTCGGTGTTCTTTATTTTTGCAATTGTGGTTTGGGCGGGGTCCATAGTTTCGAGTCGCGGAGTGACGTTGATACGAGAAGTCAAGTTGAAAGTGGCCCGAGAGACCGTTGGCGAAGAAGTGTTGGTCGTTAAGAAGGAAGAGGCTGAAAAGCCTAAGAAAGGAGAACCTGAGAAAACTAGTGGCTGAAAGAAAAACCTGGACGCGCGCGTTTCGAATAGTTGCGTTTTGATGTGCAAAACGTTGAATTCTATTTAGCCTGGGCGTAGTAAGACTTAAAAGAAATTCAGTCTCAGAACTGAAGATATGATCCGACAATTTGCTTTGGGTCTGGGTCTTGTGCTGAATTTCATTGGAATGATAGTATTTCTGATAATAATTTCCAATCTCGATCAGGCCTTCTATTACCGAGACGTATACTACATTGGACAATTTGGGTACGTGAGCCACTTTGTGTTTTTTTCTTTTGTGGCTTTCGGAGTAGCTTCAATGATAGCTGGTTTTTCACTGTTGTGTCTGGGAATACTGTTTCCGCATCGAACGCCTGAACCAGTGTCCGAGGAAGACGTTGTCAAGGAGTAGATTCCTGCCTTCTGAGATGAATAGACTTATAATGAAGTTTTGTCGAGAAATTCCAACGCGTTCTATTGAGTGCAAATAGAAGGTAGGAGTCGTTTGGTCGAGATTTCCGCTAACACTGTTCTTCTGAAAGGGCAGCACAAAACTAAATTCAAGGTAAATGAGAGTGACGCTCTCATCGTTGTGGACGTTCAAGTTGATTTTTGTCCAAGAGGACGGGTTCCTGTGCCAGGTGGGGATAGAATAATTCCAGTCTTGAATTTGTATATCGATCTTTTCAAAAGTGCCCGAGCGAGGGTTTTTGCGACGAGGGATTGGCATCCGCCGAATCATGTTTCGTTCAAGGAGCGGGGTGGTCCTTGGCCTCCTCACTGTGTCCAGGGCAGTGATGGCGCGAGGTTTCATCCTGATTTGAGGCTTCCGGAAGACGTGAGGGTGATTTCGAAGGCGACTGACCCGGACAGGGAGAGTTACTCTGGGTTTGATGGGACCGAGTTGGATGCTGACTTGAGGAAGGCGGGTGTGCGGCGGGTTTTTGTGGGGGGTTTGGCGACGGATTATTGTGTGAAGAACACGGTGTTGGATGGATTGAGACTGGGTTTTGAGGTTGTGTTGTTGGTTGATGCGACGAAGGGAATAGACCGGATATCTGGAGATAGCGAGAGAGCGGTCCGTGAGATGCTTAACAAAGGAGCAAAAACTGCTACTTTCTCAGATTTATCTGCTGACTAGAGGTTTCGTTGAAAAGCAGAAGAGATGTGTTTAGTCGTCAGCGAATCTTCCGCCCATGTTGGCGCGGAGTATTCTCGTTCTGAAGTCTGGGTCGTTGTGTTATCTTTCCCGCACGGGCTGGCAAGACCTGCGCAAGACGAAACAACAAATCATAAATAGTAACTTCTAGTACCATCAATGGGTGTAATCTTGTGAACCGTATGGCGCTTGGTTTTCTCGCAGCAGGATGCACGATCCTGTTCGCCTCCGCAGTTAATGCTCTTGTTCTTTCTCTGATAGAGTATTCCGGGTTTTGTGGATTGCTCAAAGATGGGTCTGTCTTCGGTTCTCTCCTCTTGAACTCGGTTATCATAGATGCGCTCGAGGTTGTTGGCTTCTTCTTTGTCTTGCTGGGAATAATCAAGTTGCTCACCGACAGAACTATGAAAACACAGCAACCGAGCACCCAATGAAGCCAGGAATGACAGGTTGGAGCCGGCGCTCAAAGAAACCGTTGAGGAATAAGATATAAATACGGTTTTGTCGTCTTTTGGTTGTCGTGGTCACGTGATGCCCTGCCAATTTCGTTGAAGCCACCGGTTTCCTCTGAGCGAAAGTCAGCTGAGGGCATGCATGCTTTTATTTTGATTTGGACAACTAGTTTAGCAATTCCTATTCATATCGTGTTAGAAGGGGAAAAGCGATGGTTGATCTGAGGCAGTATGAGCTTAAGACTCTGGCGACGTTGTCGCGTCTCGGCGGGAAGGCGTCGGCTGAGCGTTTGGTGAATGAGAGTGGGCTTTCAGACGCCGCGGTTATGCGTTCGGCTTTGACACTGAAGGAAAAAGGTCTTGTGGCGATCCGTGAGGAAAGAGCGACGGTTTTGAGGCTCAACGCTGAGGGCCAGGTTTATGCGAAGTGTGGTTTGCCCGAGAGGCAGATGGTTTCTGCATTGGAACGGCTGGGCGGGAAAGGCTCCGTTGAGAAGGTGATCGGTGAGGCTGGGCTTGGGAAGCAGACGGTGCCTATTGCGCTTGGTTGGGTTCAGAGGAAGAAGTGGGCAGTTCTAGATTCGAAAGCAGGCATTTTGCAGTTGAAGGAGAAGCCTAGTACGGGAGATGATGAGAAGCTTGTGAAGCTTCTTGCTGAGAGGAAGGAAGTGACGGTTGGGTCTTTGAGTCGGGAGCTTCAGGATGCTTTTCGTTTGTTGAAAGGCAGAAAGCTGCTTGAAGTTGAGGAGAAGGCTCGGTGGGAAATCGAGATCACCGTTTTGGGTAAAGAGGTGTTGAAGAAGGAGGCGAAGGCTGCGGTTGAGGTGACGCAGTTGACGCCGGATCTGATCGTGAGTGGAAAGTGGCGGGGTGTCAAGTTTCAGAAGTACAATATTGAGGCGCCGGTTGCGAAGACTTGGGCGGGGAAGAAGCATCCGTACCTAAGGTTTCTTGACGGTGTGAAGGAGAAGCTGATTAATCTCGGGTTTAGGGAGATGACGGGCACGAATGTTGAGACTTCGTTCTTCAATTTTGATGCGCTCTACACGCCGCAGGATCATCCGGCTCGTGAGGCGATGGACATTTATTTCGTTAAGTCTCCGAAGCATGGCCGTTTAGGTGTAGACAAGCGGGTTTTGGAGCACGTTAAGCAGACGCATGAGAACGGTTGGAACACGGGTTCGACAGGTTGGAGGTACAAGTATTCGGTTGATGAGGCTAAGCGTTTGGTCCTGCGTGGGCACGGCACCTGTCTTAGCGCGAGAACCCTCGTGAGTAAGGATTTGCAAGTTCCAGGTCGGTATTTCTCGATTGCGCGGTGTTTCAGGCCGGATGTTTTGGACCAGACGCATTTGACCGAGTTCAATCAGGTTGAGGGCATCGTTGTTGATGAGAGTTTGAACCTTCGAGATTTGTTGGGGATTTTGATGACGTTTGCGACGGAGTTTGCGGGTGCTGAGAAGGTCAGGTTGAAGCCGGATTATTATCCGTTTACCGAGCCTAGCGTTGAGCTTAGCGCTTACATGAAGGGCGTAGGCTGGATTGAGTTTGGCGGTTCGGGGATTTTCAGGCCTGAGGTCACGTTGCCGCTGGGTATCAAGGTGCCCGTTATTGCTTGGGGTTTGGGTGTTGATCGTTTGTTTATGATGCGGGCTGGGGTGGATGATATTCGGTACTTGTTTTCGAAGGATCTGCAGTGGTTGAGGACCAAGGAGGTTGTTTAGTGTGCCGACGATTGACTTGGATTTTGATGAGTTTGTGAAGCTGCTTGGAATCGAGTTAGATCGGGATGTGGATAAGGTTAACGAGGTCTTGGCTTTTGCGAAGGGTGAGACGAAAGCGATTGATGAGAAGACGGGTTTGATGAGCGTTGAGATCAAGGATACGAACCGGGCGGACTTGTGGAACGTTGAGGGTTTGGTGCGGTGTCTTCGTGGGTTTTTGGGTTTGGAAGAGGGGTTGAAGCATTATGCCGTTGGCAAAGCGTTGGCTGAAGTGCACGTTGACGGGAGGCTGAAGAGTATCAGGCCGTACATCGCTTGCTCGGTGATTAAGGATGTTAAGCTGACGGATGCGGTTATCCGCGGAGTTATGCAGCTTCAAGACAAGCTGGATCATACTTATGGGAGGAACCGGCGTCGAGCTTCGATTGGGCTTTACGATTTTGACTTGATCAAGCAACCGTTCAGCTACACCGTCGCTAAGCCGAATGAGGTTCGTTTTGTTCCATTAGGGTTTGATAAAGAGTTAAGTCTGAAGGAGATTCTGCGGGAGCACCCGAAAGGCATAGAGTACGGGTCAATTGTGAGTGAGAAGCCTGTTTACCCGATTTTGTTCGACAGTGAGCGGAAGGTGTTGTCGTTTCCACCGATCATTAATTCGAATGATCTGGGCAGAGTCACGGAGAACACGAGGAATGTTTTGGTTGAGGTTACGGGAACGTCTCATGAGACTGTGGTGAACACGTTGAAGATTGTAACGTTGTCTTTGGTTGATCGTGGTGGTAAGGCGCATGGTGCTTTGGTTCATTATGAGGCGGAGGATGTGGAGGAGATGACTCCGAGTTTTGAGAGTAGCCGTGCGGTTTTGGATGTGGCTTATGCGAACAGGATACTGGATCTTGAGTTGTCGGCCAGAGCGATGGCTAATTTGCTGTTGAAGGCAGGTTATGGCGTTGAGAAGGTTGAGAAGAACAAGGTAACGTTGCGGGTTCCTTGTTATCGGATTGATATTATGCATCAGGTTGATTTGGTTGAAGACGTGGCCATCGCGTACGGATACAATAAACTGAAGCCGTTTTGGCGTAAGTTGCCTACGACGGGTGCAGCAAGACCCGAACAGGCGTTTTTAGATGTGGCTCGGGAGCTGATGGTTGGGCTTGGTTTTCAGGAGGTACTCTCGTATTGTTTGACGAATCCTGATAGCCTATTTGCCAAGATGAACTTGAAAAAGCAGCGGGTAGTGGAGTTGGCTAATCCGAAGGTTCAGACGTTGACGTGTTTGCGGAGTTGGCTCTTGCCTGGTTTGATGGAGCTGTTTAGCTGTAATTTGCATGTGGAGTATCCGCAGAGGGTTTTTGAGTTAGGCTCAGTGACCGTGTTGGATAAAGCGGCTGAGACGGGAACGAGGGATGATAGTGTGTTGGCGGCTGCGGTCTCGCACGTTAACGCGGGTTTCACTGAGGTCAAGTCAGACCTAGATGCGATGTTGAGTAACCTTGGCTTACAGTGGCGGGTTAAGGAGACGAAGCATGCGAGTTTTATTGAGGGTAGGGTCGGTGCGGTTGTCGTTGAAGGAGTGGAAGTGGGTGTCATAGGTGAGGTTCATCCGAAGGTTTTGCAATCGTGGGGTTTAGAGAATCCGGTTGCTGGGCTTGAGTTGAACATGAGCAAGCTGGGTGAGCTTAAGCGAATAAGTGAGCGGTGTGTAGGAAGGTTTAACTTTACAAGTCTATTCAGTCTTGTTTTGGCGATGAACGCCCGAAGCGTTTGTTGCCTTCGATGGATCCTGCCGGACACATTCACGCAGACGGACTCAGCTGAGGTGGCAAGCTTCGACCGCTTGCCTTGTTGCTGTGATGTTGGGTTTACCCAAGCGTGGGACACGGTGGGCGCGGGCAAAAATGATATTCCCCTTACGGAGAGAGCTTGACTTAGAGGAGCGCACCGCTCTTATGCGATGAAGTCAGAGTGTTAGGTTACTGGGGAAACAAAAACCGCCCGCGATACGCAGTGAAGGACTGGTCAACATGGATTTTGGTTAAGAAACAGTCTAAAACACCCTACCCCCTACCCTTTTTTCGCACAGAGAACTTTCGATGGGTTTTTGCAGAGATTTGGGTTTGGTTCTTCGTATGGTTTTTTTGCAGATTTGGATGTTGAGCGCGCGCGGCGCGGACATTCTCTCCATTTATCCATAGAAAAATGTCGTGCTTGCAGAGGCCGCACGATGATTTCCGTGCCGTAAGAGTTAAGTGTAACTTTAGTGTTATTTTTGTTATGTATAAGTGATACTTCATGAGTATAACGAAAACCCGAAGAGTCGGCGGCTCCCTGGTCGTGACAATACCCAAGAAACTCATCGAGAGCAAAAAAATCAAGGAAGGAGAACTCATAGAGATTAGCGTAAAAAAGGTCAAAATAGACGGGTTCGGAACATTCAGACGACTTAAACCCTTCACAGCAGAAGACGAGTTGAACGTGCACGACTAACGAATACGTAGTGGACGCATACGCCTGGATAGAATATCTGATCGGAAGCGAAACCGGCGCGAAAGTCAAGACCATGCTTGAAGATGAAAACAACGGGATCTACACAAGCGCCGTGACGCTCGGAGAGGTGATAAGCAAAATTGCCCGTGAAAAACAGGACGTGTGCACCGCATACCGAATTTTGCTCAGCAACTCAGACGTCATCGACGTAGACGAAGAATTGTCAAAACAAACAGGAATAATCCATGCCGAAATGCGAAAAAACAAGAAAGACTTCGGACTGGCTGACGCCTTTGTACTGGCCACAGCAAGAAAACTTGGAACAAAAATCCTGACGGGCGACCCCCACTTCCAAGGCATCAAAGAAGCCATCTTAATCATCAAAAAAACAAGCTAACTAAACTTCCAAGACGAACTCCGGCCTGGCGGACGCTCAGGATTGGGGCGCGACTAGAAGATGCTATTCTGAGAGTGTTTTGGCTGCTTCTTGTGCCCAGGTCTTGGCTTTATCTTGCTCGCCCGGTTTAAACTGCCAAACGTTCTTGCCTTTGCTTTCTACGTAAACAACTAGTGGCTGCTTGAACACGGTAAAGCCAAGGTTCTTCAGCTTCTCCGAAAACAAAGATTTACCTCAGTCAAACATGGTTATGGCAGTAGAACCGAAACTGTGGAATGCCGGGGAATATTATTTCCGACTGGAAGACATAGTGCTGATTGGACGAAAGAGATCCGAGTTTCTCACGCGATTTGACCGAGAACTGTTTCAGCTTTGAGACCCAGTTCAACTGCGAATTGACAATGCTTAAGTGCGACAACGCATTTGTTTTTGAGAGTTTTCTGGTGAGCAGCAATGTTGAAGACCAGACCTTTCCGAAAGGGTGAAGATGAAGAATTCTACGTCAGAATCTTCAACGCGGCATTCTCAGACTACGATGACATGAGAAGCGTGACTCTTGAAGAGGTCAGAACAATTGCAAACGCTCCGAGCTTCAACCTCGATGGGCTTTTGTTTGGAGAATGGGACGGTCAAGTTGCTGGAATGGTGCAAGCACATGTTGACAAGCAGAGAGAGAAGAAAAAGGGGTTTATCGGACATCTTTCAGTTCTGCCTGAGTTTAGACGCAAGGGAATCGCAAGAGAACTGTTGAAAACTGCTATTGCGGTTTTGCGAGAAGACGGAATGAAAATTGCTTCTGCTTGGGCAATGACTGACAGACTTGCTTGTACACATCTTTACGAGAGCTTCGGTTTCAAGCGTGTGAGAACCTCGAGTCTGATGAAACGAAGCCTCATTGATTCATCAATAATGGAGGAAAAAGAGCCGACTAACTTGAGAGAAGCACGACTTGCCGAAGATGAAGAGATTGCTTTGATTAATCGTCTCGACAATGAGGCTTTCAAGGAACACTTCAACTACAGGCCGATGACTGTTGAGGAAACGAGATACTCGCTGTTGAAATCACCCTTCTGGCAACATCAAAAAGTGTGGTTTGCGATGCTTGAGAAACAGCCTATAGGCTACGTCGTAGCCGGAGTCGATGAAAGGCTGAATCAAGAAAAGAGTGCAAAACACGGGTGGATCTTGAACATCGGCGTCCTAAAACCGTATAGACAAAGAGACGTAGGAACGAGTCTAATGTTTCGAGCGATGTCTCACCTGAAAGCCCAAGGAATGGAAGACGCACTACTTTATGTGGATGATCAAAATCCAACACATGCGATAAAACTCTACGAAAAAGTCGGTTTTCAAATCCATCACAAGAGCACTAGTTACGAACTCCTACTCGTCTGAGATCGCGTGCAACCCCCAGCCAAGAGCTAAATCGTCTCGGACACGTATGCGTTTCATCAGCGCGCACGAAAACTGGCAGATCATCCTTCTCCTTTGAGCCAGCCTTTGATTCCAAGTTCTCTCACAATGATTTCTATGGGTTTAGGCTCGTTAGACTTGCACTTGCCGTCATCGTCCAGGTAGAGGATCTTCGGTCTCAGCTGGAAAACGCCTTGAACCTTTGGTTTGAGAACGAGCCTCACCTCTTCTGTCTTTAGAGAATCGAGCCTTTTTCCCTTCATGTTAAGATAGTTATCTTCTACCCGATACATTTCAGGTTTTTCCGTCAAGTCAAAACCTGCAGGAATAACCTCTGCAAGTTTAATCAGAACGGCTGGGCCTTTTCCGGCGTTCACAAGCTCCACTTCGACGTTGAGAAATTCGCCTACCCTTATCTCTTTTTTAGCTACTATCAGGTTCGCTTGTATGTCAGCGTGTTCAAATCTTTCTAAACCTACTGCTTCTTCCTGAGTAGGAGTCGGCGTATTGAAAGCGTTTGTTGTTGAAATTATTGTTGGTGGGTGGAGTACTTCACTGAGAGAAAGTGCTATTTTCCGCTCCTCTTTCACCTTCTTCAATAACCCCAACGCCTGTTCCCTTTTCTCTGGGTGCTCCGCTTTCATGAAAGAGCCAGCTGACGATTGCAACAATTTTTCAGCCATTTCGTAGAGTTTGGTCTTTTTCTCAGGGTCAATTTCCTTTTGCGCGTTGCCCATGTGAATGTAGGCATCGAAAAGTAATCTAGTTGCCTTAGTGTATTCTGATGCGCTCTGGAAGCCTGCTTTGATGTAGTATTTTGCGGCGCTTTCTAAGTATTGTGTGGTCGTAGCATACAGTGTTGCGTCGCCTGTATCGGCGAATTTTGTTCCTGCCTCAAGAGCTTTGCAGAAGCGGCTGTGACCCAATGCTAACATTTTTGCTTTCTCATTTTGACTGAACTCTTTGGCTTCCTCGAAAAGTTGGGACGCCTCCAAGTAGAATGCAGGTGATGCTTCTGCCTCTCCCCGAGTCATTTTTTGCCAAGCTTGAGAAAGAGTAATGATCAACTTGAATTCCTTCTTATCTTGGTCCGACTCTAGGGCTTCACTTATTTTTTGGAAAATTGCAACCGCTGAGCCATATTTCTCTGAGCTGAAGTAGTGGTCTCCCTTTTTGTCAAGGATTCTTGCTTCCTCAAGCGCGATTTTTCCGATGCAATATTCGTGCCTCAGGTCGGTCGTCTTGATCATGTTGGTTGCCGCATCTTTCTCGTCTGGATCTTCGATTTCTCTGAGCTTCGTCGCGAGGGATTTCTTAGTTTCAGTGAACAATTTGGCTGCGTCCTCAAAGGCTTGGAGTGCTTCTTCGGTCTTCTCCATTCTGCTCAAGTATTCGGCGTTTTCGACCTCAGCCCATGCGGAATAATTTGGTGCCAGATAGCTCCATTGTTCCAACGATTCGTGCATAGTAGCAGCTTTTTCATAGTGCTCTTTTCCCATGGCGTATTCCTGTCTCACGTGGTGGTGTCGTGCTTTTTCAATTTCACTCCAAGCTTCCATGTATCGGGCATGATTCTGGTAGATCCTTTTTAGCTGAAGAATATTTTCGGCCGCTTGCTCGTATTTGCCAGAAGCCATGTCAAAGTTTTGCGCCGCCTTTAGATATTCATGAAGGTCGTCATAGCTTCTAGCAAGCTTCCAGTAGCACTCTGCGATTCGGGTGACTCGATTGGCTTTTTGGTATGACTCGACTGCTTCCTCGAAGGCTTTTATAGCTCTTCTCTGATGTTGCTCATTGCGGGTTAACTCATAAAGAGTGTTGAGCAACTCGCCACGAGAATACTGACTGAACCCGAGGTGCGTCCACCAAAACCCTGCTTCTCCACCAGCCTTGTAGTGCGCGGACGCTAACATCTGCAATTGTTTGATGTATAATTGCGAGCCATATTCCCCGTCTGAGATAGCTTCTTCAAGAATGGTCTTTTTCTTCTCAGGGTCTTTTTCAAATGCTGACAGATCTCCCCGCAGTTGTGCTCTTGCGCCCCAGTGGAAACCAAGATTCCAGTAATTGTAGGGCTGAATTCTTTCGGTGAGTGTGAGAGCTTCTTTCTCGTGTGCCAAGGCCCTTTCTAAGAACGCTTTTTTCTCGCTTGGGTTTGTTTCTAGTCTTCCAAGACGTCTGAGTGCCAGACTTAGTGTAAAATTCGCATATTTTATGGTTTCAGGGTAGCCCGTCTTCTCAGAGTGCTCTATTGCGTAAGTTCCTTCCGCTATTGCCTTTTCCAGCAGAGATCTTTTCTTCTTCAGATCAGTCTCCACCATTATGGCCAATCTCGTATGGTAATCGCATCCAGGGGCCGCTGTCCACAGTGTTCCCACACGGGGACTCACGAAGGAGATCGCTGAGTAGCTATTATTCGCGTCTTCAGCGTATTGCAGAGCTTCTTGGCTAATCTGCAGTATTCTGTCTGGATCCTCTGATACAGTAAGGAACGTAGCATATGCTAACTGATCCAACGCGGACCCAATCAAATATCTGTCTTTGGTTTTCTGTGCATAACACAGCGCTTTCTTGAAGAGGCTTGGCAACTCGTCAGATTGAAAAATCATCTCTAATTCGCTGAATATGCTTAACAGCTCAAGCAAGGCAGCCTCTTCCGAAAGCTTGTAGGCCTCTTGCCACAGCTTCAGACTCTTTTGGCAATATCTTTCTTTTTCATCCGTATCAGAAATGAAATTGCATACAAAGACAGTTAGGTAAAGTGCTGTTTTTGCGTAGGCCTTCGCAAGTTCGCATGAATTGGCGACGCCGGAAAGCAAGGTCGTTGCTTGCTCCCCGTACTCTACAGCTTCTCCAACCAATTTCATGCGAGTTTGAAAGTCCCACCCAAGTACAAAACTGTGGTAGGCGACTGATGAGAGTTGACAGTATGTTTTTTCATATTCCAGAGCATTGTCAGCTTGCTTGAAAGCCATCAAAGTTTCCTTTGTAAGGCTCCAGCACTCATCTAGCAATGTCTTTTTTTGACAGGCGTCAGATACAAGCCAATGGTTCATGTATGCAACCATGGCATCACAGCGAAGCGCCCTAGGCGTCTTTTCCGTCTTCTCAGTCAAATTTCCGTAAGATTCCTTGGCTTTCTCATAGTTTGTGACAGCTTCCCGCATCCTCTCTCTGAACCGTTCAGAATTCTCAGCTTGCATAGCCGCCCGATAGATAGCGTAGCCAATACTCTCTTGGACCTTTCCCATTTTCAGAAAATCCGTTTTGGACACCAAACTCAAGCCTTTCTTATAAAACTCAATGGCTTCTAGCCAATCATAGTCCTTCTCTGACTGTTCTGCCTGATGCAGAATCTCCTCCACACTTAACTCCTCGGATAACAGCAAACCATTAGAAGGTTAAGAACAGGTCTCTGAAAAGCCTTTTCATGAATGACGTTTTCAATGATTACACCCAGATTTTTGGAATTTGCAGAGGGTTTTGTGACCTAGTTTTCCGCAGAACTATATAGAAAGCAACATCGCGTAACTAGCGCGCGCTGCGGAGTCCTTGTCGTAAGATCATTTTCTAACTCGCCATTAAACGTGCTCTGCTGATTCAATTGATTCAGCAGTGATACAGCGTATTCCATGATAGAACAATGTTTCACAGGTTTTATCTACATGAAAAACACAATTGAATCGGGGATTACTAATTGTCGAAAAGAACACTCGATAGAAATAAGGAGAGATCGATCAATCTAAAATTGATAACCATAATTACAGCGTGTTTGCTAGTGACTAGCATATTCTCGGTTATTCCAGCATTCTCAATGCAACCGCCAATCGACACAAGCACTTACTATGTTGCTACGATAGGTCAACCCGCAAGGATGGACCCGGCTCGTGCCTACGACACAGCAAGCGGCGAGCTGATACAGAACGTCGCACAGACGCTGATATGGTGGAATGACAAACACCCAATCACTTTCACGCCTGGCGTTGGACACAACCTGACGATTTCCGAGTACGCTAACCTCGACAGCTACGGGCCTGTATTGGCGACGGCGCTGCCGACAATAGTGGTTAACGCCTCTGGTGAATACTATACATTCACGATCAACACCAATGCCACGTTCCAACCATGGACAGCGGGCAACGGCAGCATCATTCCATCACGCAACCTCAAAGCAGTCCGACGTTATCTACTCGTTCCAGAGACAAATGGTCTACGACTCATACTACGCGCCCACATGGATGTGGTTCGGCCCTGCTTTCAACAGTTCCGCGTCGGCGGGTCTTACCACTTCTGTTGGCGGACCGTTCCCAGCATACGGCAACGGCACATTCAAGAATCCGGCAGACTCAGCCGCAGCGGCAGCCATGATTCAGGGATGGTGTTATGCAGGGCCTGGTGCTAACGACGTGAGTTTCCACTTCTTGAACCCGTGGGCTCAAGGCGTGCTGAACCAGATTTTCGCGCAAACTTGGGGCAGCATAATCGAGCCAGAATGGGTCATGGAACGCGGTGGATGGAGCGGCCAATTCCCCATTGGCGCTTCAACGACGAACATGGCTGCAGACTGGACTAACCTGTGGCACTGGAAACCAACAGTCACACGCAGCGAAATTGACCAATGGAAAGACCCAGCAGTCTACGGCTCAGTTGCAGGCTCAAAGTTTCCGAGCAACAACAAGCACGTGAACGAGATCATGGGCACAGGCCCATACGCGTTCACGTCTTGGGATCAGACGAACAAGATCTGGAGGATCGACCAGTTCGCCGCCTATTGGGGCGGATGGGCTGGAAACCACGTGACAACGGTTATCGTGAAAGGTGTTGACTGTTGGATCACGAGGAAGATGATGTTCCTTGAAGGTGAATTCGACGTCGCAGCCGTTCCGAGAGCCAACATGTTTGACCTCTTGATGACCGACGCGTATCACCCTGCCCCATATGTCAACCTGGTCTACAACGTTGCTCAATTAAGCAACGACATGATTTTCTTCTGCATGAACGTCTCGGGAGCAAGTTCCTACCAATCCTACGTAGGGTACCCAACTCACCAGACGGCACAGGAACCATTGTTCTTTGCCAACGAGCACGTAAGACGGGCTTTCGCGTGGGCCATCAACTACACGCAGTACATCGAGCAGGCGTACTTCGGTGAAGGGTTGCAGCAGGCATCGTGGTGGGTAGACGGATTAAGTCCACCTTCCTACAAGAACACAGCACTGACTCTACGCAACCTCGATTACACTCAAATGCAGAATGAATTGAACCAGGCGATCGTTGACGGAATCAACGTCAGCAGCGCAGGGTTCGAAACGACCTTGGTCTATAACATGGGCAACGACCAGAGAATGATCGCGATGCAATTGATAGCATCGGCCTTCCAGACCCTCAACGGAAAATACAAGTGTAACGTTGTAGGCTTAGACTGGCCAGTGTTCCTGGACGCCATGAACTCGTTTGGCATGCCCGCCTACTGTCTAGGCTGGCTGGCAGACTTCGCTGACCCACACGACTTCGCGCAGCCATACATGCAGTCCACTGGAAGCTTCCCATCTGCCCAAGGACCTCCGTTCCCAGCTGACCAAGCGACAATCGACAATGAAATCAACGCAGCAGTAGTCGAGACGAACGCTACTCAACGTGGAATAGAGTACAAAGACCTGCAGGCAAGGTTCTACAACGACGCGATAACCCTGCCGCTGGTTCAACCCGTGGGCAGAAGGTTCGCAAGAGACTGGGTACAAGGCTGGTACTTCAACGCTATGTTTCCAGGCGACTACTTCTACGACCTGTACAAGTCGAATGATCCCGTGGACGTGGATATGACCCACACGGTCACACCAGCAAGCCCAACTCCAGCAACCACCTACATATTCCACAACCAAATGAGGGTAGGCAACGGTAACTCCGCGCCAGACACAAGGACCTACATCCTCCACGTTGTGAGGAATGTTGTTCCCAACGACACTATCGCGATTCTGTATGCAGCAGTCGGCTTGTCCTACAAGTCACCGACGGGCGACAAGCAGTTCGCGAACGGCACCTATGTTGCCCTCGGGCCCGGTGAAGGCAAAAACGTCACAATGACCTGGTGGTGTGACGGCATCGAACAAGGGATGACCGGCAACAGTACTGGCATCCTCTACTCAGTCCAAGGTGAAGCGTGGCCAATGAACGACAAAGCAAACGACACCAACACAACCAACAACTTCCAAGCAGCCGGCAATCTTACGGCCAAGACGCTCGCAGGCGACGTCACCGGAAACGGTCTAGTGGACATCTTCGACGCTATCAAGCTGGCGGGCGCCTTCGGAACATCGACAGGTTCCAAGAACTGGAACGCTGATGCTGACTTTAACGGTGACGGCCTCGTAGACATCTTCGACGCCATCGTACTGGCAGGCCACTTCAACCAACACGTACCATAAACCCCCCTTTTTCTTTTCAAGCGCACGCTACTACTCATATCCGATACCAATCTTAGCTCTTTTTGATAATAGCGTGCACAAGAAACGAGGAAAGAGACGGACACCACGCACTCTATTATCTCAAGATCACTCTGCAGCGCTCACGAAAGCAGGACTTGCTGCTTCTATTCATTAAGTGCTTTGGCCGCTTCTTGTGCCCAGGTCTTGGCTTTCTCCAGCTCGCCCGGTTTGAACTGCCAAACGTTCTTGCCTTTGCTTTCTACGTAAACAACCAGTGGCTGCTTGAATACGGTAAAGCCAAGGTTCTTCAACTTCTTTTCTATGCTTTTAGTTGCGTTTCCACTTATCATCATCTGCAACTGAGTGTCAAACGCAGCCGCCCTCTTCCCCGAAAACCCCCCATCAGCAAGACCGTTCAGAAACTCCATAATCCCAGTTGAAGGCCTAAAAGCCATCGTCGGCCCACCCGCAATCAAAACATCATAATTCTTAACCGTCGCCACATCGATGTCCTTGACGTAAAAAGAATCCACGTCAAATCCGTTGTCTTTCAAGGTTTCCTTGATAATTTCGGCCACTTGTCCGGTCATCTTGCCAACTGAGACCGTGTCATACGCAACTAAAACTTTCATGTCAGTAACGCTTCCTTCAACTCTGCAGAACTACGTTAACCTAACAGGTTTTTAAGCCTTAATGCCCGCAATCTCAGTTTCCCATCTAACGAGTTCAGCCTGTATTAGTGACAGAGAAACCAATCAAAGACTGCGCGCTAAGGTTCAGAGAGAAAGTCTATTATAACTCCAAGTGTAATTGTCGTTTCGGTAAGACGCTTTGATGGTCATTGTTATGCCGACCTTCCTGATTCTCGCAGCCGCCATCATAGCAACAATTACTTATCTCATCATCAGAATAAGCCGCTCCAGGAACAAGCCGCTCCCAAACCCGCCGCCACCCGAGACACAACAACAAATAGTCAGAGAGGAAATAGTGAAAAAAGAAGTCATCGTCAAAGTCAGATGCAGTTACTGCGGCGGCCAGTACGACGAGACCCTTGACAAATGCCCCAACTGTGGCGCCATACACTGACCAGCATCACATTCCAAACACTCCTCAGATGTCGCCAACAACACTCGCGCTGGACTTATATCCCACAGAGGTTCAAGATACCTAGAAAATGCTGGTTGGAAAAGGATGACAATGTTCACTATTTGCACAGCCATCGTGCCCGAAGGCGAACTTGAAAAACAGATCGACGGTTTCCGCGAGGCTGAGAAAAGGTTCACTCGGGAAATAGGAGTCCTCGAAAGAGATTTTTATCAGTGCATCCAACAACCACACATTATCTGGAGCAACACAAAGTGGACAGAAGAGAAAGCTCACAACGATGCAGCTCAAAGCATCATGAAAGTGAGAAGAGACGACAGGATTGGCGCAGCCTACTTTCAACCTGGACTTTACTTTGAAATCTTCTGCAAGGAGATCGAAGAAGTTTCGTACACACCGCCCGGTGAAAATCCACCTCAAATGGTCGTGATCTGCCATGGCCTTGTGGCAACCAAAAAACTGGATCAATGGTACAAAATGGCACCTGGACTGCACAAGGATTTGCATTCTGTTGGAGGACTCTGTTCTTGCCGCACTTTTTATGATTACTACAACCCTGCTGAATTTGTCGGATTCATGGGATGGAAAACCCAGGAAGACTACCAGAAACACCGCATGATTGACGATTTGACCATCGAAGAACACTGTTACACCGGCCTCAAGAGCGGTTCTTCCCTGCTTGCTGGCTTCAATCAATTCTACTGCAGACCTCTTAAGATTAGATAGTCTAAGCGTTCCAATCTGCAGCTTTAAAATCCTAAGAAGCAAAAACCTCATTCTCTAGCACGCGCGCGCTAAAGAAAGTCTGTGAAAAAAAGGAACCCGCGAAAGAAAAAGGGTTGAAAGCTGGATCTCGCTTCAAGAGGATGCGTCTGAGACCTTAATTCGAAATTGCTCATTTGCGCACGTTCGATACGAAGTGAACCGCGAAAAGGTGTCCTTGGAAGAACATTGGGACTAATATCATCGTTGAGTCTATGGTTGCTCCGTCTTTCTTCATCCAAGTTAGTTGAATTGTTGAAGCTGCCATTTTCTTCATAGCATCCCAGTAAGCCGAAGACAGCGTTTCCCGACTTTTCTCGGCTACATAGACTTCCAGAAAGCCTGGCTTTTCAGCCCATTCCTTTGGTGATTTGAAACCTAACATAGAAGCAAGTCTATTATTGCAGGCTTTGTGATTGTCGTCCAGATAAATGAATATCGGCTGCTCCGACCCATCCAATACCGGCTTCATCTGATCGTAAAGTCCCTTGACCAATTCCTCATGATGCGCTTCTGGAGTCTGCAGGTTTTTAGACATGAATTATCGCCTCCTTTCTAGTTTCATGTTTTTCACGCTAGACCGTGCCAATGTCATTTGTATACAGACGTGCTTTGTCTGCACGCCTTAGAGATAATGCAAAAAATGGGGAAACTGGGAATCAAGGCTCTATGCAATACTCAAACACACGCGTGTACGATTCGTCTATGCGTCCTTTATCATCTTCTTGAAATCTTCCTTGCTGTGCTTCAGCATCTCCGGATGATGGTTCTTCGCGTGAAGCGTAACGTGATCCACCACGTCATTCTCTCCCCACGGCGACTTCACAGTCCACCCGCATTCCGGGCACGTCGTCGTCTTCATCTTACCTTTACTCATACAATCACCTCCATTTCCAACTCTCACATACAATCAGTCTAGAACCACATCGTTGCGGCAGCTTCCAGAGCAAGATCGTTCAGCGTGGCAGCGCCCACGATCTTGACGCCCTTAATCAGATTGACCTTTTCCCATCCCAGCATTTGTTTGGAAGCTTCACACACGTCTACCTCGATTCCTGCTTGCATTGTTTTCTGAAGCATCTCCGCGACTGTTGGGAACGTTCCGAGTTTTATCTTCTCAGCTGCTCCTGGAAGCAGAATTCTAAGTCCCTGACCCAAATAGTACAGTTTGGGTTTCAAGCCCATGGCTTTCGCGGTCTGAGCAAGAACAAGTGGGGAATACTGTCTTTCTGGATTGTCGCTCGTTTGAACATACAGAAGGAATTTGTCATCTTTCAACGACCATCACCTCCATCGTCATTCATGGGTCACGTGAAGCCGACCGGAAGCCTCCTTCTTTCTCAGCTCTTTCAGCCCGCGTTGAGTGAGACACTTTCCACGAGTCGGACAATACTTCTGCGAATGATAAGCAAACAGTTCAAACAAGGGTTCAGCGATTTCCTTGTTAAGCGAATAGATTCGCTGCTTCTCCTTCCTTTCAGAAAAAACAAACCTGCAGTCCTCTAAAGCACCAAGATTATGAGAAATCATGCTCTGCTCCTGCTTCAAACAGTCCGCGATTTCAGTGACGCTTCTCGGCTTCTCGCGAAGCGCTTCCAGAACTGCAAGTCTCGTCGGGTTTGCCAGAACCTTGAAAAACACGTAGCACGTTTCGGATAAGTCTCTTTTCATCCGCGTCAACTCACATGAAACATTATTCATATGAATAATTCTTCATACTTATAAGGATTTCCAAAAGCCCACGCACTTTTCAAGGATTGCGCGCGTCAATGTTGCCAACGCTTCCAGAAGAGCTAACTATCTCGCGAGGAGCCGACGTTCTTCTATTCTAGCAGCTGTTTTTCTATGGCTTTTGCTGCGCGCTCAAGCCCGAGTTCCAAGAGTTTTCCTTTGTTCGGAATCCCTGTGCTCTTACTCCACCCTCTGAGCTCATAATAATCGTCGAGCATTTTTTGCAGTTCCTCGTTGGTTATTCGCTGTCCCCGTGACGGTCCATCTGGCAAGGGTTCTTCCATGAATCTTCGCGGCAGATAATCGTCTTTCCTGGTTATGCCGTCCCTGACGTTGAAGCATCGGCACAGATTGTTCATTCTCTCCCCTATCGTCATCAACTCGTTCACCGTGAAGTTCATCCCGGTAACAGCGTTCAATGCCTTAACCAGGAACGAAGGCTTCGTGTACTCAAACCCGACCCAAGCGGGCGCCGTGCAAAGGCAGAGGGAGTTGGTGATGGCGACCCAGTCCTGTGATTTCTTGATCATGTCAACCTTACCTCTGGACGTGTCGTGTCTGTTCAGTCCTCCCGCGATTCCGATTTCAGGCGCCACATTTTCAGCTTCGATGTCCGTGTCATGAAAAGCCTGCATGTGACACGCTCCCCTCGCGGAAACCGCGTACGCCAAACCGACGCCTTTCTTCCCCCTGGGCTCATGCATCGGGATTTCCAGGCCCTTAACCTCCATCGCGTACTTCTCTGATCCTCTGCCTATCTTAGCAGCGGCCTTCCTGATACCTTCGGCGAGAAGATTCCCAATCCCCTCGCGCAAGGACATTTTCTCTATGAGTTTCAGGGCAGCTTCAGCGTTGCCCCATGTCGCTTCGATGCCATCGATGTCTTTCTTCGTGATTATTCCTTTCTCGTAGCACTCCATCAGCCAAGCGATTATCACACCTACCGAGATCGTGTCAATTCCATACGCGTTACACATCTGATTCTCCTTCGAAACCGCCTCCAGATCACCTATCAGAAGAAGCGAACCCAAGGAGGCAACATTCTCATATTCAGGACCACCGTAACCTGCCTCGATAGGCGCGTAAGGTCCCTGATTAACCTCCACAATTCTTTTGCATGCCACAGGACACTGAGAACAAGCATTTTTCTTCTTCAGAATCGTCTCAGCCATCGCCCTACCACTGATCTTCTCATAACTCTCAAACGTCCCATTCTGGAAATTCTTGGTCGGAAGAATACCGCTCTCGTTCAAAACATCCACCAACCCAGCCTGCCCATACTTCGAAAAATAAACCAGACTCTTGTTCGTAAGGCACTCAGTAACCATGCTCTTCGTCAGCTTCTTCAGACCCTCCGCGTCAGCCACAGGAATGCTCTTGGTTCCCCGAACTGCTACGGCCTTGAGTTTCTTGGAGCCCATTACCGCTCCCAACCCCGTCCTGCCTGCAGCGCGATGAGCGGTGTGGATCACGTTTGCCATCTTCACCAGCTTCTCTCCAGCAGGACCGATACAGACGATTGCTGGATCGTCTTCTCTGCGCGTTTCAATCCCGAGATCACGAGCTATCGCTTCTTCAGTGTCAAGAGTCATTTTTCCCCACAGGTGAGAAGCGTCTCTGAATCGGACACTGTCATCCAATATATCCAGGTATGCCGGAGACGAAGCTGCGCCCTCGACGACCAACGCGTCATACCCAGCCTTCCTCAACTGAACAGCGAACGTGCCGCCGCAGGAAGCTTCACCCCAGATTCCAGTCAAGGGCGACTTTGCAGCAACGATCCAGCGAGAGTTCAAGGGGAAACCGGTTCCCGCAAACGGTCCCGTAGCATAAACCAGCTTGTTCTCCGGCCCCAACGGATCAATTCCAGGCTCGAGCTCATCGAACAATATCTTGGCTGCCAAGCCTCGTCCGCCCAGAAATTTCCTCGCATCAGCCTCCTCGAACGCATCTTTCGTGATTTTCTTCTCGGAAAGATTAACCCGCAATAATTGCCCTCTAAAACCAAACATTTCCATCATACCCTCTGAATGCTTAAGCCCAGACAGCTCGAATCGGAGGATGGATACTTGCAAGTTGGACCTTATTTGAATTTTGCTCGTCAGGCCCCTACGCATAATTCCTCAAGACGCACCAAACCAAAACTTTTGTAGATGAATGTCTAATATCCGTTAAGAAGAATATCTGTCACAAAAGATCCGGGCGGGAATAAATTTGAAAGACAAAGAATCAAGTCAAGGGAATAGGCCTTCCAAACCAGATGAACTAGTTATTCTCTGGACAAGTGGAGACCGAGAAGTAGCCTTGAAAATGGCGTTCATGTACACCTTCAACTGCAAGCGTTTCAAGTGGGGTTGGAAAGAAGTTTCCCTCATCGTGTGGGGTCCTTCCGCTAAGCTTCTCGCCGCAGACACGGAACTGCAAGAACACGTGATCGAAATGAAGGAGGCTGGCGTGAAATTGTTAGCCTGCAAGAAATGCTCAGACATGTACGGAGTTTCAAACAACCTAAGACGACTTGGCATAGAAGTCAAGTACATGGGTAAACCACTAACCGACTATCTAAGAGACGACAACTACCGCGTTATCACCATCTAACCCAATCATAAACCGCAAAAAAACGCGCCCTATTTCCTGTCCTTGAGCTTGTTGCCTATGCTCCAAGCCTTGGCGAATCTTCCACCCAGCTTCCAGTAACTTCGATCATTCATCGCGAAAAGAATAGGCTCCACCTTCGCCAAGTCAACGATTCCATCCGAGAGAACTCCTTCATCACAATAAGTCGCAACGACTTCGCCTATGAAAATGTCATGACTCGGAAAATCAACCGTCCTCGTCAGTTTGCACTCCATATTAATCGGGCACTCCTCAATCATCGGCGCCGTCCTCAGCTTCCCAAAAAACGTTTTGAAAAGCCCCGATTTATCCAGGTTCTTGCCTGAAACCAAACCGCAATAATCAGTCTCCTCAACCATCTTCACCGAAGGAATGTTCACACTGAACGTCCCATTCGCTCTTATGCCTACGTTGGTAAAGTGCATCTTGTTCATTCCCAATGAAACCGACCCGGGATCCATGATCCCAACGTGCGCGATCGTGACATAGTTCGGTTTTCCATCCACCAACGCTCCAACCAGAGTCGTTGGCATCGGATACAGACAGTTTCTCGCTCCAATTTCAGCCTTCACAAAACTCACCAACCTGAAGTTGATGTTCCTATATTTCCGCTCTATATATCATGATCTAAGTGAACGCTTTGTAACAGAAGAGCTAGTGCAAAATTCTAGAGATTCCTCTAGATCTCTGGCACATGTGTTCCAACAAAGACAGCTTGGCGGCATTTTTGTCAGGCGAGAAGTTGCGTGTCCAGCTCGATTCCCATGTGCTATAAATACTAGTTGTGGCAAGAGGAAACATGGGGAGCGGCTGACTTTCCTGACGAATCAAGAAGGCAGTAAAACGCCGAAAATGCCATGTGACAACTGTCCAGAGTTCAGGGGCGAAGGTTTCTGCAGGAAGTATCGGGTTTTCCTCCGAGACGAATCTTCTAAAGAGTCTCAAAGTAAACAGTGCGGCAAATGGTACAAGGATGGGTTGAAGTAATCCGCTTCCACATAGCGCGCTTTTTTCTACAAGGGTTTTGTAACAATTATTAATTTTGAAATCACTTCTGTCTACGCTAGAAGAATAGCAAAATGTAACAAGTCACTTTGCGCGCTGGCCTTTTCCGATTTCTCAGGCAAGTGTGTGCCATCAACTGTCGGATATTGAAGTAACCGTCACGTTCAGTGGACCAGTCGGAATGCCTAGAATAATGCAGTACATGAAGTAAGTGCCAGGAGACACGTCAGAATTGTTAAGCCACCAGCGACCCAACCAGCAATCAGGCTTGTTGGACCCGGTAAAGAACAAGTCCTGATTTCTAACAGCCGTTCCAGGATTGATTGTTGCCGTGAAATTCACGAAGCTCTTCATAGCATCATACGTTTGGTAGCCGCCAGTTGAGAAAGCCCTTATCCCTGCGTAACGCTCGATCCACATGTTCAAGCTGGAATACGCCCCATAAACCAACGCCGCCCTGTTGCCGTCGATATCCGACGGGTCAGAGACACGTTGACTATAGATCAACCAAACCGCGTCGAACCCGTTGTAACCGAACTGAACAGGAACAAAGTAACTGTTGGTTATGTTAACCGCAACCGACACAAACGACGCGTTGATTGCTCTGCCCTCATAAACCAGATGCAAAAAGTTTTCACCGCCGTAAAACCCGCCGTAGAACAGCGGCTGAAACGACACTGAAACATACTGTCTGCCAAGCGTGTTCGGCACGTACCAGAAGACAAAGAACGATAACAACCCTACTGTTGCGATCAATACCAGACCTATGACTACAAGAAGGATTCGCTTCATTTCTCTTCAGACCTAATTGCAGACTCAACTGCTTTAGGTTTTTCGATAGTCCACGTTGGAACGATACTCTGACCGTGAACCGTGCTAACAACTAGAACCAGACGTGCCAATGATTAGAACTAAATAGAACCTCGCTGATTGAAGTCTCGGGGATGCGCGGCATTGTCTCCTTTCGACAGCACGCTTTCAGGGGGACGCATGAAGACATGAAGAAAATTATTCTAGTCGTTATTTTCCTCGCTTTATCGTTATTCTTCTCAGCCCTCGCTGGCATTTCACCAGTAAAAGCTGCTTTTTCACCATCAGAAGCACTCTATTACGATGAGGTCAAAAACGTCTTCGGACTTACGGAGGCTCAGCAAAACATGCTCAGCCAGTACGGGTTCGTAATCCTCGACTCCTCGAAAACACCAAGATTCGAAGACCATTACGGAATGGTCTACATGGACGACCTGCCCGTGATAGTGACCACCGACTCAATCCTCCACATGTTCCACGTAGTCTTCGACTGCTCCCTTCGAATCCTCGAGAACCAAACATTCTACCCGATTCTGCTCGAAATGACACAATACGCATACAACACGTCGTGCAGCGACTACGCCGCCATCACTCATGACGGCTCACAGAAGTACTGGGCCATAAGCAACTCAACCGTCTACTTCGCTGTTGCCTTGTCCCTGCTCACCAACACCACGGTCACCGTGCCACAGGAACTGTCAAGCGACGTTGCCTTCTACCTCAACAACATCGCAAGCCTTCAGTTCGTGTCCGCTGGAATGTGGCGTCTGCCCGTCTCACCTTACAATGTGGAAGTACAAGTATGATTTCAGCCAGTTCAAGGTTCGCGGCCACTATGTCGGCGTTCCACAGCTTGAGGACTACTTTCACACCATGATGTGGTACGGCCAGTTCCCGGTATTCATATCTAGGAACAACGAAACCTACGATTGGTCCAACCCACACATAGACGACGTCGCTATCGTGTACATCCGGGACATAATGAAACGGAACCAACATGAATATCAAAACTGGCAGCTCCTGTACAACATCACCGACGCCCTCATCGGAAAAAGCGACTCGATAAACCTCCTGAGCCTGGAAACCGCACTGCACAACGCCTTCGGCGACCACCAAGAATACCTCGATATAGCCACCCAAGGAAACGCCTTGAACACCCTAAGACAGGAACTCAGCAAACCCGAATACGGCCAATCAATCCTATCACAAGCTCTGATCTCACAGACGCCGGGATCCACTTTGCCAAATTACCCACTCGTCTTCCAGTTCATGGGCCAAAGATTCGTGCCCGACTCCTACATATTCCAGAACCTGATCTGGGACAAAGTCGGCTATAACAGCACCCAAGACCGACGCATCCTCCCCAAAGGCCTAGACCTCTTCGCCGTCCTCGGAAGCCAACGCGCCTACCAACTGTTGACACCCGACTTCGAGCTACACAGGCTTTCAAGCCAACTTGAACAGCCTGCAACAAGAGTTTGAAAGCCTGACAGAAGAAAACTGGACCTACTCATCCTACACATCATGGATACACATGCTCCAGAGCCTAGTCAACATAAACTACACCAGCGACTACCCAGACTTCATGAAGACAACCGCATGGCAAGACGAAAAACTGAACACCGCCCTCGGAAGCTGGGCCCAACTCCGACACGACACGATACTCTACGCAAAACAAACGTATGGAATCGGAATATCATGCAGCTACCCAGAGGCATTCGTCGAACCCAACCCGACCTTCTACTCAAGACTTCAGTTGCTCGCGCAAGAAACACTCAACGCAGTTAAAACGCTAGGAATCTACGCAAACCGCGTCGTGCTTTCCTCACTGGAAACCATCGCGAACTACTCAGGCACCTTCGAAGACATCTCCCAACGAGAACTAGCGAAACAGCCACTTACAACCGACGAAACTCAATTTCTCCAAAGCTCCTGTATGATAATGTGCGGAGGCTTCATTGGATGGTACCCAAACTTGCTGAACAGCATCGCTAGGGAGGCCGATTATCAAATGATCCTGGACGCGCCCGTGATAGCCGATGTCGCAACGTTCCCGCCTGGAGATCTCCAATATCCACCTCAAATTCTGCACGTGGGCACAGGCTACGTATACGACCTGGTCGCATTGTTCCCGTTGCCAAACGGCACCCTGGTAACCGCCGTGGGTCCCGTGTTCTCATACTACGAGTTCCCGCTTACAGGCACCACACGACTTGACGACAACCAATGGAGAGACATGCTCAACAACTACAACCGAACCAGCTACTTGCCACAATGGTCCCAGGATATCTATGGCTTAACAGCCTCAACCATGCCAGAATACCCGAACCTGATACTGCTTGCTGCTCCAATGATAATAGCCGTCGCCCTCGCAGCAACGAAGAGAATGAAAAAACCAAAAATGCCCAACAAGAATGCTGATTCCAGCCAAAAAGACACAAACTCCTAAAGCAGCTTCAGCTAACTGAAGGCACGTACAGGCGTCTTTTTGGTTCTAGCCTTCTATTCCTCTGAGCATGTCTAAGAGTATTAACTTCGTGTTGCGCCTTGCGTGCGCACTTGCTGTGCGCGGAAAACCTCTTTGTTTGGAAGGACGGAAAAAGTAATACATCATTATCAGACCGACGGCGAAAAAGATCACGGGCAGCAACGGCGCAAAAAGGCCAGCTATCGGCGGTTGCGCGTCGCTCATCATGTCAGTAATGACGTTCGGGTAGGCAAAGTACAACGCGTAACCCGAGAATATCCCCGCTGCCAGAAAAACAATCCCGAACACCAGGAAAAATGACGCATCGTTGGACACTCAGCTCCTTCCAAACCTCATTCGCCGTTTCTCTGAATTAAGATTTCTGGTTGCTTCACCTGACCTGAGGCTCAAACGCGTCGCCTTCTCGCGATTAAAGGCTTATATTAAGAGAGCGCCGATTCAGAAGGAAGGAAGAATCTAAATGAGCGAATACTTGAGTTTCAAACGGTTCATCACCCCCGGATTCATCATGGTGATCTACATACTGGGCGCCATCGGAGTAACGTTACTGTCCATCGTCGTCATGCTCGGGGCCTTTAGCGTAGGAGGAGCAGCCATAGCTATCGTTTCAGGGATCTTACTGCTAATCTTCGGAAACCTCTTCTGGCGAATTCTCTGCGAGTACATGGTCGTACAATTCAGAATATACGATGAGATCGTGATGCTCAACCGAAGAATGGGCGGAGGTCCAATGCCTACTGCGGCTCCTGCAGCTCCTGTACAGCCAGTCGCTCCGGCGACACCGACATGTCCAACGTGTGGAAGCCCACTAAGGTACATTCAGCAGTATCAACGCTGGTATTGCGACCGAGAACAGAAGTACGTCTAGCGCCTCTTCCATCCAACTTTTTTCTATCTAATATCCAGTTCAACCTTGTTAGCACGCGCTACGCGACGTGAGCGATGTCCAGTGGAGATGTCTATTCTTGCCTAGCGGGTGCACCGCATCTGCGGCAGAACTTGTCTTCAGGCATTAGCAGGTTGCCGCAACGAGTGCAGAACGCGTTTGCTGAGACCGGAGGTCTCGGAGGCTGCGGGAAGGTGGGGTTCTGCGTCGGAGGAGGGGGCGGCGGAGGCAGCGGCGCCTGACGGCTTGACTGAATGGCCTGCTGAATGGTTTCGACCCACTCCTTGGTGCGCACGAATGACACGTTGAATTGATATTCCGTGTCAGCTTGAACCTTCAAGTAGCCAAGAACGTTCTTGCTGACCGACCTTATGTCCTGCAACTGAATTGCCACCGTCTTGCCCAGAAGAGCTCCAGCTGGTGACACGTATGGCCCCACAGGTGACAGCATTGACCACGCCTTGCTGTGAAGAAAGATCAAGCGTCTGTCGGTCAGGTAAAGGTCGCCCATCGGCATTCCTGCCTTGTTGCCTAAAGTGATTTTCTCTTGCACTTTGATAACTCTCTCGCCCGGCGTGAGTATCTCTTCGATTTTCACCATGATTCGCTCTCCGGTTTTCACTCTGGAACATTCGCTATAAATAGATTCTCAAACACTGTGTCTGCCTCTTATGGTTACAAGTAACGTTTAATACGCTTTTTACTAATTGTATACGGCTAGGTTTAAGGCGGTTTCAGGAAATTGACCGATGAAGAAAAGAACGAGATGATCGTTACCCCATGGGAAGTCAAGGGCAAAGTCGACTATGAACGACTCATAAAAGACTTCGGAACACAACCCTTGACAGAACAATTACGTCAGAGACTCGGAAAATACATGGGCGGCGTGCACCTCCAACTGCGCCGAGAACTCTTCTTCAGCCACCGAGACCTAGACACCGTACTCGACCTGTATGACAAGGGCATCAAATTCGTACTCTACACCGGACGAGGCCCATCGGGACCAGTCCACATCGGGCATCTTGTTCCATGGATATTCACAAAACAACTCCAAGACGCGTTCAAAGCGAGGCTCTACTTCCAGATGACCGACGACGAGAAATTCGTCATCGACGATGAACGCGTCCTGTCTGAAACCACACAAATGGCTTATGACAACGCGCTCGACGTCATCGCCCTCGGGTTCAAGCCTGAAGACACCTTCATAATCTACGACGTGGAAGACATCGACCTCCTCTACGACATCGCACTCGAAGTGGGCAAACGCATAACCTACTCAACCGCCAAGGCAACGTTTGGTTTTCAAGACAGCACCAACCTCGGCTGGATCTTCTACCCAGCAGTACAGGCCGTGCCATGCTTCATCCACAAGAAACTCACGGGCGAAAACCTTCCGTGCCTCATCCCCGCCGCGATAGACCAGGATCCGTACTGGCGAATAACCCGCGACATCGCCCAAAAACTCGGCTACTACAAGCCCGCCCAGATTCACAACCGCTTCCTTCCAGGCCTGGGCGTCGGCGGCAAAATGAACGCCTCCGAACCGGAAACCGCGATTTTCACCACGGACCGACCCGAAGTGGTCACGCAGAAAATCTGGAGAGCCTTCACAGGCGGCAGAGGAACCGTCGCCGAACAGAAAAAGCTCGGGGCCGAACCTGACATCTGCACCGTCTTCCAGTACTTCCTCTACCTCTTCGAACCAGACGACAAGAAACTCGCAGAAAGACACCGGAAATGCAAGTCCGGCGAAACCCTGTGCGGCGACTGCAAGAAAGAACTCGCAACAAGAGTCAACGAGTTCCTCGCCGATTTCCAAAGGAAACGGGAAAAAGCAAAAAACGTTGTCGACAAGTTCCACATCAAAAGATAAGCATTAATACGACTTGGACCGCAAGCGACGATAAGAGCGAAGCGTGACGCAGATGACCGAATTTGACGAAAAAGCTTCTGAAAAACTCCGACTGTCAGGCAAGATCCTCCGCGAGACCCGCGAGGAAATGAAAACCTTCGTACACGAAGGAATGCCGATCATCGACGTCTGCGAAAAAGCCGAACAACTAATAATGAAAAAAGGCGCAAAACCCGCGTTTCCATGCAACGTCTCAATCAACGAAGTAGCCGCGCACTACACTTCACCGCCTGGCGACAAATCAGTCATCCCAGAAAACTCGGTCGTGAAGGTGGACATCGGCGCCCACGTCGACGGCTACCTGACCGACACGGCCGTCACAGTGTGCCTCAGCCCTGAGTACAAGGATCTAGTGAGCACAGCTGAAAGAGCGCTGAAAGCAGCAGTCGAAACCATTCGACCTGGCATATCCACCTCGAAACTCGGCTCAACAATAGAGACCACGATCAAATCCCGCGGCTTCAAACCAATCTCTAATCTCACTGGTCACCAGATCGGCCGTTACGTGGTTCACACGGGCACCTCGTTGCCCAACGTTTCACAGCTTTTTTCTTCAAAAATCAAGCTCGGAGGAGTCTACGCCATCGAACCTTTCGTTACTGTTCCAACCGCCGCCGGAAGAGTTGAAAACGGAGATCAAGTCACGATTTTCCGTTTTCTAAAGTCAAGGTCAATCCAGAACCCCCATGCCAGAAAACTTCTCAAATACATCGAGGACAACTTCAGAACCTTACCGTTTGCGGAACGCTGGTTACAGAACGTGGTTCCACAAGAGCATCACGATGAGGCTTTCCGTGAATTGTTGAAGGCTAAAACGTTGATGCAGTACCCGATTTTCGTTGAAGCAAGCGGAAAAACGGTTGCCCAGGCCGAGCACACGGTTTTGATCGTTGAAAACGGATGCGTTGTTCTGACCTAGAAAGGCGTCTTATCTTTTTCTTTGTCTTTGACTTCCCTGTATATCGCTGTTATCAACGTTCTTCCGTTGCACTTCTTGCATTTTTCGCCATCTTTGAATATGTAGTCGCCGCGCAGAAATTCTCTCGTGTCCTTTTCATGACACGCCGAGCATTCAAGCGTGGTCAACACTGGGGGAACAACGATCTTCAGTTTTGAAAGTCGTCTTCTCGTCTGGTACAGCACGTACGTGGATATGGCGACTCCTATTAAGCCCAGCAGCATTAGAACATACGCGGCTTCAGTGTTCTGGTCAAGAGCGTACACCGCGAATACCAGTGCCACAAACGAAAGTGCGAGTGTCACGAACACTACCATGAGCAGGAAGGCTGAAATCCTGGTCGTTGGGGCTGTCGCTTTGGTCTGGCTCATTCTCTCATCTCCTACTGTCCAATTCCAATGGTGTTGCCGATTCCGGCGATTATTATACTGTCTCCCTCTTTTGTCCTCTCGGAGACCACTTGCTTGATTCTATCTATCACCGTGCTGATTGAATCGAAAATCTCTTTGCGGAGCGGTGAAACCGCGTCCCCGATATCCTCCTTGACAACGAGGGCGTTGATCGGAATGTGGTACTTGACGAGTTCCTCTTCGATCTTGAACTGATCGACTCCCGGTCCACCGATGGCTGCCCCAACACCCTCAGCAACTTCGCCCAAGCTCTCACCCTCAAGTTTGAGGGCAGCGTCAATCATGACTATCATCGCAATCTTACCCTCGTTCTCTTCAACGACCTGTTTCACCGCGTCTCCAGGCTTACCCACGTTTCCTCCAGGGCCCTCGGCTTTTATCACGAAGGCCGTTCGTCCCTCAAACGGAACGGTTGCGACGACACAGTCTTTCTCCAGTTTTCGCGTTTCATAACCGTGCATCAGCTTTGCGGCCACAAGCGCTCCGGCTCCGTCGCCTATAGGCTGGCCATACGCAAACGCTTTGAGCGCACTCGCGTAAGCCTCTGCTTCCTTCATTATCATGGGCAGAATCATCTGTATCTGCATGATAACGTACAAGCTAAGGGTCTTCTTGCCGAGGAGATAATAGTGCCTTATGACTTTGTAGATAAAGTTTAGCGCGCTGGCTGCCTCAAGCGTGTTCTCAAGATTGTTGGTCTGTGTTTCATCGGCTGCTGGAGCCATGAGTTTCACTTCATCCTTGAACCGTGCGTCTCTCACATCCAGAATGTGTTCAAGCTTCCAAACGATGCCGGCTGGGTCGAGGCTCTGTGGACCTATCGTGAAGTACTCCAGGAACCTGTCTACTCGAGAAGCCGGGTCTGCTTGTGGTTTACCGATTTCCTTTATCGTTTCAATCGCGATTTTGCGGCCTTCTTCCTTGATGTACTTGAGCTTGTACAGTGAGCCCTCAACTTCTCTGATCATCACATACGTTTGCAGTCTCTGACCGTAAAAGATGAAGACAACGAAGATCACGTAGAAAAGTATGTTGAGTACCCAGGATATGTTGTCGCTGCCGAATTGCGCAGTGACCTTGTTTTGTATGCTGAACAGTGCCGCTGTTTGGCTCACAAACTCACCTTCGGAACACACGTGTTAGGGTTAGTTATAAGTTTTGGGTAATTTTCCTCCAAATCAGAAGGCTAACCAGACTGATTTGAAGTGGGGTTACCAGCTTTCCCGGGTTGACATGGCCGAAGACCATACTACAGCCGGAAACGGAGCGCGGTTTAACTTCTGAGTTCGGTATGGGATCAGGTGGGACCCGCGCCCTATGGCCGGCGAACCCCACAGTACACGTTGACTTTCTCCTCATAAGCTTATCGCTTCAACGCGGAGCGTCTTGCTCCATTATGCCCATGCTGAAGGTTTTGCTGAAGCCGCAACAATACATATATTCGAATTGTGCGATGTGATTCTCCGTGTGGAGCGGGGTCGTAGTCTAGGCAGACGATCGATCGATCGATCGATCGGATCAAGTATGACGACGGGCTCCAGAAAGTAGTGACGGGTTTACGGACCTCAAAAAGGGATGAAGAGGTTCTGGAGCTGTCAGAAGAAACCCGTAGGAGCGGCGCTTCGTGCACTGCTCTGGGTAAAGGTCGGTGGTTCAAATCCGCCCGGCCCCACCACCCTTTTCCAAGTCAAGCCCGCCCCTTAGCGCGCGCTCATTATGTCGCGCTCGCATCACGCTCGCGCTCCAACCCACAAAAATTGAAAACAACAACTCAGACAAACGCCGAAAAGAATGGCAAAAAGAGACGCGCGCTCCTGAACTTCCAAAGGATTACTCATCATTCACTTGATTGCGCGGGCTTTCGCCAAACAGCGCGCACGCAAAAGGAGACTAGAACGCTTTCTTCATCCACAAGAGACTCACTACCATCCACTTGCTAAAGGGACGGCGACTGTGTGTTCCCAAAGCAAACCAAGCATCGAATTTCTCTTTCATATTGTCGTAACACATTTCAGTGATCTTCTCCTCGGCGACTTTTCTGTCTGCCTTATACCTGCTCCAAAGGACGCCTGCACCCCAATCGAAGCATTCCATGTGGTGAGGATGTCTGCTGCACACATGACACCGTTCTGGACAATTCCACCGATAGTAGAGGCTTACGTCTCTGTAGGGTTGTTCCTTGAACACTTCACCGTTCAGCGTAAGCTGCACTGGCTTATCTTTTCTTTCAACTATGTGGAAGTCAACTATCTCTGGTTTGATCAGAATGATAGACCGTCTCTCTCCAATTGCCACGTCCAGAGATTTCTCAGCTAGCTTGTTCAAGAGCACTCGACGCTCCTCTTTGTCTTTTGAAAAGCTTCCGCCAACAACAATTGAACTTGGATCTATTTTTCTGCTCTCAGAACGAGGATCATGTTCAGGTTCTGTAGTGTTGACCTCTATCATGTCCCATCGGTGTACCTTTCCGACGATAAAGTCCAGAGGCATTGGATATAGGCGCCTCCACTGATTTGATTTAGTTATGCCACCAGTGCAAACGAGGTATGATCCATATTTGTCGCTCCAATTGGGTGCCGCCTTAACCAAAACTAAAATAGACTCTTTCCGCCATGACATGCTATCGCCTACTGCCTGACCAGTTGGAAGCCAAAGACGTAGACGAACTCGTTCTCATTCCAATCACCATGCAGATTCTTCCAAGTCTTCTTGAATTCTGCGAGAGTATAGCCACCTTCCCTTTTTGCATCCTCTTCAGTGAATTCTCCAAGACGCTTTCTTACCATCGAAACGACACGCAACGTGGCAAAGTTCGGTTCCCAAACTGCCCATGTATTATTGATCCGATTTTGACGCGAGGATCTGAAATGCCTTTTCTAGAACTCTGAATTTTCTCTCCATCCAGAATCGGTTTCATATGTACAAGTCGAAAGGGCATCTCATAAGGAGCCTCGACTACCTCCTTGAATATCTGTTCAATTGGTCTCTCAGGCTGTTTTGCAGCCTTTGATATTACTTCCCTCGCCTGTCTTCTGTAAATTGGTCTTCTAGCGATTTCCCTCGCGATTGATACTTGTCTATCTGGTTGTTCTATCTGCCTAGTAATAGTAACCGCTGTGTCCCAATCGATTTTCCCCTGTTCTCTCGGAACACCGATTTTGCCTGCAGGAGCAATCATTCTCTGAAGCTCATTAGGCGCCTCAACAAGCTCTAGCCAAGCCGAAATAGTTGTTTCAGAGACTCTCAATGATTTCGCTATGGCTCCCTTATTCGGAAACTTCTGAGGATATTTCTCCATAAGTTGCTTGCAACTGTTACCTTTCTCAACCGCGCTTAGATCTGTTCTCTGAATATTCTCAATCAGACTTAGTTCAATTACCTCCTCGTCTGAGTACTCTCGAATCACCACTGGAATCCGTTCCATCCCTGCTTTCTGGGCAGCCCTATACCGTCTTTCACCGACAACGACCTCAAACTCATTGTCTACGGGTCTGACGATAATCGGCTGCAAAAGACCTTTCTCTCGAATGCTATCTGCCAGATTCCTGAGGTCTTCTTCATTGAAGTCTAGCCTTGGATTGAACCTGTTTGGTCTAACCTTTCTCAGATCTACTTCTACAGCTCTACCTGACATCACTGCTTCCTCTTTTAGGAGTGTCGGATTTAATCTAATAAGACTATAGATGACGCTCTAACCCACAAAAACTCAAAACAACAGCTAGCGCGCGCGTTTTGTTATTAGGAAGGCAACGCTGCCGGCGGAATAGCAAGAGGTATAGCAACGAATAGGTGATAACCCTAAATGTTATTAGGCGTGCCTACGCAAGATAGTTAAGAACTGGGTAATCTTTTTGGCGTCCACTTCGGTTTTGAGCGTTTCAAACCTGACAAAGTACTACGGAAAATTCGAGGCTTTGGACTCTGTTTCCTTCAAAGTGGATAAAGGCTGTGTGTACGGCTATCTTGGACCAAACGGGGCGGGCAAAACAACTACTATAAGGATTATGCTGGGTCTCCTTAAACCAAATCAAGGAGAAGTTCAGATAGCTGGCGCAAATCCCTCAAAGGATCCCGTTCACGCGCTCCAACTTGTTGGGTATGCTTCAGAGCTTCCAACACTTCAAACTTTCTTCACTGCAGAGCAGTTGCTTGACTTTATGGGCAAAATGTTCGGGTTGCCCATGCAGCCTAGAAAGGAAAAGACTAAGCAGCTCCTAGATCTTGTCGGTTTGAAAGAATGGGGAAAGAAGAAGATTGGAAACTACAGCAAAGGCATGGTTCAGAGGCTGTCTGTGGCCCTTGCCCTTATCAACGATCCAATGGTTCTGATAATGGATGAGCCCACCATAGGTATGGATCCAGAGGCCACAGCTCACTTCAGAAGCCTTTTCACTAAACTCTCAAAGGATGGCAAAACAATTTTTATTTCATCTCACCTGTTGGACGAGGTTCAGCGAATCTGCACCCACGTAGGAATGATAAACAAGGGAAAAATCGTTTTCACGGGACCAATCGAACAGATGCTGGAAGCTTTCACTCAACAATGGGTAGTGGAAGCCGAGCTTGAAAAAGTAACCGAAAACATAGTCTCAAGCCTTAAAGCGCTTGAGTTCGTGAACGATGTAAAGGTGGACGGAAACAAGCTATCGATAGAGCTGAAGGAGAAAAAAGACGTGAGGGGCGAAATCTCCTCAGAAATCTTCAAACAAAAAGGCGTGTTGCTAGGCCTAACCCTCCGTAAGGTTACGTTGGAAGACGCTTATCTCCAAGCTCTAAAAGGAGGTCAATAGCATGGACGCCCTCGGAAGAGTCGCTGTAATCGCTGGGTACGAGTGGAGGAGAGCCCTGGCTAAGAAGAAAGTTCTTGCCCTCATAATCCTGGCCATAGCAATTCAAACATTGATAATGGCTGGAATGCACGCGCTGTTTGCAGAGGGTTTCTTGACGAATGAAGCGTCCCTAGTGTGGATTACCGGCGTGCTGGAAGGTGGCTTGTTTGTTCAGTTGATAGCCATCATAGTTGGCGGCGGTTCAATGTCTGAAGAATATGAACACGGGACGGCTGACATATTGCTCTCCAAACCCATTACGCGGGTTGAGTACATGTCTGGGAAGTTCTTGGGCGGATTCTCCTTGTTAGCCATGGTTGAAGCCTTGATAACCTTTGTAGGCGTTGCCCTTTCACTCGGATTGTTTGGTGCACAGAACGGTCTCCAATTTGCTCCGATAATGTTTTTGGCCATTGTATATTCTTCTCTCATTTTCTTCTGTTTATCATTCATGTTCAGCGAAGTCTTCAGAGGAACCACTCTCGCAATTCTGTTGGCCTTAGCAATACTTATCGCTTCATACATCATAAGCCCGATCTTAACCCTTCTCTATGGCATAAGCACGCGGGCTATTCCAACATGGGCAGCAACAAACTTCCCGTCGCTTGTCATGAGTGAACTGATAACATCGTCCAGTGTGCTTCCCGCAGGTGACCTTGGAGCCCTTGCCCAAGCGTCGTTGATCATAGCCGTCTACGCGATCGTATTCACTCTAATAGCAGCTTACAGACTCCTCAAGTCCGATGTTACAAAGAAAACAACCTGAATTCACACTGATGCCACGTGAGACACATTGCGCGCGCAACAGCCTCATCAGATTTCTCACACCGACTGCAAAACCAGACCCGAGACTTGACAACCATGACGTTCCGCTTCGCCGACGGCTCAGAATCGTTAACGCAAAGCCGACAAACACAGAAATCTTTAATCTGCACAGCAACAGAAGACAAACTAGGGATTCAAGAATGAGTGAACCAAAAGTCAATGAAAGGAAAGTTGTTAGAAGAAGTGTCGCCATCGCACTCGTAGCAGCCTGCATTATTCTAGTAGCTGGTTTAGGTGGAGCGCTTGCATATTACATAGCTGATAAGAACAACACGATTTCCGCCTTGAACACTGAATTGACAACTCTCCAAGAACAAGTGATAGCTGAGAACGAAACGATTGCGGCTGACAGTTTTAAGCTTGCTGAACAAAATGCCACGATCGTCTATGACTCATCTCATATGTCGCTCTTATTGTCTGAAGTGAATAACATTTCAACTCAAGTGGGGTTGCTTGAAATCAAAATTAATCTTGGATTTTATAAGGATTGGGTGGAAAATGAGGCGGTAAGTCAACCAGCCAATAGTAGTACTTCTTGGAACTATTCTGCAGACGTTGCTGGTTTAGTCGTTGTGCATGTTTCTTCATCGACAAACGATACCTTCGTTGAACTTTCATACGTGTATAACGGATGGGCCAAATATGATAACACAGTAAACGTCGGTTCAAACGGCTCAGCATGGTTCCCAGTCCTTCCAGCTAACATAGAGATCCAAGTAGGCAATACAAACGCTGTTGACAACGCAACTGAAACTGTATTGGTAACATACTACTACTAAAACCAAGCGCGCGCGTCAATCGCAGGCACTCACTACGCGAAAAACGGGAAGTGCAACACTAATAGAACAAAAAATACAATAGAACAGGCACTCAAACACCCGATCGCTAAACGTGAAACCACGACTAAACTGAATGACGCATGAACTATCTCCTCGAAGGCATAGGCATTTCCCTCATTAGAAATTTAAGAGGAAAAGTCGTCTCTCATTCCGTACGGAAGCCAATCTTGCAACTATGCTTAGCTTCCTTCTAGACTCCCTGCTAGAAATGCGTATTGCCTTCTCGTCGCGTCAACGCAACGAAAGTGAATGGATGTGTAATGTATGTTACGAACCGAGAATCCAGAAGAACAGATAATAGCCCTTGACCACATAGGAACCTACCGAACCCCAAGAGGAGTAATCAAAGTCCTAGTGGTCACAATCCGAGAAAGAACAAGTCAACCAATAAGGAAGGCGAAATATTGAGCACCCAACCAGAAGAAACACATGGTATAGAGACAAAAGACACCATCAACCAGAACCAAACAATGAACAACATCATAGAATTACTAAGCATTAAGTCAGGTATGACGACGGGCTCCAGAAAGTGGTAAAGGGAGATAGAGGTGTAGTCGAGGGACTTCCACCGACCGACCGGAGAGGGAATGAGGAAGTTCTGGAACAGTCATACCACGGAGAGACCCGTAGGTCGTCGGTTCAAATCCGGCCGGCCACACCACAAACTATCCATTCAACCGTTTTTCGTAGGCTTCGCAGAAAACCAGAACGCTTTTAGGCAAGAGACAGAAGTCGGCTGTCAGATGAACAAACTGAAGAAGTCGGAAGCAGCAAGCGACTTTGCAGTGTTGTTTGATCTAGAGGACACGTTAGTCCAGACTCCCTGGTCAATTCATGAACACGTCTTAGAGTTCAGACGCAATACGCGAAGAAAACTGTTAGCGCTGGGAGTGCCAGCTGAAATTCTTGAAGGAGTAGAACGTGCAACGATAATGCGTAACAAGGCAGAGGCGTACGTTGAAGGAAATTTCACGAAAGCGGAGACCAGACGGTTTCAAAGAGAGATGGAGAAGTTCCTCAGACGCTACGAGCTTGATTCCGCCAGAAAGTCAAAACTCTTTCCCGACTGCGTCTCTACGCTTGAAACCCTTAGACGACTTGGAGCGAAGTTGGGGCTCGTCACCAACACCTCGAAGGAAGCCGTCGCCATCGTTTTCCAGATTCACGGCTTAGGCGGCTTCTTTGATGCCACGGTGACCCGGGAGAGCGTTAGAAAACTGAAACCTGATCCAGAGGGCATCTTGTTTGCGGCCAAGAAACTGGGCGTTGCACATTTCTTCATGGTTGGCGACCTGATACTCGATGTGTTGGCTGCGAAGGGAGCCGGAGGAGTTGCCATAATGATCGAAGGAACAGTCGAGAAATCGAATTTCAACGACGCCCTGAAGAGCCTCCCCGAAGAAGTCCTGAGCGAAATACAAGAACGTATCGGATCAGAAGCGAATTTGCAGCCTGATTACATTATTCAGTCTCTATCTGAGATTCCACCAATCATTCAGGCAGAAAAGCAGAAAATCCTAGGTCGATACACCAACCGACACTGCGACGCATAAATGATCGTATTGTTTGCGGAGACCGAAAAGAAAGCTCATTACCGCCGTATGAGTGCTGGAATACTTTGCAAACTCCGTAGGCTGCTCTTCTCTTAAGTTCTCCTCAAGTTTCAGTAGAGTTAGGCTGGCCATAGTATTATTTAATTATTGGGATTCACTAGAATGTATTCGAGTTGTTCTGAACAATAGGAAGGGGAAGTTTTTGAGGGCGGCCGAAGCTATGAGAACAAGCATGGTCACCGTTGAAGAAGGCGTGTCTGTTGCTGAAGCCTCTCTAGATATGTACAAAAAAAGAGAGGGATGCGCTATTGTTTTGCGGCAAGGAAAACCGTTTGGCATAGTAACCGAACGCGATGTGACCTGGAAAGTTGCTGCAAAAGGGCTTGACCCGAAGAACGTGAGAGTCGCCGAAGTAATGTCGACACCCCTGATAACGATTGATCCGAACGCGGATCTGACAGAAGCAGCTAAGATAATGAAAAAACACGAGATCCGGAGACTAGCAGTGGTTAAAGAGGGGACTCTTCACGGCGTCTTAACAACCTACGATGTTGCCCGCAACCTTGAAAACTACATGGATAAGGAGATACGAGACATTCTAGGATATTTGTGGACCCCCCGCTATATTCCCGAAGAGGGTTAACATAAACCTATGAAAAAGCGGAAGCACTCTACCACGTATCCCATACTAAAATGCACTATGATTTGTCACGGCCAGTCACGCTTGTCTCTTCGATTGTCCGCATAGACTATTGCGATGTGTCTGCTCCTGTTTCTTCTCTGAATTGCAGTCTGTAGAATGAACTGTACAACCCATTCTGGCGCATAAGCTGTTCATGCGTGCCTCTTTCCACGATTTCGCCGTGATCGATCGTTAGGATTTCGTCGCACAGTCTGATCGTTGAGAGTCGATGTGCGATTATTATCGTCATTCTGTTTTGCATCAGTCTCTTTAGAGCTCTTTGAATCACCAGTTCGGTGTAGGCGTCAACTGAGGATGTCGCCTCGTCCAGCACTAGGATTTCGGGATTTGCGAGTAGTGTTCTGGCGAAGCTTATGAGTTGTCTTTGACCTATAGATATGTTTGAAGACCCTTCCTGTATGACGTAGTTGTAGTCGTTGGGAAGTTTCATTATGAAATCGTGGGCACCGATGGATTTTGCTGCGTCTACGACTTCTTGATCTGACGCTTCAAGTTTCCCGAACCTTATGTTTTCCTTTATGGAAACTGAAAAAAGAAACGAGTCCTGCAGCACTGTGCTCATGCGACCTCTCAAAGAAGCGAGCGGAATGTCTCTTATGTCATGCCCATTTATGAGGATTCTGCCTTCGCCTGGATCGTAGAATCTGGCGAGCAGGTTGATTATCGTGCTTTTTCCCGCGCCTGTCTGGCCGACAATTGCGAGTTTCATGTTGCGCTTCAGGGTGAAGTTGATGTTCTTTAGAATTGGGACATCAATGTCGTATGCGAAATTTACGTTTTCGAATCTCACTTCTTCTATCATTGCAATGCGATACTCCTTTCAGGCGGTGCGTCCACGACTTCGACTTTCGTGTCGATAACATCGAACATTCTTTCAATCGCAGACATCGCTGACTGGTACTGGTCGTACATCGTTACAAGGTCAACCAGCGGCATGAAATATGAGAACTGGTACTCTATAAAGGCTACAAGAATTCCTAACGAGATCGTTCCGGCCAACAAAGCGTAGACGCCGAAGAACAGGATTATCATGGTTCCGACCAGCCTCAGTGCCATCACAAACGGCGTGTACGACGACCCTATGAGGATGGCTCTAATCGTAGCCTTGACGTTTTCGTCTTGACTTTTTAGAAACTTCTTTTCTGTCTCTTTCTCCTGCGCGTAAGCTTGAGTGACTTTCATGCCCGCCAAGTCTTCCTGGAACCTTGCCGTCAACCCTGAAGTCGTGATTAACGTTCTCCTGTAAGCAGCTCTTGAGTATTTTCCGAGGAACCAGACCAGCACTATGGCCACTGGCAGAACTGACATGGCCAGAAGTGACAGTCGAAGGTCAAGATAGAACATAATTGCGAAGGCACCTAGTATCGAAGAGATGTCTACCAGAATGCTCGTCAGTCCAACTCTGATGAATATTCTGACGGTGTTGGCGTCGTTGGTCGGCCGGGAGATTATTCTTCCAGCTTCACCTTCTGAAAAATACTTGAGGGAGATGACCTGCAGCTTTTCCATCATGTCGTCCCGCATCTTTGCAACAACTTTTTCTCCCACTATACGCATTTGATAGGTTTGGATGTACTGGAACAGATAGTTGCCTAGAATTATAGTGACGAACAGGGGGATCCACCATATGAAGCCCGAAAGGTTCTTCGGCGTTATGATGCTGTCGATGGCCATCGCGTGCATGTAGGGGGCAGCTAAGCCGGTGAAGGCGCCGGCTATCGTGGCGGCAACGCCGATTTGCAGGTTTCGTTTGTTGGCTTGAGCGTACTCGTAGACCCTTCTAATCAACACCCGGTCACGGACGGTTCTTTTTCTTCTCTCTTCCTGTTTTGTCGAGAAAGTCCCGTACGAACCTGACACTAGGAACCACCTGCTTCCCCTAGGATGGGCGAAGCTTTTTGGACAAATTGGGTTTCATAGACCTTCTTGTAGAGGCCATCTTTTGCCATGAGCTCCTCGTGTGTGCCAAATTCCCCTACTGAACCGTTCTCAAGGACCAGTATCTTCTTAGCCGTCTTTATCGTTGAGAATCTCTGCGCTATTATGAGGGTTGTCCTCGCCCTCGTTGCTTCTTCTATTGCTGACTGAATTTCTTGCTCCGTCTTCGCGTCCACAAAGGACAACGAATCATCCATTATTAGCATCCTCGGGTTGCCCACGAGCGCTCTCGCTATGGTTATTCTCTGCTTCTGCCCTCCCGAAAGCGTGACTCCCCTTTCCCCAACAGGTGTGTCGTAACCAGATGGAAGGGATTCAATGAAATCGTGTATTCTGGCCGACTTGGCAGCTTGCACTATTTCATCCATCGAGGCGTCAGGCTTACCGAAAGCAATATTCTCCCTCATCGTTCCAGAAAACAGGAAAACATCCTGCAGCACCACGCCTATCTGCCGCCTGAGAGAAGCCAGCTTGAATTCGCGGATGTCCGTGCCATCTATCTTTATGCTGCCCGCCTGGATGTCGTAAAACCTTGGGATTAAGTATATCAGAGAGCTCTTTCCGGACCCTGTTGCACCCAGTATCGCTATTTTTTCACCTGGCTGCACCGTAAAAGTGACCTTATTTAGCACAGGCCTGTCTTTCACGTACCCAAACGTGACGTTTTCCAGCTCAAGTTTTCCTTTTTCTATCCTAACGTCCCTGGCGTTAGGCATATCTTCAACGCTTCTTGGAGCATCTATCATTTCTTGGACTCTTTCCAGTCCCGCATAAGCCGCAATCCACGTCCCCAAAGTCTGGCTTGCGTCCCTTATGGGAAACGTTAGTCTCATCATGTATCTGACAAAGAGAATCAAGTAACCAATTTGTTCAACCGCTAACGCTGAGTATGGAACTCCCAGCGTAATTCCTGCGTACACGTAGACCAGGGCGGCTCCCAGCGTGAGCAGCGCTGGACCGAGCGGCATGTAGATTGACTGTATTTTGCCCGCGGTGATTGCCGTGTTCACGTATACGTCTTCTACCTGTTTGAATCCATCGACAACATCTTTTTCTCGGCGGAATATCCTGACTGTTTTCATTCCGATGATGTTTTGCTGTATGTATGAAGTCAATCTTCCCATGATTAACTGCATATTTCTGAAGAGGGGCATCGTGTCTATCCATAGGCGCGTTGTGAAATAGAAGATGAGCGGCATCGTGGCCAAGGAGATCAGGGTCATGGTCGGGCTTATCGGGAGGATTATCGCAATGATGACAATTGTTGTGAAGACAGCGTTGAGAACAGTGCCCAGCCATGTTCTCAGAAACATGTCGACTAATTGAAGGTCTACCGTGGCTCTTGATGTTAGATCTCCAACCCCTACAGAATCATAAAAACTGAAGGATTTGGTCTGAAGCGAACGGTAATACTCAGACCTTACGTCTCGCACTATGTACTGGGACATTACCCCGTGCACGTAAGTCAGAATGAAGTTAGTTATAGCGTAGCCTATTCCGGCCAGAACGATAACGAGTAGATAGCCCATCAATAGACTGGTGTTAGTCGGGGGTCCTATGACGTAGATGATGATATTTGACGTGTACAATGGTTCGAGCGAGAACAGAATGGATCTTACTACTGCAAGAACAACTATTGCCGCGACATGCCAAGGGTATCTCCTGTGATACTGCAAAAGTCTTTTGAAAGCCGAAAAGGATTGCGTGAAACCCTTCTGCGGTTTAAGCGACTTAGCATAATCGAGAAGAGGCTTTGCTATACTCATCGTTATCTTCTTAGGTTAGCCCAAACGCCTCAAATCAATATAAGGATTTTCAGAACGCCCCCATTTATTGAATATCAACAAGTGGAAGTTTGCCAATTGGAGGCTGCATGAGCATTAGCATCAGCCTTCCAATTCTTTTCCGATTCTTCGAAGGTACACATCAAACTTAAATAGCTACTTTCGAATGTCAAGCAACGGTGAAAAAATGACCGCCAAAGTCGGCGTGGCAGTCGTCGGGGTTGGTTTTGTCGGTGGACAAGCACACGCCCCGAGCTTCAAGAAAATCGAAGACTCTAGCTTAGTAGCCTTGTGTGACACAGTCGAAAGCAGAGTGAAACCTATGGCCGAACGCTTGCAAGTGAAGTATTTTCTGGACTACGACACACTTCTTGAACAGCAGGAAGTTCAGGCCATAGTCTTGGCCGTACCCACACCTCTTCACTTCGATCTCTCAATGAAGGCCATAGCAAAAGGCAAACACGTACTGTGCGAGATGCCTCTGGCTCCCAAGACCGAACAGATGAAGCAACTCGAGTCAGCGGCAGAGAAAGCCAAGGTTCTCCTCATGCCTGACCTGAACTTCCGTTTTGCTCCGATATACGGCAAGACGAAAGAACTAGTTGAAGCTGGAAAAATCGGAAAGCCAATCGCGCTTCATTATCGCGAGTTCATTCCCGCAACAAGCCTAGCCGAACAATGGCCACCTGGATCCTGGGCCTGGAACATCGAAAAGAGCGGAGGATACCCAGACTTCACACTCTCAGTATGGTCCATCGACATGATCCGATGGATGTTCGGAACCGAAGTAACCGAAGTCGAATGGATGACGAGCTACCCAAAAATCGAGAAACTCGGCATACTCGGCTACAACACCATGGGCCTCGTCAAGCTGTCTAACGGTATGGTCGGTTCTCTCCACTATAGTGCCTCGGTTGCTCCATCTGCGAGCATATCTAGGCTTGAAGTCTTCGGGGACAACACAAACGTCCTGCATGCGATAGGAACAAACAAGATCATCACTTACGGACTCGACCAGAAGCCCGAAGAATTGGACTTAGACGTCAAAGGCGCAAGAATCTGGGGGCATCGCCAAATAGACGAACACTTCATTGACTGCATTATTCACCACAAACAACCGCAAGCAACAGTGAGCGACGCAATAAAGGCCATCGAGATAGCCGCTAAAATGACGAGAAACATGAAGAAGTAGTTCAAACCCATTTTTCAATTACTGAAACAGGTATGCATTGGCAGCGAGCATCGCACCATCACGTTTCTGGACAAAGTCCACCTGTTTAGAAAGAGGCCGTAGAGACCCAAGTTTGAAACTTCTATATGGTGGAATTTCTGGTCTCTTTTAGCTTCAAGATCGGAGGAATACTGAGAACCCACGGGATAGCGGCTGCAACAAACGCAAGAGTAGCGCTAGGCTGGGATTGATAGAGCCATATGCTCAAGAAGGGGCCGAAGAACATTCCTGTTCCAGTCAAAGCGTTGATGAGCCCGGAGGCCATGGCTCTCCTGCTGCAGGGCACCAGCTCCATCTGCCAAGCCGAATAGGCGGGACCGCTTATGTTGCCGAAGCCGCTCATTCCGGAAAAGACCAGCGTGAACTCGAAGACGGAATGAGTGAAGGCAAGGGCAACGACGAAAGGCGCTCCCAACAGACTGAACAGCATCATCTTCTTTCTTCCAAACCTGTCGGTCAATCCTCCGCCTGGAATTTGAACCAAGGCTGTTACAAGAGCGGAACCGAGTGAAATTATGAGACCTAACTCAGTAGCCGTGACGTGCAGCATGTCGATCGGGTAAAGCCTGCTCAACGGTATAATCAAACCACTCGCCAGACCTGAAAGCATACCGACCATTCCAAAGATCAGTATCACTTTGCCGAAAGGCATCAGACTCTTCTCATTTTCCACTTCAGAAACGACCTGTTCTGCTGATGCCGTCCTGCCTGAAATTCCAGCTAGGCCAACACAGGCGACCAGCCCGACGAGTGATACGAGGGCACCCGTGATGAAGGGAAAATGAAGTCCCAAATTATCAACAAGAAGTCCGCCTATGAGTGGTCCTGGAATCGCGCTTCCAATCCAGAACAAGTTGAACCAACCGAAGGCTTTCCCTCGTGAGCTCACTCGGCTCATGTCGGCTACGAGTGCTGTGAACGCTGGTTGAAACAGAGAAATTGAGAACATTTGAACGAAGTACAGGACGATAACCCAGAAGGCACCGGGCGCGATGGTGTATGCAAACAGGCTGGGCGCTAACAGGCCGGCTCCCAAGCCAATCGTGGTCTTCCTTCCCAATCTGTCTGCCAAGAATCCTCCGGCGAAATTTGCTGTTATCATCGCAACACTGCTTATGGATGCCATGAGTCCGATGAAGGATGCGAAAGCTTCTCTTGTCACAGCAAGATTCTTCAACAAGAACGGTACTGGCGAAGCTGACACCATCGAGCTGGCAAAAGTCGTGAAGAAGATAATGATCAACAGAAGAATAAAATTGCGTGACTCGCGACTACTCGAATTCGCTTCCTGGATCATGAGTTCTGTCTCTCTTTTTCGATCAAAGTGGAACTCGCATCAGAGCGATAAATGCCACTTATCTGGTATTTATGCTCATAATATTGCCAAATACGAATAAGCGTGCTTGAAGCGACAATCGCCTGCAAACGCAATACGTTGATGGTATCAGGACAACCTCACCTAGAGAATCAATCAGGTTAAAAAAACGAAGAAGCAGAACTCAGGCCTCTGTCCCCTTGTGATGCTTTGCGTATTCTTCTGTTTCAGCGAACAGCTTCTCGATGTCTGCTTTTGAGTGGGCGGTCGACAAAGCCTGCGAGTGCATTGGCAAGAAGAATATGCCCTTGGCAATTAGTGCCATGTTGTAATCAAAGAGTTTCTTTTTGTCGGCTCTGGAAGCTGAGGAGGCGTCGAATACCTGTTTGTCTGTGAAGAGTGTGTTGAATATCGATCCTGCCCCGAGGTTCTGCACATCAACCCCGTTTTTGCCGAATATCTGTCGAATCGTCATCCTGATCTTGTCTCCAAGTCTATTGAGTCGAGTGGTTATCTTGCCGTCTTCCAACATTTTCAGAGTCGTCAATCCCGCGATCATCGTAATCGGGTTTCCGACGAATGTTCCTCCGTGGAAAGAATAATGGGGACGTTTGTACGTGGTCGTGTCCAGCCTCTTCATTATTCTCCTGGGACCACAGAAGGCGCCCACCGGGAACCCGCCTCCTAGAATCTTTCCTAGAACTGTGATGTCAGGAGTGACCCCATAATACTCCTGTCCTCCTCCAGGTGCCAGCCTGAATCCTGTAATCACTTCATCGAAGATTAGCAGAATGTCACTCTTATTGCAGAATTCTCGTAAACCTTTCAGAAACTCCTTGTCAGCCGGGATTCCACCGCCTGAACCCAGCATGGGTTCGACAAGGATACATGCGGGATGCTCGTGCCTCAGTCTCTTTTCAACTCCTTCGAGGTCATTGAAAGGCAGAAGAAGCGTGTCCTGCACGGCTCCAGGCGTTAAGCCAGCGGATTCAGGTAGGTCAAACGGTTGTTTAACGCCGACGTGAAGTGCATCGTAGCCGCCGTGCCACCCTCCCTCAAACTTTGCAATCTTGTTCCGTCCCGTGAACGCTCTTGCCAGCCTAATAGCGTACATGTTGGCTTCAGTTCCAGAATTCGTAAACCGAATCATCTCCGCGCAAGGAACCATCTTCACGGTCTGTTCAGCCAACGCAACTTCCAGTTCATTTGAAACTCCGTACTGTGTCCCGTTTTCGACCTGTTCTTTGACTTCCCCCACAACTTCTTTTGGGCTGTGCCCGAGGATGAGCGCTGTATGCCCGAGCCAGAAATCAATGTACTCGTTCCCGTCAACGTCCCACAGTCTACTACCTTTGGCTCTAGCCGCATAGAACGGATATGGCTCAAAATAACGTATTCCATAGGTGACTCCTGCGGGAAGCGTTCTTCTCGCTCTCTCATACATGGCTTTGGATTTGGGTGTCTTTGAAACATAGTCAACCATACGGGATTCTTCCTGTTCTGTTGTCATATTCTTCAACTCGAACTCTTAAGGATTCGGAGCACAGTTGCAGAGCAATGTGATGATCAGTGATCTCGCGCGCGAATCGACCGAAGAACACAACTCGTTCAAACTCTTTTTATTTCAGATTGCCAAATATGCCAACCAAGAAGGTTGAAGAACATGGAGTTTAAAGGAAGCGAAAGCGAAAAGAATCTGCTTGCAGCGTTCGCTGGAGAATCACAAGCAAGAACCCGATACAGCTTCTTCTCGAGCGCAGCAAAAAAAGAAGGCTTTGAACAAATCTCCGCTATCTTTCAGGAAACGTCAGACAACGAGAAAGAACACGCGAAGCTCTTCTTTGATCAACTCAAAGGAGGCCCAGTCGAAATCAAAGCATCCTACCCCGCAGGAGTGGTCGGAACAACTGCACAAAATCTGAAAGCCGCAGCGGAAGGCGAAAAATTCGAATGGGGAACACTCTACCCCGGTTTTGCAGACCTCGCGGAGAAAGAGGGTTTCAAGGAAGTCGCCCGAGTTTTCCGGCAAGTCGCCAAAGTCGAAGCATACCATGAAAGACGCTACCTAAAACTGCTCGCCAACGTTGAACAAGGCAAAGTCTTCAAGAAAGACGCACCGATAAAATGGAAATGCAGGAACTGCGGCTACGTTTTCGAAGGAGCGGAAGTTCCTGACAAGTGCCCCGTCTGCCAACATCCAAGAAGCTACTACGAGGCCTACTGCGAAAACTACTAGAAGCGATTAATTCTTCTTCAAATCTCCACTTTTTTTGCGTCGCCTAGATCCTCAGCCTGTGACCTTTGGGCTTGACGTCCTGACCAAATTCTTTGGCCAGCTGTTCGAGCAGCGATTTCTGCTGTTGCGTCAATTTCTCAGGTACCGCGATTCTGACTCTTACAAGAAGGTCGCCCCTGCCGTATCCTCTAAATCTAGGCATGCCTTTCCCTCGCAGCCTAATCATTTCACCGGGTTGTGTGCCAGAGGGAATCTTCATAGTCGTGGTTCCTTCAAGCGTTGGAACTGAAACCTCGGCTCCTAGTGCAAGCTGAGGAAAGCCGACGGTTAAATTGTACAGAAGATCGTCGCCGTCTCTTTTGAAGTATCGATGAGGGGCGATGCGCATAATAACGTACAGGTCACTAGGATACTCCGCGCCAGATGCCATCTCTCCTTGCCCCGAAAGCCTGAGCTGGTTACCGTCATCTATTCCCGGCGGAATCTTCACCGTGATCTGCCGTTCTCTCTGTATCAGACCACTTCCTCTACACTTGGGACACGATCTTTCAATGATTCTGCCTCTTCCGCCGCAAGTGGGACAAGATACGACTCGTACGAAAGTTCCGAAGGCGTTTCTCGTCGTGGCTTGCACTCTTCCCGACCCGTTACATCTGGGGCAAATTCTCGGCGATGTTCCCGGGGCTGCTCCGCTGCCTCCGCAGACATCGCATTTTTCTGTCCTTTCGATTCTTATTTCCTTCTCTGCCCCGTTTGCGGCCTCTTCTAGAGTTATTTCAAGCTCATAGCCGAGATCTCTCCCTCTTGCTTCTCTTTCCCTGAATCCTCGGTCGCCGAAGAAGAAGCTGAAGACATCTGTGAGGCCGCCTGAACCGAATCCTATGTCCCTGAATATGGAGTCGAAGTCTGCGCCTCGGAATATGTCTTCAGAAGTGTAGCGTTGATCGAAGCCCGCGTGACCTAACTGATCATATTGTGTTCTCTTCTCGTCGTCCGACAAAACGGCGTAAGCTTCTGATATCTCCTTGAACTTTTCCTCAGCGTCTGGTGCCTTGTTTCTGTCTGGGTGGTACTGCAACGCAAGCTTTCTGTAGGCGTCTTTTATCTCGTCTTTTGAAGCGGTTCTGGGGACGCCTAGAACCTCATAGTAGTCTCTTTTGCTAGACATCCATCAACCATCGAGTCAGGGGATAACGTTTCGGGCTAGTTCACGTCAGAGTTGTTACTTCACCTTGTAGTCCTCTGAATCAACGACTCTGTCTCCGCTTGGCCCAGGCTCCTGTTCCTGTTCAGGACCTGCCGCTCCAGCGGTAGGCTGTCCCTGCTGCTTAGCTTGTTCAGCAGCTGCCTGCTGGTAAATGACTGTTCCCACTTCTTGGAGCACCTTTGAGAGTTCATCGGATTTTGCCTTTCATCTTGTCGACATCGGTGCCTGCCAGCGCATCTTTGAGGGCGGAAACAGCCGCGTCTATCCTGTTCTTTTGATCTTGCGTCAGCTTTTCTCCCAAGTCTTTCTTCGTTTTTTCTGCCGTGTAGATCGCGTTGTCAGCGTTGTTCCTTATGTCTGCAGTCTCACGCTTCTTCTTGTCTTGCTCAGCGAACTCCTCTGCTTGTCTGATCAATCGCTCCTTTTCTTCCTTCGACAGTTTCGTTGAAGCCGTTATGGTTATCTTTGCTTCTTTCTTGGTGCCCAAGTCTTTTGCAGTCACGTTCAGAATTCCGTTTGCATCAATGTCAAAGGTGACTTCGATCTGCGGCACACCTCTCGGAGCAGGCGGAATGCCTTCCAAGTTGAATACGCCGAGAGAAACGTTGTCAGATGCCATTGGACGTTCGCCTTGGAGAACGTGAATCGTCACGGCAGTTTGAAAATCGGCCGCCGTCGTGAATATCTGGCTTCTCCTCGTCGGGATAGTCGTGTTTTTCTCCAAGATTCTCGTGAATACGCCTCCGAGTGTTTCGACACCAAGAGACAATGGAGTGACGTCCAGTAACAGCAGATCTTTCACTTCGCCCGTAAGCACTGCGCCCTGTATTGCGGCTCCGATGGCGACGCATTCCATCGGGTCTATTCCCCTCTCTGCTGGTCTGCCCATGATCTGCTCAACAAATCTCTGCACGTAGGGCATTCTCGTCATTCCGCCGATAAGGATTATTTTGTCTATGTCTTTCGGAGTGAGCTTCGCGTCTTCGAGAGCCCTTACCATCGTGCGCTCGGTCTTTTGTACTATCGGCTGAGCCAGCGATTCAAGCTTCGCTCTTGACAGGGTCAAGTGGAGGTGCTTGGGTCCAGAAGCGTCGTTGTAGAGGAAAGGCAGATCCACGTCGGTGGTCATCAGTGTTGACAATTCTATCTTTGCTTTCTCCGAGGCTTCTTTCAGTCTTGATAGAGCCGTTCGGTCGTTGCGGAGGTTGACGCCCGTCTGTCTTTGAAACTCCTCAATGAGAAAGTCAGTCACGGCCTTGTCAAGGTCGGTTCCGCCTGTCTGGGTGTCGCCGCTTGTTGAAAGCACTTGGAAGACTCCTTTTCCGAAGTCCATTATCGTGACGTCATGGGTGCCACCGCCAAAGCTGAAAATAAGTATCTTCATTTCTTTTTCGAGTTTGTCAATTCCATAAGCCAAGCACGCTGCAGTTGGCTCGTTTATTATTCTGGCGACCTCCAAACCAGCTATTTCCCCTGCGTCCTTCGTTGCTTGTCGCTGATTGTCGTTGAAGTGGGCTGGAACAGTTATGACGGCTTTCCTCACCGCGGTCCCCAAATAAGTCTCGGCGTCTTTCTTTATCTTCTGCAGAATAAACGCGGAGATTTGCTGCGGGGTATATTCTTTCCCGGCTATGTTGACCTTGTAGTCAGTTCCCATTTTTCTCTTTATTTCGTAAATCGTTCCCTCAGGGTTTGCGGTGGCTTGCCTCTTGGCGGATTCTCCCACTAAAAGTGTGCCATCCTTGGTGAAAGCCACGACTGAAGGGAACATTTTCCCGGCCATTGTCGGTCCTTCAGCGCTCGGGATCACCGTGGATCTTCCGCCTTCGTAGATGGCGGCCGCTGAGTTGGTTGTTCCAAGATCTATTCCCAGGATTTTTTCTCCTGATTTAACATTGCTCATTTGAATCCATCTCCTTTTGTGATTTTGAAGGTTGCACGACAACCTTAACTATACTCGGTCTAATCACTTTTTCCCTCATCATGTATCCCTTTCTCACTTCTTCAACTATCATGCATCCCTCGACTCCCTCTTTTTCGGTCTTGGCTATAACATCGTGTTTCAGAGGGTCGAAGGGTTCGCCGACGCTCTTTATCGGTTGCACTCCCTCATTTTCAAGGATCTTTCTAAGCTTCTTCAGGGTCATTTCAACGCCTTGAACGAGTGCTTCTGTAGAGTTGGATGAACGAGCAGCTTCTATCGCCAATTCAAGCTCGTCGACAACGTCCAGCAAGCCAACCACAATGCGTTCGTTGCTGTACTTTCTCGCATCATCAATCTGCCGATCACATCTCTTCTTGAAGTTCTCAAGATCTGCCCTAGCGTATTTCAACTGCGTGAAGTAGTCTTCTGAACGTTGCTTCTCTGTTTCCAAGGCGTTCTGAAGTGACTCGATTCTCTCGTCGGCTTGCTGTTGCTCCTCGTTCTCTTCATCCATTATGAGAAGTCTCCGCATAACATGCTATTTCCTTAGCGTACGCAAACAGAAATATAACCGTTTCACCATTTTCGAAAAGCTTGATGGATTCAACCGTTTATATATTGAAACTTGATATCGGCTAAAACTCCTCTATGAAGCTATTGCAGGTCTTTTCTACGTCTTTTTCATGTAGGCAACAGTCTTTTCACGTAGCTTCTGAAAATGCTCCCCGAACGTTTTGTCGCCCCTCTCTTTTCGCACCGCGAGTATCCATGGTTCCAGCTTTTTCCAGTTTGAAACTATGTAAGCACCCAGTCGATCTACGATGACATCTATATCGACGAACTTTTTGTTAACCAGGAAACCAACTTCCTCGAAGAAAGCTTCAACTTCGTAGGGGTAGTCGCTGACCTCGAAGTCCTTTTCCACTTCTGTCTTGTATTTCTCATAATTTTCAAACTCGAACTCTTCTTCTATCCACCTGAAGGCTTTTCTAAGCCTCTCGGTTTCTGCCCATTCAAACAACTTAATCGAAATCTCAAGGTTTCTATGCTGTTCCATGTGTCTAAACTGGAGCAAAATGAAAACTGTTGCAGCCAGGCCTGCCACAGCAGACAGGATTGCAGTCCATTCGATCAAAGTAACCAATTCAGATCACACTCGCGCGGTCTTTTCTCCTTTGGGTATCCGCGATTCCCTTGAATGATCCATGAGGCAAAGGTTCTTCGATGAATCGGCGTAGAGGGGATAAGTCTGGTCTGAGAATCCTTCCGTTATGGCAGTGCATGCAAGTCATCTCTCAGAAGGCAGAGAAGAACTGAGAATAGAAAAGGATTGTGATCGATACATCTCAAGCTTGACCATTGGTCACAAATAATCTCGCGCTTTCGCGTTCTTGTTGAGGTACTTGCACACGCGTGGAAATCTGTCTAGGTCTCTGTGGGGAATAAACATCGCATCAGTTAGTTCTTTGCTGAATTCAGGAGCAGTTGCCAATTCGAGATATCGAATCTCTTTCGATATTCTATCGCTTGTCTCCCTTGCTTCTTTTGAAACTAAAGCCATCTTTGCTCCTGTCACGGCCGTATTTCCTACAAATTCAATTCTGTTCGTCGCCACGTCAGGTACGAGTCCTAGAAGCTTTGCATTTTCAGGATTGATGTAGCTGCCAAAAGTTCCTGCCACAAGAACTCTGTCTAGATCCTTTTGCTTAAGGTTTCGCGCTTTCATCAACACAGAGCATCCAGCGAATATTGCGGCCTTTGCAAGCTGAATCTCTCCAACGTCCTTCTGAGTTATCACGATATCCCTGTTAATTCCGGTCTCGTTTGCCCAAGCAATGACAAATTCCAATTGCTTATCCGTTCTTCTGAGTCGCGGCGTCTTCAGATCCGAGCTAATTCTTCCCTTAGAATCAACTATTCCCGACTTGAACATTTCCGCAACAACGTCAATCATTGCCGACCCACAAAGGCCCTTGGGCTTGGTATTTCCGATAGTTTTGAATTCAACGTCGAAGTCAGATTCCAAACAGAGGCTTTCTATAGCACCGGTTTCAGCCTTCATTCCATGCTTGATCCTAGCTCCCTCAAAAGCAGGACCAGACGCGCATGAACACGTAACGATATCCTTGAAATTGCCAACGAACACCTCAGTGTTCGTTCCAATGTCTATGAGCATGGATACCTTTTCCAGTTGATAGAGTGATGTTGCAATGATGTCCGCGACCGCGTCTGCCCCTACGAAGCCGGCGATGATCGGCAAAAAGCTGCAGATACCGTTGCGGTTCATTTCTATGTGGAGCTGTTCAGCGGGCAGGTCTACAGAGCTCTTTATCGCCGGTACGTAGGGCGACAGGGCAGTGTGTTTCGGCTGGATTCCAAGACAAAGATGGTGCATGGCTGTGTTTCCAACCAGAACGGTTTGGTAGATTTGATTCATGTCCACTTTGGTTTTCAGACATGTCTGCCTCAGGACCTTGTTGATTCCTTCAATGACTGCTTTTCTCAGGGTTTCACGGTTGACTTCCTTCTGCATGGCGAAGGCGATCCGCGTTATGATGTCGGCCCCGTAGGGCATTTGAGGATTCTCAGTGTAAGCGGTGCTGACAGTCTTCCCGGTTGTCAAATCCACGAGGTGCCCAACTACCTTCGAAGTGCCGATATCTACGGCAAGTCCGAACAGCCTTCCCCGGGTATCGCCAGCCTCAACTGCGACGATTTTGTCGTTGTCCCAAACGGTCACAGTGACATCCCAGTTCGCATCGCGAAGAATGTCTGGCAACTGTCGCAGAATTTCATATTCAATCGATAAATCGTGAAGCTCTTGTGAGTTTGATAAACCTCCGAGGAGTCTTTCAAAGTCTGGTCTGATGTCGGATAGCGAAGGTTTTTCAAGTCTTATGTGGAACTTTTTGACCATCGGGTTAAGTTTCGTTTTTTTCTCAACGCCTTGGACCAGAATTTTCCGGTCACCGATTCTAGTTTCTTTCGGAACTAGAACGTCAAGGTCCTGTTTTGGAAATGTCTGGCAAGCCAGTCTGTAACTCGAACCTAATTCGCCGGCGTTAAGATGTTTCTTTTCAACTTCTGATGATTTGCCCGCCGCTTTTTCATCTTGCACGATCACTCTGCATTTGCCGCAGATACCGTTTCCTCCGCACTCTGCTCTTATGGCTACGCCTGCTTCTATGGCTGCATTCAAGATGTTTGTGCCTGCCTTGACCTTCACTTTGCGTCCAGCTGGACTGAAATAGATAGTTATCGAAGCCATGGCGTTGCTGAATCCTTAAGGGTTCGACGCAAATCTTGGAGTACGCGTCGCAATTGACATGAGTCGTTGGCTGGAGTTTAATTAGTTTTCTAATCAATTCTCCGTGCTCAAGTGTCGTGTTTAATTTGACAGTTGTTTTCAAATTAAAGAAATTGACTCAAACCAAACGTAGAAAGTCTTAAATGTTCACCGAAACAACACTAGGATTCAGTCTTATAAGGAAAGGAGAAAAAGTAGAGATGACTGCTTCTGATAAACCGATTTTCGTTCGACGCGCATCTGGACTCGTTAGAGAAATGGATCTCAAAGACATCGTGCTGTGGAACAGTGTAGCCGCTGGAATAGGTCTTGGCGAAGTGTCTTTCATTGTACCGTACTATCTTGCGCTAGTTCCCGGAGCAAACTTCATCCTCGGCGCAGTTCTCGCATTGATTGGAGGTCTTCTGATTGCCGCGTGCTATGCACACTTTCTTTCAGCTATGCCCAGATCTGGAGGCGAATACGTATTCCTCAGCAGACTAACTCACCCGTTGATTGGGTTCTTCTTCAGCTTCAGCATGGCTATGCTGTGGGTCTTGGCCTACGCTATTAATATGCAGTACTCAGCATCGATTTTCGTACCGTTCATCGGAAACTTCATAGGAGGAAGCGCTAATATCCCGACGTTCTGGACCTCGACAACTGGAATATTCCTGGTTAGCTTTGTGATGAGTTTCGCTGCGCTGGCTATAACCATTGCTGGAATGCGGGCTTACATACGCTACCAGCTAATCATCACGATTATCTCTGCCATCGCCATGGTGTTGTACGCCGTCGTCTTGATAAACATCGGCAGCCAAGCCAACTTCCAAACTATGTTCAACAATTATGCACGCACATACTACCCAGGCGTAAACGACCCCTACAACTACATAATGACTCAAGCCCAAAGCGCCGGGTATCAACTTCCAAGCGCCGCAAGCTTCTCGTTTCCTCAAACTCTCGGCTTGATGGTCATATTTGGCTTCGCAGGAATGCTAACAACTGCGACCTTTAGCTCTTTCGTTGCGGGCGAAATGAAACGCGCAGACAGCGGAAAACGACAGTTGGCAGGTCTGTGGGGTGGACTGATATTGAACGGTGGCCTAGCAATCGCGCTTTCCATCGGTCTTATGGCCGTGGTAAACCCGAACTTCATCGGAGCACTTGGCTGGGCTCAATTCAACCAACCTGCCCTATTCAAACTACCCACTGTCTTGCTGACAATGCCCTTCAGTCTCTTTGACTGGTTGGCTCCAAGCCCAATCTTCGGCATCATAATTGACTTGGCACTATGGCTACTGGCCCTAACGTGGGCAATAATGGATCTTATCGTGCTAAGCAGATTGTTTTTCGCATGGTCCTTTGACAGACTTCTGCCTTCCGGAATCACTCATGTCAGTGACCGATTCAAGACCCCGACATACGCAATTGGAACAGCATGGATCTTGGGCATAGTATTCGGCTTATTGCAGTTCGTACCAAACTACAATATTGCAGCTCTTCTATCAGCAGCCGGCTGGCTGGTCTTCACAGTCTTCATAGCTGTGGGACTGACCGCAATCGTCTTCCCATTCGCAAAGAAGAAGCTATACGAAACAATGCCTATGAAAATGAGTGTCGCAGGAATACCTGTCCTATCGATAGCCGGTGTACTATCCGTCATATTCTTCGGCGCAATGGCAAGTGTCTACATTTGGGGACCGGACTACGCTGCCGCAGGAGGACCATGGACCAACTTCACGACGTACACGCTTGTGTTCTTTTACATAGTTGCGATAGTAATCTACGCAGTCGCATACTACTACTGGAAGCAGAAAGGACTCGACCTGTCTCTGGCATTCAAAGAAATACCACCAGCATAACAGCTCCCTTTTTTTATGTTCTGTTTCATTTGATACAATACGTAATCCTTATAAAACGCGAGCACGGCGATAAGGGAAAAGGAATTCACCATGTTGAAACTGTTCTTCTCGACAGACATACACGGATCTGACGTTTGCTGGAGAAAATTCGTAAGCGCCGGAAAATTCTACAAGGTCGACGCGATAGTCCTCGGAGGAGACACAACTGGAAAAGAGATCTGCCCGATCATAAAGTATCCCGATGGCAAAATCATCGTTCAGTACTTTGGACGAAAAGATCCCGTCAAAGATCCAGCGGACCTTCCTATTTTTGAAAAGAGAATCATGGATTCAGGACTATACCAGTACTACACGACGCCTGAAGAGTACGGTAAACTGGTCGAGGATGAGGACAAGGTCGACGCGATCTTCAGTCAATTAATGGAAGAACGTTGGAGAAAGTGGATAGACATCGCCGAGAAGACTCTGGAAGGAACGGGCATCAAGTGTTTTGTCGCGCCAGGAAATGATGACAGATTCGTAATCGACTCCATAATAGACGGATCAAAAATCGTTGAAAGAGCCGAAGGAAAAGTCATAGAAGTCGGCGGGCACGAAATGATCAACTGTGGATGGACTAATCCCACTCCTTGGAAGACTCCTCGGGAATGCAGCGAAGAGGAGCTCCTGAAAAAGATACAGGACATGACCTCCAAGGTCCAAAACAAGGAAACCTCAATATTCGCGCTTCATGCCCCCCCATACGGAACCGGCCTGGACGAAGCTCCAGAACTGGATAAAGAACTCAGACCCGTGAAAGGTGGCACTTCACGAGCTCCCGTCGGAAGCACGGCGGTACTTCAAGTAATCAAAGAATGTCAACCGCTGCTCGGTCTTCATGGACACATCCACGAAGCAAAAGGAGCCACGAAAATCGGGCGAACCCTCTGCTTGAACCCAGGCAGCATGTACTCTGAAGGAATGCTCCAAGGCGTCCTCCTGGCCATCGACAAGAACAAGGTGAAAAGCTACCTTTTCACGTCAGGTTAAGCTAACACCAAAACGTTTAATATGATAACGAAATCTAACGACTAACACCCTAGGAAAGGAGTACGCAAAATGCCTGGCAATACGATCAAGTTGTTTGATTCGTTCTGTGAAGCCATCGCCAAGAAGGACCTGAACAAGATGCTGAGCCTCTTCAACGAAGACGCCACATACACAGTGTATGCACAGCCATACAAGCCGATAACTGGGAAAGTCGCTTTGAAATCGATGATGGAAGCAGACTTCAGAAAGGTAGACGACTACAAGATTACAAAACTTTTCACGTGTGAAAAGAAAGACAGCCTAATTGTAGAATGGGTTGTCAATTTCAGGGATCACGCCACGGGGAAACCCGCTGAAGTCCAAGGCGTAAGCATCGTTGAAGCAAAGAACGATAAGATTCAGACTTGGAAGGAATATTTCAAGCAGTGAACTAAGAGGCTCGGCGAAGCCGGGCGCGAGAATAGACTTCCTCGTCGCTCGATGCTACAAGAGTCAGTTGAAGGCACGATGAAGAACTTGAGGAGACTCGCAGAAGACGGAGAATGAAGCATGGACCAGCTAGATTCAGAATATGGTTTTTCAGCCAAGTACGTCAAGAAAAGGACTCGGAATCGTTGACGCTGCAAAGAAGAAAGGTATTGAACTGCGATTGCTAGGTGCAGTTGCGGTCAAGATTCAATGTCCGAAACTCAGAAAATTCCATGAAGAAGTCATGGAGCGACACGCCACCGATCTTGATTTCATAGCATACTCGAAAGACAGAAACAAGACAAAGAGACTCTTCGAAGAATTGAAGTACGCTCCGATCAAAACGGTGCTTCCGATGGAAAACAGAGACCTGTTCATCGAAAGCGAAGGGGTAAAAGTAGATGTCTTTTACGACAAGCTGTCAATGTGCCACGAAATAGACTTCACTCGTCGCCTCGAAGTCGACTATCCAGCGATAGCCGTAGCAGATATCATTCTAGAGAAAACCCAAATCGTCAAGATCAACGAAAAAGACGTAAAAGACCTGATAATCCTTTTTGCCGAACACGAGCTAGGATCAACGGACGACCGCACAGTAAACAGCTCGTACATTTCAAAGCTACTAGCAAAAGACTGGGGTTTCTACTACACAGTTACAGAAAACCTAAAGTTAGTCCGGGACCAATTCCTGGACAAATGGAGAGACCCCTCGGTCCAAGAATATCTTAACAAGGTCGGGCCTCGACTAGATGAGCTTCTGAAACAAATAGAGTCTGAACCCAAATCAATGGGTTGGAAAATGCGGCAGTCGATTGGGACAAAAAAGAAATGGTACAAAGACGTTGAAGAAGTCGGCGGAGAAACAGTTTTCCAAGACAAACTGAAAGATCACCTTCAAAGCACCAAATAAGCATCGCCACGTACTTAGCGCGCGCGCATTTATTCGTGGAGGGAATCCAGGAAAGAGCAGAAGAGAAAGCCGACGAAGAAGTCATAGCCTCAAAAACCTTTATACATTTTATACGCCATATAAATTTCCTAAAAGTCAGATTAGGTAATGATTATGAAACAAATAGCGATTACCGCGCCGTACAAGATAGAAGTTTTGAACGTACCCAAGCCGAAGCCTGAACCAGATCAAATCCTGACGAAGACGCTGGTCACAGGAATCAGCATAGGAACAGAACTGATTGACTATAGAGGTGCGATGGAGAAACTTCCAGAAAAATGGAAAAAAGTTCACCCCTACACCTTCCCGCAGCTACCAGGCTACGAAAACGTTGGGGAAGTCGTCGAAGTAGGAAAACAGGTCAAAGACATCAAGGTTGGAGACCGCGTCGTCCACTGCGGTTACCACGCTGAATACTGCATTGTTCCGAGACGCGAAGCTCTGCCTGTCTACGAAAAACTGCCTGATACAATCTCAGATGAAGACGCTACGCTAGCGATTCTGGGAACAACCGCGATTTGGGCGGTCCACCGAGCCGGAATCGAGTACGGAGACAACGTTGTTGTTCAAGGAGACGGATGCGTCGGAATCCTCACAGCGATGCAGGCCATGCATGCCGGAACAGAAAAGGTGATCTTGGTAGGAAATCATCCTGGAAAACTCGCGATCGCAAGGAAAGCAGGCGTCAAGATCACGATTAACCGCAAGGAAAAAGATTGGCAAGAAAAAGTGATTGCTGAAACAAACGGACTGGGTCCAGACATCGTTATAGAATGCGTAGGCTCAAGCACCGAACCCACGATGGCCGTTCCAGAAGCGTGTGAAATCGTGAGACAGAAAGGGAAAATCGTTATCGCCGGAGATCATATGGCTGGACAACCAGACTTGATCTTTCTGGCTGATCCGCATTTCAAAGAACTGACGTTCATCGTGTCTAGGGCTATGGGAAACGGTAGTCATCATCCATTCTTGATAGATGCCTTGAACAAAGTGCAGGAGTACAACTATGTTCACTGGACCACGGGCGGGTTGTTCAAACAGGTTGTCAAGATGATTGCCGATGGCAGACTAAAGGTTCATCCACTGATTACCAATAGGTTCAAAGTCACCGAAGTTGCGGAAGCCTTCAAACGCATCGATTCAAAGAAAGAAGACATAGTGCAGGCGCTACTAACTGATTGGTAGCTATCCTATCATTTTTTCTTCAATTCTCATCTCTGGTCGAGAAGAAACCCGTGCGCTAATTTGGGAGTATTGCGACTCTTCGGGGTGTGTGAATAATGGTTATGCGCAAGTGCTACACGCGCGCCTTTGGACGCAAGCATCAGCAAAGAGTTGGATCGAATACTGGAAAGCGCCAAGAAAGAACAGGCCCAGTGAGTCCATTTCCTTTTTTTCATCAGACCTTGTAGACGCGTTTCGCGTTTTCGGAGAGAATTCATTCTCCAATTTTGTAAGCGTAGTCCTCATCGATGTATCTTGAATCCACTCAGTTTCTGCAGGACACTAGGTAGTTCCTGTTTCGCCAAGATTGCGGCTACCCAGTAGGATCGCGCGCGCGAAAAGTGCTGAAGAATTTGAACGAGTAGTTTTTTCAAAATCTTAAATAATGATTGACGCAAGAATTGTGCTATCCAAAGGTGAAGTATTATGGTTATGGCTAAGTGTTACAAGGTCAAGAAACCGTTGGATATTTTGGAAAAGTCTGAAGTGGACAAGATCCATCAAACCGCGATGAAGGTGTTGGGAGAGGTCGGGGTGAAAATGGATCATCCTGAAGCGTTGAAGCTGTTCAAGGCTAATGGGTGTGAGGTGGACGAGGCGAAGAAGGTTGTGAAGATTCCTGAGAGCCTTGTGATGGAGCAGCTTAGACACGTGCCGAAGAAGTTTGACATTTACACGCGCGGGCTGGAAGCGATGGAGGTTGGGACAGACAGGTTTTACATGCTTTCGCCGTCGGACAATGCGTTCATTCTTGATATGAACTCGCAGAGGCGGAGACCTGCTGTTTTGGAGGATGTGAGGGAGATGGCGAGGTTGGTTGATGCGCTTGAGTTTTATCACATCTGTTGTACGCCGGTTTTGCCGCAGGAGTTGCCGGCTGGCATGCGAGGGTTGACGGCTTCGGTGGAGACTCTGAAGAGTATGGATAAGCATTATTTGCCTGAGCCGGTTTCGGCGGTGGAGGTCAAGTATCTGATTGAGATGGGTGAGGCTGTTGCCGGTGGGGCGGATGAGCTTTCGAGGAAACCGGTGATTTCGTGTGTTGTGTGTCCTACATCTCCTCTTCAGTTTCCTGATACGAGTATGGCGGTGATCTGGGGGTTTGCGAGCAGAGGTCTTCCGTGTGTGATATCTTCGGGGCCACTGGTGGGTTTGGGGGCGCCGATCACGATGGCGGGTGCGATGGCGGTTCAGACTGCTGAGGATTTGGCGGGGATCACTTTGGCTGAGTTGATCCGTAAAGGGTTGCCCGTGTTGTATGGCGGTTCTGCGTTGCCGTTTGATATGAGTGTGGGTAATTTGGCGCACGGTGCCGTGGAGTTTTCGTTGTTCTCTTTGGCGGAGGCTCAGATGGGTCGGTTTTACGGTGTGCCTCCTTACGGTGCGGGGAACTGTACGAATTCGAAGGTGGACGATGCGCAGGCTGGTTATGAGAAGATGGCGACGACGATGCTTTCGTATTATTCGGGGATTAATTTGGCGGTGGAGGTTTCGTTGGATAATCACTCGTTGTTTGCGGCTGAGGATTGCATTCTTCATAACGAGATCGCGGGGATCGTGCTGAGGTCTGGAAGAGGTTTTGAGGTTAATGAGGAGACTTTGGCGTTTGATTTGATCAAGAAGGTTGGAATCGGCGGGGATTATCTTGCAGAGAAGCACACGAGGGCGAACATGAGACGGGACTTTTGGTATCCGCCTTTGACTGACAGGCTGTCGTATGAGACGTGGGTCGGCAGGGGGGCCAAAGACTTCAGAACCCGAGCGTTGGAGCGTGCGAAGCAGCTTGTTGCGGGGCACAAGTCGGCGCCGTTGGCTTCGGACATTAGCAAGAAGCTCGATGAAATATTGATTAGGGCGAAGAAAGAAATCGGCGCATAACCATCTTTTTCTCCTTCCTTTTGATTCTAGGGTTTTAACGCTGTCTGTGAGCCTAGCTCCTAAAGAAATCAAGAGGGCTCTTCAACATTGCTGAGGGCCTACTCAACATGGATTTTGATTGAAAAACAGTCTAAAACACCCTACCCCCCTACCTTTTTTTCGTCGAAGGCACTCTGGGCACACCCTTACAAAGATCTGCTTCTTGGCCTAACCGTGGTCGGAACAACTTTTCCAGCATAGAATATCAGGAATCTATGCAATGAAAAATCAAGAATGCTTAGGTTAAGGTTCGGTTTGACCCATCTCTTACGTTCTGTGGCTCACCGTTCTTAGTAGCGCGCGCTCTTATCATCTAAGGATAAAACTTTACCCCAACCAAACCCAATTTCAAGTAGTTGAATCAGAAGACTAATTTCTGTCTTTCCCGTATCCACGAGATGAGGCTCAGTGGAGTGCGTGCGCATGGTGTCCCTTTCTCTTTTGTGGCAGCAGTCTTGACTGCCTTGATAGTCGCATTCGTTGTCTTCTACATTTTTCAGGATTGGTTACTAGTTGTTGTCATCTTGACACTGCTCATGGTTCTTGCTCTATTGTTGAATACGATTTGGGTCATTGACAGTTTTAGGCGAAAAAGACCAAAATCGTAGGATGACCATCAAGTGACGCAACGTAGGTTTCTCTTGCAGTGTGTGCGCGGTAAAGTCTTATCCTAAAGCTAGCTAGCTGAAAAAAGCAGTGAGTAAGAACTCTGAGGTTCAGTTGAATTTTCTTCTTACCCTGATAATTTTGGTTTCTTTCCCACTTGTGAACTGGAATAGCTGAAGCAATCAAAATCAGCCCAATCGCAACGAGAATTATGGTTAGAGTTGAATCTGCATGGGAGCCGAATACGTAAATGGAAACAGCACCAATAACAATGACCGCACCAATCAGAACAAGACCACCAAAAATTGTCGGTGGATCTTTCGGTCTTGGAAATAACTCGGTCACTTTTGACCCTGAGACAATATTTAGTTGAACGATTTAAAAGACTTGGTTGGTTGGATAAAACTTTACCCCCAAAACCCCAAAACCCCTTTTTTGACCGTTGCCTCATTCTCTCTCGCCCACGCTTCTATGAAGCCCTGATACCAAGAACATAAGTACGCCGTCCGTTGCATAACACCATAATTGTAGATACACATGGCAGAAGAGAAATACACGTCTATAAGAATCCAAACCTCAACAGCTGAGCAGCTTAAGATGATGGGACGAAAGGGCGAATCATACGACGACATCATATTATGGTTGTTGAAGAATAGTCGGAAGCGTAAAAGCCCAAAGATCTCCAACGAAGTACGAGAAATGAGAGGTCTAAAGTAACGCGTATAGCGCGCGCTTATTGATTCAACAGTTTTAGCGTTTTCTCTACAGCGTCTTGAGCGTCGAGTCCTACCGCGTCTGACCCTATTTCCTTTGCCCATTCAGGGGAAACCGGAGCCCCCCCGACCATTACTTTGACTTTGTCTCGGAGTCCTTCTTCTTTAAGCCTGATAATGATTTTTCTCTGTTCATCCATCGTTGTCGTCAGCAGGGCGCTCAAGCCGACGAAGTCCGGTTTGAGCTCTTTCACTTTTTGGATGAAGAGATCCGTTGGTACGTCGACGCCTAGGTCGGTGACGTCGAAGCCTGCTACACGGAGCATGGTGGCAACGATGTTTTTGCCGATGCTGTGGACGTCTCCTTGGACTGTTCCGATGATGTATTTTCCCAGGCTTTTCCTAGACTGTGAGTGTTTGGTGATTTCCTCGTTGAGCACCGCGATGCTTGCTTCGCCTGCTTGGCCTGCTGCCACGAGTTCGGGCAGGAATATTTCGCATCGGGCGAATTGGTCTCCGATTTCTTTAAGCACCATCGCGGGTCCTTTTTTGATCACTTCCGTCGGATCCATTTTTGCTTGGATTGCTTCTTGCGAGTAGTGTTTTGCCTGATCAACATCGTATTCTTTGATTGCTTTTCTCAGTTGCTCAAGAATCTCGTCGTTTCGCATGATTTTCTGCTTCCTTCTGAAATCGTTCAGTGGAAATGATGATGTTATGTATCAAAAGTAAAAGTTATCTTCCTATTAAGATTTTGGAAAAGCTTCTGTCAGCGGAATGAATTAGGGTGGGCGTCTTCTCTCTTTTCTCTTCGGTTGTTAACGCTTCATGAAAAACAGTGCAATGAAGAGAACTGCGATCATGATGACGGGGATGAAGGGCATCAGGCGCATGTATTTCTGTCTCTTGAGCATCTCCGTATACTGTTTCCTACATTCGTCGCTGCAAAGAGTTTCGCTCGCAGATATGACTCCTCCGCACATCATGCAGTGAGAATGTTTTGGGATTTCCCCTTCCTTTCTTCTGTTCGCCAAATCCTTTCTCTCCTAACTGGTAGTGCATATTATCGTATTGTGTTTAAACGTTTCCTCGATGAATCGTTTATGCCAAGTGTTAAAAGTCGAAGGAGACACGTAATTGCATGCCTGAATTTGAAACGTTCTGCGTTTACGGGTTTCACACTGTTTATCCCGGCACTTGGAAAGTGGAGTTTGACCCCAAATCGGATCGGACGAAAGGAGATGTCGTGTTCAAGTCTCCTGAGCGAGACAACATTTTCCTGAGCTGGGGTCCCTTGGAGAGAGCGAAAAAGAGGTTTTCTGACCCCGAAGGACATCTCAAGTATTCGATGGATAAGATAAAGAAGAATACACGCGTCAGCGGCGTGGAGATCGCCCGCAAAAGTGATTTCGAAGTTCTGTCTCACAGGGCTCTTGTCTCTTTGCTAAATGTGACTTTTTCAACTCCGAGTTTTAATCCGTTGAAGAAAGGGAAAGGAGAAGTGCAGGAAGTTCGCGCGATGCATCTTCACTGTGAAGACTCTGGCCGATATTACGTGATTTTCGGGCAGATAACACTCGACAAGTCGGTCGCACATGAGGACATCTTCAACAATATGGTCCAATCCTTCAGATGCCATGGAAAATAGTTTTAGGATTACAGCCCGTTAGGCTTGATTGCGGACTATTATAACATCTGCTATCAAAAGCAAGATAGCCCCCCCGATCGTTAACAACGAAGGGATTTCAAGAAACAGTGCAAATGCGGCTATTATCGATATGAACGGTTCAAGTAGCAAAATTATTGAGACGCTCTGTGCTTGGATGTGTTTCAACCCGTAGAAGAGCAGGGTTCCTCCGCTCACGCCTCCGAGACTAAGAAACAGTATGACCAACAAAGTGGATGCGTCCGGAATGGCGGATCCGCTGAGAAGAAACGCTGGAAACAAAAACACCATCGCCACTGAGGTTCCAAGAAAGGTCAGGGAAAAAGGGCTGTATTGGTCCTTCAACTTCCTTCCGATGATTTCTGCGAAGGCCGAGGAGAGGCCGGCGAGTATGCCGCTGATTATTCCGACCGGCGCGATAGAATGGATGAGGTTTCGGGGGTCGAAGATTAGGAGTACGCCTAAGAGCGCTATTGCAAGAGCCGCTGCGATCGGTTTGTTGACATGCTCTTTCAACAGAAATGGCGAGAAGACTATGACGAAGATAGGTGTGGTCATGTATCCAAGAACTGCGTTCGCAATTGAAGTGTTCATTATTGCGAAGTATGATCAGCAACCAAGTTGCGGCGATAGAAATTCCTAAAGGCAGTATCAGCCATGATTGTTTCAGAGATCTCACTTGATTGATTGCTCCTCCGAGTTTCAGAATGGGCAGAAAGATTATTGTGGAAAACAGAAGGACGAAGAATATCGTTGAGAAGTAGCTTTCTTTGCCTGCGTAGCGGAGAAGAATGTTGCTGAGGCCGTAGATTATTGCTGTAATAAAAAGCGCTGTGAACGGAAGCTTGTTGCTCATTTGCCAGCCTCTGGGTATTATTGAGCACTTCTTTGTGCTTGCACAAATATCTTCCTAACGGGTTTTGAACAGCGTTCTTGAACAGTCCTCACCTCGGAGCAAATCTGCTTGTCTTGCGCCACGTTAGATTTAATAGCCCTAAATGGCGTCTTGAGTAACGGGAAGATACCTCATGTCCTTAACCGAAGAACTGATTCAAGATATCAGGCTTGAATTCCCAAGAGTTGAGGCCGATTGGAGAGGCCGAAAAAGGATATTCTTCGACAACGCTGCTGGCACGATGATTCTCGACAGAGTCGCTCGAGCAGAAACAGCGGCAAGGATCAATAAAGCAGCCAACGAGAGCGGCTTGGACCATCCTTCCACGGTCTACGATGAATCCAGAGATTTCGATGAATTAATCATTGAAGGGAAGAAGGCTCTGCAAGACCTGCTTAACGCACCTTCGCACGAGAACATCACGATCGGAGCATCAACCACGGACCTCATCTTCAAAGTTGCGTACGCGATAGGACGAGAGCTCACCGGCAAAGAGAACATCGTGACCACTTACAACGAGCATTTTGCCAATACGGGTCCATGGTTGGAGCTCAAAGAACGCAAACTCGTCAGGGAAGTTAGGTTCGTCAAGATACACAAGGAAGACGCGACTCTTGACATGGACGATTTCGAGGAGCAAGTCGACAAGAACACGGCTATAGTGAGCGTCACTGGCGCCTCAAACCTCACTGGGACCAAGAGTCCACTCAAAGAAATCGCCAAAATCGCCAAGAAAGCAAACGCCTACTATATCGTCGATGGAACCCAACTCGTTCCCCACGCGCCAGTAGACGTACAGGAAATTGGTTGTGACTTCTTCATTTTCTCCGGTTACAAGTTCTTCACCTCGGCAGGTGGCTTCATCTATGGAAGAGGCGATCTGTTCAAGTCTCTACGGTTCTACGGCTTGTTTGGGTACGGAACGCCTTACGGGACTCTTGATCAAGCCAAATTTGCATCAATCAAAGCTGTCGTTGAATACCTTGTGTGGTTGTCTCACAGAGTTGAAGAAACGGCAAAGACAGGTTATTCGAGATACTCAGGTCGAAAGCGTGCTTGCAAAGTGGCTTTGAAGGCTATTGAGGAATACGAACAAGAATTATCAAGATTAATGCTTGAGGGATCGGCGAGGATTCCGGGATTGACGAAAATTCCACATGTTAAACTTTACGGGATTAAAGATCCCAAACGCGTGGATGAACGAGATCCTGCATTTGCTTTCAAAGTTGACCGTATGCAAGATATTGATGTCGCAAGGTATCTATGGGAGAAACACAATGTAGCTCTAAGGTTCGGCGACTTGTGGAACATGTCCACCAAAGTCTATGGTGTTCCAACGATGGTTCGAGCGAGCTTGGTTCATTACAATACCAGATCGGAAGTTCTTGCATTCCTGAAAGGTCTTAGCGCATTAGCCGAATAATTCCGGCCCTTTTCTAATCTAAACCTAGACAAAGTCGGTTGTTCTCTTGGACACATAGAATTCATTAGCCAAGGGCCTGTCAAATGCTGGAGTCATTTATGAGTCAAATGCAAAGAGTCGCAGCTCAGAGTTCTTGACGGATTGCTCAAGTCTAGACGAGAATGATGCCAGGTTTGGTCTTGGTTCTTTCAGAGCTCACAAAACTTATAAAAGCTCTTCATTTCAAGGTTAAACCGTGACAAAAATCGAGGTATGTCGAAGCTGGGAGCGATCTAGGTGGTTCTAAACAAAGAGAAATTGATTGATATCTACACGAAAATGCTTACGATCAGAACTTTCGAATATAAGGTCAAGGATTTATTCGCACAAGGCAAGATTGTAGGGGCGCTTCACCTGAGCATCGGGGAAGAAGCCGTTCCAGTAGGAGTGTGCTCGGCATTGAAGAAGGGTGATTACGTGCTTAGCAATCATCGAGGTCACGGTCACTGCATCGCCTTGGGCGTTAACGTCAAAGGCATGATGGCGGAGCTTTTCGGTCGCGAGACTGGGGTGTGCAAGGGCAAAGGAGGTTCTATGCACCTTGCTGATTTCAGCGTCGGAATGCTTGGTGCAAGCGCAATAGTGGGAGGAGGCTTGCCACTTGCAGTCGGCGCGGGGCTTTCTATCAAAATGCGCAAAACGAATCAAGTTGCCGTCGTGTTTTTTGGAGATGGCGCTTCTAATCAAGGCACGTTCCACGAATCGATGAATCTCGCAGCGATCTGGCGTCTACCAGTTTTGTTTGTCTGCGAAAACAATCAGTACGCCGAGTCGACTCCCACAGCGAAAGTTATGCTCGTCAAGAACGTTGCAGACAGAGCGGTGGCTTATGGCGTTCAGGGAAGAGTGGTGGACGGAATGGATGTGCTGGCTGTGCATGAAGCCACTGAGGAGGCAGCCGCAAGCGCTAGGGCTGGTCAAGGACCAGTTCTTCTGGAATGCAAGACTTACAGGTATCTTGGACATGAGGAAGGTGATCCATGGACGACCTACAGGAGCGAAACCGAAGTTGCGGAATGGAAGAAGAAGGATGCTATTCAAAAGTTCAGGAAGGATCTGATCGAAAAAGGATTTCTGACTGAAAACGAGGCTTGCACGGCTGAGGGCGATGTTCAGAAATTGATAGAAGCAGCGGTGAAATTTGCGGACGAAAGTCCATGGCCTAGACCTGAAGAGGCGCTGAAAGATGTGTTCGTTAGCCCCTACTATTGAGGAGTGCGAAGAGCATGGCTGAGAGAAAAGAGGAAAGGGAACTGACGTTCAAGGAAGCTATAACCGAAGCATTGATGCAGGAGATGGAAAGGAACGACAAGGTCTTTTTGATGGGTGAAGACCTTCAAGTTTTTTACGGCGGCGGTCCATTCGGCGTGACTCCTGCCGAGAAATTCGTGAAGAAATTCGGTCCTGAAAGGGTGAGAGACACTCCAATTTCGGAAGCAGGTTTTATCGGAGCGGCAGCGACGGCAGCAGCTACAGGATTGCACCCTGTGGTTGAGTTGATGTTTGTGGACTTTTTCGGCGTCTGCATGGATCAGATTTTCAACCAGGCAGCTAAAATGCGATATATGTTCGGCGGGCAAGCGAAGGTTCCGATGGTCATAAGAACGGTGATAGGCGCTGGGTTTGGTTTTGCAGCTCAACACTCTCAATGTCTATACTCTATTTTCGCACATGTGCCAGGACTGAAAATTGTTGTTCCTTCAACGCCATACGATGCAAAAGGGTTGTTGGCAACGGCAATCAGAGATGAGGATCCCGTGATGTTCTTCGAGCATAAGGGTTTGTACACTTCGGTCAAAGGACCCGTTCCAGAAGAACCCTACACGGTGCCTTTCGGAAAATCAGAAATCAAGAGGGAAGGAAAAGACGTTACGGTCGTGGCAACGTCCTTGATGGTGCACAAGGCCCTCAGCGCAGCGAAGAAACTCGAATGTGAAGGCATAAGTATAGAGATAGTAGATCCAAGGACAATAGTTCCGTTGGACAAGAAGACTATCCTTGAATCGGTAAAGAAAACCTCTAAACTCATCATCGTGGACGAAGACTACGAAAGATGCGGCTTTGCTTCCGAAGTTGCGGCGATTGTTGCTGAGGAAGGGTTGTTCTATTTGGACTGTCCGATCAGGCGTGTTGCAACACCAAACGTTCCGATTCCTTACAGTCCTGCGCTTGAAAAAGTCGTGATACCTGACGAGGAACGGATAATCAAGACAGTTAAAGAAATCGTCAGCTAGCTTGTTGTCTACTCTTTCTCAGCGGGATACCATGCCTCTGGAGGCCTAATCTTGCCATCTTTCACTATTTCCGTTATGACGCCAAGCGTTCTTTCGGTGTCAAGATAATAGAATTCGACTTCGTCAAATTTGCCGCTCTGAAGAATTTCAATCCCCATTTTCTTGAAGTTTGTCAAGGCTTCTTGGACATCTGGCACCTTGTAGCAGGCAATGTGGTGGGGACCTCCACCTTTCTGTTCCAGAAACTGTCTGTATATGCTGGGGCCTTCCAGTGGCTCGATTACTTCAATTATGACACTTCCTACTGTGGTTTCGGCAAATCTCATCGAGTATGAGGTCGGTTTTCCATGCAACATCATTTCCTTGAGGTCCGGCGGGGCAAAGGTGTAGATTGACCAGGGGCCCAGACCGAGCATTCTCCAGTAATTCTCGATGGTTTTCTTCAAGTCCTTGACGACTACAGCTACCTGTGAAATTTCTGTGAACTTCACCTTTGGCAAGCTCATGCTTATCTGTCGCCTTCAGTATTGAGCAAAATGAAACAAGCTTTTCGTAGAAATTTAAAGCTTGCCATCAACCACGGAAAGTGTTCGAAGAATCCTGGGAGTCAAGTTTTTAATCTTTGATTGCTATAGCCGTTTCGACGGTTAAGACAATGACTGCTGCAGTTGACGCCGAATCGGTTGTGAAAGTGTTCGGTAATATACGGGCATTGGACGGTCTGAGTTTCACTGTAAGCCCGGGCGAAGTCTTCGGGCTAATCGGTCCGAACGGCGCAGGTAAGACGACGGCATTGAGGATAGTCTCAACACTCCTGCTACCCACTTCGGGCACCGTGAGGATTTTTGATCTGGACGTGTTCAGGCAGGCTGCCGAGGTGCGCAAGATACTTTCCTATCTTCCTGAAGAGGCCGGTCCGTATCCCAACCTGAGCGGACGCGAGTATCTTGAATTCATGGCTCGTTTCACGGCAAAAGGAAGAGATGAGGTTCATCGGATGGTGAACGAAGCGGCAGGGATTTGCGGGTTGGGTGATCGATTGAAGGATAGGGCAAAGACCTATAGCAAGGGTATGAAGCGTCGTCTGCTCGTTGCAAGGGCTTTGATGACTAGGCCGAAGCTTGCGGTTTTGGATGAGCCTACTAGCGGTTTGGACGTGTTGCAGTCGTATCATGTTAGAGAGATAGTCAAGCGTTATGCGACGGAAAAAAACGTCGCTTTCGTCATCTCCAGTCATAATATGCTGGAAGTTGAATATCTGTGTCAACGTGTTGCTTTGTTAGACAAGGGAAAAATAGTTGCTGAGGGGAAACCGCAGGAACTCAAGGACAAGTTTGGAAGCGTGAACCTCGAGGAAGTTTTCGCTAAGGTGGTTGGTTTTGCTTAAAGGCTACGGCACCTTTTTCCTGAAGGAACTCAAAGAATTGATGAGAGACCCGAAGATATTGGTCGGGTTCTTGGTTGTTCCGTTGGTCATGTTTCCAGTGCTGGGTTTTATCATGAATTTTTCAGTGCAGACTGCTCAAGAAAGCGCTCAGAAGGCCACGGTGCTCGTGGTCAACCATGACCTGGGAAATAACTCCACGCAGTTGATTGATTTTCTCAACAGATACGTCAAGGCAATCCGAGTGGACGTTTCAAACGTGACTGAGGCAATTCCCTTGATGTCAGAAAATAACGCAACGGGCATAATAGAAATTCCCGCAGATTTCAGCAAGAACGTTACAAGAGGAATTGCGGCGGACGTGAAGTTCTATAGCGTATTCTCCGGTTCCGGATTGTTTGAGAGCGTGGGATCCACGGTGATCAATTCTTATTTTGAACTGTACAACAGACAATTGGCGCCCAATCTACTTGTTCCAGAGTCATCCGTGATAGTCAAAGGTCAACCTATTGAGGGCATCAGCGCAGCTGCGCTTTCAAGTCTTGTGCTTTCGCAAGCGTTTGCCCTGCCTATTACGATGATTATTCTCTTGACCTATTCGATGCAGATCGCCGCAACGTCTGTGGCTATGGAAAAAGAAGAGAAAACTCTTGAGACGCTGTTGACTTTGCCGATGGACCGCTTCGCAATTCTCGCCGGAAAAGTTTCGGGTTCCATAGTGGTTGCAGGCATAGGTGCAGTTGCATACTTGTTCGGCTTCAGTTATTACATAGGGTCCTTCACAGGTTCAATTTCAACAGGAGCCCCTTCGGTTGATCTGGTCTCACTGGGGTTGGTTCCCTCAACCTTCGGTTATCTGCTCCTCGGTGTCTCGTTATTTGTGACTCTTCTTTCGGCTCTAGCTCTAGCAGTTATTCTGTCTGCCTTTGCTCAAGACGTGAGGAGTGCACAATCACTCGTCAGTTACGTGTATCCGTTTCTGTTCGTTCCTGCCTTGGCGCTTATGTACTTGGACATCAACATGTTGCCCTTCTGGGCCAGGGCAGTTTTCTATGCAATTCCTTTCAGTCAACCAATCCTCGCATCCAAAGCAATCGCCACTGGAGACTATTTGACTGCGGGTCTCGGCATAGTCTACGTGACTGTATTCACGCTTGTGGTCATGTACATTGCATCGCGACTCTTTGCGACAGAGAAGATTCTGACTGCAAAACTCCGTTTCAAAGGACTAAGAAAAGGCAAACCCGTTCCAGCTGAGTAGGCGCCGCAAAGCTTTTCGGCATCTGAAACAGCCTCAAGTCTGGATGATGACTTGGGAATCAAAAGGATCGAAGTGTATTGCGCCACTCTGAGAAACAAGGAGCCTTTTCGCATATCCGCTGGGACCACGCTTGAAACCAGAAACGTAATCCTGAAAGTGACCACAGATTATGACGTTATTGGGTGGGGTGAGTCTTCGCCATCCAAGAGAGTGACCGGGGAAACGTGGGAGACGGTCATCACAGCCATCGATAGGTTTGCGCCCAAACTCGTTGGTATGTGTCCCTTGAGAATCGAACAAGTCATTGACGTTGTGGACTCAACGATCAAGAATAGTCCCGCAGCAAAAGCCTCCGTGGATATGGCTTTGTACGATATACTAGGAAAAACAGTTCACAAACCCCTGTTCATGCTGCTTGGTGGCTTTCGCACTGAAGTGCTCACAGATTTGACGATGAGCATAAAGTCACCGAATAAAATGGCCAAGGATGCCTCCGATGCCGTTGAAAGAGGGTTCAAAGCCATCAAAGTCAAAGTGGGACTGGATCCTGACGAAGACGTTGAGCGCGTGAAACTGATTCGTGAAGCTGTTGGCTGCAACGTTCAAATTAGAATAGACGCAAACCAAGGATGGACGACTGAACAAGCTATACGTGTTTTGAACAAGATTGAAGAGTTTGATGTTCAGTTTGTCGAACAACCCGTTAAAGCCTCCGACATCAAGGGATTGAGGACCGTTCGGAAAAATTCACCTATACCCGTCATGGCTGATGAAAGCGTCCACTCGCCTGAGGACGCAATGCGTCTAATAAAGGCTGAAGCGGTGGATCTCATCAACATCAAACTGATGAAATGCGGGGGAATACTCAAAGGCAGGAAGATAGCCGAAGTTGCTGAATCCGCCGAAGTCCCTTGCATGATTGGATGCATGAGCGAGTCCTCACTTGGCATTGCCGCTGCAGCCCACTTGGCTGCCGGAACGAGGAACATCAAGTATGCGGACTTGGATTCAGACCTGATGCAAAAGGACAAGCTGGTGAAGAAAGGAGGACTTGGACTGGAAAAATCGAACAGGGTGTTTCCAGCTTCCCATGGTTTAGGGGTCGAAGAAATGGACGAAATGCTTCTCGGAAAGCCGCTGAAAGTCTACACGTAGATTCTCACGACTGGAACAGTGGTTCTATATGACGCAATGAAAAAAGTTTTTAGTTAGATTACAGGTAATTAGGGTCGGGGATGTGATTATGGTTTCTCTCAGAGCTTTGGCGCCATCCTTAACGAGAATCACCGTCGCCGCTTCAGTGGGAGCGGCACTACACATCGGACAAGGCAACCCTGATTTGGTGGATGCAAAGGCTGTTGAGTTTTCAAGGGCCGTCCTAGCGCAGACCGACGTTGAAGGCGAGGTCATCGCGTGTGAAGGACCAAAGGACAACGCGCCTGCCTTTGAACGTCGCGAGAAAGTCGGAACGGGAAATGGTCCAAAAGTAGAGTTCGTGGTTGATCCTGTTGACGGAACAACAGCTACTTCCAAAGGTAGAAAAGACGCAATCTCAGCCTTGGCATGTGCGCCGTCTGGCTGTTTCCAAGTGCTTCCCGACGACGGATATTACTTCAAAGTAGCAACAGATCACAATTCGAAAGGAAAAATCTCCCTAGACATGTCGGTGGAAGAGATCGTGCAAACGGTCGCCCATTGCAAGGGATTGCGCCTCGAGAACTTCACCGTCATAATGTTAGAGCGTGACCGACACAATGAAATTCTGAAGATCCTGAGGAAGATGGGCGTGAGGATAATTCTGATTTCTGACGGTGATATTGCCGGAGCAGTCGTTACGTGCAGACCAGGATCGGGCGTTGACCTTCTTCTGGGCGCTGGAGCGGGGCCTGAAGCGACGATCGCTGCAACGGCCATAAAATGTTTGGGAGGCACCATGCTCGTGAACGTTTGGAAAGGCGAGAAGCACGATCCGAACCGGACAAAAAGGCTTGCAATTGAAGGTGTAGATATCAACAAGACTTATTGTGAAGATGAGTTAGCCAAAGGAAATGAATTGGTCTTTGTGGCTTCAGGCGTGACGAAAGGTGAACTTTTGGATGGTGTGCGATTCGTTCCGGAAGGGGCAATTGTAAATTCAATCTGTATGAGGTTGCCAAGTGGGACTGTTGAGAGGTCTGAAACCACACTGAGGTTCAAGGGACATCCTGTCTACAAGTTTCTGGCAAAGTGAGGCTGGAGAAGACTGTGACAAAGAAGACAAACCTGCTGCCTTGCGGCTGCGAATATCAGGATGATGGTTTCATGGTAGTTCGCGTTCACGAATGCGATTACCATCACCAACAACGAACACGAAAGAGACCATATCGCCCTAAAGCTGAGTGCGTGAGACCCTAAGATACTCGCGGGAACGCCTTCTGTTCGTCTTTGGAAGTTGAACGAACCCTCAACCAATCAAAGAAGCAGCGCACAACAGAAATATGATTTTCCTGCTGGCAGTATTTCGAATATTCATTGTTTGACAATCAGGTCCTCTGCAGTTCTTCCTTCATTTTTTCTTCAAGCGATCTGAGTTGTCCATGGCTGGCATATGTGATCTTCGTGTTCAATTTGACGTCTAGCCCCAGTTTCCTCAGAAAAACGAAAAGTTCTTCGCCAGTTACCTCTTTCAGTTTGCCGGATGAGGCAAGCTTCACCAGCACTTCTCTGACCCTGCTTGTAGCATCGGGGAACTGACTGAGCGCCGCGTTGAACACTTCCCATGCTCTGTCTTTGAAGATCTTGTTCAATACGTCATCTTTGTTAACCTGTTGGGGTTGGGTTCGTTTTTCGCCGAATTTCTTTTGAAGCTCCCGCAATTTCTTTTCCCTTAACGCGGCTAATTCCTTGTCGCTCATAGCGGGTAAGTGATAATCGCCCGCTTGATAAACGTTTTTTCAAGTCAATTTTTGTCTTGGCGAAACGCAAAAAAGAAGAGTCGGAGTGATGGAAATTCTAATAATGTAGACCTCTTCGCTGTACGAAAAGTGGTCTACAATAATATTGAGAGTGTTGAGGTGTAACTGTGAGCGTTTCGTTTGACAGAGTCGCAGAAGTCTATGACAAGACCCGTGCCTTACCGAACAACGTGATGGCCCGACTGATTGAGGCTCTAACGTTGGAGCTTAAGGACTGCAAGGCAGTGCTTGACGTTGGGGTTGGAACGGGTAGGTTTGCCGAGCCGTTGCAGAAAGCAGAATTCAACGTTGTGGGAGTTGACATCAGCAGGAAAATGATGGGCAAGGCGAAGGAGAAAGGCGTGAAAGACTTGATTCTCGGCGACGTGCGTTCGGTTCCGTTCAGAGACAAGACGTTCGACATCACAGTTGCCGTTCATATCCTTCATCTAGTAGCTGAATGGCAAAAGGTTCTGGGAGAGATCTGTCGAGTGAGTCGGTATGCTATGATTTCCTTGTACGCTGCTTCTAGAGACCCTGTTAGAGAGGCTTATCATGAGCTTCTGAAACAGCAAGGATACGAACGTGTTCACCGGGGGAAATCAGAACAGGACCTGAGAGATGTGATCGAACCCACAAAGTCCTTGTACGTAGCTTCATACGAGACTTTTGCGGACGAAACTCTTGCAAATCTGCAGCAGAGAAACCATTCGAGCAACTGGGACATACCAGAAGATGTGAACTTGCGAGTGCTAAAACTGTTGAAGAAGGAATTCACCGGAAAAACCTTCAGACAAGAACTCTACCTCTCTGTGTGGCAAGTGGACTCGTTGAAAGATCTCGCCAAAACCTGAGCCAAGAAGTTGAACGTAATCAGACCTTGGAGAAGAAGACCAAACCGACTGGCATGTCGTCCGGCAAGATATTACAGTTCTCATGGCAAAGATTATAGTTTCAGGTTCAACTGAACCTGTCTTTAGCCTTAGTAATTCTTGTTTTTGCTGTATTTCTTCTTCGGGATTTTTCCTAGCTTCGTCGGACCTTCTACGAGAATTGTTTTCGTTTGTTTGGTATGTCATGTATATTACCTGATTTCACAATTTATCGTTGTGAGGACGAGGAGACAATATGCCTTCCTCATATGATGCTAATAGCAAGCTTCCGCATAGATTTATGATTGGCTTGCGTATGTGATGCTTTCATGCTTTTCCTCTTGAATTTCAAATGAGGGGAAGGCTTATGTCTCCGAGGAGAATGTCGCTGTCATCACTAATTTTAGTCGTCCTTGTATCCATAGGTCGCATTGGCGTTCTTGGTCACTATTTTAGACAAGTTCGGTTCTGTTGACGCTGTCAGTCTCTATTTGTTCGTGTATCTTGGTTCTGCGTCTTGATCTAAGACTTGTTTCCAGTTCGTTGGTGTCTGTGGCGACTGATGTTGCGTCGTCGTTCGCCTTGCGCCTGCGCTTATGATGGCTTCTTTGCTTTCTCTCTCGCGCGCTGTCTGGCCATTTCCGCCTCTTTGTACATGTCCATTGACTCGTAGATTGATGCAGCCTCTTCGTATCTTTCTGAAAGTTCAAAATGTTTGGCTAATTCCAACTTGTTGTCATGCTCTAGCGTAGCACGCGAACCTAAGGAAATCTTGAAATAAGAATTCTTTTCTTTATGAAAATATGTGCCGCCGAGTTCCTTGACGATTCGTCGGAGTTCCGCGAATTCTACGCCTCCGATAAATTCTACAGCAATGATATGCAATTCTTGATTTGGAAGGTCCTCTTCATATCTCAATTTACGTTCAAGGTCGGGAGGAATCAGTTTTCTGAAGTCGTCTTTGTTAATCACTGGACACATGTTTTCACCAGATTTCATTATCTGGTGGTTAAACTAAAAAACTTGTCGCAACGAGTGAGTACAAAGAAGAGAGATGAGACTTGTTGCGCGCGCTTTACGTGATATTGGAGCATGACAAGCTAATGAAGGGAAGGCTTATGTCTCCGAGGACATGAGTGTGGGAGATTTTTGAGCGTGATTGTGATCTTCTCATTGCGAGTCATTGCTAGGGATATTGGCGACCCTTCATATCAGAAGTGGTTTGTCGATGATGAGTTTGACGAATCAGGTTTGCCTAATTACGTTGACGCCGTGGGTGGTAGGATTGAGTAGCGGTAGCTCTGAACGTCGTAGAGAGCCTAAACGTTGGTTGAATTTTGATGATGTGGCACATTGTCGTAGTGTTGAGTCATTTAACGCGTTTGTTGAGCAGTACCTTTCAGAACGGGGTTTGGTTGGTGAGAACCGAAGGCGTACGTATTGGGCTCTATTTTATGCTTGGAAGAACGGGATTTGTTCTGGTTGTTGACGTGCTTTTGTTCGTGTTCGTGAGCAGGTCTGTCTCCTTTCTTTCCTATTTTCAATGATGAAGAACCTTTCAGAAAATCTTTTATTTCATGTGTGAGAATGATGTTGATAGGAGGATGTCACAAAAATGACTGAATGCGGAACATGCAAAGGTTCTGGCAGTGTTTATTGTGGAGTCTGTGGCGGAAGTGGTAGGGTATACTTCGGTTCTGCTTGCACTCATTGCGGTGGAACGGGGTTGCTAAAATGTCCCGTGTGTGGGGGACGAGGTTCAACCTAAGAGACGTTGAATTGCGCGCGTCTAGTGACAGAGGCTGATGGAGAATTGCATTAGCTTCCTTCCTCTTCTCCTTCAACATATAAGTCAATAAGTGTTTTTGCATGCTTTGCTATTTTTTCCCTTATACTTTTGTCACTACTTTTCCGTAATTTGATGAGAATACTGTCTCCGAGTCTGCCCACGTATGTTCCTTTCTCTGGTATTTCTTCTTCAGTCTCTACAAGTTTTTCTTCGTCTTTCTTTTTTACCCCTCTAGGCTTCTTGGCAATGCCGCTGACTCTCCTTGCTTTTTCGACCGATACAGACAGTCTATCTAGTATTGGTTGTGAAAGAGTGATTCCAGCTTGCTGAGCTAAGAAGACAAAAATCCGAGCGGCTTGCTCTGCTGTCGTTATAGACTTCATTTTGTAATCAGTCTTGAACGAGTTAATGAGAGTGTCGGAGTCAACTTCTTCGAGCTTTATCTTAACCTTTTCAAACAAAAGACAGTAAGCCTTTCGAACAACTTTTTCAAGGTTTTCCCGACGTTTCTCACCTTTTAGACTCAGACTATTCATCGCTTCTGTGGCGTTGCCGTCTTTGTCGATAAGACCCAGAAACTTCAATCCTGCTATCAGCTTATGTTCATTGCCACTTGCTATTTTGGGCTCTTGGTTTTGCAGAAATGCCCTGTCAACTTTCGAAATCTGCCTGTTTTCAAGAAGTCCAAGCAATATGTCATACCATACCACCACACCTTGCGGAGGCAGAAACCCAGTTACCGTCTCAGTTTCACTCAACCTAATACCCATATTAACATGTCTATGTCAATATTTAAAACTCTTGTTTCTTTTCCGTCCAGTACAAGTAAATGCTTCGTATAGTTGCGGGAACAATTAGGGTGCTGATGATTGCTCCTTGAGGAGTGAAAATCCAAGGGTTACCCGTTTCCTTATCTGGGTCGTGATGAGCCATGAGTCTAATTCCTCCGATACCGTAACAGATATGCTTGTGTTTTACTAAAAAGTCAGAGCTTCTTTCAGTTTGGATTATATCGGCATATTGAATTATGCCGTTTCCTTTTGCGATATTTGCTCCAACGTCTTCCCCAAATTTGAAAAGGAAATGTTCGAAGACTTGGCTCGCTTTGTTGGCAGAAGTCTTAGGGTCATTTTCATAGTTAACCAATGCGTCTGAAAGGTCGTCTATTTCGATGCCATTTTCGGTAAGATACTTGTAAGAAGACGGACTCATAGTCTCAATAAGGAAAATCTTGGCTTGCAGGTCTGCCCTCAAAGCTTTCATTAGACTTTCCATGTATTCATTGGGCAATCCCTTCTCTCCTTCTGGGATGGAGAGTTTTCCAGAAGTATCAGAAGCTATTAAACCAGTTTGAAGTCCCCAATTCCTAAACATTTTCTCCACTCTTTCCTTTGGAGACTGTATTCTGAAGATTCCTGCGGTCATTCTCGCCGACTGTTCTGATGAATATCCTTTGCTAACGAAATCAAGATAAAGAAGACAAGGTGGATAGCTCTGCAACGCTTGCCTCAAGACCAAATGCAATTGAGACCTATCAGATCGCTTAATCAAATCTCTATATTTGTCGGCTGGTACATATTCGCCGTTTCTTTCATTGAAAAGACCGAGTTGGAGGCATTCGGCGATGGCGTTCGATGTATAAGCCTGATTCTTATCAAAGCTATCCAGCAAAATATCCTTGTTAAGTGGATGAGGCGAAGAAGCGACCTCTTTTGCAACATCCATTAGAAATTGAGCGGACACGTCAAAAACAGCAAATTTCGCTGACATGCGTAGGTAATAGCTTGAAGTTTAATAAAAAACCTGTGACCTTGCGTGTGAGTGCCACGTTTCATGGTTGATAAGCACGCACTAGTTGTTGTTTTGAGTCTATGTGCTTGAAGGGCGAGCGTGATGCGAGACCGACAGGCAGAAATGCTTATTGTACGGTTGGTTTGGCTTTGCGTTATCGTCTGGAACGTGCGAGTGAGCCGAACGGCTCACGAGCCAACGATTTTTCGCACATGCTCTGGAATTGTTCTTATAAATTAGAGGGTTCAAATATTCTTTGTACTGCGCTGATTGGAAAGGTGCATTATGGTGAAATTCCTTGACTCGTTGCCTGAAGTTTTCAGAGAGCGATATTTGAATACGCACGAACGGTATCTGAAAAGTATTGCAGATATCATCGGTCACCTCTACATGAGGAAAGTGAATGATTGGGATGAGTCATGCAGACAAATGCTTCTGAGACTTATTCCTGCAGGAAGAGCCCCAAGAAGGGATGACAGCGAGGATGAGACTGTGCACTTTAGAAACCTTAGAAACTGCTGGTATCATGAGTGTGCTCTGCACTATCCTTTGGATAATATCGATGAAAGATTGCGGTTTGCGGCTTGGAAAATAGTACAGTCTTACTATTCTGTGTTCAGCTCAATTGCTACGCTTGTCTGTCTAGAACATCCGAAGCGCAAGACGCATGATGCAGTTTTGAACGCTTACGTGAACGATTTCGTATGCAGCAAAAGACGAAACCGTTTTCTTCTTCCGCCAGTCAACTTCTATCTTGACCAACGGGGGGTTTTTCTGATAGCTTCTCGAAAGCTGTTGGTTGGGATTATGCGGACAAATATCACCTTCCAAACATCAAAGCCTGCTTAGAGTCCGCGAAAAGTGAGCTAGAAAAAGAACGGCATGAACAGCCTTATTCGGTACGAATTGACATGCTCACTATCTAAAGACACTTCGCGATTGGGTAACCTATCAGGATGCGTATCTGTTTTTTAGATTGTACGGACAAATGGTAAAAGATAATCTTGACGGTTGCCTCAAAAGAATAGCCTTCACACACTGCGTGCAAACCGAGTTCTTTATGCTTAAGACCTTCGGGTGGGATGCGCTGAATCTGCAGTTTGAAAGATTTGCGAATGAATTGAAAAGAAATCTAAAGATAGACTCTCCACCTCTCGCCGATAGATTCAAAGTCTATTCGGAGAATCGTGCTCTTTTCGAAGCTTATAACATGTAGCTTTGGTTTTCGATGGTTAAAGAAAAGAGGAGGGTTATTTGCGTTTTTTGAATAGTTTAGTTCCGTCCATTTCGGTGACGTACTCGAATCCTGCTTCGATTAGTGCTGTTGCTTGCTTGATGTCTGTTGGCTGTTTTGCATGTCCATTCGTCGTTTTCTGTTAGAAATAGGGCTTGCTCGATGTTGATGTAAATCATTGTGTTGTTTATGGATTTGTGTCCTAGTATTTGTTTTACGTGTATGATGTCTTTGGTTTTGTGGTATTCCATTGTTGCCTTCCAGTGTCGGAAAGTGTGAAATGATATTCTGAGGATTCTTGGGTTTTCGAGTTTTTTGGCAGCTAGTTTTCTGCTTTTTGTAAATGTGGTTCTCAGTCCTGCTATGTTTGTTGAGAATATCGTTTCGTTAGTTCGTGGTATTCGGTTTAGCATGTTGAGAAGTTTGTCGGATATTCGTAAGAGTCTGGGATTGCTTCCTTTGGCTGGTGTGATGTTTAGTGTTTTCTGTTCGGATGAGAGGTCAGTCCATTTTAGGAAGGTTGCTTCTGATATTCGTATTCCAGTTTCTTTTAGTGTTTGTAATAGCGTTGCTGTGTGGCTTCCGCATGAGGCTATTAGTTGGTCAATTTCGGCTTCGGTAGGTATGAATGGGAGTCGATCCTCTGGAATGTAGCGCGGTCTTGTCCATTTGATACCAAGGAATTTTAGGAATGCGTCGTAGGTTTCGGCTACTCTGCGTCTTGTCCGTTTGTTCCATGTTTGGCGTGTCGAAAGGGTGGTCTTGACTTGTTCGGGGTCTCTGAGGTCTGCCATCTTTGCGAGTTGTCTCAAAATTCTGGTTCGTGAGGATATTGTTGCCTCGGCTTTGCCGTTTTGCTTCATGTCTATTGCGAAATTGATTAGGTCTTGGATTATCTGTGGTTTGTATGCAGGTGCAGTGGAAAAGTCTATAGGTGCAACTGAACCTGCCACGACCTCAAGTAGTCCGCTGGGTCAAAACCGCAAACCTTTATTATCTTTGTGCGTTCGTCCACGTTAACTGTTCGCGTCGGCCCTACAAAGAGCACTCCCGTTTCCTCATCAAGGAGGCTTTCGTTAATCCTCCTCGAAACGTAATCGTCTCTTTCTCGGACTGAATCCTGGAACATTTCAAGAGACACAATGTCCAAAGGATTCTGCCTAGTCATGTCACGCCATGACTCCGACTCCGCGACAAGTAGAGGATCTTCCGTTGCCTCGAACACGGCACCGTTCTCAACGAGTTTTTTCACTATGAGAAAGTTTTCATGCTGCACAGAAGGCAGGATAGCAAGGCCTTCTTCTCCGCCTTGACAGATCTCATCTCGGTAGACTCTCTGGATCCTCCCAGCGAAGACCTTGAGCTTGTCCTCAACGTAGCTCCAGAACTCTTGAGTCTTTTGCCCAAAATCCTCAGGGACAACTGACACGAGTCTCTTGACCTCGCTTTCGGTGTACATCCTTGGCACGAGAAGCAGCATTCTACTCATGGATTCATCCTTTGAAACCAATCTGATATGCGTCAAATTATAAGCATTTCATGGGGCTGCCCGGATTTGAACCGGGGTCTAGAGAGCCCAAGTCTCCAAGCCTAGACCAAACTAGCCGACAGCCCCTTTCGCAGAGTCTAGAATCCCTTCAGCCTATTAATGATTTTGCACTTATCGTAAAGACCGTAGCTAAACTCCAGCATTTGAGCAAAGCTAATCAAAAAGCAATCTGGAGCAGACTGACATGCTTGGGCAAACATGTTAATCTTCAGCTTCCTGGTGACGTTGAACGATTCATTTATTCTATGAACTGTAAGAATGTTTACAAAAACAAGCTCTTTGAAGCGTATGAGCGTTTTTGCTGTGCCAATGATATCTGTTATAGAAAGCCGAAGAAGCTGAAGAGCGAAGAGTTTGTGATTGATATCCCGACTGAGGAAAGAATCGACACGATCATTGCTTGCTGCGGATGGGTTTACACGGCAGTCTTCAACCTGAGCAAACATGGTCTTAGACCTGACGAGATTGCGAAGCTTACGCTTAGGAACATTGACTTAGAAAACGGCAGAATAAACGTTCCAACGAGTAAGCTTGGCGCTCAACGTACGATTCAGCTTCAGAAATTGTCTGCAGATATTCTTAGAGACTATGTTCATAGAAGACGAATTGTCACTCTTGACAAAAGACTGTTTGGTTCAGCGGGCAAGATAAAAGAAAACTGGAGAGATTACAGACAGAGAGCTTACGGGAAGTTTGAGGACGCTGAGCTTTTGAAAATAAGATTGTACGATCTGCGCCACTGGTTTGCAACGATGACTTACATTAAGACAAGAGATATTTTCCGTGTCAAGTATGTTCTCGGGCACAGAAGACTCGAAAACACTCTCATCTACATTCATCTGGCTGAGGGTTTGGCAGACTTCCCAGGAGATTATGTTTGCGCAACTGCAAAAACTGTTGATGAAGCAGCGAAGCTCATAGAACAAGGTTTTGACTTTGTCATCTGGATGTCGATGGGGTGAAGCTGTTCAGAAAACGAAAATAGTCATTGACTTAGGTTTTTCACTCACAGCAGCGGGAAAACCTCAAATTCGTCAATAGCATCCCACTTTTTCTTCCGCAGATACTTTGCCATCGTCTCATGTTTGTAGCCATTCTCCCTCACAAGTAATCCCATCATAGCACTGCTAGGAATCGCCTTAATTGGCATTCCGTACAAAGCAGATGGTCTAATTCTGACTCGAACAACATTGCAATAACTGAATGGCCATAGAGCCATCTTCTTTTTGGGAATGTCATAGTGCCAGCATTCATCTGGTGAAGGACGGCGATGTTCATGAGTCCATGGAATGACATCCATAACATTATCTTCACCAAAGGACCTCTTCAGTTCCTGCTTGTCAAAAACAACTCCTACTTCATATTTCTGATTTCCTTCACTCGAGAGTCTGTCAAGAGCATCGTAGAAGTCATCGTTGACTTGATAGCAATTTAGGCAGGGAATTTGCGAAACTTTTCCCCTTTCGCTTGTGATTCCGTGTCCTGTGGTGCCCTTGATTATCCAATCAGAAGTATCGGAGAATATGTTGAAATACGCGTAGTCAGGCTTCGTATAGTATTGTTTCTGTTTCTTTCCCTCAATCATGTAGAAGTGGCACAGCAAACCACGGCCTGAACGATGGCTATCAGCCCAACGCTTGAATTTCGTCAGCTCTTTCGTCTTCCCACCAGTCAGCATTTCCCCTCTTCGTCTTATATGACTTAGCATTGTTGATTGTTTTCGGTCTTTCAGTATCATGTTTATTCGAAAAGGCAAAACAGGGATTTTCCCCTATAGATATTATATGGGGTTTTTCGTGTTTTGAAAAATGTAAGCACTAGCTGTCTCTAAACTACGTCGGATTCTTCACTTTCGTCTTCCGTCTTTTTTATGCCAAGTTCTCTTACTTTCAACAGCCCTTCTATCAACGCCATCTCTAGTTCTATAACAGAAACGTTCCCATATTCTTCTACCATTTTTCCAATTAGCTCCAGCACTTCTTGTTTCATTTTCTCCATTCGGTCCAAGTCCAGTTCAACAGTCATCGTCGTCAACGTTTTCACCTCCCTCTACGGTCAAGCTTCATTTTCTCTCTGCATTCTTTGTTAATCTTCTTTGCTATCGACGATGAGAGACTGCTATTAGAAAGCGTTTGAGACAGAATTCTAATGTAGGCTTTCATAGAGAGACCACACTGAAACAAATGAGAAGAGAAAAGAGACAGGACGTTCTCTATTAAATCGAAGTGGACGGATTGAATGTTGGAGCTTGGGTTCTGATTCCCCTTCCTTTATCTGGGCAATACTTGACCTGCCCAAGTTGCAGCAGGCAAGTTCCCTCAGTTTCAGTCTACTGTAATTTTTGCGGGGCATTGCTACGAACCAAACTGGTATTAAAAATCTGCCCTAACTGCAACAACAGAATTCCAGTCTCAGCACGTTTTTGCCCAGAATGCGGCCACAAACAATGACCTGAGCAGACAAACGTGCGCGCTAACTTGTATTGGCAACCGCATTGAAGAAGAGAATAACTGCGGAAACTGAAATCTGTCCTGAAAAATGTTCATAGAATGCTGATGCTCAGGGGTCAGGATTCTTGATAAAACTTTACCCCCAAACCCAAAAAAAACTATTCATGAAAAATCATCTTCTCTGCTGTTTCCAAATTAGGAACTTTATTCAAACTTATTTTGTGCCCAGACTCAATAGGTTCACTTGTCAGGATAAGATTTTCAAAGAACAAATCAGGAAGGTATTTCTCCAAAATAGAAGTCGAAGCAAATAACTGTTTATTCGCACTGTAGATTTCTTGTATTTCTGTTTCTGCAGTTATCAAGATAACTTGAATTTCATCGGTCTTATCATCATATTCAGCAAAGAAAACCATATTTTCAGGGTATTCCAACTTGCGTCCATTGAAGATTACTGGTTTTCTGCTTAGTGTTCGAGCGCCTCGTAAAACATTATCTCTAGAAAAATCAGGAAAACGCAAGTTGAATACATAGATTTCGATTTGTTGATTTGCTCATTGCTATCTATCTCATTCTGACAATTCTAGGAATAGAACTTTCCTCCAAACCGCATCTAGACACAAATGGTCGCGTACGCGAAAGTTAGGCAAGAGCCAAACAACGTCAGTGGGTTATGAATGGAAACTATTGAAACTGTTTTTCCGGCTCATCAAGTGGTTTTTTCTTCATTGCTTCTATCAGGTTGCGAGCTATCTTCGCGTAATTTTTGAGGTCATCAAGGTTGAGTCTCTGAAAAATATCTTGGACTTCTTTGAAGTCAGTTCTAGGGTCATATTGTTCCTTTACACCGAGGTTGTGCATCTCTTGCGCGTAAAATACGTTTTTCAAAAGGTAATACCATGATAAGAATCGCGTCATCCCAGAACTTCCTGTAGTTCTCAAATGTGTTTCGATTTAGTCTAGGAGATGGGTATGAAGACATTTTAACTTCGACTAGTTTCACGTCTTTTGTTTGGTTGTCATAGACGAGTAGGTCTGGAGAGGATCTTATTTTGAGTGCTGTCAGCGAATCATTCGTCTTGGCCAGTTCGCCCTTAACACTCGCCAGTTGATTTTCATAGCCATAAGGGATTACTAAGTAACCTGATTTCTCGAATAACACCTTGACAAGTTCTTTGAAGACGTTACCTTTGAATAGTGTGTCGTGGAAATCAGTCAAGAAAGGTTCCCCTGATCATTATACCTGAAGTGCGAGTATTTAGGTATATGAGTGTGATGAAGTGGCAATCCCCGCGTTGCATTTTGAGCCCGCGATAGACAGAACTCGGCATAGCAAACGTTGGAGTTTGTTATAATGTGCCCCAGGTCGGGCATATCATTTTCAAAAATTGAAGAAGTCACGCTTGAAAATATACCTGGACTAGAAAGAGTTCAACCTTCCAAACGCAGTTTCTTTAATGGATTTATATATTTCTCAGAGAAATCAAGAAACCTCTGTGCTCAGAAAGGGTTCTTTTGGCAGAATGGCGCTTTCTTTTCGCTTTTCCTGTTAATATATATAATCATAAATTTCCGCCTTAGATATCAATATCAGTAAATAGCAAAGCTTCTCCAGATGAATGGGCATCAGTGTGACAGCAATGAGCATTTTCAAGAGAAGAAAAATGGAATCGCAGTGTTACGGCTCAGTTTTCGAGGGGAATTCATCTGTATTTCTTGGTGCCGCACTGCAAGATCTTGGGGCAGACAAGACAGTCGTCGGGAATAGGGATGTCAAAGGAAATTGCGTCCACGAACACTGAGTAGTGAGCGCATTTAGCGGGTGAGTCGAAGACCTTGGCATACTCCATCGCTTTCACATCAACGACTTTGAGGCCTTCGACCTGAAGGTCTATCTTCGACATGCAGTGCGGACAAGCGTAGAACGTCTTTCTGGGCATCGTGGTCGAGTCTGTGAG
>CAVTZU010000014.1:0-59789 GCA_963739305.1 Candidatus Bathyarchaeota archaeon | reverse complement strand
TTGGCCGAATCATCGCCCTTTTCGATTTCGAACTCACAATGACGAAGTCAAGGAGGATGTTGTTGACGTTTCTGAAGACTAGATATGGAAGATCAGGTCTGTCTCTTGTGAATAAGCTGCTCGTACGAAAATGAAGAATCAACGATCGGCGCGGTGAAGTTTTCGTCCTTTTTCGGTTTATTCCGTTCTCTTTGTTTTGGCATTTCATTAATCTCCGAGGATTAACACGCTGTGTCGTGAATCTTAATAAACGTGTCTGAGTTGTTGCCCAACACAAATACGCCACGTCCAATTCCTCAGAAACGGAACCTTCGAAACACAATTGCGTAAGAGAAACTGGTGCAGCGGGCCGGATTTGAACCGGCGAACCCCTACGGGAAAGGATCTTGAGTCCTTCGCCTTTGACCTGGCTTGGCGACCGCTGCACGCAAACACTTAGATTTGCACAAAGCATAATTAAGCATTACTCGATAGAAAGAAAGACAGAGCAAAACCCACAACAGAAAGTGTTCACGTCAAGAACAAAAGACTGTTGCACGGTTCACAAGGTCAAATTTGAGCGTCTAGAAACGTGCAGAGATAGCCTGGAAAAGAAGCGGAAAGCTTATTTCCTTTACAAAAAAGTTTATTAGCCAGCTTCGTAGTTTACGTTCTAGCTCTTTAATATTGGCGACCATTTTTCGAGTTGGAATGACCCAACAATTGGAGGAAACTCAAAGTTTGAGAAAACCCGCATCAAACCGTTTCGTTAGCGTTAGTTTAAACGTGGAAGTTGCGGGGGATGATTGAATTTGACTGAGATATCGAAAGAAGATACCCATCTATTGTTGAACGCGTTTTTCAAGGACAAAGGTTTGGTACGTCAGCATCTGGACTCTTACAACGAGTACATCGACCGTGGCTTGCAGGAAGTAATAGACGAAGTCGGTGAAATCCCAATAGAAGTGCCCGAGAACCCGTACAAGGTCAAGCTTGGGCAGATATGGATAATCGACCCGCAGACAAGGATAACTGGACCGTATGCGACTGAAGTTGACGGAACAAAACATGAAATCTACCCGTTGGAGGCCAGACTTCGCAATTTAACCTATGCGGCGCCCGTGGCCCTGGAGATGACGCCGGTCATTGATGGAAGAGAACAGGACACTGAGTTGGTCTACATCGGAAATATCCCTGTGATGCTCAAGTCGAAGCTGTGCTTCTTATCACAGCTCTCAAGAGAAGAACTGATTGGAGTTGGAGAAGACCCAGACGACCCTGGAGGCTATTTCGTCGTCAACGGTTCAGAACGCGTCATAGTTGCAATGGAAGACCTGGCACCGAACCGAATCATCGTCGACATCGATGAGAAGGGAGCAACACCAGTGTACCAGTCGAAAATATTCTCCACAACCGTCGGTTTCAGAGCGAGAATCGAGCTGAAAATAAAGTCCGACGGCGCTATCTACGTCACGATGCCGGGCGTTCCATCCGAAGTTCCCTTCGTCGTATTGATGCGTGCTTTGGGACTAGAGTCGGACAAGGAGATAGCCGAAGCGATTTCCCTGAACAAGGAGGTTCAGGCTACGCTGGAACCATCTTTCGAGAAAGCTTTGGGCGTTGACACAGCCAAGGACGCGATTCTGTTCATCGGCAACCGTGTTGCACACGGACAGGTTGAGGAGTACCGCGTTCAGAAGGCCGAGACGGCAATTGACAAGAACTTCCTTCCGCACATCGGCAGGACCGATCAGAAAAGAAAGGACAAAGCTCTTTTCCTTGGCGAGATGGCGAGCAGAGCCATCGAGTTGTCGATGGGCAAGAGGATGATTGACGATAAAGACCATTTTAAGAACAAGCGCTTGAGGCTTGCGGGTCCTCTGCTCGCAGACCTGTTCAGAGTAGCTTTCAGAAACCTCACCCGCGACATAAAGTATCAGCTTGAACGAATAGGAGTGAAGGGACCGATAATAACCGTCTCCGCCGCAGTGAGACCAGGAATAATCGCTGAAAGATTCCAGCATGCACTGGCCACAGGAAATTGGGGAAGGGGAAGAGTGGGTATAACCCAGCTTCTCGACAGAACAAACCACATCTCCACCCTGAGTCACCTTCGAAGGCTTCAGTCGCCTTTGAGCAGAAGCCAACCAAACTTTGAGGCCAGAGACCTGCACGCTACACACTGGGGACGATTGTGTCCAAACGAGACGCCTGAAGGCTCGAACTGTGGACTCGTCAAGAACCTGGCCTTGTCCGCCTGTATATCGGTGGGCGTGAACGCCGACAAGATAAAGCAGCTTCTGTTTAGCAGCGGAGTCGCCCCGGTATTGGAAGCAAGCGAAGACCTGAGGCTAAACGGGTCCAAAGTGTTCGTGGACGGCAACATAGTCGGATACTGTAGCACGCCGGAACAGTTGAGTCGAGACTTCAGGGACAGGAGAAGGCGGGGAGAGATATCCACAGAAGTCAACGTCGCATACTTCTCCAGAACTCAAGGTGAAAGAGAAGAGACGTACCTGAACTGTGACGAGGGCAGAGTTCGACGCCCCCTAATAATAGTTGACAATGGACTGCCGAGGCTTCAGCCCGAGCACGTCGAAAAGATCGTTACAAGCGAGTGGGCATGGGAAGACTTGGTGAAGAACGGAATCGTTGAGTACCTGGATGCAGAGGAAGAGGAAAACGCTTACGTAGCCCTGAGTCATGATCTGCTTTCCAACGATCACACCCATCTTGAAATCGCCCCGTACACGATTCTTGGAATCTGCGCCTCAACCATACCGTACGCTGAGCACAACCAATCGCCACGCAACTCCTATCAGGCTGCCATGGCCAAGCAGGCATTAGGCGTTTACTCAACCAATTTCCAGCAACGCGCAGATTCAAGAAGCCACGTGTTGCACTATCCGCAAGTTCCCCTCGCAGAGACGGCGCTGATGGAGACTATGGGCTACAAGCTGCGGCCTTCAGGACAGAACTACGTTGTCGCCGTCCTGTCTTTCGAAGGCTACAACATGGAAGACGCTCTGGTCTTTAACAAGGCTTCGATAGAACGAGGACTGGGACGCTCAACCTTCTTCCGCATCTATGAGGCTGAGTGCCGCCAGTACCTCGGAGGCTTGAAAGACAAGTTCACCTTGCCCGAAGCGGGAACCCGCGGATACCGGGGTGAGCAATACTACCGGCTGCTGGAACCCGACGGAATAATCGGGCTTGAATCCAGCGTCACAGGCGGAGATGTCCTTATCGGAAGAATCAGTCCGCCCAGGTTCCTCGAGGAATACAAGGAGTTTGAGGTCAAAGGACCATCGATGCGTGACACGTCGGTGGACATGCGCCCCTCAGAAACTGGCACTATTGATGCTATTTTCATAACGCAGTCGGGAGAAGGCAGCAAACTGGTCAAGGTCAGGGTCAGAGATCAACGCGTCCCCGAGCTAGGCGACAAGTTTGCTTCTCGACACGGGCAAAAAGGCGTCATCGGACTAATCGTGCCGCAGGAGGATATGCCTTTCACCGAGGACGGCATAGTACCAGACCTGATAATCAACCCGCACGCGATTCCGTCAAGGATGACCGTTGGACAGTTCATTGAATCATTGGCAGGAAAAGTTGCATCTGCGCGCGGAAGACCGGTTGATGGCACACCCTTCGCAAACGAAGGGCCGACAGAGCTTCGAAATTCCCTGATAAGGCTCGGGTTCAGCAGCACGGGAGCGGAAACGTTCTACAGCGGCGTCACGGGTGAAAAGTTTGTCGCTGACGTTTACGTTGGAGTTGTTCACTACCAGAAACTGCACCACATGGTGGCCGACAAGATCCACGCGAGAGCAAGAGGCCAAGTGCAGATGCTGACCAGACAACCGACTGAAGGCAGAGCCAGAGGCGGCGGCCTGAGGTTCGGAGAAATGGAACGAGACTGTCTCATCGGTCATGGAGCCGCGATGCTGCTGAGGGACCGGCTTCTCGAAGAGTCTGACAAGTACACGCTTTACATTTGTGAAACGTGCGGTCACATCGCCTACTATGATATGAAGCAGAGAAAGTACGTGTGCAAACTCTGCGAGGACAAAGCCAAGGTTTCCCCCGTGATTGTGTCCTACGCATTCAAGCTTCTGTTGCAGGAGCTGATGAGCCTATGTGTATCGCCGCGACTGGCGCTTAAGGAGAAGGCATAACATGTCGGCGGAAGAGATTGTTAGAAAAGTAGTTGACGAAATAAACTTCGGAATGTTCTCGCCTCAAGACGTGCGCAGGCTTTCAGTCGTCGAAATTCAAACGCCAGACACCTACGACGAGGATGGCGCTCCCATATCGTCTGGTCTGATGGACGGAAGACTCGGAACGCTGGAACCTCGGCAGAGATGCAAGACCTGCGGAAACACCGCAATTCGGTGTCCAGGGCACTTTGGCCACATCGAGCTCGCAGTCCCAATAGTCCACATCGAGTTTACGAAGATAATATTCGACTTGTTACGGGCGACTTGCCGCAATTGCGGACGCATAATGCTTCCAGACGACGTCATCGAGAAAGCTAAGGCTAGAGTGGAGAAGACGAAGGAGCTTCTCGGCCTGGTTCCAGATGAGGTTTACAAATCGATAATGCAGGAAACGAAGAGGAAGCAGTGTCCTCACTGTGCTGCTGCGCAAAACAAGATAACCTTTGAGAAGCCTACAAAGTTCAGCGAGCAGATACCCGAAAGTGGCTCCGAGCCTTTGACTCCCAGTATGGTTCGAGAAAGGATGGAGCGCATCGCAGACGAGGATTTGGAGCTGTTGGGCTTCAACCCGAAAACCGCGCGTCCCGAATGGATGGTTCTGCAAGTTCTTCCTGTTCCACCAGTCTATGTCAGACCTTCAATCACTCTTGAATCAGGAATTCGGTCAGAAGACGATCTTACCCATAAGCTTGTTGACATCATCCGCATTAACCAAAGACTGAAAGAAAACATGGATGCAGGAGCTCCCACCTTGATCATTCAAGACTTGTCAGAGCTTCTGCAGTACCACGTCACGACGTACTTCAACAACGAAGCTTCAGGAATACCGCCGGCACGACATCGCTCGGGAAGAGCCTTGAAAACGCTGTCTCAGAGGCTGAAAGGGAAAGAAGGAAGGTTCCGAAGCAACCTTTCCGGAAAGAGAGTTGACTTCTCAGCCAGAACGGTTGTTTCGCCAGATCCGAACCTTGACATAAACGAGGTCGGCGTTCCGTTGGAAGTGGCCATACGGCTGTCCGTTCCCGAAAAAGTGACAGAATGGAACATAGAGGAAATGCGCAGCTTGATCAAGAACGGGCCTGAAAAGTATCCTGGAGCCCTGTACATAATCAGGCCTGACGGGAAACGCATAAGGCTCGAGTTCGTCGTGGACAGAGAAAAGATCGCAGAAGCCGTCGAACTTGGGTTCGTGGTCGAAAGGCACCTGAAGAACGGCGACATAGCCATATTCAATCGTCAGCCCTCACTTCACCGCATGTCCATAATGGCGCATTACGTTCGAGTACTCCCTTACAAGACGTTCCGCCTTCACCTGTGCGTGTGCCCGCCGTACAACGCGGACTTTGACGGCGACGAGATGAACCTGCACATCCCACAGAGCGAAGAAGCCCGGACTGAAGCACTGTTGCTGATGCAAGTTCAAGACCAGATTCTCTCGCCGAGGTTCGGAGGACCTATAATAGGCGCGATCAGAGACTTCATAACCTCCGCTTACTTGTTCACGAGGCACAACACTTACTTGACGAGAATCCAAGTCAACAAGTTGCTGCTAGCGTCAAAGTACGACGGCGAAATGCCCCCGCCGAAAATCAAGGAACCCCAGCCATTGTGGACTGGGAAACAGATTTTCAGCCTCTTTCTCCCCAAGGACATGAATTACGTCTTGAAAGCCAACATCTGTCAGGGTTGCACCAAGTGTCTAGAAGAGGAATGCAAGTACGACGCCTACGTCGTGGTCAGGAACGGCGAACTGATAAGCGGTGTGATTGACAGGCGCTCGATCGGTGCCGAACAGTCCGAAAGCCTACTACACAGGATAATCAAGGATTATGGAACTCAAGCTGGACGAGAGTTCCTCAACAAGATAACCAGAATGCTCAAAACCTACATTTCGATGCGCGGCTTCACGTACGCGTACAACGAGCTTGTGTTGTCCCCGAGGGCTGAAGAACGCATAGGCAAGACCATGGAAAGAATCGAGAAAAAGATCGAGGATCTCATTGAAAGCTCCCGGAAGGGCACGTTGCCTAGACTTCCAGGACAGTCGCTTGAAGATTCGTTTGAGATATACGTCATGAACGAGCTGGCCAAGGCAAGAGATGAATCCGGCAAGATAGCCGACGAAGACTTCACGCTGGAGAACTCCGGAATCGTGATGACGAGGACTGGTGCGAGAGGCTCAAGCCTCAACATCGGCCAGATCAGCGCATGCGTAGGGCAACAGTCGGTCCGTGGCAAGAGAATACTCCGAGGATACGTGGACAGGGCCCTACCACACTTCCAGGCAGGCGACCAACGGCCAAAGGCAAGAGGGTTCGTTTACTCATCGTACCAAAGTGGGCTCGACGTCATAGAGTTCTTCTTCCACGCCATGGGCGGAAGAGAAGGCCTAGTCGACACAGCCGTGCGAACACAGCAGAGTGGGTACATGCAGAGACGGTTGATAAACGCGCTTGAACACATACGGCTCGAGTACGACGGCACCGTCAGAAACTCCGCTGGCGACATAATACAGTTCCAATACGGCGAGGACGGCGTTGATCCAGCAAAGAGCGATCACGGAAAAGCGGTCAACGTGAGCCGACTTGTCGATCAGATACGAATCGGGAAAGAGAAGGGCAAGGGTGGAACTGCCGAGTTCATCAAAGATGAACTGGACAAGGTTGAAGGTCAACTCACCCCGATTCTGGTGGACCAACTCAAACAAAGTCTGGGAAAGGCTGAACTGAGTAAAACCGCCGTTGAAAAGGCGATCAACCTCACGGTTGAACGTTACAAGCGTGCGCTGATGGAACCAGGCGAAGCCGTAGGCATCGTCTCGGCTCAGTCGATCGGTGAACCGGGAACTCAGATGACGTTGAGAACGTTCCATTACGCAGGTGTTAGGGAACAGAACGTCACTCTAGGTTTGCCGCGGCTGATCGAGATCGTTGACGCCCGAAGAATTCCATCAACGCCGATCATGAAGATCTACTTGACGGAAGAGTTTCGAAAAAGCAAGGAAGCAGCCGTTAAGGTTGCCCGGGACATCGTGTACACCACGATGGAGAACCTTGCTGAAGCAGTCTACCTAGACCCAGTGCACGACGAGATCATAATAGAGCTTGACAAGACGATGATGGAGGACCGGCAAGTCACGATGCAGGATCTGAAGGCCAGGCTTGAGCTGCCCAACGCCACAGTCAAAATGAAGGCGAGCAGCATTCACATACAACCCAAAAAAGTTGAAGCCATCAAGAAACTACTCGGGAAGGTTTCCGTCTTCCACGTGAAGGGCGTACCCGGCATAAAACGAGTCTTGGTCACCGAAGAACACGGAGAATGGGTCATAAACACCGACGGGTCAAACCTGCCCCGAGTTCTTGATATTCCAGGCGTCGACACGACCAGGACAACGACGAACAACGTTCACGAAATCGCAAAGACTCTGGGCATCGAAGCATCCAGAAACGCGTTGGTGAATGAAGCCAAAGGGGTCCTGGAGGAACAAGGGCTCGACGTCGACACGAGACACGTCATGCTGGTCGCGGACATGATGACTTCCACGGGAGAAGTGCAACAGATAGGCAGACACGGCATCAGCGGAAAGAAGTCAAGCGTACTTGCCCGCGCCGCTTTCGAAATTACCGTTCCGAACATCGTTGAGGCGGCAGTCAAGGGTGAAAGTGATCCTTTGGCCGGAGTGACCGAAAACGTAATAGTGGGGCAATCAATACCAATTGGAACAGGACTTGTAGAACTTTACATGTCAACGTTTGAAAAGAAGAGTGAGAAGAAGTGATTGACATAGACAAAGCGATCGCAGCAGCAGTGAAAAGTGGAAAGGTAAGCTTTGGAGCTTCCTCCGCAGTTCAAAACGCTCAGGCAGGAAAGGCCAAGCTGATAATTCTTGCAGCCAACGCCCCCTCCAACGTACGCGAAGACGTTGAATACTACTGCAAACTCTCCAAAGTTCCCTTGATAAGCTACAGAGGCTCATCCCTCGACTTAGCTGCCACCTGCGGAAAACCATTCACGGTTTCGGCGTTAAGTATAAGAGAGCCAGGCGACTCAGAAATCCTAAAACTGACGGAAACCGCTGAGACTGACGAATCCAGCGGAGGCAACGAATGACAACGGGCATAAAATTCACCAGCACAGAAATGCGTTACATCGCACTCTTTGAGAGCATAACGAGTGCGAGCGTCAAAGACTGCATCATCGATGAAGAGCAGGCACGAGTTCTCTACGTCGTAAACGAAGGCCAGGTGGGCATAGCTATCGGAAGAGGTGGCAGAAACATCCACACGTTGGAGCGAATGACGGGCAAGAAACATGAAATAATCGAGTACGCAGAGGAACCCGCACAGTTCATCAAGAACGCGTTGAAACCCGCAGCGGTGAAGGAAGTAAGAATAACCGAGAGACCCGATGGCAAGTCGATTGCCGTAGTTGCAGTCAACCCGAAAGACAAGGGCGTGGCAATAGGCAAGAACGGAAGAAACGCTGAGAGACTGCGTTTTCTTGCAAAGAGATACTTCGACATACAGAACGTCAGTATAACTTGAAGTGTTAAGGTATGAAACGCCTGACGAATTGGGGACTGCACCTGTTCCTCATCTTTTCCTCGGTCATCGGCGTCACGTACGCCGCGGACGATTCTTTTGCGAGTCAATTTTTGGGCAGCCCGTTATTGGTTCTTGTTGTGATCTGTATCGTCGATGCCATCGCGTTAATCTATCATCGAGCACGCAAATGAACTAGGCCCATAGCGTCTTACACAACTCTTTGCCCAAAGATTTTGATTGTCAGAATCGAAAGGTGTGAGGCGCGGTTCACGCCTTTGTTTCCGCACTCAAGAGACGATCGATTAACGCCTTCTTGTTTAGGCAATTAGGTCAACCAAACAGCTTTTTCTTAAGCCTTTTATGGCTGACTTTCCATGTGCTCTGCCCAGTTCAAAGTCACGGTGTGACAAGAAACAAAGGAGTAAGCAAGGAATGGCTGAGTTTTTGAAAGGATATGAAAACCTAACGGAGGCGCGCGCGAAACAAGATTTCGGCAAATACAGGAGTTTATCAAGAAATAACAAGCTCTGGCTTCTATCTTCGCTCTCTAACCACTCTTCTGTTTTGTCTCAAATCTATTCACCTTTTTTTAGAGTGCTTACGATGAATCTTTCGAGTTTTTCGATTGCTTCGCTTATAAGTCATTTTTCAATCTTCTTTATTTTCTTATTTCACTATTCCGACGATTATCTTGTAGAATGCTGTATTGTCCATAGTGCTTAATAATTATTAGCGTGCGCCCGAAGACGAATTCAGGGGATTGGAAGAACAATCGATCGATCGCAAGGAAAAAACTGTCCTATGATGTTATGCATTAGCACGCGCACCACAATTGAGAACTATTTCTTTAATCGCTTCTCTTTATGCTTTCTTCTTCTCTTTCCTTTTTAGGCATAGCGCACGCGTATTTAAGCATCCGCTACGCTATAAGAAGTGGTGTCTAATGCCGAAGACTAAAGCCATAATACACATTCAAAACGTTGTTGCTTCTGCTACATTAAACCAGAAAGTTGACTTAAACGCCATCGTGAAGAGTTACCCAGGGGTTGAATACCGCCCAGAACAGTTCCCAGGGCTTGTGTTTAGGCTTAAGAGACCGAAGACCGCCACGCTGATTTTCAACTCTGGTAAAATGGTTTGCACAGGAGCGAAATCGGAAAAATTGGCGCGCAGGGCTGTTATGGCAGTTGTTAAAGAGTTGAAGAAGGGCGGAATAATTATCATCAGCAAACCCGAGTTGAAGATTCAAAACATTGTTGCCTCCGTAAGTTTAGGCGGAAAGGTAGATTTGGAACTGGCAGTTGGCAAGCTTGGAAAAACCATGTATGAGCCGGAGCAGTTTCCAGGATTGATCTACAGGATGGACGAGCCCAAGGTGGTTATACTGATATTCGCAAGCGGGAACCTTGTTTGCACAGGGGCGAAGAAAGAACAGGACGTTTATGACTCAGTGCATAAGCTTCACGAAAGCTTAGAGGAACAAAACCTCATATTCTACGAATAAACCTTTATAGTTAATTGCCTATCGCCTTCGCGCTCTCTCTCCCACTCGCGCACACCTTCTTTTTGCTTCACTTGATGCCCCATTTGTATAATGGCACTTAAGCGAAAAATGGACTAGGTTGTCGGTACCAAAAGCTCTTTTAATCCCAGAACCCACTCGAGAGCGTCTTTCTGCGCATAGAATTCATATGCAAGGCAACCGTAGAATCGCGGATTTGTCTTCAGGATCTCCTCAAACTCTTTCAGCTTGTCTTTTATTTCTTGCTCAGATCTCATGATTGCTCACCCTTCGGATAAAGACTACTAACCGTGAATTTTGCCCTCCCTAACGGATTATCGGGTCTTAACCACGGCATGATATGATATTAGGGCTGTAAGAAGACAGCCCGCATTTATGTCTTTAGTCAAGCGTGAGCACTTCCCCTTTCTTGATTTTCACGAACAGCAAACGATCTTCTTTCCAATTACATTTGGGGCAATAGGTCGGCTTCGGAATATTGTTTTCATCCAGCTCATACGAGCCATCTGATTCTTTACACCAGTCTTTGCAGAAGTTTTTGTAGCGCGCGCTAAAACAATCTTATAAATCTTTTTGATATGACAAAAGTAGGTCAACAAGCGCCTTCTGGTCGACCTCTGCCCGCGTTCTCCAGTCTAGGTACAATTGTCCACTGTCATCTTCGGTCAGGTATCCGTATCGAACGTATCTGTCGATGTTGAGTCCAACTTTCCATCCTGGAAGCTTCTCGCGCAACAGTTGTTCGACGTCTTCCCTCGGTGCCTTGCCCTTCTTGGACGTTATGTATGCGATCGTCACTGCAAGCCCCGCGAAGTCGTCTATCCGCCATCCAATCATCTTTGCCTCTTTCGGCACCAGCTCGCCCCGTAACGCCACATAGAACCTTGCTTTGTCGAGTTGTTCCACTGAAGGCCTCTCTGTCTGTCTGCCTTCCTCAAAAACGGTCTTAACCTCTAAATCCAGGTTTTTCAGGTAACCATCCATGATTTTCAGAACCTTCGGATAGTCAGAACCCAGAGCTTTGCGCAGCTCCCATCCTTTGACTCCAGGCTTAGCGTGCCTTTTAAAGAACAGCAGGTGGGTGGCTCTTTTCAACTTCGCAGCGTACGTGGCTTGCCTCTTGCTCAATTCAGTTCTCCCCGCTTCCACTTCTGCCAGTCGCTGGACGAAACCGAAATCGGCACAGAGACCAGCTGAGTCTTCCCTGACCTGACGATCTGTTTCTCAAAAGGTACCAGGAAGGTCTCTTCCTCCAACGGATGTATTTCGAGCGTTGCGTATCCGTACGTCACGAGGAAGCTCGTCATGAAGGCTCGGTCAACCGTTTCGCTGTAGGATTCTGCGCCGATGAAGTCCCAGTACCTTATTTTGCCGTTTTCTCCTCTCCCCGCAACTGCGGTCTGTAGTTCGTGCCAGAAATCTTCTAGTTCCTCAGAGAACGCTTGGTCTCGCAAGATTCTCTGGCGGACAAGCTCTTCTCGCGTCGTTGAGCCAGCTTCAACTTCTGTTGGGGGTATCTCTTTCCACCTCTCGTCGAGCGGAACAAGGCTGTTCCAGTACCTCATGGCTTCTGACAGGCTGTGGAGCGAAAGTTGTTCCCACTCGATAAGGGGATGCCACGCTTTGAGGAAGGTTCTTGCGATCTCGAACTTGTCCATTCTTTTGAGTTTTTCTTCGAGCAGGAAGGGATCAGTGTAGAGAGAGGTTGATCGATGCTTGACCCATTCGCTCTGAAGCTTGACGACTGAAGCTATCTTGTGCAGCGTCTCAGCGTCTAGGCAGAGGTCTTCTGGAACTTTCCATTCTGGGAAATACTCCTTGACTGTGCCGATGTTCGAGTCAACGTCTATCAAGAAGGGATCCAGCGACCTTTCCTCGACGGACCTGCACGTGTCAATTATCCGTTGAAGCTTTTCTCGGCCCAGCTTCTCGTAAGCCTTCCTCGACTGCATTAGGCCACGCCTCGAATGATGGATTTGCCTTCGATGTTTTGCACGGTGATTATGTTGACGCCCTCTTTTGTGAACGTTATTTGGCTTGGAGTTATGACGAGGTACTGGGCGTTTGAATCGTTGACCCTCGAGACTAGCATCTGAGCGATGATTTCCCGGTTTTTCGGGTCCATGTGGATGTCATATTCATCGACTGCACGGAACGGAGAACGAACGTGCTGCTGCAAGGCCAGTAGAAAGCTCATCGTCGCTGTAGTCCTTTCTCCTCCACTCTGCGTGTAAGCGTCCAGCGGAACTGGGTTTCCGCCTTTGAAGCCAACAAGAATCTCCAGGCCTGCCGTTTCGATGTCTTGTCCGTTTGCGAGCCTCACTTCTCCTACGGCCTGTGCTTGCATCAAGGTCTTCTGGTATTCCAGGTTGGCGCGCGTGAGAAGGGTTTCTATCACCGTCCGCCACGCCTGCATTCTAGTCTTGACTTCCTCCAAAGTCTTGTCACGGTTTTCAGCGACGAGCTGAGCCTTGTCCTTGAGTTCAAGGTAGAGTTTTGAATAGGATTCGTACATTCTTTCAACGTCTTCCGAGACGTCCGACAGCGCCATCAAGTGTCCTTCGGTAACGCGGATTTCATCGATGACCTCGCTCATGTCTTTGGTGACGGCGACCTTGGCTCCGACCTGCTCAGCCTTGCTTGTGGTCTCAGCTAAGCGAGCTCTTGCATCTTTCAAAGTTTTCTCCAATTCCTCAAGGTCGGCAGTGGCGTTTTGGGTTCGGTACTGGAGGAGGGCGAGTTCGATGCGGAGGTTCAAGATTTGATCGTTGACTTTTTCAGTTGCTTCTTCCCAGCTTCGTGATCTCGCTTGGTTTCTCTCTATTTCAGTGTCCAGTTTTGAGGTGTGCTCTTTCGAATTCTGTATGAACTCTTTGAGCTGTTCGCCTCTGAGAAGCTTAAGTTGCACGGTTTTCTTTGAGGCTTGCGCCAAATGTTGAGTCGCATCTTCGCTGAGGCTGCTGGTCAGCGCCTCCAGAGTTGACGTCTCCTTCAGAAGCTGCTCGTACAGTGAAAGCGTTGAAGAATTGCTTGCTTTCTGCCGTTCGAAGTCGAGACGTTCATCAAAAAGCGTGGTCCACTCATCCTTGAGCCTGCCGCGTTCGTTCTCCTGTCTTTGCAAGCTATTTCTTGCTGATTCGTTCTGCGTCTCGATCTGGCCTAGAACGTCCTGGAGCTTTCTCCAGTCATTTTCAAGCTGTCTTACTGCTTCTTCTCTTCTGGCCACTTCTGCCCACGCGAGCTCGCGTTCGAGGAACCTCCTTTTTGACTGCAGCTGCTTCTTCTCTTGATACCTGTCGTATTGTCCTCTCCAGTAATTCAGCGTCTGCTCAGCCGACTCTAGGAGTTTACTCATCGATTCTTCTTGGCTCAGTATCCGCGTTAGCTTCTTCTGTGCCTGCACGACGTTTTCTCGATAAGGCTCAAGGCCAACCGCTGCCTCAACCATCCGGAGCTTCTCCTGCGTGGAGAGCACCGTGAATTGTTCAACCATGTTCTGATGCATAATGATAAGTATGTTGTCAGGGTCAACGCCCAGCTTCCCAAGCAGTCTCTCAACGTCCTGCTTTGTGACGGCGCGGTTTTCAAGCGAGAACCAGTAGGTTCCATCCCTTCGCAAGACCCGCGTCAGATAGATCTGGTCCTTATTGTATTTCGGTACAGGCCTGTTCTTTCCCATTCTCGTGTTACTCAGAACCAAGGTTACACGGGCCTGATCCTTGTTCCAGCGTATGAGGTCGCTCAACTTCTTGGAGCGTTCCGTGTAGGATTGTCCAAGTGCCACAGAAATAGCCAACAGAAGTGACGACTTTCCAGACCCGTTTGGGCCGCATATGATGTTGACTCCGGGTTTGAAAGGTACCCTAGCATACTCGTAACTCATGAAGTTCTCCAGGATTACCTCTTGAATCAACATGACACTTTTTCCTTGCTAGAGTGGGTAATAAAAATGAAAATCCTATTATTAAAGCAAATTGTACTGTTCTACGACAAACACTACGTGAGCAAGTTTGGACCAAGTCACGGCATTCTTGGAAAAGGAATTTTCTCCTAGATCCTTCTAGGACGATTGTCGCGCTTCTCTTCAGCCCAAATCGATAAATCTACACGAGGGCTTTCTTTTCTGATGGTTGTTCGCAGAAAAGCATTGTTTTCTCTTCCGCTTTTCGCATAAAATCCCTGATCATCGGCTGCATGGCTTCAGGATATCGCTTGATGATTGCATGACCCTCTCGTGGCTTCAGAAAACACTGCACGAGCTTCTTCTGCAATATTTCTTGTTGAACTTGTCTCTTGATTTTCCAGCCAAGCTTCATGCTCTTGGCAGCTCGAACTTCGTTTATTTGAACCCTTTTCTTCTTCATGCGTTCGGCATCCTGTGCCATCACATCCCAGTATCGTGAATCTCAATAAAGCAGTTCTTTCGGCTATCGATATATATCGAAAAACGGAAGGTAGGAGGACGCATGTTCTCTAACCGACTGATCACGCAATAATTTAATATCTAATGAAACAACTTAATGTAAATGCGCTGAGCAAGTGTTTGAGGAAGTGGAGAGAGTATGAAAGGGATGTCGCTTGATGTTGAGCAGAGCGTTAAGGATCTAGTCATGACTGATGATGCCGTGAAAAAGAAACAGGTAGCGAAAGGAATTTTCGCTATGGCCCAGGAGAAAGGCATCTATCCGGCAAGTATTCAGAACCTTTATGTAGCTCGCGGGAGGGGCGAATTCGGCGGCTTCACAGTTCCCGCGATAAACCTCAGAAGCATGACTTATGACCTGGCTCGAAGCGTCTTTAGAGCTGCAAGAAAGAATGACTCTGGCACGTTCATCTTCGAGATCGCCAGGTCTGAAATCGGCTACACAAGTCAGTCGCCGATTGAGTATTCAAGCATGGTTCTGGCGGCAGCGATAAAAGAAGATTATCACGGTCCAGTGTTCATTCAAGGAGACCATTTCCAAGCCAACGCCGCGAAATTCAAGGAGAACCCTGACAAAGAAACGGACGCTTTGAAGGCCTTGATCGCGGATGCAATCAGTTCAGGCTTCTACAACATCGACATCGACTCATCAACCCTCGTAGACTTGTCCAAGCCTGATTTGAAGACTCAACAATTGTCAAATTACGAGATCTGCGCAAAGCTCACGCAATTCATCCGCCAAAATGAGCCTGAGGGAAAAACGATTTCGGTGGGCGGAGAGATCGGCGAGATCGGTCACAAGAACTCTACGCCTGAAGAGCTGCAAGCGTTCATGGCTGGACTTAGCGAGAAACTGCCTAAAGGCTTACATGGAATCAGCAAGATTTCAGTCCAGACGGGAACAACGCACGGCGGCGATCGTCCTGCCCGACGGCAAAATCGCCCAGATAAACCTTGACTTCAACACTCTGAAGACTCTTTCTGAGATCGCGAAGAAGAAATATGGGTTAGCCGGAGCCGTTCAACATGGAGCGTCAACCCTTCCTCCCGAAGCGTTCCACAGATTTCCAGAATGCGAAACCGCCGAGGTGCACTTGGCGACGGAGTTCCAGAACATGATATACGAGTCGAAACACTTTCCATCTGATCTTAAGAAGAGGATCTACGAATGGCTGAAGCTCAACGCGGCAAACGAAGCAAAGCAAGGAGAAACTGAAGAACAGTTTCTGTACAAGACTCGAAAGAAAGCCCTAGGCCCGTTCAAGAAAGAGATCATGAGTCTCTCACCTGAGACACGAGAGGCAATCGCAGTCGAAGTAGAAGGAAAATTCGATCTGCTCTTCAAGCAACTCAAGGCCGTGAACAACACAGACTTGGTCAAGAAATACGTGCATTGATGATTTGGCTAACGTCGCCGAACGCATAGACCCCTGGAAGCGCGCGCCCGGAAGTAGCAGCTGGTCTTTTTTTCTTTCAATGGAGACCTGATTAGGATTTTTCGGTGATCAACTCAACTAGAACCTAACCCAGATCGCAGCTTGCAATTTTCATCAATAAAGCTAAAAGTTCATAAGCAAATCATCTCGACTATCAGTCTGGTGTTCTGGAATGGTCGTTGCAGGCAAAGTTTTCAAGCTCTCAGAACCGCTTTCAATAAGCGAGATCGCTTCAAGACTCGACGGATACCACGCCGAAGAAGCCTATGAAGAAGGAGACCATAAGTTCACGCTCATAACCGAAGTGACGGGGCTAGTTCCAAAAGTAAAATTGCTAAGAGGCGTCTACTCTCACGACTACGTAACCCAGGTCTTCCACCGCGGGAAAATTCTTCCGACACCTCGAACCGTCGAAGCCCTCTTCAGCCTCTCTGACCATCAAGGCACAAATTTCATGACGATAGTTGAGAAAAAGCGGCTGGCGAATTACGTGGCAAACGACCTGAGCAAGATACTTTTCGAAAAGGTAGGCGGCATCTTGGAAGCCAGAATTTCCCCGGAGACGCTGAAGAAGTTCCACTTAAAAAACCCGGAAGACACGAAGATAACGTTCTTCGACAACGTGGACATCCCTAACGTGGACAAATTATCGCTCTATGGACCCGACCTGATAAACACGTCGCTCTTCGAGGATTATGGCAAACACGGTGACCTCTGGTATGTTGTTGCGAGATCAAAGGAGTACGGTTACGTCGTCGGTGTGACGAGGGACGCCTCTGTAACAATATTCAACCTTGGTGAGAAAGAACCTTACTTGGAATACGTCGCAAAGGAGATATATCCTCTCGCCTCAGAAGAGGAGAAATAGTCAACAGGTCATTTTGTCACTCGAAGATTCTAGTATTCAATTCCTTTCCGAGCCTTGAAACCTAAATTGTACGGATGCTTCACTTCAACCATTTCTGTAACAAGATCAGCTGCGTCCACTATCTCCTTCGGAGCGTTGCGTCCAGTCAACACAAGCTCGGTTTGCGCGGGCTTGTTCTTGATGAGTCGCAGAACTTTTTCGGTCTCTATAAGCTTTAGACTCAATGCAACGTTGATCTCGTCCAATATTATCACGTCGTATTCACCGCTCTTCACGGCATCTTCAGCCACCCTAAAAGCTTCTCTCGCGAGATCAACGTCTTCTTTGTCGGGTTTCTTCTCGGAAACAAACTTGCCTCTTCCAAAAGCCTTCAGCTTCAGACCCGGAAGCTTGTCCGCCACGTAAAGCTCACCGTAATCAAAACCACCCTTGATGAATTGCACGATGAAGACCTTCAATCCTCTGCCAACGGCTCGGAGCGCCAGTCCAAAGGCGGCGGAAGTTTTTCCTTTTCCTTTTCCAGTGTAAACTTGAACGAGTCCATTTTCAAGCTTCATCGCTCTTCTCCTTTTTGAGAAGCTTCTGGGCTGCTGATGCAGGATCCGTCTTCTTTTCCATGATTTCGTGGACAAGCTCATCGAATTTGCCATCCCTCTTAAGTTCTTCTATCAAAGAACTCGTCACTCTTTCTCTAACGGCTTCCACAAGCTCGTTCTCAGCCGTGATTCTCAACGAAGTCTTCCTGCATTCTAAGTCGCCTTCCAAGAAGCATCGATGTTCCTCGATTTTTTCCACAAGTTCCGGGATGCCCTCACCAGTCAGGGCTACGGTTTTAAGCACCGAAGGTTTCCACGGACTCTGCTTGTTGTTCATCTGCAGGTTTGCTTGTATATCCATTACAGCCTTGTCTGCGTTTTCGCGGTCAGCCTTATTGACCACGAAGATGTCAGCTATCTCCATGATGCCCGCCTTTATCGCCTGAATCTCGTCCCCAAGCCCTGGTGCGTGCACCACAACGATCGTCTGGGCAACTTTGATGATCTCTACCTCTGATTGTCCCGCGCCGACTGTTTCGACGATGACAACGTCTTTCCCAGCTGCATCGAGGATGCGCGCTGCATCTTTCGTTGCCCTTGCTATTCCGCCCGCATAGTTGCGGGTTGCCATGCTGCGTATGAACACGTCTTGGTCAGTGCTGAGTTCCTGCATGCGGATTCTGTCGCCCAAAAACGCCCCACCTGAAAAAGGGCTCGTAGGATCCACCGCGACGACGCCCACTTTCTTGCCCCTGCGCCTGTATTCTCTGACCAGTTTTTCTATCAACGTACTCTTTCCCGCACCGCCTGCTCCCGTAAGTCCGATTATGTGGGCCTTTCCTGTGTGTGGGTACAGCTTCGTGACGATTTCGTGAGCTTCTGGTTCGCCGTTTTCAATTATGGTTATCGCTTTGGCAATGCTTCTTCGTTTCCCAGCAAGAACGCCTTCAACTATCTCTTCGGCTCTCGTCAAAGCCCCAGCACATCTGAGTATTAGCTCTTTTCCCGAAGGTTATCCTTCACGTAGCGTATTATCGCTTCAGTTGTTGTTCCGGGTCCGAATATCTCTTTTATTCCGAGCCTTTTCATCTCGGCAACATCTTCCTCGGGAATTATGCCTCCGGCAAAAACCATTACGTCGGTGAGTTCCTGCTCTCTTAGAAGCTTCATAATCTTCGGAAACTGTGTTTTGTGTGCTCCCGAGAGTATGCTTAAGCCGATTACGTCAACGTCTTCCTGAAGAGCAGTCTCGACGATTTGCTCTGCAGTCTGTCTTAACCCGGTATAGATGACTTCCATTCCTGCGTCTCTGAGAGCCCTAGCAACGATTTTTGCTCCTCTATCGTGGCTGTCGAGGCCCGGTTTTGCGATCAAAACTCGGATTTTTCTTGTTTTATCCATTTCTTTTTCCTTCTAGATTATTATCAGTTCCTTGTACTCTCCATAGACCTGACGCAACACTTCGCAGATTTCGCCCAGAGTTGCGTATACCTTCACGGATTCTATTATCGTGGGCATGAGGTTTTCATCCTTTTCCGCCGAACTGCGGAGCTTGTCAAGAACGTCGTTGACTTTCTTCTTGTCTCGTTCCTGTTTGAGCGCGTGCAAGGTTGCAAGCTGCTCTTGCTCAACTTTCGGATCCACTCGCAGAAGTTCTATCGGCGTCTCTTTTTCAACCTTGAAGTCGTTGACGCCCACGATTATCCGTTTGTTCTCGTCTATTTCTCTCTGATACTTGTAGGCGCTGTCAGCGATTTCTTTCTGGAAGAAGCCTTTCTCTATGGCCACAATTGCCCCGCCCATCTCATCCACTTTTCGAATGTACTCGAAGGTCTTTTCCTCCATCTCGTTCGTTAGGGCTTCGATGTAGAAGGAGCCGGCTAAAGGATCAATTGTGTGAGTTGCGCCGCTCTCGTGGGCTATTATTTGTTGCGTTCTTAACGCTACTCTGACAGCGTTCTCGCTAGGAAGTGCAAGAGCCTCATCGAACGAATTCGTGTGCAATGATTGAGTCCCGCCAACCGCTGCTGCCAAAGCTTGGATAGTGGTGCGGGTGATGTTGTTGAGTGGCTGTTGAGCCGTTAGTGTGCAGCCTGATGTCTGAACGTGCATTCGCATCCACATTGATCGTGGATTCTTCGTATGAAATCGTTCTTTCATCAGCTTTGCCCATATCCTTCGGGCAGCTCTGAACTTTGCCACTTCCTCGAAGAAGTCGTTGTGCGAAGCAAAAAAGAATGAGAGTCGATGAGCGAAATCGTCGACTTTGAGTCCTCTTTTCATCGTCGACTCGACATACGTTATTCCGTCGTAGATTGTGAATGCAAGTTCTTGAACGGCGGAAGCGCCAGCTTCCCTTATGTGGTAGCCGCTGATGCTTATCGGGTTCCATCTTGGAAGATGCTTCGCACAGTATTCTATAATGTCTGTTGTGAGCTTGACCGCGGGCTTCGGTGGGTAGATGCAGAGTTTCTGTGCAAAATACTCTTTCAGGTTGTCGTTCTGTGTCGTTCCACCTAGTCTATCTCGGGGGACGCATTGTTTGTCCCCGACCGCCACGTACATCGCGAGGAGCATCGCTGCGGGTCCATTGATCGTCATTGACGTCGTGACTTTGTCAAGCGGAATTCCGTCCAGGAGGGTTTCCATGTCTCGCAGAGAGGAAACGGCGACTCCGCATATGCCCACTTCACCTTGCCCCATGGGGTGATCAGAATCGTAGCCCATGATAGTTGGGTAGTCAAAGGCGATGCTCAGTCCAGTTTCTCCTTCTTTGAGAAGGTATTTGAAGCGCTTGTTTGTCTGCACAGCAGTGCCGAACCCTGAGAACTGACGCATTGTCCACAATCGCCCCCGGTACATGGTTGCGTGTACACCACGCAGGAACGGGTATTCGCCTGGAAAACCCATGTCACGCATGTAATCCATGGACTTGTTGTCTTCGGGCGTGTACAAACGCTTTATCAGCATGTTTGAAGTGTTGCGAAACTCGCTTCTTCTTTCTTTGGATTGCTTTATCCAGTTGGGCAAGGTTGTTTGTTCCCAACGATGTTTCTCTTTCGCGAGTTCACTGATCTTTTTTTCGTCAAACATTCCTTTCTCACGCCGATACTACAGATGTTAGTTGCACTACAGCAACATATCATCATTCAGTCTAATTAGATATTTTCTTATCGGTCTGCTCCTGCCAGAACTAACATTTCAGAGTGCACGCCATTTAAGCACAGTCTGGATTGACGTTGAAAACGCCGCTATGCTTTGAGGAGCGATGCTGCAGCGGAGAAACCCCATCCATAACCTACCATCAGGATAAGGTCCCCGCTCGAAAGCTTGTTTGATGCGAGTATTCTTTCAAGAATGAACGGCAAGCTAGCTCCGGAGAGGTTGCCATGTTCCCTAAGCACGTCGTGGGACTCCTTGAGTTTGCCGACATCAACTTTGTGACGTTCTGCTAAAGCGTTAAGTATCTTTTGACTGCCCGTGTGAACTGCCCACTTTTTCGAAGCTTCAATCGTCTCTTCTGTTTTGTTTCCCAGCAGCTTCTTCAGAGCTAAACCTGTGTACTTAACCCCTAGGCTTGGGATATCCTTGTCGAGATATGAATGTAAACCAAAAGTGAAAGGCTTCGGAAACGATGAAAGTCTGGTGTACCCGGCAAGGCAATCCTGTTCTTCCACGTTCGTGACTTCGACGGTTTTCTTGACAGTTGTGCCCGTTCCCTTGTTTGACACTACTGTCGCCACTGTGGCGTCGCCAAAGAGAAAGTACTCCATCGTCGCAATCCATTTTCTGAGTTCTCTTTGCCGTTCTCTTTTTTCTTTGATCTCGTTGATTCGGCTCATTTCCAAAACGTTTTCCAAGCCACGAACTTGGTTTTGGAACCAGTACGAACTCACTCCAGAGACGCAGATCAGGACGTTGTCTCCTGGATGAGCTGTCAAATGGTCCTCTGCCAGTTGCAGAGCTTTAGGAAAAGCTGTGCTCGCGGTTCCCTGGGCGTTGACGTGTTTGATGTATGGATCAAACCCGATTCTCCTTACTAGAAGTTGGCTTAGACCTGGCGAAAGAATAGGATTGGCGTCATAAGTCGCGATGAAATATCCAACTTCACTTAACGAGACACCTGTTTTTCCGAGCGCACTTTGGCATGCATCAACACACAAGTCAACCAAGGCGGTCTCGCCCAAAATGTTCTCGGACTTTTCACTCCCAGGGGCAGCGTGAACGAATGATCTTTTTGAGACGCCAAGGTTCAGAACGTTCTGTCTGACGCCCTCAGGAAGTTCACACGGAAACCTGTCTATCATCTCTTCAGTTGTATAGTCGTTCTTTGGCACGGACGAGGAGAGTTTGAGTATGCGCATGCTCTAAAGTGGAAAAGGATATTATTAAAAGATATCCGATACCATGATGCGGCATCATCAATTGGGTTCATGGTTCTCCACAAGAATATTATAGTCAGAAGAATGCACTAGCAATCACTTTTAAACTTGAGGTGGAAAATTGAAGAAAGTCGGAATTGTCGCAGGAAGCATTTCACGATTCGATAACCCGAGACACACACTGGCAGAGGAAATGTGTGCAGAAGCGGTCAAGATGATACTCGATGATGTTCCAGAACTAGAACTCAGAGACTTTCTGAAAAAAGGGTACGCGTGCTGCTACTCCTACTTCAGCGATATTCTTGAACAGCAACAGTGCATGCACTGGATAATCAACGACTACCTGGGCTTGTCAGGCGTACCTTCGTACCGTGTAGAATCAGGCGGTGCAACACCAATCGATGCCATTGTCAACGCGGCGCTATGGGTACGGTCAGGCATGTTCCCCGTTGTGCTCGTCGTAGGATGGGAAAAGATGAATGAACTGCCCATTCAGAAAGTCAACGAAGCCATCGCTATAGCAGGAGACACGGACTGGGACTTCGTTTCAGGCTTCACGTACAACGCCTTCTACGCCACGATGGAGGCCAGACGCATGCACGTGTATGGAGATACCGAGGAAGACTTGGCTGAAATTGCGGCGATGAACCACAACAACTCACTCGAAAACCCTTATGCTCAGTGGCCAGCGCAACATGGGTTCGGCAAAATAACCGTCGAAGAGGTCTACAAATCTCGGTTGATCTCATGGCCATACAGGCTTTATGAGTGTGCAATGACAAGCGAAGGAGCGTCAGCCCTGCTAATCGCAAACGAGGAAATGACGAAGAAACTGACAGACAACCCTATTTGGATAAGCGGCGTGGGCTTTGGATCGGATACAATGAGAGCGGGAGACCGACCAGACAACCCAGCATGGAAAGGTGTGTATCCAGAAGACGAGAAGATATGGCCTAGAAACGTGCCAAAACCAATGTCACCTTACCCTGATCTGCTGAACTTTGGTTCATTGCGAGTTTCTGCAAGAATGGCCTACAAGGACGCCGGGATCAAGAACCCGCGAAAAGAGATCGATTTCGTCGAAATCTTCGACCCCTACGCAGGCGTCATTCTAGCGGGGCTTGAAGACTTTGACTTCTGCAAGAGAGGCGACGGCAAGAAAATGGTCAGAGACGGAGTGATCTCTAGAAACGGAGAACTCCCATGCCAACTAAGCGGAGCACTGACCGCTCAGGGGCACGCAGTTGGATCAACTTCCATCGCTCAAGTTGTAGACAGCTACTGGCAACTCAGCAACCAGATCGGAAAGAAGTGGGGGGCACCAGGCAGACAGCTCAGTAAACCAAAGAAAGCATTCATTCACGGACACGGGGGCACGGGATGTCAAGCCGGAGCCGTCGTCTTGGAGGTGTAAAAAAATGAAGCAACCAGGACCAGAAAGAATGAAGAAACAACTATCGTACGACGAAAAATGGTGGGAAGATTGGGAACGCAAAGGCGGATGGAGACCTGAAGGCTGGAAAATCGTTGAGATGAACGACGGCCCTACGCTGAACGAACTGAAACCCGACACATTCCTAATCGTGCACAGACCCCACGGAAGCATGTTCCACCACAGCTACGGCAAAACGTCAGAATTCTTCATAGGCCTTCTCGAAGGAAAACTCCGCGGCACCAAGTGTCCCAAGTGTGGCCTAGTATATTGCCCACCACGCGCACATTGCTTCAACCCCGATTGCCGACTTGAGGAAACCGAATGGGTTGACCTTCCAAAGAAAGGAGAAGTCCACTCTTACACGATAATGGTCATCGCATGGCCTTCAATGGCGCATCTTCAACCACTAGTCGGAGCAATGATCAGAATCAATGGAACAAACACTTGCTTGCCGATGACAATGAGAGACGTTGACCCGGAAAAAGTGAACATAGGCCTAAAGGTCAACATAAACATAACGAAGCAGCCTAAAGGCGACCTACTAGACGTTTACGCAACGCCTGCGGAAGAACCTGTGCCGCCGAAACGAACTCCCGAAGAGTTGAAGCGCTTCAGGCAAGACATGGATCAGACCCGGGCTTGGGTGAAAAAGACGTTTGGGAAGTGAGGAAACCTAATTTAGGAAAATCCTCGCCCTTTGCCAACTGCAATTCCCTCTTTTTTGTTCATCTTTTCTTCACGGACTCTTAAACGAAACTTAAATACTCGACCAACGACACTTTCTTTTTCTGGATTAGGAGAGAAATCCACTTGAATGGGAAGCCACTGGTTTCGATAGTGTCCGCGGGCTTGTCAAAGTTTGGAAAACTTGAGGGGCTTTATGCCCGGGAGATCTTCGCGGACGCTGCAAAGGAAGCTTTTGACAATTGCCCGAAACTAGACCCGAAAAAAGACATTCGCGCCTTATTCGTTGGACACATGGGTGAGTCATATGAGCATCAAGGGCATACGGGTGCCACAATGGCCGACTGGGTCGGCCTGGGAAACGTTGCGGCCACACGAACGGAAGCTGCCTGTGCTTCTTCGGGCGCCGCATTAAGGGCTGCAATCTGCGCCGTGCGTTCAGGTTTGAGCGACGTGGTTATGGTCGGCGGCGCCGAAAAAATGACCCATCGAGCAACACCCGACGTTACCGAGTATCTTGCCATGGCATCTGACTTTCCTTTTGAGCAGTGGAATGGCATCACGTTTCCGGGATTGTATGCTTTGATGGCAACTGCACACATGCACGATTATGGTACAACCGAGCGCCAGCTCGCGATGGTTGCGGTTAAGAACCATTTTCATGGAAGCTTGAACCCGAAGGCTCAGATGCAGAAGGAGATCACGCTTGAAACGGCATTATCGAGCCGGGTAGTCGCTTGGCCACTCAAACTGTACGATTGTTCGTTGATAACTGACGGCGCGAGCTGCCTGATTCTCACGACGCCTGAGCTAGCCAAGAAATACACCGACACGCCGGTTCATATTGTTGGAAGTGGACAAGCAAGCGACACGATTGGTCTTTACGAGAGAGAAAGCCTCACTTCGCTGCAAGCTGCAAAGGTTGCTGCTAAACAAGCTTATGAAATGGCAGAAGTGAAGCCAGAAGACATCGACGTCGCCGAGGTCCACGACTGCTTCACGATCGCTGAAATAATCGCTTACGAGGACTTGGGGTTCTGCAACCCTGGAGAAGGCGGAAAACTAGCCGAGAACTGCGAGACCAAGCTTGGAGGGCGAATTCCGGTTAACACGAGCGGAGGCCTGAAGGCCAAGGGACATCCAGTCGGGGCAACGGGCACCGGTCAAGCCTACGAGGTCTATCTGCAGCTTACAGGTCGTGCGGGAAAGAGACAAGTGAAGGACGCCGAGGTTGGATTAACGCACAACGTCGGCGGTTCAGGAGCAACTGCGACCGTTCATATCTACAGGAGGGCATGAGAAATGAGTGAGAAAGCGCCGTTCACGATAGAGCAGTTCTACAAGAACATCAGCCAAGGGAAACTGCTCGCAGGAAAATGCGTGAAGTGCGGAAAAATACACTTGCCGCCGAGGCCTGTGTGCGACAGCTGCTACTCCAAAGATTTCGATTGGACAACTATGCCTACAAAAGGAAAACTGTTGACCTACACCATTATTCACATTGCTCCCGTTCAATTCCAATCGATGGCTCCGTACGCGATGGGCATCGTTCAACTTGAAAACGGCATGAAGATGCCGGGCATGATACGTGATGTGTCATTGGAACAGGTGAAAGTCGGCATGGATTTAGCGATGGACTTTGGGACCTGCGAAGCTACGCAGTCGTGGCCACAATGGCCAAGATACTACTTCAAGCCTCTTTGATTTTTCTCTTAACCTTTTGATTCTGCAAGAAAGTCTAGGCAAATCATGTGAACGATGTTTGCATGAACCTGAATTCTTTGCTCGCACCATATGAGGGAGAAAACGCTGGAGTGTATACTTGTCGTACGCGTCTACAAAACAGAATTCTGGATACAGAATACTTATTTTCTTTGGGAACAGAGTTTTTTGAGACGAAGATTGGCGACCGAAAGATGGCTGCTCCTTCCTCGCTGAAATCGCTGCTGAAGCAAATTGGATATTCTGATAAGACCGTTGAAGAAATCTGGAAATGGTACGATTTTCACAAGAGAAAAGGTGCTGCAAGCTTCTAGACGTTGTTCTGTTTTTTCGTCGCAATCTTTCTGTTACTAGGGCGCCTGTTGATCGTTTTCACAAGTCTGGGCAAGTCAGCGATTGAACTGATGAAGAAGTTCGCGCCCGAATCAATCAAGTCTTTCTCCGAGTTGATTCCTGTTGGCAATCCCACGGCTATTACGTTTAATTCTCTGGCGCATCGCATGTCGCGGGTTCCGTCTCCAACAAGAATAGCCTGTTTTGGGCGGACGTGCAGGGTTTTGAGGGTTGCTTCAAGGTGCTCGGTGTTCGGTTTGACAAACTTCACCTTGTTTCGAGGCGTGACTGCGTCGAAGAATTTCGATATGCCGAATCGTTTCAGAATGTAGTTTGTGGATTTGTCGCTGTTTATCGTGCACAATCCGATCTTCAGATGCATCTTTTTCAGTGTTTCCAGTGCTTCAGGTACACCGGGAAGAAGTCCAGTCGTCTTGGCGGCTTCCAACTCATATTTTTCAGCTATGCCTGAGGCCTCTTTTCGGACTTTATTGAAGGTTCTTCCAGATTTGCCGTTGTTTTTGAAGAAAATCTCGGCTTTTTTTAGCATGTCGAAAATGCTTTCGTTTGTCGCCAGCACAGACGCGGGAATGCCTCTCCGAACAAGGTAGGCTCTGACCTCTGCTCTCACAGTCATGTAATCAAGGTTGAAACTGGCGATCGTGCCGTCTAGATCGAACACAACAGCCTTAACAGGCATCCATTCACACCTTTGCGTGAAACGTTTGGAAGCGAGTACTCACGCTCAAGAAGAAATATACTTTGCGGTGAAGACAAATGCTACAACTGTGGACTCGAGTGAAGATGAAACGTCGTTTGAGACAAGCTTAAAACGAATCATGAAGGACAAATAGCATGAGGCGAGCCCATGGTGACTGTTAAGACGCAGAGAATTCTGCTGCGAGAGTTGAAAGAAACCGACTGGCAAGCTGTTCTCGAATACGCTTCAGACCCTGAGGTCGTCCGATACATGGACTGGGGACCCAACAGCAAGGAAGAAACCGAGGCCTTCATCAAAAGGTCACTTGATGCTCAAAATGAAAGACCTCGCCTCCATTATACCTTTGCGATAACCCTTATCGCCAATCAGATGCTCATCGGCACTTGTGGAATAAACGTGTCAAATCCCGACAACCGGGAGGGATGGATCGGGTACTGTCTCAACAAACTTTTCTGGAATGAGGGGTACGCGACCGAGACTGCGAGGGCACTCCTAGATTTTGGTTTCGGCGAGCTCAATCTTCACAGGATTTTCGCCACTTGCGACCCCGCAAACTTGGCATCTGCGCGAGTTCTTGAGAAAGCGGGCATGAAACGAGAAGGACATCTCCGGGAACACAAATGGACCAAGGGGAAGTGGCGAGACTCTTACCTGTATGCAATTGTTCATCAGGGATGATGGTCTTCGGTGGTCACTCAAACGGTTAACTAGGCTTCAAAAAGCAAATTGAATATTCACCTTCACACTAATTCTACTTGATCCCTCATGAACTTCGACGAGTATACCAAGGACAAATTGTGGACAACTCTTGTTGAGACCGTTCATCAACTAGTCATGTACCCTCAACACAAAGCCTACTCCAGAGACTCTGTTCTTCCTGAGAAAAAGGACGTGAGCGCAGAGGAATTGGCGGCGAGGCTTGGTATTTCCTTAGGCGAAGCCTTGGTGATTCTGTTCGAGTTGAAAGCTGAAAGCGCAGGGGAGCCATGACTTTACAGCGGCGCTCTTCTTTCCCTGATGATTTTATTTAGTCGTGAGTCGCGTTTGTAACTTGTTTTGCACGGGTGTCCCTCAGCTCTCAGGATTTGAAGGTCCTTCAAAGTGGCGATGACTGACCATATCGTTCCCAGTTTTATCCTCTGCTGGTGAGAGCATACGTACCCTTCGTGGTTAGAGAGGATCCTTTCCGCGAGCTTGATGTTCACAGTGCCTTTGTTTTCTTCCAGAATGCGGGAGATGCTCGCGTATCTTGGCAACGAATCCCATTCCGTCGTTTCTCTGGCGTTGGGATCTTCCATGTCTTGCATCTCTGTATGAACAAAGTGGTTCGTGCACAGGATGAAATTCTGACCTTTCCGTGGAGTTCGTATTCGCACTCTGCTAGGTGATGCTTCGACCACGGCCATGTTCCCTTGTCTGTCCGCGAGAAGATAGTTGAAAGTCGAGACGTGCTGAGCGTTTCCCAGAAGTCGGACCCCTTCTTCGACGCTGGCACACTTATCGAGGACGCCTCTGACTGCAAGACAGAAGCTTATGCCTGGGTGGTTGCCTAAGGAACTGACTCCCGTCATTGCTATGGCTAACCCTTTCTCGTTTACACCGTCCTCGCGACCAATGAAAACGTCTGTTTGTCCCAGGCTGCTATAACCCTTTTCAGGACACGCTAGATAACTTTCAGTGATTTTCTTGAAACTGTAGAAGAAATCATAGTTTCTTCCAAATATAACATCTGAACCGTTGAATGACGCGAATACACTGCAGCCATGCTCGACTTTGAATGCGCCGATGCCAAACATGAAAGCAGCTGCCTGCTCGAAGGGTTTGTGACAAGCGTCTGCAAATCCCTTGATCTCCTCTAGGATCTCCGGAAAGACACGCTTAACTTCGGGCTCAGATTCTGAGCCGAAATCCAGCTTCTCTTTCGATTGGTTTTCCAATTTGAAACCGTGTTCGTTCAGGACCGTTCCGTACTTAAAGCCCATGTCGTAGTATGAGCCCTTGACTGTTGGATGATACATGACTTATCATATCTCCATTTCCTTTTCATTCTAGGCTCAGATAATCGTTTCCAACTTGCGCGGTGACTTTGTTCGCCAACGAGCAAATTTATTTGCTGGATAGCAATACACTGAGTCTACAGAAAAAAGGGTCGGTCATGAGCGATTTTGAGAGAACCGAGAGGCTTCTGAAGGCTTTCGCAGACAAATCGCGGCTTCAAATTCTGGATTGCATCAGAAAAGGAATCTCTAACCCCGGCGAAATCGCCAGAAAACTCAACCGACACAGGTCAACTATCGAGAAGCACTTGAGAGTGCTCTTGAAGGCAAAGATCGTTCAGAAAGTTCCGTCATTGAATGAGGCAGGACAACTTTCTATTCGCTACAGAATAGAAAAAGACGCTGAAGTTTTTCTGAGAACGATCTTCGAAGCGACGACACACGTGGATTAGTGTGTCGGCGACTATTCTACGACGTATCTATAAGCTATGTGCTCGCCTGCTGTCGGGCTTTTTACATATCTGAAAGCTATGTGCTCGCCTGCTGTTGGGCTTCTTCTAATGACTCTCAGCACGTCTCCGGGTTTGGCTCCTATTGCTTTCACCGTTGGGTCGACAGAGCTGATCTGGGGCAGCTGGTACGGCTGAACCCTAAACTTAGTGAGCAACTCGTTTCTTTCTTCGTCGGTCAGTATTTCCTGTTTTGGAACGAGCTTGTGCTGGAAGATGTCGAAAGCTGGAAAAGTCTTGGGCAAGAGCTCTATTTTCTTCTTCTTAGCGCCTTGTTTGACGGCGTGAGTGTACCTTCCGTCGGTGACCATTATTCCTCTCTCGAGGTCAGCGTCTTTCATGGCTTTGCTGAGGCGGTTTATGCTGTTTATGCCAACGGTCGTCTCTCCGGGGACGCACCACACCAAGACTTTTTGTTTTTCTTTTGGAATCTCGATGATGTAGCCGACCGCGTCTTCGTGTTTCTGCTTTTTTATGAGCTTGTATCCTCTAAGCTTGATCAAAACTTCGGCTTTACGTTCTTCGAGACTGAGAAGTTTTTTGCTCAAATATGGACCCTCTTGACAAGAGCATTCGAAACGTAAACTACGCATCTGCCCTTAAACCTTACGCTTCGCTTGACCAATGATTTATTCGATCGATGGAACTCTGCCAACCGCTTAGCAGTTGCAGAAAAGCTTGTATCTAGAGAAAGGCAGACTCACTTTGTATGAGAGTCGTGAAGCTCATGAAGACGCGAAAAGAACGGGACATACTCGGAGAGTTGAAGGTGCCTAAAGAGGCGTATTGGGGAATCAACACAGAAAGAGCAGTTCGGAGCTTTCAGGATAAGCGGAAGAAGATTTCCTGAGAGTTTCATTTTAGCGTTGGCCAAAGTGAAGAAAGCATGTGTGAAAGCAAACCTTGACCTGGGTCAGATTGAGAAGCAGAAGGGCAGGGCAATCCTTCAAGCTGTTGACGAGCTGCTTCGATATGGCAGATTTCTCGATCAGTTTCCCGTCGATGTCTTCCAGTCTGGATCTGGAACTCAGATAAACATGAACATGAACGAAGTTCTAGCAAACAGAGCAAACGAAATACTAGGCCACTCTCTCGGGAGAAAGTTTCCCGTTCACCCGAACGATCATGTCAACAAGAGTCAATCGTCCAACGACGTTATCCCTACAGCGATGAATTTGTCGGCTCTTCAACAGATCGAGATCAAGCTGGTTCCGGCACTTGAAGTCTTGCAAAAGAGCCTCAGGAAGAAGATCGTTGAATTCAAAGACGTAGTCAAAGTTGGGAGAACGCATCTCCAGGACGCGGTACCTATTCGTTTGTCCACCGAGTTTGAGGTCTATGAAAGACAGGTTTCGGTCTGCAAGCTTCGTTTGAAGGATGCTTGTGAAGAACTCTTTGATGTCCCGATCGGAGGAACGGCTGTCGGCACCGGGATAGATGCTGACAAGAATTTTGGGAAGTTGGCCGTGGCCCATTTGCGCAGAGATTACGGGTTTTCCGTTTAGGCTAAACCCGGTCAAGGCGGAGGGGATATCTTCACACAATTCGATCGCAAAGACTAGCAGCGAGTTGCGTCTCTTGGCTCTTTCAATTCTCAAGATGTCGAACGATATTCGTTGGATGGGAAGTGGTCCGCGCGCAGGTCTAGGCGAACTGATTCTTCCCGAGAACGAGCCTGGCTCGTCGATCATGCCGGGGAAAATCAACCCGACGCAGGCTGAGGCGCTCATTCAAGTCTGTCTCCAAGTGATCGGCAACGACACGACGGTCTCTCTTGCAGAAGCGTTTGGCAGCACGCTCGACCTGAACGTCGCAAAACCATTGATGATTGTTAATCTTCTACAGTCGGTCGAACTGCTTGCAGAGGGGATTCGATCGTTCGTCGAAAACTGTCTGCGGGGTTTAGAGGTGAATGTTGAGCAGATGAACCTTCAGTTGGAAAGGAACCTGATGGTTGTTACGCGGTTGGTTCCTATACTAGGCTATGACAAGGCATCAGAAATTGCGCGGGTCGCGGCGAAGACTGGAAAAACGATAAAGCAAGTGGTTCTAGAAATGAACCTGAAGGTCAAGGGAAACCTCGACGAATTGCTGGATCCGACAAAAATGGCATAGCCAACGCGCGTTCAGGTTCGGAGGAGTACTTGATCCGCGAAGGTTCTCAACGTTTCGGCATATCTGTCAATGGTCTCCGGAGGAAAAGGTTTCACCGCTCCGAGTTCTCTGTCCAACGTGTCGCCGGGAACGAACTGCTGGAGTGCCCACGTTTTTGCACCCTTGACAAGTTCGGTCATCGAATGTATGTCCGATGTCTCGACGAAACCAGGGACAACCGTTGTTCTGAACTCGTACTCGACCGTGCCCATCTTGAGGATATCTATGGTTCGGATGAGTTCAGTTGTGTCTTCTGCTCCAAGTGAACGATATTTGCTTAGGCTGGTTTTCAAATCCACCGCAACATAGTCCAAGTATGGAAGACACTCTTCTAGCATGCGTGAGTCGAGTCCGTTTGTGTCAAGCTTCACTTTGAAACCTTTTTCTTTCAGTTTTCGCAAGAATTTGGGCAGTTCTTTGTGTATCGTGGGTTCTCCGCCTGTGATAACGACCGCGTCGACGTATTTTCGTCGGTCTTCAAGAATTTTCAACGACCATTTCTTCGGTGAGGAACGGAGGTTTTGGATCGACTACTATTCGCCAGTTGTGGCAGAATGGGCAGCGCAGGTTGCAGCCGGGCGTGAAGAGGACGGAGCATATTCGGTTGGGAAAGTCAACCAGGCTGGTCTTCTGAAGTCCGCTGAATTTCATGCGGTTATCACTTGTGCCGAAGCGGCTAGCGTGACTGCTGATCGATCGAAGGTTTTTCTTATGTTAAACTCTGCTTGTTTCCCGTCGTTCCACTGGTCAACAGGTCTCAAGTAGCCCACTACTCTCGAGTAGACCTCGCATTTTGCTCCGCAAGTGGGACATTGTTTGTGTTCTCCGTTGATGTAGCCGTGGGTTGTGCATATGCTGAACGTCGGTGTCAGAGTGAAGTAGGGTAGATGCGAGCTTGTGGCGACTTTTTTGATGAGTTCGGATGAGGCTTTCCATGCGGGAAGTCTTTCGCCAAGAAATATGTGAAAGACTGTGCCTCCGGTGTAGAGTGTTTGAAGCCTATCTTGATGTTCGAGTGCTTCGAACAGATCTCCTTCGAAGTCCACGGGTAGCTGGGAAGAGTTGGTGTAGAAGGGTTCGGCTCCGCTCGCGAGGTGTTTCTGGTTGGAGACGATGATGTCTGGGTGCTTTTTCTTGTCTATTCTTGCTAACCTGTAGCTTGTTCCTTCAGCCGGCGTGGCTTCCAGATTGTACATGTTTCGCGTTTCTTCTTGGAATTCAAGCAGCCTGTTGCGCATGAATTTGAGCGTCCTTATCGCGAATTCTGTTCCGTCGCCTGAGACAATGCTGACGCCGAAAAGATTCAAGATAGCTTCGTTCATTCCCAGGATTCCAACCGTTGAGAAGTGGTTCTGCCAATAACGCCCAGATGCCTCTTTGACGTTTTCCAGGTATCGCCTCGAATACGGGTATAGCCCATGCTCTGTGTAAGTTTCCAGCACCTTCCGTTTTACCTCTAGACTTTCTTTTGCAGTTTCCATGAGTTTCTCAAGACGTTCGAAGAATTCATCTTCGTCCTTTGCTAGATACCCGATTCTCGGCAGGTTCAGCGTCACTACTCCGATCGAGCCCGTAAGCGGATTTGCACCGAAGAAGCCTCCGCCTCGATTACGGAGTTCTCGATTGTCAATCCTGAGTCGGCAGCACATGCTGCGAACGTCTTCTGGCTTCATATCCGTATTGATGAAGTTGGAGAAATAGGGAACGCCGTACTTGGAGGTGACCTCGAAGACTTTCTGAGTGATCGGAGTGTCCCATTCAAAATCCTTGGTTACGCAGTAAGTGGGTATGGGAAATGTGAAGACTCTTCCTTTCGAATCCCCTTGGCTCATTACGTCGGCGAAGGCAGCGTTGAACATGTCCATTTCGGGCTGCATCTCTCCGTAGGTGGAGTCCATGTTTCTGCCGCCCAGAATGACTGCCTCATTCTTTATGTAGTCTGGAACCGTCATGTCCAGGGTAATGTTTGTAAAAGGTGTCTGGAACCCTACACGCGTAGGCACGTTCATGTTAAAGAAGAATTCCTGTAAGCCCTGTTCAACTTCTTTCTGACTTAAGCCGTCGTAACGTATGAACGGAGCGAGATAAGTGTCGAAAGTGCTGAAGGCTTGGGCGCCTGCTGCCTCGCCTTGAAGCGTGTAGAAGAAGTTAACGATTTGACCCAGCGCAGTCCTGAAGTGTTTGGCGGGCTTGCTCTCGATTTTTCCAGAGACTCCACCGAAGCCTGACATCAAGAGTTCCCTTAGGTCCCAGCCGACGCAGTATGCGCCCAGGACGCCGAGGTCGTGGATGTGCATGTCGCCTGAGAAGTGGGCCTCTGCGATGTTAGGTGGGTAAATTCTGCTGATCCAGTATTTCGCGATTACTGTGGAAGAAAGATAATTGTTCAAGCCTTGGAGGGAGTAGCTCATGTTGGAGTTTTCTCTGACTCGCCAGTCCTCAATGTCCAAGTATTGATCCACGAGGTCTGCGTCGCTGAGAAGCGCGGCCAATTCTCGTTGGTCTTGATGCTGCTTGCGATAAAGGATGTAGGCCTTCGCTGTTCTCGCATAGCCCCCCACTATGATGGTTTTCTCAACCAAGTCTTGGATTTCCTCCACGGTTGGAACGCCATCTTCGCCGAAACGGAGGTTGAGCTCTGCAATAACCTGGTCGCTAAGGCGTTTGGCCAAATCGCGGTCCTTTCCGCCTACAGCTTTCGCGGCCTTCCAAATCGCGTTTGTTATACGTTCTTGATCAAACGGTTCTAATCTGCCATCACGTTTTCTAACTGTTTTCATTTTTTTACCTCTTTGAGCAGTTTCTGAAAGTCCTCAGGTTCCTCAAACTCTCTGTAGACCGACGCGAACCTGATGTAAGCCACTCGGTCCAGCTTCTTCAAGTGCTTCATGACTGAGTCTCCTACTTCGCGGGAACTGACTTCGTCTTTTCCGAGCGTTGTCAAGTCTTGTCTGACGCGTTCCGCTAACTCGTGTATCTGGTCCATCGTTACGGGTCTTTTCTCGCAGGCTTTCTGCAGACCTCCAACGATCTTGTTGAGGTCAAATCTTTCAGGCGTGCCGTCTTTTTTCTTCACCATCAACTCGACAGTTTCTACATACTCGTATGATGTGAAGCGTTTTCCACAGTCTGCGCACTCTTTCCGTCTTCTGACCGTGTTGTCAGGTGAATCCCTTGTCTCTAGGGTTTTCAGGTTTTCAGACCCGCAATATGGACACTTCACTTGATCACCGTTCGTGCGCTCGACAATCGTTAGTGTTTTTGTGACTAAAGGAAACGCTGTATCTAGTGTTTAGGTATTTAACCCTTCTTACAGTAATGTTGTATATACGTGAGAAACTCGAGCACAGGGATATTGTTAACGTAGACAAGATTCCGCACAATTGACTTTGTCAGGAAAAGCCTATTTCGGAAAAGGAGTTCAATTCAAGTCGATGAAGAAAATGTTTAACGTTTTCCCTGCTGGACTGCCACTCGTGATAAGGGATTTCAGAGTTCTGTTGCTCTTTTCCTGAGGACGAGAGACCGCTTTCTTTCATGTTTCTCGAGAAATCCCAGTTTTTTATAGAGCTCGCGTGCGACCGTGTTTTTCTTCAGGACTGTGAGTTCAACCCATTTTTTTCCCATTTGGTCTGCGACTTTTGCTGAGAAGTTTATGATGCATGTGGCTAAGCCATGTCTTCTGTACTCGGGTGCAACGGCGAGACTGGCTATGTAAATTGCGTCAGGTTCCTCGCGGAGGACGAAGACGGCGGCGACCTGTTTGTTGAGCTTGACGAAGTATCGGTTCTCCCTGAAAAATGCGAGTTCAGACCCGAGTATGTAAGGCACCGCGATCAGCAGAGTCAGAAGGCTAGATTCACCGATGATCATGATGGCGCTTCCTTCTTCGGCTGCTCGAAAGTATAGGTAATTGTAGAGGTCGAAGAGTAGGTGCTCGGATGTTTTCACTGGGAATATTCGGAGAAGACGACCGAGATCGAGCATATTAACCTCGCTCCGTTGGCATCTGCTTTTTGCTCTGCGGTTATTTTCCTCTGGCAGTCTTGGATGAGGCGAAGACTGCGGCGGCGATGAGCAAGACGACTGCGAGAGATGGAAAAACCAGCGTGTACTGCAATCCGTATAAGACGCTGACTCCTAGTATGAACCCGGTGATTATAGGCCCCAACGTTTGCCCAATGTCCATCACTGTGTCGATGAAGCCCATTGAAGTTCCGACCACTTCTCTTGGCACAAGGTCGCAGATCAACGGTTGAACTGAGCTCATGACCGTCGCGAGACCCAGCCCGTACACTATTGCTAGGGATAGCAGAATCCAGAAGTCTGCTACGAAGGGAATTGCAAACAGGGGGAGACCTGAGATCAGGCATCCGGCGATTATGGGAATGCGTCTTCCGGTTCTGTCCGAAATTCTTCCCACGTAAGGTCGGGCGAAAATGCCGACGGCTATGATGCTGGTCAAGATTAACCCGGTTTGGAATTCGTTGAGTCGGGCAACTTCCGGAAGGTAACCTCCGAGGTAGTATTCTGCGGATCCGTAAGCATAGTACTGGCAGGCCTGGACGAAGCTCACCAGCAACACTCCGGGGCACCTGGCCACTGTTCGAAATCCTTGAAAGATTTTTTGAACGATTTCTCCGGCGGCAGCGCGTTGCATCGCTTCTTGCGTCGCTGCTTCCTTTCCTCCTAGAAATGGCACTGCCATTATCAGTCCTGTGATTCCTGCGATGCCCACGGCAATGTACAAGGAATGAAAGCTGTTTCCAGTCGTGAAAAGTATGTATCCGCCGAGAAGCGGTGCGATAACCCTTCCAACGTATGTTGCCGAGGAGAAAAGAGAGATGCGTTCTCCTCTTTTCGTCGGAAAGGACTCTGCTACAGCAGCCTCGGCCACCGGCACGAATATTGCAGTTGCGAACCCATGGTAGAATCTGATGAGTATCAATTCCCACCAGACGCCTATGAAGAGGTACAGGAAAGGTGCGGAAGCAAAAACGAATCCTGCAATCAGCAAGAATCTTTTTCTTCCGTAGATGTCGGAGAGCGAGGCGGCAGGAAGGCTGACCAAGATCCCTGGTATAGTGGATGCGGAGGCAACGATGCCTGTCCAGTCCGTTGGGGTTCCGACGTACGTCGAGAAGGGTTTCAGTACTGGGTTCTTCGACATCGTTGAGCTCAGTATTGTGAAGAAGCCCATTATGCAAAGCGTCAGGAATACGGTGTTCCGAGTGTCTTTTGAAACGTTCATCCTTGACCCGCTAATCGTTGAAAGCTTTCCGCTGTAGTAGAGAACAAGATGCAAATAAAACTGCTTGCTTCGTGCGGCTGGGATCTTCGTTGCTTATTCTTATCTTGTGCTCCAGAAATCACTTTAACAGTTTTTCTTTCAAGAATTCATGGCGTATTCTTCTGTCCATTTTCTCGATTTCAGCTCTGTGTTGTTCACGTATCAGTCTGAGTCTGCAGAAAGTGTAGAGGGCATCATAAACCAGTGCGGCTTTCGCGATGGCCTCGTGATCATCCTTTGAGCTCATTGATATTCCAGTCATTACGGCGTCTAGTCCGGGCGCTTCTGGCGAGTCAGGCTTGTCCGTGTCTGCTGCTCGGACGATTTTGGCAACTTCCAGCACTGCTGGGTCGTTTATCTTGTACTTCTCGATGAACGCGTCAAAGCTACACTTGTCTCCTTTATGCCCCAGTTCGGCGCCAGGCACGTCAAAGGGGATAGCTTTCTCTTTCTTGGCAACTTCCTCGATGTCTTCAACGGGGACGAAGATGAATTCTGGGTTCGGGTCGATGAATCTTTTTATCAGCCACGGGCAAGCGGTTCTGTCAACGTGCACGTACTCTCGGGTTACCCATTTCATAGATTTTCACTCGCTTAGATTCTGAGGGTCAGGCCTAATAAAGGACTTGCGTTGATCAACACTTCGCGCTCGCGACATCTGTTGAGTTCAATTTGAACGTGGATCGGCAAGGTTTATTACTTCAACAGTTTTTGTCTAGAGAGAATAAAACATGAGCGTGAAGGTTCGCGGTTTCGAGGAAAGAGATCTCTCAACACTACTCAAGCTTTTCAACGCCGCTTGGAAGGACATGTATGAGTTTATGCCTCTAACAGATGATGAAGTACGGGCAAGAGTTCAAATGGATAAATCCAAGGTTTTGGTTGCTGACGAAGAAGGAAAAATCGTGGGTTCGGCCACCTACAGCGATGGTTATTGGGGTGAAGAGATTAGGTGGCTTGCTGTTGAAGGAGCAGGAGATTCGCAGGTCGTTAGGGACACTTTGATTACTGAAGTTGAGAGAATGGTTCATGGCGAGTCGGTATTCGCTATGGTCGACTCAGGAAGCCCAGAAATTGGGCAATGGACAAAGAGAGGCTACGTGATTGACGGCGGATTGTACCAGATGATTTCTAAACTCGATGGTGTTCGACCTGTTCCTGCAGTTCCAGAGGGAATTGTTCTGCGAAGCATGAACGCTGATGAGGAAAAACGCGTCGTTGAGGCTGTGAACGGGGTTTTTGGGTGGGACAGATTGAAGCCGGATTTTGTTGAAAGGGGTGAGGTCGAGTCGCCTCCGTTCGACCGGGAATGGGTCCATCTGGCAGAGCTTGATGGAAAGATTCTTTCGGTCGTTGTTGCGTGGCCCGCTGTGAAGTTCAATCGTTACTTTGGGACCAAACGCGGTTATTTGGGGCCGGCTGCGACGATTCCTGAGTATCGTTCGAAGAAGCTTGCCTCAGCGTTGACGGTGCAGGCGATGAACTTTCTGTATGGAAAGGGTATCGATACTGTGGTATTGCATACGTCTGAGCGCAACTTGCCGTCAGTCAAGCTTCTCAACGGTATAGGGTTTGAAGTGGGACACGATTTCAAGTTCTTGCGAAAAAGTATTCACGGAAAAAGTTGAAAAAATCTTGTTTGTTCAATAATCTTAACGGAATAATCACGAAAGGGATTAGGAAAGGTTGAAGTACGGCTGTCACTTGCCTTTCTGGGTCAGTTCCTTTTCCATGTCTAGCTCTTTTATCCTGGCTTCTATGAATTCGGCGACTAGTTCTTGGCCGTATTCCTTTTCAGTCCGCTGTTTGGCTAATTGTTCTTCGATCGTTTTCAAGACTTTCTTGACGTCGAAGGGTTTCACTATGTAAGCGTCTGCTCCCCTATTCACGGCGTCTACGGCGTTCTGAAGCGTGGGATAACCTGTGACTATGATTTTTCTAATTCTTGGCGTCGTGTCCTTGAGTTTTGTGAGAAGCTCTATTCCTTCCATGTCGGGAAGCCGGATGTCGATCAACGCTACGTTGTAGAATTTCCTTTTGCTCTTTTCTATTGCTTCCTTTGCTGTTCCGACAGATTCGACAGTGTAGCCTTCGTCTTCGAGGATTGCAGCTATGACTTTTCTTATGTTCTCGTCGTCATCGATCGCAAGAATCCTGGCGTTCTTGTTCATTCAATCTTCACCTCCCCGGCCGGCTTGATTCGTTTTCTTGCGTCGTCTGCACAAACTACAAGATCCGTTCCATCTAAGTCTTCGAAATTCAATCCGAGTTTTTCGTAAAGAGACTTCAAAATGAGTTTTTCCAGGTAAGGAGCTCCTGGTCCGAAGATTCTGTCCAAAGCCTGCTTGAATTCAGTCAGATTTTGCGGAATTTCCTCTCTTTTCAGCTGAAACGAGGATTCCAGATGGTAGAAGATTGCTTGTTTCGGCGAATCGCCAAGCGAAGACAGGCCTTGGTCAATTGCGGCTAAGAGTACTTTTGTGAAGTTGTCCTGGGACAATCCTTACCCTCGGTTGGTCATTGAAGGTTTAGAATGAAAGACGATGAACGCCTCATAAATCGTTTGTGAACTTGGAATATGAATTGTTGTACAAACGTTTGCATTGTGGACTGGGATCGACTATGTTGATTCTAGTCTTTCTTTTTTCGTTTGTAAAAGGTGTCTTCAGCGGTCTTGACGTATTCGCTGAACTTGAATTCCTTTCCTTCGTCCCATCTGAGTGTTTTTCCCTTGGGTTCTATGCCCTCGTAGAGTTTTTTCATTATGAGAATCTCGAGGAATTTTGTCCCCACTCCAAAGATATTTTCAAGTCCATTCTCGAAATCTTCAACACGGCATGGAATCTGCTCTTTTGGAACCTTGAACTTCGTTTCCAAGTGGAAATAGATCGACTGTCTCGCAGAGTCCCCTAGAGAAGAAAATGCGCCGTCTACGGCGTCGAGAAAAAGCTTCTGGAAACGTTTGTCAGCCAAGCTTCGGGTGCCTCGATAGTTCCATTTTCGGTAAATTTGCGTACTAATGTCGTTGGATGTGTTCTTAAGTTTAACCCTTCAAACCTTTTCTTTCTTAACGAGTTTGAATCAAATGAAAACTGCCTTAATAGTATTTGATTCTTGAGCGTGGGCAATATGTCAATCGCAGACAGATTGTTCTGATTCCATGTTCGTTTAATTCGTATCCTTAGCGAAAGCTGAACTTCCGAGCAAGAAAAAAGGGAGAAGGATTATGAGTACGTGCCTATTTCTTCAGCGATGCGATGAACTCGTCTATCGGGACAGCCGCCATGCTCATGATCTTCACTGTCCCTCTTGATCCAAGTTCGATCGACACTTTACCTATCGTCTTGTTGTCGGGAGCTTCAACGATGCTTGCGAAGTCGTATGGTCCCAGGACCGCGTATTGCGAGATGACTTTGACGCCGAATGCTTCAAGCTCTTTGTTGACTTCTTTGATTCTTCTTGGTTTTTCTTTGATGGTTTTCCAGCCTTCATCGGTCAGGTTGGAGAGCAGAATATAGTAGGGCATAGTGACACTCAGATGTGATTATGTGGTGTTTGAGAATTTCAGCTTTTCTGCTTTTTTAGCAATAAAAAAGGGAGATGTTTTGAACGGCTTTCTGATATGGCTATTCGATGCCCCATTTCTTGGTGACCTTCACGATGAGGAAGATCACTAATGCTACGATGATGAAGGTTATCACCGCTACCAAGAAGTCTCCTATCCCGAATATTTGCCCTCCATAGCCAGCAGGCGGGTTTCCTTGCGCATCGAATGTTGTTGAGGGAAACGCAATCTTGAAAGTCGCTAGATTTCCAAGTCCAGGTATTGCAAGACCTATTATTGGCATTACCAAATCCTTGACTAGTGCCAGCACTACAGCCCCTAGGTAAACGCCGATGATGAAAGCAACAGCAAGCCCCATGACCTTGTATTTCGAGATGAAGTCCATGAATTCTCTCCACATGTTTTTGGGCGCTGCAGCAGGCGGGGCAGGTTTTGGTTCCAGCAGTGTTCGGATTTTCTTCAGTTCTTCTAGCATTTCGTCTTCTTTCGTCAAGAAGTTCACCGTAGAATCAGTTTTCTTTTGCGAAAGCTAATAAGACTTTGGGTTCAAGTGGGCCGAGCCGGACTTAAACCCCAAATGGGTTCGAGTCTATCCTTGCACGCGTTTTCGTGAATTCTTAACGTGGCAGAAGAGTGCAATTTAACCTGCTTGTTCTGACCATACCACTAATGAATCTAATGTTCAATATCACATATTTGACGGCACACGATGCGCGTGCAAAATGAGAATGTGGTTTAGCGACAGAGCGCGAGCTCCTCTGAACAAAAGAAATTGGGGATTGGCGTGCACGGAGTGTTCTAGCGCTTGCGCCCTCTCGTTAGCAGTCCGCCTATGAGTCCGCCGATTGTTGACGCGATTGCCCCGAGGGCAGCCAAGACAATCACTGCGATTCCAAGGGCTACTCCTGACAGGAACCCAAAAACTCCGCCTTGCACCCCGCTCGCTGCTCCGCCTGCGGCCGTCAAACCTACTATTAGTAGTATTGCAATGATGATCCCGCCGAATACTCCCGCGAGGAAACCGGCAATGGCTCCTTTTACTATTCCTCCAGCTATGAGCCCTGCCACGAGCCCACCGATGAACCCGCCTATAAGGTGTCCAAGTCCTGGAAACAGCCAGCCCAGAGCAAATGTTATGAGAAAGCCGACGAAAGCTCCCAGCCATAATACTTCCCATGCTATCACCTTTGCCCTTCAGATGAATGCAACCAATATAAAAGATTTGTCTGAAATCAGTTTCAAAAGAAAGAATCTGCCCCGCGCTATAGGTTTCATGGTTTATTCGGGGTTGTTGGGGGGCAGATGGGGCCACTGGTGTTGGTTCGTCGCGCGCACAAAAATAATATTAAAGAGTTGCAGCGTATAATTGCCTAGATTCGAATGGCTAAGGTTCAGCAAAACCTTATAATTTCTCAAATCAAGTTCTTTGACGGATCGTGAGTAGGTGAATTCACATGAATCTTCCTACGCATATAATGTTTGGTGCGTTGATCGGAGCTCTTTTCTTTGGAAGATGGGACATCAGTTTGCTTGTTGCCATTGGGTCAGTCCTCCCCGATATGGATAGGGAGTATGGCTTTTTCAGCAAAGATTACTTCCGTGACCATCAGCTCCATCGGGCACTATACCACAACTTCATTTTCATTGGGATCGTTTTTCTGATTAATCCTTACCTTGCACTGGGCGCTTTCTGTCATACTCTTCTTGATGCTATCAACACAGCAAAAGATCGCGGGGTGGAGTGGCTTTATCCTTTTTCAAGGCTCGTGAAGAAAGCTAGGTATGATCACGAAGGTAAAAAAATTGCGCCCGATATCAAAACTAAGATATACATGTATCAAAACGACCCAGTCGAGCTCACTAGAAAAACCGCTGAGGATATGAAAGATTATACTTTAAGACCATGGCGAAGGATTTACGGTCCCTTCTATTCTGGCGGTATCCTGGACATAGGAATTTTTGTTGGCTCCACTGTTCTCATCCTCTTTTTGGCTCTCCTGTCTGTGTTTGGAGTTAGGACTTTCATCGATTTTTACCACCCCCAACTCAGCTTCAACTTTATCGTTCCTTTAATTATCGGAGTTTTGGGCATTTCTCTAGTTTTGGGCGTAGGTGAAATAAAGAGGCACATAGAGGCGAAAAAAGCTTCTCGGGCACCGCCGATGCTGTGGAAGCTATCATTCTTTCTCTCGAATTTCTTGATCGCGTTTGGGGTTGTGCTTGGAAGTTATCTCAACCCGGGTTCATATACCACATTCGCAGGCAATCTTCCCTACTTGGCGGCAGGAATCTTGGTGGTATTTTTAACTGCCTACATTTTGCTTAGAATCTATTCTTCAAGGTCAATTGCGAGAATGAGAAATGGTCATGACCCATATGCACTCTAGCGCGCGCTTCATCTAGAAGTGATTCATGATAAAATTCCTAACGGTTCTATGATTAGCCATGAGTTCGACGATCTTTTTTGTAGCTTTGGTTATCTGCGTATCAAATAATCTTGTTATGACCAACGTCAACGCAAACACAAATATGCCGAATATAAACATATCAACGGCGTTTATTGAGCCAATGTACCATATGAAAAGGAATGTAGCTGCCGCACCTATCTCCCCCATGATGAAGGATCTTATGATGAAATATAGCCTCTGCAACCACGTAGAATACAACAGAACCTTGATCACTGCTCTTCTCTCGATATCATGTTCAGCTCCAGCTTTGCTTTAACACTTCCTATCTGTTGCAGCACTTTTTTTGCGTAATGAACGTCGGATAACCGCAACATCATTTTTGCATAATGAGCGTCAGATAAATCCTTGGAACTTGCGCTTTCAAGCTCTAACAAAATTCTTTGAGCTATCTGATCTATTTCGTCATCTACACTAGACCCCACTATCTCACCTTCTGAGCCTTCTAAGCACCTTTGTCACCAAGTCGTTTGGTTTGCCCATTTTCACGAAGAATACGGTAAGTCGACAGTCGTTCATGTTTCTCACCCCTCTTAAAGGAAGTATAAGGTGATTAGGGTAACTCCAACCCCAGCTCGTATAACTCTTATTAGATGTTCTTGAAGTGTCTGCTTGCGGTATTCGAATATGCTGTAGAGTCCATCAAGGACTAACCACATGCCAAGTCCCACGATAACTATCGCAAATTTCATGTTCTCACGTCGGGTGGACTATACCAAGCATTTGCTGTAGAGTTATTTACGGAAATCGTTGTTCAAGTATCCGTGAAGCGCGGGCTCGTGAATGTTTGGCGCAGTTTTGTACCAGCATGGTTCTGGGAAGTTTTATATATTAGGGATGGCGATTTATCTCACGGAGTTGAGCTATGGACACTATTTTGGACGATTGTTGTTATTCTCGTGATACTGTGGTTAGTGGGATTCTTGTATGGCGTAGGTGCACTGATACATATACTGCTTGTGATTGCCGTAATTGTAGTAGTCTATCGGCTTTTGACTGGAAGAAATGTCTTGAGTGGAGAAAAGAGATAGCGTTCACAGACCGGATCGTACCCCCGACAACTCGCGCAGCCGAAAAGAAGAAAGACTGATTTCCTTCTAGCGTGCGTTTATTTTCTTTTTCTGAATGACATTGTCGCATTATGACTGCAGACGTATTCAAAACCTGCTTCTATAAGCTCCTTTGCCTCATCCACACTGCTGGCCACTGCTGAGCGCGCGCGACCTGAACCTAAATGGGAGTGGGCCGAGCCGGATTCGAACCGGCGACCTTTCGGTTATCAGCCGAATGCTCCAGCCAAGCTGAGCTACCGGCCCTCAATCGAGACATCTAGTATAGACCTTGGACTGTTTTTAAGGGTTTTTGGGGACTTAAGTGTCGTTTGCTCTCGATAGAAAGGTGGCCAGAAAATTAGTGTGCGTCTTTGCAGATCGAAATGTCGTCGAGGCTTTTGAGCTTCATTTCATTGGCGGTCTTGATGATCCCGAAGTTCACGTGGACCTCCGGTTGCAGGACCATTGCCTGTATCGATTCTGAACCTAGCTGTCGGGCTCGGATGCATCTTGCATGACCATCCAAAACGTAGTACTCTCCGTTGCACTCAATGCATGTGATCGGGGCAACTATTCTTTTCATCCCTTTGAGCTGTGATGTCATGATCTGAGGTTGCGTTGGGTGTAATTTTTCTAGAACAAGGTTCTTTTTTTCCATGTGAAAGTGGACGTGGTATAAAGCTTCATACTGTTTGAGAATGTTGAGTATGCTTCCCCAAACTTTCAGAATTGGGTCCTCAATCTTCCTGATCTCTTTTATTGGGAAATCCTCGAATGAGGCTCTTGAGACTTCGCGGTAGCTTGAGTTTTTGGGGAATACCAGGACTCTTGCTTTGATGGTTTTCTTTTTCAGTTTTACATGGATGAAGGACCTGTGATGGCCGTCGAGAACGAAGTAGTCTTCACCTCTTTCGACGGCTATGATTGGAACATAGTAACCTAATTAGCGCACTAAGATACAAAGGCTTATAAATCTAAAGTGCTATTACCTTCTAGTAGTGATCTGGAATGAGTTCCAACATCTTGAGCGACGTAGACGTGTCAAGTTGGTTAAGTGAGTGCCGCACTAAAAGCACACGTTCAACCTATATTTGGAGAATCAGCTTCTTCTTCAAATGGTTAGGGAAAGAAAAGAATCTTAGCCTTGAACAGTGGAAGGCGTTAGGAACCAAAGAAATGAAAACTCTGTTATTGCAGTTTCAGAACAGTGAACCCGTCGGTGAAGGCCATGTTTACACGAGGAAGCACCGACACGGACACATGAAAGACGCAAGCAACCTAACCGTCGTTCCTGGCAAGAGTCTTTCAGCAAACGGCATAAGCGGAGTTATGACGGCTGTCCAGAGTTTCGGCATGTACCTAGAAAAACCACTACTGCTGAAAGGAAAGAGGATAAACGGAGAGGATGACACGCACAGTCATTATTTTGCTAACGGCGACTTGGGAAAGATGTACGATGTCGCTGACGTGCGAGGTAAGGCTCTGATTTCTTCCGCGTGCAGTCTAGGATGGGAGGAACACGACTTCATTCAACTGGACAAAGATCTGATTCAAGCGCACATCAAGAAGGCAGATGCAGAAGGCAAAGAATACGTCTATTTCGAGACTATCAGAACCAAAACACATGTCCCACGCCTAGCAGTGTTGAATCCATTAGCCATCTACGCATTGAAAGAATACTGGAAACTCTACCCTGACCAGTCACCCTTCAGCATATCCAAAAGCGGTTTGAACACCTTTATCAAACGTGTCGCACATCAAGCCAACCTAAACACGACTGGCCTAGTGAGGTTTCATCGAATACGAGCATGGACATTCAATTCACTCTTGAAAGGCGGATTCAGCGATTCAGAAGCTAAGTACATCGTCGGAAAAGCAATTCCTCACGGTGACGCAACTTATCTTAGACTGAAGGAAGGCATTGAACAGAAGTACCCGAAACTCTACAATCATTATCTAAACATCAAGCCACAACGCATGATTATTCAGGAAGACATCAAGAGAGAGAATGAGGATCTGAAGAAACGATTGGAACGAACCGAGGAAATGCTAGTTAACCTGGAAAAGGCAGTCCGAGAACTAAGACAGCAAACCTAATCCTACTTTTTTTCTTCGCTTTCGATGAGTTTTAACATTTCTCTGTCTTTTTCAGCGCATTTCTTCATAATTTCAAATTCTACAGGGTTTTCTTCGGCTAAGAGTTCTTCATAGTGAATTTTATCTAGTAATATCTCTTTTCTATACTCGATTTGCTCTTTCTTCTGTCTCTCAGCTCTCGCGTTTAACCATTGAAAGAAGCCGAAACGCTGGAAATTCCCTTCAATCTTCGGTTTTGGAGGCCCAAATTCTTCTAGTCCGTAGACTGTGCTCCGATCAGTATAGACGTGTTTGATTGCGTGAGACTCTTTCTTTATGATATTCCAGGCTTGACGGTTACCTACGTGTCTCTCCTGAGCGACTAAATTGATGAATTTATCTCGATTAATCCACTTTCCATATTTCTTCAGCATTTCATCAGGTGAAATTATGTTCATGGATTGATGTTTCACTGAATGTATTACTTAAGGTTTATTATCTCATCCGTGTATGAAACGCGAAAAACTCAACGATTCATACATTGTTGCCCGCATTCCATCGGTTGAGAAAGCACAAATTCAGGCCTTAGTCAACGAAGGCAAATATCTGAATCTTTCTCATGCGGTCCGCTCAATAGTTAAACGTGCTCTGGAGGCTCGGTCTTTCTAAATGACCGAGGCCGAATCTGCCGAGGTCAAGCTACAACGGGTCCGCGATAAACTTCTGGACATTGAAGCTCAGATTAGTGACTGCCGGGCAATCCTGCGAGGCGAAAAACGGGGGGCCTAAGAGTGGGGGGCGATGGAGCTGACAAAAAACGAGAGCGTTATGATAGACTCGCACGTTTCACTCAAGGACTACTTAACGAGTTCAAAGAGATCCCTTTGACTCAGACTGCCGCACGATTTGCGGTTAAAGAAGGTCTTTCTCGGCCTAGAGTTATCGAGTACCTGGAGGACCTGCAAGCTACCGGCGATCAAGGTTTTGAAGTGGATAAAGTGAACGACAAGATACGACGCGTAGAGGTGTAGGTGTACATGTACATGTGTAGACAGGTGTACTCGACGGCCTTTCATTTTTCCCCCCTCCAGAATTCAAACCTATGAACCTTTCATTATGAATCTTGAGTCTATGTGTGTAGGGTGTATGTGTGTAGTAGTGTATGAGCGTATGCAGCTTAAGAGAGAAGAGAGAAGTAGAGAAGTAAGTACACCTCCCATAGTACACCTCTACACACATATACACCTCCTATTTGGTCCTGAGGGTGATTTCTCAAAATGAGCATTAAGACCACTTTTTTCAAGTTACTCGATAAGTCTGAGATACCGGCCTCAGAATGTTTCTCATGTAGCAGAAGTTTCAAGCTTGGCGATCAGATCGTAGTTCGACATTATCATGCATTCAAGGAATTTTACCATGCCAAGTGTTTCAACAGAAATAGGCAGGAGGAATAAGTAGAATGTTCAATAAAGGAAAAATTCTTGTTAGAGTAAGAGAAAATCCAGAAAAAGTCTATTGGCGTAAGCCTGACGGTCGAAATCAGAAAATAATCATTGACAAGGCTAAAGGTAAACGCCGTGAATGGGCGATCAAATACACTCAGGACTGTCTTATCCCGATTAAAGGCGGAAAGTGGGCAGTTGAATGTATGCCTTATGCTACGGAAGCGATTCATTTCACGAAAGATAACAATGTTGTGCCTCCGATTTTGAGCTATCAACAAGCGAGGAGAATCAATTTCCTAGAGGCCTTCCATGCGAGATATAGAGACATTGGTAAAACCAAAGAGAACATTGTGCTTTGGATTGTGATTATCATGGGAATCGCTGGCATAGTGATTAACTACTTACTGATTAGTGGTAGGCTCCGAATTTGACAGAACAAGACATGAATCCGGAACAATTCAAGGAAATGGTAGAAGAAATACGGCAGATCATACGGGCACGATTAGGACTCTCAGCTGACGAAGACATCTTTACCTATCTCCTGAATATGCGTGACGAAAGAGAAAAAGCAAGACTAACCGAACACGATTTTTACGGACATAGTGCCATGCGTTTGATAGCTAACGAATACCAGGAAGAAATGGGATTCTGGAAAGATGTTGCTGTCATGGAAGACGTTTACAGTATAGCTATTGAAGGTGAAGGCAGAAAGGAAGGAATTCTTATGGCTAATGCGAAACGTCAAGAAACTATGCCGGTGTCCATTAATCTTCCTGCAATAAGCACTCAACCGGCACCAGAAGTAACACCGGCAGCTAAGAAACATTGGTGGAATCGAGGCAAAACTCAATGAGTACACGATCAGATTTCAACGTTGAGCAACAAATCTACCTCGGAGGCCAAGCCTCAGAAAAACATGACGACCTAAAAATGCTCGGTCTCTTAGGTTCATATGGCGACATTTACACTCTCATTAAGCATTGGCCTGAAATAATGCAGATCAAGAACAGACGAGAAAGAGCATTGAAGATAATCGAAATTCTAGGTATGTCAGACTTCATGGCATCTTGCACCGAACTAACCAAGTTATCAGCTATCTTAGGTGATACACGAAAGCGATATAGTATGAGGAGGACAGAAATTCCTAACCAGGATAATAGTTCCGGGACCATTGGAAACAATCCTGAAACTTGATGGCGCGATCATCTTTATAGATGGTTACAAAGGATCTGGAAAAACAAACATATCCATGCTTCTAATGGAAATCTGCCATGACAACGAATACCGAAAACATTTTGCAACGAACATTAAGACAGAATCTTATTACGTTCAGCAAATAACCAACTATCCGGACCTGGAAGATTGGCTTAAACACGCTCCAGGCAAGAAGACCTATGTTCTAGATGAAGCTGGAAAACACATCAAGAAACTCAGCTTTATGACAGAGCAAAACAAGAAGATCATGGACTTAATCCAACTCATCCGGCACTATGACTGCTGCCTAATCGGTGTAGCACCTTCCGCTAAGTTTGTTGATTCAGGATTCATGGACTCAGACATCTTAGATGCTCGAATAAGTAAGATTAGCCTACACAACGCTAAGGTAACTGACTTCTACAATAATGACCATTACTTTCTTAATGATCTGCCTAAGACTTCAATCTCGTATAACTGCAAAGATGACGCTATTTTCAGTATGAAAAAGGAAGTACCGATGTTCGAGCAACCTCTATGCTGCCAACTAGCGAGACTGTACATGAATCATCCAAACATGAAGGACATAGGAAGACAGTACAATCTTGAAGCAGAAGAAGTTAAACGAGAAATTATCAAACATTTGAAGCACACCTTCCTTAACAGTTCACAAGCCACCAAGGAGGTTAGCAAATCCATAGAAGACTCTGAGGAAGGCGAATAGATCATACTAAAAGACATTTGTAGATTATGTCTTCTATGTTATGGGATTGTGAGGTAAAAATGCAGGGTTCTAGGAAGAAACGAAAGCGGAAGGTTACGGATATACCGATATTCTTAGATGAAAGGCTATGGCATGACTTGGAAAACTTAGTTGATAAATGCAAGTGGCCATACAAATCTGATAACGAAACTGATTATCAGCAACGAGACCAGGCTCTAGTTTGTCTCTTGATTCTAACCGGATTGAGGATTAGTGAGGTCCTGAAACTTAGAAAGCTGCAATTCAGAATCTACAAGTCACGGATTGAATTAGCTAATGTGCAGACGTTGAAGCATGGAGAATTAAGAAAGAAGATTGTACTTCCTAAAAGAGGAAGTCTAGGATATTTCACTAGGAAGTTTGAAGATTGGCTCGTGAATGTTCCAACAGAAGATAGCTATGTATTTCCAAGAGGAAGATACCCAGCTCTTGAGGATCTAGCTTTCTTTTGGAACAAACCGTTAGGGCGCAAGAGAGACATATTGGATCATATATCAGACAACAAACAGATTTCCGCATTGGTTCAGAAGCGTGACTGAAACCATTTACGGAAGATTAGTTTTCCGCAGCGATGCCTGGAAGCTTAAAGAGTTCATGGGATTGAGAAGACTAGACTCGACTACTGCTTATGTAAAGGGTTCTTGGGAAGAAGATATTGACAGAATTTATCATATCTAGCTACTATCGAGTAACATAGAATCGCTTTCTTTCTGTCAAAGATTACTGGGACAAAAAGACTTTGGCCTATATCAATGAGTCATAGATATGCCTTAGTTAATTCCCAAACCCTAACTTTACCACCGGCTAATAAAGTCTCGAGGTGATGACATGAAGGAACTAATCCAAACTGAAATAGATCTCAAATACTTCTACCGGGAACTAAAAGAACAGTTGGCCTTTGATAACTTCCAAGATTTCATAGACTACGTTATGCGCACAGGCATACTCCAACTGCAAGAAGGCCTAGCAGCTTAGGAGCGTACGCTACACTTCCCTTCTTTTTTCTATGTAGCTTATGATTTTAGTGCGCTAGACTCGTTATTATTGGAACGTCGTAGTCTTCGTTGACGGTCTTCATGAAAACGAGCGCAAGTTTGTCATTTTCAAGGAAATCCTCTGTTGGGAAAAGTCGATCCATCGGAATGTCTCGCGGGAATGCTTGGAGTCTTGCTCCATAGATGATTTCTAGGCTTCTCTTGAGGTTGTCCACTCTATGAGGGACACTTTCCAAAGTTGCTAGCTCGATTTTTCTTAGCGACATCTATCTGTAAGCTTGTTTGTGGCCGTGTCTTATATTTATCGGGCATGTGAGGTCTTCAAAAACACGGAACGCTTTTAATTGCTTCCTCGTGTATTCTTGTGTTGGGCCCGTAGCCCAGTCAGGATTAAGGCGTCGGCCTTCGGAGCCGGAAGTCTGGAAAGACCGGACACCCAGGGTTCAAATCCCTGCGGGCCCGCCAAATCCTTCTTTTGAAGTGCGCCTAAGTTGCAGAACGGTCTATTGGTGGCTCCCTTTAAGAACAGCAAGGATGATTTCAACGGTACGCCGACGCTGAGAAATCCATGTTCGCGGTCAAGAAGGATGAAAAAGATTGATAGGCGCGCGCTTTTGTTCAATGAAGAAAGGATTTTTTGGGTCAAGACAAGCGGTGAAAAATAACTATCGGACACGAGAGCGTTCTCTTCTCTGTGCAAATGCTAGGTTTGCTGGCTCAGCTCTTTCTCTCGTTGGATTTTCAATTTCACCAGATCATAAAGCACGACGTCTCGTTTCACTTGTTTCGGCATTGTTTCAACTGCGATCGAAAGGACATCTGCTCTTTTCCACTGTTCGTAGCGTCTTGTGAATGATTTTCGAAAAGGTCCCAGAACCTGACGTTCTAGATCTTGCACTGATTTTTCGTTCATGTTCTCTTGCCTTCTCCCTTCGCACATACTTCGTTTATCTGGATAAAAGACGTTCTTCCCAAAACCGCAATATCATGACTTCTGTGAATATGGTTAATGACGCGCTTTCGCTGTTCATTTGAACGGCTGTGACCCTATCCTCTAAGTCTCGCAAGCACTTTTTCGGTTTTGAAGCCCTAGCGGGGTCGGGGTCAGATCTTGGTTGTGTTGTAAGATAGCAATCCTACGTATCCGAGGGCCGTGAAGACTGTGAACCACTCAAGAATAGGTGTGTCAGAAAAGAGCACAAACCCGAGGTCTATCGCGGCCACGACCAACGCGTAGCCAGAAATGGCTTTGATGCACCGGGGATGCATGAATAGCGAGATACTCATCAGGATGAGGACTGCGAAGTTTAATATGAAGAAAATGTTTGACCACAAACCGTGCAGGTATCCTGCGTCTTCTGAGAAAACGCCGATCATGATGAGCGAGAAGGCTGCTGCACATCCAATCGCCTGGGTGATCATCAACGCTGTCTTTCTCCATCTTTGCTGATTGTACCACTTGTAGATGCCGAGAAAGAAGGGGAAAAGTGCGAGTCCCGTGAGGATGCATCCGAGGTTGTAGACAATTGCACCGCTCGGGTTGCTGGTTGAGTTTCCAAGGTCGCTGAGCCAGTTCGTTGCTGGACTGTAAGAAGTTGGGTATAGTCCCCACGATGAGAACGTGAAGACACAGTAGAGGACTATGACGGCAACGCCTGCAAGAGAACTGATTGGCCACTTCATGAAAGTTCAACTCCAAGGCATATCAAACAATTGCTGCGTTCTGCTAATAAGATTAGCGAAGCTGAGTTGACTTGTTACGTCTTTTTGCCAAAATTATTCGCTAAGAGAATGGCGTCGTATATGTCGATGGCGTTGTCGCTGTTGATGTCAGCGTTCCCGTTCCAGGTTGAACTTGATGGAGCGGAATTGAAGGCGTTTGCCAGAACTATTGCGTCGTAGATGTCCACGCTTCCGTCGCCGTTCACGTCTCCGATGATCGTTACTTTCACGGTCGCGTTCCGCGTGTTGTCTCCGGTGTCGACTTCGCCTGAGACAGGGTCAACGGCTGCTCTTATGATGTAGGTTCCTCTGGCTCCGGCGGTGGTTTGCCACGTGAAATTCATGATCACTTGACTGCTCGGTGCCAGCACCAGGTTTGTGATTGTTGCGAGGACTGTTGTGTTTACGTAAACGGTTAGTTTTGTTGTTTGCTGGTTCCAGCCTTCGTTTTGCACCGTCACGTTAATGTACACTTTGAATCCTTCTCCCACTGCCGTCTTGGATGGCAAGACGTTTGTGACGGCCAAGTTCACCAGTGGGTTCATAAGCGGGTAGTTGTCCACGTTGTTTTCATCGCAAGTGTAAGGTGTGTCTCCTATTGCATCGCTTCCAGGTTGATTTTGGTTTGGACCTCTTAGGGAGTCTGTTCCGCGTAGTCGCTCCAATAGTTTCCTCCGGAGGGATAGCCATTGTCCCAGTTGTTGTTGGAAGATTCTATGTAGAACTGATAAGCGTTGTTTATGAAGTCGTTGTGGACTATTGAGTTGCTTGATGAAGTGTAGAAAGCGATGCCGATTTGGTTGTTTGTTATGTTGTTGCCTGCTACGACATTGCCGGAAGAATAATAGACGCCTACACCTTCATAGGCGCTTCCTATTATTGTGTTGCCCGTTATGGTGTTGCCTGATGCATTAAAGAGTTGGATTCCATCGGAACAGTTGCTTATCAGCGTGTTCTTAATCGTGATATTGACTACGTCCTGTAAGATGAAGCCGTTTTGAGTTCCGTCCCCCTGAAGAGTGTAGGATCCACCATCAATTACTATGTTGCTTCTCTGGAGGATAATGGACGCATCCGCGTCCGCAGTGAGTGCGTACTTGATCCTGTCAAGGGTTTGGATGGGCGCTTCTGGGGGGCTAATGCTTCCGTCCGGTTCGATGTATACTATTCCCACTGCTTGGGCCGGTTGAATACGAAGTGCTGAACAGAAGGTGATGGCTCACTAGAATCACGAGCACTATCAGGAATTTCCTCTTCATTTTCCTTCTCCGGATATTTCTTTGTGAATATGACTTAGGAGGTGTGAAACCAAAAAAAGGGGATTATTGTGTTCGTTAGCGTCCAATTGTCTAGTGCTGACAGCCTTTAATTATGTCTGCTGAGAACGTGAAGTACGTGCCGAAGCTGTTTTCGTATCCTGGTTGGTTAGCAACGACCATTACAGCTGGGCCGAATGTCGCGATTTTTGTGTTGATCGCTAGTAAGATTGTAGAACCGTCTTGTGCTTTGTTGAGCCACATGGGAGTGATGAAATGTAGGGTTGTCGTCTTCTTGCATATGTTCATTGTGAGTGTCTGAATGAAGTTCACTTCGAATTTGTTCGGAATTACTCCAGTTGTTATTGACCAGCCAGCGTTTACTGTCCATCCGTTCACGCCGCTTTCAACATTGTCCAGGAAGCCGAGTTGGGGTATCTCAATGTCATCGACGTACCATCCTCTTCCAAGAGTGTACGGGTCAGTCCAGTAGGTGAAGTAGATTTCCACACCGTGACCTGCAAAGGGTGTCAGGTCCATTTGCTCTTGATACCAGCCGCCGCTGTTGCCTGTGAATCCGTTCCATCTTCCGGCAGCTAGGTACGTGGTTGGCTCAAAGGCATCTGGGGTGTTGGGGTTGTCTTCAGGGTTTAGAATTGTTGTCACCGTTTGGATTCCAGGGAGAGTGTACCATTGGTCAGTTGTCGTGTCGTGGACTTCCACGTAGGCATAGTCCCAGTTTAGTTCGGTGTCGTAGTTGCTCCAGAATTTGAGTGTGGCTCCTGTTGAGGGTATTGTGAATGTCTTGCCGAGTCGGAACCATGAATATGCGGTTCCGTCTGAGTACCATTCATTCGTGGCGCTGTGGGGGAATACTCCAGCAGCGTCGTCGCCGTTGAACTTGACTTTCAGTGCGGGGGATCCGTCGTCAAATCTCCAGTACCAGGTGACGTAGGGCAGTCGTTCTGGTAGTGTATAGGGGCCATCAGGATACGTTGGATACGGTGACTACGCTCCAATGATGTCTACTACTGTTGGAAAGTCATACCCTTGTGATTGCGCATTTGGAAAATCTATGCCGTAATATCCGTAGATTCCCTTGGCAAAAGTCGTGTCGTCCAGATAGTTGGCGATTTCCCAGTCTTGGAAGATTTCGTCAAAAGTCTTGTGGATTTTTCGGGCCTTGAGTACGTTATTGACCCCTTGGATTCCGTTGGCTTGTTCATGAACAATTGCCCAGATGAATGGTTGCCCGCCGTAGTGCTCATACATGTAGAGCCAAAACAGAGAGACACATCCATAGTTTGCAAGCATGCCCTCCCACTGCGTCAACGATGTCTCCCAGAAGTCTGTGACATAATAAGCAAGGTCATTTCCGATTCCATATCCATTGATGTATTCGGCCAAGCATGAGCATCCTTCGTTCACCCAAGAGTCCTCGTCAGGATCGATGTCATTGTGGATGAGGTGCTGGAACTCGTGCGCAAAAGTGCCTTCGTATTCGTTGGGAGCACACTGACTGGGTGTATATGGATGTAGTCAAATATGGAACTCCTACACCGCCGTTCGGCGTCGGTCCTTCTCGTCTGAACCACTGATAAGTGTCGATGTGGAGTATGTTTGCATTGTTTATGTTGCTCGCATAATCCCAGAAGTACCCTTCAATGAATCCTCCTGTGTAGGTGTAATCCCAGAAGAACTCGTCTCGAATGTTGAATATCAATATCTGTATCTTGTTGTCGTTAAAGGGTCCTGGACGATTTGCGTATTGTCCGAAGAATGAGGTGTCAGTCGTATATATGTGGTTGTCGAATTCGTTCATTATCTGTTGAAGCTGTGCTCCAGTTATGTAGTCACGGTACCCATTCTGGTAACGACCCAGCAAACGAATGATATGTATAGCTCCATGGCACCGCAAAGAAGAACTCGTCGTCGGCAAATCCTGGTCCGTTCGTCTTCCATCATCGTGTATCCGCCTGTCCAGACAGTGTCGTTCAGTCCGACCCAGATGTTGCAGTGAGTGCCGTTTAGGACCGATATGAAATCTTGGTAGTAGAATCCGCCGAGGAAATCGTCGAGACAACCACTGTCCATGGAGAGTGTGGATGAGGATACGCAACCGCGCCCACGGGCACCGCGTTCGTCTAGGAATGGTGAAGCGTCGTAACCCGAAGGCTCATCATTAGAGAGCAATGGGTAGTTTCCTTGCTTAAGATGTGTCAAGCCTTGGATTGGTCCGGCTATTGTTGCTTTCGAAGCAGACGCTGTATCCATAGGTATAATAGCAATAGATGCTAGAAACACTGCGACAATAATCGCAGCTAACGCGCGCGCTAATAATCTCTTCATTCTCCTTTTCTCCTTTTCTTTTATTTGAGCACTATTATATTGCACACTTTGGTTTTTGAATCTTATGGAACCCAGTTCTATGTGTTTTTGAGTGTATTCTATTGTTAGCGCGCGCACAGAGAAGGGTGGGAGGGGTAGACAAAAATAGTATATATACTAACCTTTCTAGCCATCCGTTTCCAGAATAGCATCATTTGTGGCCCGCTGTAAGGCTGCCAGGCCACCGATACACAATAGCGCGGGCTAAAACCGAAGACAGAAAAATTCGTTCTCTTATCCAGTTTTACATTCACATCGGGTGCGCGAAGGCAGGAAGGGTGCGCAACATTAGCAGCTCTTTGCAACGATTATTGCATCCTATATATTGACAACGTTATCGTGGTTAAGATCTACAGTGGGATTCCAGTTGTAGCTTTCAGGAATAGAATTGAAAGCCTCAGCCAACAGTAAGCGTCCCACGAGGTTGTACGGCGGTTTCAGCCTAAGACCCTCGACAAACGGAGAATCAGGAATTGCCGGAGGGTCGCCAGGACATACTGGCGGTATAATCGGCCATTTTTCGTGGAAAGACAAAGGAGGCAATGCCTTCGCTACGGCTAGAAACTGAAAAAACAGCAGCAAGCCAAAAACCACGATGATCCCCTTTTTCTTCATCACACTTTCTCCGCACGCATTAAATGCTTGTGTATCAAGAGGGATTTGAGTCTTGTGGGACTTCATTCCATTATGCGTGTTACTATTATCAGAATTCTTGGAGGTTCCAATGAACTCTTCGAAACAAAAGACAGTCGAAAGGCAGTTAGATTTCGAATTTGTCTAATATTCCTCTCTCTTTCTCCCCAGTGATCTCTACAACAACGTAGAAGCTAGTCTCTGAAGTCCTGAGTTCTCAATTCTAGGTTTCAGTAGTTCGTCTATTTGGAAGACGCCAGCAGAGTTAGACATCGTTATTCTGATCGTCACTGGCTTCGCGTCGCCTTTCTGGATTGCCACTTCTTCTATTGAGAAAGCTGAAACACTGTGAATGCCCACCTTCCCAGCTTGAAATGGGACCTTGGCCCTCCCTTCTTCCATGTCTAAGGCATCCGCAATACGAACGATACCTGCCTCAACGGTCAACGGTTTATTCGGTTCTTCATGGGAAGCGATGGCGTGAAGCACTTCAGAAAGGACGATAGTGCCCCCTCCTCTTCAGTGTAAATAGTCTTCAAATACTTCTCAACAAAATCCCTGGCTAACAGAACGCCGTAGACTTCATGTCTCTCCCTCATCACGACTATGCCTACATCATGGAGAATTGATGCTAGGACAACTACGACCTCAGCATCTTCAATCTTCATACCGTAATCCTTGATGATGCTAGGCGGAACTTTCTCCAGTAACAAGGATTCTTAAGAGTCTGGAGGGCTAGGTTGGCTACTATCTAGCGTGCGTCGGACCATGGTCCGAGTAACCCATTCGGTCGATAGCCATCACATTAGAACATTTCCACAGCGTCTGCAGCCTCACGTCTCTCTTCACCTGATCCATCACCTGCTCCAACTTGCTATTTCCGCGATAGGGAATGTTGAAAACGTATGATGTCGTTTCTCTGTTTCTGCCTGGTCTCCGCTCGTTTCTGATTCTGCAATGCAACTTTCACCTTAACGCGCCAAGTCACTTCTAATAAGCTCTGTCAGCATATCAATTCTTTCATTATCCTCAGAAAATCACTCGGTCTAAGCGGATCTGTTCTACAGGTTCTGCACAGCCTTGTCCGTAGCGCGCGCTAGAATTCTAGAAAAACGACTAACTCGGCAACGAGCGTGCGCTAGGGGGACACGCTGTATTCTGTATTGTGTCCACTGGCAGTTACTTGCCGATTTCAGACAATCACAATTCTGAACGGGTCTAGAAGAATCTACGTTTCCCTTTTTTGCCTGCCTCGTCTGCTTCTGGATTCTGTTCTTCGACAGACTCTGCTGAGTTGTCGACGCTGGAAACCACTACGGTCGCTTCTTCTGTGGATTCATCGAGGACTTCTTCGTTGATTTGGGCGGTGACTTCTGTTGATTCAGGATTTGATGGCTCTGAGGCTGTCTCATTTGTCGGTTCAGGCGTTCTCTGTCTCCAGCAATCCGTCGGAATCTCTGTTCTAAATCGCTTACCTTGGATGCGAGATCAGATACCTTGTGTCGCGTTTCATCGTTCTTATTGCTGAGCTCTCGGATTATCTTCTGCTCAAGTGCCTTTGCCTTTTCTTCGAGTTTTTTCTGCTCTTCTCTCAGAGAAAGCGATTCATCCTCTAGTTTCGCCCTTTTATCTTGCAGTTCCTGCAGTTCTTGAGGAAAGCTCATATCATTTCACTAGGACCACAGTCTGTCCTTAAGGATAACAGTTTTATGAAAAGAGAATACAGATTCAAGCTAAACTTGCCGGGGGAGAGCACCTAATAGGAGTTGCCTGTAACGAAACATATTTTCTTTTCTTCTAGGGAAAACTCGACTACCCGCGCCTCGTGTGGCAAACTTTTGTGCAACCAACCTGTGCGGGAAAAAAGATGCGCGTGTTACGCGTGTGCTGTATACAGGAATTTGTTTCCTTTTGATGAGACTAGTCCGACTTGATAGTTGCAGCCCTCCTTGAGGCTACTCAATGTGATGTTCATAACTATTTCAGAATTCGCAGTTACGACTTTTGGAAGAACAGGATTTGTGGAGTTCTGTCTAACGTTGTTCACCCAGGCCTCGTAGATGGTCACAGCTGATGTTCCAAGGTTCTTCACGCTTAAAGTAATTGTGTTGCCTGGCATGTCGAAGCTCATACTGTTATTCGCAGCTGCTCCGTAGAAGTGTAACCAAAGGTCAGGACACCCATCCACGCGCCCACAGCAATGCTGACAGCAAATGCAACAGCTATGAGTATTACCGATGCAACCACGGGACTGAGGGCTTTTCGACTTTTGGTTCCCATTCTTCTTTTCCTTTCGTTTGGAGGGCCGCACTGCCATCATAACGTGCATCTTGAGATTTAATAAACCTTCTCGTCTAACTGTTGAACTCTAAGACACTCTGTCTTTCGAACGTGCACGCTATTGAGCGCGCGCTGTTGATGTGCACTCTTTTTTAAGCAACTTCCTACCATGTGTTTTTGGTGTGCAAGAAACGCCCCAGTGAGGAAGAGGTGTCTTGTTTGTTTGAGAACATGTCCTTGATGAAGGGTGCACGAATCGCGGTTGAGACTTGCCTGAAAACTAAACGAGATGAAACCGTTCTGGTCATCACTGATACAAAGATGCTGAAGATAGCTGAGGCTCTAGCTTGTTCGGCAGCATCAGTCGGAGCCAAAACAACCGTTATGATTATGGAACCTACTAGACGTCATGGAGATGAGCCTCCAAAGCCCGTTGCCGAAGCCATGAAAGCAGCTGACGTTGTGCTTGCACCTACTTACATGTCGCTTTCAAATACAGACGCTCGACGCAACGCGACCAAACAAGGTGCAAGAATCGCCAGCATGCCAGGCATAACTGAAGGCATGATGAGCGTCGGTGCACTTACAGCTCACTACAAAAAGGTAGCATCTTTGACGGATAAGGTGGCGGCGCTTGTGCAAAAGTGTTTAGCAGTCACCATTTCAACTCCTTCAGGAACAGATTTGACAATGAGCATCAAAGAACGCCCACCAATGAGAGATACAGGATTGATTCATAAGCCTGGCGACTGGGGAAACCTGCTGGCAGGGGAAGTCGCCTTAGCACCAGTTGAAGAGTCAACAAACGGAACTCTAGTCATAGATAACCTCGTGGATGTCGCTCTGGGGCTGTCGGTGACGCAGCCGCTTAAGATTGCTGTGAAAGACGGAAGGGCGCGAAGCCTCGTTGGTCCCGATGCAGCCAAGCTTAAGAGCATCTTGGAAGCGGCTGACAAAAACGCCTACAACATTGCTGAGCTTGGCATTGGTACAAATCCGAAGGCTCGCCTGATAGGAAATGTGTTAGAAGACGAAAAAGTGTTGGGAACAGTGCACATTGCCGTAGGAGACAACACATCATTTCCTGGTGGACACACGAAAAGCAACATTCATTTAGACGGAATCCTCCTTCAGCCAACCGTCAAGATTGACAAACGCTTGCTTATACAGAATGGAAAACTATTGGTGGAATAATCA
>CAVTZU010000013.1:0-158007 GCA_963739305.1 Candidatus Bathyarchaeota archaeon | reverse complement strand
GCGCGCGCTAATACGACACCGACTCTACAGTTTGAAGTCATCGGAGGGTTTTCGCTTTCTCGTATGCAAGGGCAACTCCTTCGCTCGTCAGAGCGCCAAGGATCTTTCGCGGATTGTCCTTCTCAACCACTGGAACCAAGTCTATTCTCTGTTTAAGCATCACCTTGTGCGCCTCAAGAACAGCATCGTCAGCTAGAACAGAAGCCTGAATCAGAGGAAGCTGCTCAATCATCATCAGGCTTCTCTGCTCTTTCTTAACCTTCATTATCTCATCCCAGGTCACGATTCCCAACAACTCACTATCCTTCTCCACCAAGGCATCGTGGTACCGTGCCTTAAACATCGTCTCCAAAGCCTCGTCAAGAGTTTCATCAAGAGTAACCGTCGCCGCCTCGGAAGACATAACATCTCTGACTCTCACTCTCGCCAACGTTGTTGACACGATGGTCGATTCGGCTTCCTCGGTAGCGCCAATGTAGACGAAAATCCCTACGACGATCAACAAAAAGTAACTCGGAAAGATAAACCCGACAATGGCCATGACTATCCCAAACAACCTTCCCAAGAAAGCCGCATATATCGTCGCATCGGAGAAATTCATGTGTTCCGCCAGAAAAGCCCTGAAAACTCTGCCTCCATCCATAGGAAAAGCAGGGATCAAGTTGAATGCCCCAAGCAACAAGTTCAACAGTCCAAGATCGAGCGCGAGGCTTCCAACGGTAGAGAGAGACGACCCGAGAGCCGTTCTCGGCACTTCTACGACGAAAATTCTGGAAATAGCAAGAAGAGAACCGCCAATCGCAAAGCTGGTCAAAGGCCCAGCGATAGCAACTCGCCACTCTACGCGTGGGTTATCAAATATCTCCTCAATCTCAGAAGCCCCGCCTATGGGGTAAAGAACTATTTTCCGCACCTGAATTCTGTAATGACGCGCAACGACCGAATGCGCCAGTTCATGCAGAACGACGAAGATGAATAGAAACAAAACAAGGACAAAAAGGTAAAACTGAGGGTAAGAAAGGACGAGAACCCCGATTATTAGAAGAATGAAGGTCAGGTGCAATTCAATGGGAATTCCCCAAACTGACCCTATTCTAAAAGAATATTTCATGAGATTACACGTTGCCCGAGCACCTTTTAGCTTTTTCGAATTCGAGCTTTACGGCAGAAGTATGACGATTCATTGTGTTGGCTTGCGGTATTCGTCGACCCTAATCTATGCCATAACCCCTTTTTTCAGTCTTTGGACAATGTCTTCCACGTGGCTGCTCAAGAACTTATAAAATGCACGCTCAGGTGTTACAAACCAAATCTAATGAATGAGGGAACACAACAAGAAAGACAAGGAGTGCAAAGCCGCAAAACACATTTATTTTCCCCGCTTCATTTTCTCCTTTCTCCCTCGGGTCCGCGGATGCACTCCTTCTCCCCTTCAAATTTATCTCCACACGTTCTAGATGCCAACGTCGCCCCTTAACGCACTCAAGGTAAGTAGGCCACGTTGAAAGTTGTTCCACGTGAAGCTAGCTGAGACACGGTGACAAGCTGATTGTTCTGACGATCATACATCGTGACCTGAGAAAATGGAAAATCTGCTGCGGTTCCAGAAACGGAATCTGTTGAAACTTTGATGTCAGTGAAAGTTACGCTCCCGAAGTCTGCCAGCGTGGTCAGGGCATCGTTGACAGTGGGCCTCTCGACAATCCATTCGGCAGAGAGTCGAGATGAAACATAGACGAAGCTCTGACTGAAGCTCTGCCCATTCGTGGCATCAGCGATTTCGACAAGCCATTCGTTGGTTCCAGCATCTAGCAGACTTATTGAAGCTGTCATCGTGTCTCCCGCTGACACGTTCACTGCCACTATCGTAATTGAGTAGTCGGGCAGAAGCTCGTACCATGCTAGATACACAGGTTTGCCGTTTTCTGAGTCCTGCTCGGTTCCGGTTTGAATGAGGGAATTGTCAAATTGCCCTCCGACGCCTATCCACACATCCGAGTATGTGTCTCTTCGAGAGACTGTCACTGTTGGAACGATCCAAGACGCGCTGACGTTTCTTATCACAGGCGCAGGGCTCATTGAGTCTGAGAAAACGACGTATCCGCTCCAGTCTGAACTTGATATGTTCTCACGTATCGGCGGTTTCAAGAAGATTTGTGCTAGCAATACGATTACGAAGGAGGAGAACAAAAGCAGAGAGATCCATAGAATGACTATGAAGCTTCGCCGGATTGGCTGACGTCTCGGCTCTTCGCTGAAACCTGCTTGCTCCATACAGACGATTAAGAAGGGGATGAACAAATTAAAACATTCTCTTCAGCGCAGCCTAGCGCGCAAACGACTCGTTATTTCCTATGAAACCTTGGCAATCTCCTTGAAGACGATTTGCTCGTCAATCCTCAGCCCCAACGATGCGACTTCATAAGCCCTCTGCACGACAGAACTCTTCATATTTAAAAGACCATGGGAAAAAGTCAAGCCGATTTCAGCGGGTGCGAGGAAATAATCCAACCGCCCAACCCTGTAGGAATGTTTGAATGCTGATATCATGGTTCATGCAGAGACCTGTGGTTCGACCACTGACCGGGGATATATGCTGAAAAGCCAGGGATGACAGTTGAATCCTAGGCTAATGGAGACATCACCCACAACTCTCCTTTTCTTCTCTGTATCAATGTATTCCGGTCACTTGACACTAACGTGTTCGGCCTACCGTCAAACCAGTTCGCTATAACTGGCATGCTCCGACAGTACCACTAATAAATCTAATGTCCCATTCTGATGGCGATCCTGCAAACAATATTCCGGAGAAGTAACGTGCGCGCCAAACTTTTAGCCTAGTCCAGTCACTCATTTTGAGGATTTTTTCTTCTGTAGATTATGAGTGCAAGTAGTGTTGCTATGAACAATAACGGTAGAATGAGGAATGAGGGAAACTCTGGAATGATGTATGAGGTCATGAGTGGGTAGTGGTCTGTGTTGTTTGCGTCGATGATGTATGGGGTGTCACCTATGCCGTCATGGTTTGCATCAACGCCTGTATAATTGCTCCAATAGTTTCCGCCAGAAGGATAGCTGTTGTCCCAGACATTGTTTGACACGTAGCTGTATATGTATGCTTGACGCGCTATGTTGTCGACGAAGTTATTAGAGTATATAGTATTGTCTGAGGAGTTCATGAACTCGATGCCGATCTGGTTGTTTGCCATTTTATTCCTGGTTAGCGTGTTGTTTGAAGAATCGCCTAGCTTGATGCCACCCCAGCAGTTTGTCATGTTGTTTCCGGTTACGTTGTTGTTTGAAGAACGACCGAGCTCGATTCCCCACTCGATGTTTGTCACGGCGTTGCCATAGATAGTGTTGTTTGAAGAAAAACCGCCGAGCTTGATGCCTAATCCATCTGCTGTCGTGGTTCCTATTATGTAATTTTCACTGATACTGTTTTCGCTAGAGGAATTGATGTTGATGCCGATCCAGAATGCCCTAACGTTGATGCTCTTGATCGTCACGTTGCTTTTTTCTGTCAGGTCTATTCCTCTGTACGGAAAGACTCCAGTGCCTTGGATAGCGTGGCCTACTCCGTCTATCGTTACGTCGTTTCTCTCCACGACAATTCCATCACCATCACTGGTAACGTTGCCAGTCAGAATGTAGGTAATATTATCTACTGTGGAAATTGGTGCTGTTGGTGGGTCTATGCTTCCGTCAGCCCTAATGTAAATTGTTCCAGATGCTTCGACTGTCTGAACTTCAAATGATAGACCTAACGTGCCAATGAGAACGGTTAAGAAAAACGTTGTTAAAACAAGTTTTCTACTCATCTTACATCAGGTCATTTATCTTGTTTTTTCTTGTGTAGACTACGACTGCCAGTAACGTCACCATCATGAACAATGGCAAGATGAGGAATATTGGAAACTCTGGAATGATGTATGAGGTCATAAGTGGATAATGGTCTGTGTTGTTTGCATCAATTACATACGCAGTGTCGCCTATGCCATCATGGTTTGCATCAGTTCCATTGTAGTCGCTCCAATAGTTTCCACCTGAAGGATAACCGTCATCCCAAATGTTTGGTGAATCGCTGACAATATATACAAGGCTCCCCAAGTTGTTATGGTAAAACCTGTTATTTGAAGACTGGTCATAGAACCGTATGGTGTTTGTTATGTTGTTTCCAAATATGTTGTTGTATGAAGAATAACTGATTCCGATGCCGTTGTTGCAGAGTATTATTTCGTTGTTAGAAACGGTGATGTTTGAAGAAGAAGAGAGAGCAATGCCACTGCTGAACCATTTAATTCCCATATTCTTGATTGTTACATTGTTTCTATCTTGTAGGTAGATTCCTATTCCGCTTCCTTGATAAGGACCTCGAAGGGTGAAGCCTGCACCATCAATTACAATGTTATCCCTCCACACCCCTATGTGGTAATCTCTCTCCTGCTCAATATCGTAAGAAATATCGCCTGTCAATGTATAGAGGTCTCCATCTCGTCGAATTGGTGCTGTTGGTGGGTCGACGCTTCCGTCAGCTGTAATATAGATTGTTGGCTCTGTCTGGGCTTCAACTGGTCGCATGTCAAAAGCCACCTTTGACGTGCCCACGAGAAGCGTCAAGGTCAACATGAAAACAAGTTTTCGGTTCATTTTGCATCATTTGTTACATCATCTATTTTCATTCTTATGATTTGTGGAAGAATCTTCCGTTGAAATTGTAACAATAAAACAACGCCTCTTAGAAGTCGCCGACGACGTCAACCTTTTATGGACACTAGGATTTGAACCCAGGACAAATGGAGATGTCTCCCGCGCGCGCTATTCTATTTTCTCTTCCTGAACAACATCTCATCTTTTTGACTACAGACGTATTCAAAACCGGTCTCCAGAAGTTTTCTAGCGTCCTGAACATTATTGGCTACAGCAGTGCAATATTTATCGTCGTCTTCAAACTCCACCAATTGCGTGTAAATTAACGTATTAGCTATGTTCTTGTGTCCCAATAACCTCATCACATAGAGAATATCCTTCGTCCTGTGGTACTCTATCGTCGCCTTCGCGCGCGCACTATATTAATTAGGCGAAATAGCAGTGTTATTTGAAGGAAAAATGAAATGCCAATAGTTCAAGTTTCTGTTTGGGAGGGCATGAGCCCTGAGAACAAGAAGAAAACAGTCGAAGGGATAACTAAAGTGTTTGAAGATTTAGGAGTTCCCAAGGAAGCAGTCGAGATCGTCATTTATGAAGCGCCAAAGAGCAATTGGGCAACGGGTGGACAATTGCATTCAGAAAGACACGCGCACACGCGCTCGCTATAAGCAACGCCATTCCCTCAGCGCGCGCTGAAATCTATCTGAGTGGAAATGCCTAGTTTAACTAGATAGTCATGAAGAAATGCGCCCACAAGAGGAATCGAAAACTACGCTTCCATACTAGAAAGAAGTTTCTTTACACCTCGCATGCAATAGTGGCGCATCAACACAAGAAGCAATGTTCCAATTGCCAATGTCAACATAATTGTCAACAATACTGATCCAGTTGCACCGCCTCCCAACCCAGTTAATAACCCCATGCCTTCGTACAAAATCAAAGGAGTTAGAATCGCCACCGTCGCCAACCCTCCCAAAACGAAGGCCACTATGAATCCTGTAAACGTAAGGTATCTTGCTCTTGGTCCAACGTTGAAGCTGGGATATCGTGAGCCTGCACCAAGCCCCACATAACCCTGTGTTATTATATTGAAGGCCGCAGCAACCAAAGTGGCCAAGAACTGCCCCGCCGTAACAGGAGCCAAGAACTGCATGAGCAAAGCGATTGCCACGATGCCTGCACCTGAAAAAATCCATGGGAGAAAAAGCTTTCCGAGAACCAATTCGTCAGCCGAGATGGGAAGCATATAGATGTTAGCGATCGAGTTTCCCTCCTGTCCTATACTAATTGAAGAAAGCATCATAGGCAGAATAAGCGATGTTTCAGCCAGAAGCACCAGACTCACGCCCGACAAAGCTTCCCCTGGATTCGCGCGACTTGTCAACACTGGGAGCAAAGAGGCCACTACAAGCACCACGGGTATGGCCAAGAACCTTGCCATTTCCCTCCGTCTCGCGAGGGATCTCAATTCTTTGGAGACCACTGCGAACGCGACTGAGTCAAGCCACAAAAACGACTTTCCTTGAGGGACATAGACGGTTGACGTGGATAAGGTAATGGTGACGGGTATGGGAGACCAATACTTGGCTCTAAGTCGAGTTGCAGCTTCAAAAATCAAGAACGTGAAAAAGAGAGAAAGCAGGGCAAAAATGGTCGCTCTAGCCATATCCGGAGTCAGGAAGGAAACGATGGCGACTGAAGGCCAGATTACGGGCAAGAACCAAGCCAAGCTGACGCCCGCCACTATGCCTGAAAGGGCCGTGTAAAGGATGTATGGGTTAAACGCTATTTGCACCGCGACTAACAAAACGACGACGAGGGCTATGCGTAATATGACGCCGAGTCTTCCGCTCTTCCTGTAAAGCGTGGTGGAGATACGGTTCATCACGGATCTCAACGCCTCCACTATCACTGCTCCCCAAACATAAGCCATGACAGAAATCAAAATGAAAAAGGAAACAACCGAAGACTCACCGAAGTTCAGAGCGAGCGGTACGGTGACCCCCAGACCAATAAACAAAAAAGGCGAATAGGTGAGCTCCATCGAAACGCTTGACGCCACAACATATTCTATGGGAGACACTGGAAGCCAATTCACCGCTTCGCTCGAAGCAAGACCGCCCGTCTGCCCAAGCTCAAACAATATGCCCGCCAAAATAACCGCCGAAGTGAGAAAGAGCGGCAGCACAATGAGGGACTGAACTGCGACCGGTCGAAACGAATTCATTAAATCAGCCGGAACCAAAGGAAGAGCATACACTAGAAACCCGAACGGAACCGCGAAAAGAACAATATCTATAGCAACTATTACGGCTGGATTTGAAAGGAAACTCCTACGCCCATAACGGCTCGCTCTGAAATATGATTTGAAGAGAACAGTTGCAAGGCTTTTGACCGTTGACCAGTTCAAAGCTTCAATGCCTCAACAATCTTCTCTGTGTCCTCACTGCCGGTAAGCTTCAGGAAAGTATCCTCCAGCGTCGAACCGGGCATCCCAGCCTTTGACCTCAGCTCCTGCACCGTCCCCTCAGCAATGATTCTTCCCTCATTCATGATAGTAATCCTGCTACACATCGCCTCTGCAATTTCGAGAACGTGTGTACTAAAGAGAATTGAGACGCCTTCGCCGGCTAAGCGCTGAAGTATATCCTTGACGATCTTGGCTGATCTAGGATCTAAACCGTTCAACGCTTCATCCAATATGAGGGCACGTGGACGGTGAAGCAGAGCCGCCGTAATTGCTATTTTTTGCTTCATTCCTTGAGAGAAGCCACTCATGATCTCATTCACGTGCTCGTTCATCTGCAGCGCCTTAAGCAGCTCATCAACCCTCTCTCGCCTAATCTTCAGGTCGATGCCATACGCCGTGCCTACGAAGTCCAAGTATTCCGAAGCCGTTAGGTATTCATAAAGATAAGGCAATTCTGGAACGTAACCCACGAGTCTCTTCGCCTCGATGGGTTGCCGCAACACATCTACGCCGCTGAGGCTGATCTTGCCATAATCAGGCTTGACTATACTCATGACCATTTTCATAGTCGTGCTTTTGCCTGACCCGTTCGGACCGAGAAGACCATGAACTTCACCCGGTAATACGGACAGTGTCAGATCTTTTACAGCCACGTTATCGCCGAAGGATTTCGTCACCGACTCTAGCATTATTCCGTTCATAGGTTGTCTCAAATCCTCATTCCAACTGTGGTATATAGCTACTTCGTCTTTTTCGCTGCGCGCGCTCTTCTCTTTTCAAAGTATGATTGACGACTATCTCGCTAAATGCTCAGAATGGAACATTAGATTTCGCGCGCGCTTAATCCTGGCCCGTTGAGTGTTTGTTGCGCTTTGCACTGCCGAGAAAATCTCTTTCGGGCCTGAAACAGAAAGTAAATCTGCAGAATAGCTATCAGAAGCCAAACGACCAGGACGACCGCAGATACTAATCTTAGTTCCCAGCTCTGAACGTAAAGGTTTACAAGCAAGAGAGTGACGAAGAGAACAACAGTGACTGTCTGAAACAGTCTCAACGTCATGATTCTGCTTCTTGGAAGCCGCGCTCCGCCTCCTGCAGACCGCATTTCTTCTATTTGCTTCAACCTTTCCTCCGAAAGATAGTACTTCCCGTCCACTTCAACGAAAACGCCTAAGCGACCCAATCGCCTCTTCATCGCCTCCCCAAATCTCGGTGGAAGGCCCAGTTCTTCCGGCGTCATCGCCTTATCAGGACTGAGAGCCCCTTTTTGACGAAACTTCTCGACGATGTCGTAGAACCATTTTTGGATCCGTTCACGGCTTCTAAACATGGCATTCCAGCTGTGAAGACACTGTGCTTATTACTCGTCCGCGGTCTGCTCTAGACCTCTCAGGACTCTTGACGCGAACTCCCTCATCGCATCTGTCTTGACCATTGCGATGCCGCGTCTGTTCCTACCTGCTAGGACGAGCAGCAGATCTCCAGGTTTTATGTTGAAGTCTTTTCGAGCCTTTGATGGAATGACGACTTGGCCACGGTCGCCGACTTTCACGGTACCATAGATAGACATGCCTTCGGCACTGTCACTCATACCTATTCCACTTTTCATATATTTCATATAATTCATACCGTCTAAAATATGTTGCGCATGACTCGCACATAACCCTTGCTAACCAACCAGAGCTGACACGCAAGAATGAAAAATCCAAAACAGCCACTTCCGGTCGTCATGACGTCGTCGCGCACGCTCTTTTTGAAGTGGGCATATTTGGATCCAAATATTCATGGTACATTGAAACCTAGGAGGGGTAGGTTCCTCAGCCCACAGATGACTCCTCAACCCACCAAAATCTAAGAGCCGGGGATGGGAGTTGAACCCATATATAGCTGCTCTGCAGGCAACCGCCTGAACCGTTCGGCCACCCCGGCAAGCTAAATATCGCATACCACGGGATAAATAGGTTTATCGGCGACCGTCCAGCCTTTTCCTAATCTCCCTGTAAACCCCTAAAGCCATCCTCTCGCTCTTCACATTCTTTATAATCATTCTTCCACCCTTGAAAAGGGTGATTTCGAAGCCTTTGTAGTCAAAAATGACCGCAAGCTGCGACTTCACTCGCACCTTAAACACATCTTTAATCGCGGCAAAAGCGTCATTCAAACTCATCTTCAATGGTCTTTCAGGGTTCACGTTCGCCGTGCTTCTCCCACACAGCCAAACAACCTTCTCACCAGCAACGATCTCACCACCTATGTTATTGCAGGCAGTGCAATCAGGCCTTTTCAAGATGTCAATCGTTGAAAAGAACATGTCAGCAAAATCGCAAACCATCAACTTACCCTTCAAAGTTGAACCCATCCCCGTAAGAACCTTTATCGTCTCCATTGCCTGCATGCCGCCGATTATTCCCGGCGCAGCTCCAATGACTCCTCTTGCGTCACAGGTCTCTAGACAACTATCATCAACGTTCGGAAGAAAACACTCCAAACACGGCGTCTCAGGCGATTGAAACACCGAAAGATTCCCTTCAACACCTATTGCCGCCCCAAAAATATATGGAATCCCAAGTCTAATGCAAGCACGGTTGATCAAGTACCTCGTGCGCATGTTGTCCAACCCATCAACAACGCAATCCACGCCTGAAAGAAGCTTCTCAACGTTGACTGAATTAACGTTCTCAGCTACTGGCTCAACCTCGACAAAAGGGTTGGCAGCGGCTAGCCGCCTTGCGGATATCTCAACCTTCGGGTAACCAATATCATCTGGACTGTACAGGATTTGCCGGTGCAAATTGACTAGTTCAACAACATCCTGATCAATCAAGCGCATACGCCCCACACCCGCAAGCGTCAAGTAAAGTGACGAGACCGTTCCTAACCCGCCAAGCCCAACCACTGCGACTTTAGACTCGACGAGCTTGCGCTGACCTTTCTCACCAAACTCCTTCAAAACCGTCTGTCGACTATAATACTGCTCGAATGAAAACTTCCTAGTCCTCGGCACCCTGACCCTCTGCCCAAATACCTTGCTGTCAACCAGTTGTATATCTGCCTTTTTTACTGAATTGATCTTCATAGATCTCTCTGATCCGTTGTATAGTGTCCGCTTCTTCAGGCGTCTTATCATCTCTTATCCGAGTTATCCTGGCAAAACGCAGGGCCATCTGACAATCATACGTAGGGCTTCTCTGAACCTCGTTGTAAGCAACCTCAACAACGATCTTCGGAACCACAACGACCCGTCTAGGCTCCACCCTGACCGTCAACTCTTTCAAACGCCTAGTCATCTCAACCATCTCGGCATCCGTCAACCCTTTAAACGTCTTACCGACAGTCTGAAACTCACCAGTCTCCAAATCTCGCGCTGCCAGATAATAGTCAGAAAGCCAATCATGTCTGCGCCCATAACCCCACTCGGCAGCAACTATGACCAAATCCAAAGGCTCAAGAACCGGCTTGACCTTCAGCCAACGCTTCCCACGAATTCCAGGAGTATACGGGCTGTCAAGCCTCTTTGCCATCAACCCCTCATGCCCAGCATCCATGGCCGCCTTCAAAAACCGTTCAGCTTCTCCAACATCGCCCGTTACAAGCTGAGACGTCAAAGATATTTCACCCGCGATCTCAACCAACTTTTCTCTCCGCTGCACATACGGCTTGGAGATTAAGTTCTCGCCGTCCACGTACAGAACATCAAAAAGGTACAGCTTCAAAGGGATTCTCTCAGCCGCATCCGCTATTTCATGAACTCTCCTGAACCGTCGCATCAAATGCTGAAAAGCAATAGGAAAACCTCGACTGTCCACCGCAACAACCTCACCCTCCAGAATCACTTCCTTCGCTCTCACGTTTTTCCCAGCAGCCTCAACGATCTCCGGAAGGCTTTCCGTCACGTCCGTAAGTCTCCGGCTGAATATCTTTATCTTGTCACCCGCCTTGTGCACCTGCACCCTGGCACCATCATACTTGTACTCCAACGCTGATTTTCCGCCATGTTCTCTCAAAGCAACATCAAGATCATCAGCCACCTGAGCCAACATGAGATTGACGGGTCTAAAGATTCTAAAACCAACCTTCCTCAAGCCGTCCTTACCCTTGCTGCGCAAAATAGAAGCAACTGCGCCGACGTCGCCTGTGATCATGCTCGCTTCCTGCACCGTTTTCACAGGTACGCCAAAGGCCTTAGAAACAGCTTGCTCCATCAAACCCTCATGGAAACCCGTTCGCATTTCACCTGTGAAGATCTTAACGAGATACTTCGCTTCAAGCGGAGAGGCCTGACTCAACAAAGCCTCAATCAAACGCTCTTTCTTTTCTCTGGAACCTGACCCAGACGTCTCAGCTATCCTTGCAAAGCTTTGCTCCACCTGCACTATAGTTAAGGGCTTTTCAAAAAGAGCAGTCTGTTTTTTGACTCTGCTGCTTTCAAACACCGTTCTGGTCGCCGTACCAATATCGCCCGTTTTACTGAACACTTCTCCGAAAACCTTCCAGTCAACGCTCGTGATGCGCCTAATGATCTCACTCAGAGTCGACCAACTAACATCAAGAGTCCGTGGATCCCATCTTGGAAAAGGTCTACCAAGAATCATCATAACGGCAGGCTCAATTTCATCCGGTTCAAGAAGCCTGAGGAAACCCGACGCCACGTCTATCATCAGAAGACGCTTGGTTGTTGATTCAAGCTTTTCTCCTAACTCGGCAAGTTCTTTGAAAGAAGTCGGCATAAACCTAGATCCCACAAGACCAGTTGGAATTATCAGTTATCTGATGTGAAAATTAAGTCTTGCTAGGCTTCGCGAAAAAGGAGAAACAGGGAAAAGGCCACTGGATCTAGAACGCTTCTTCAAGCTTTTTCTTGATTTCCGTAATCTTCTTGTCCAGCTCTTTTACCTTTGCATTCTTCTTCAAAGCTTTGTAGCAGTCTCTGGCGTACTCAACAGCGCTGACTCCGAACCTATCGAACCCTTTCTGGAAAGAGAGCTCCGCCGATTTCTCAAAGTACTCAGCAGCTTTCTCATACTCTTTCAGCGCAAAGGCACATTCGCCTGCCTTGTACCGCATTGATGTCGAATCGAAGTAGTTCTGAACCTTGTAGTAGAGCTCCGCAGTCTTCGCGAACAACTCTTCTGCCTCCTTGTACTTACCTACTTCGAAAAGCGTGTTCGCCTCTTTGTGCATTCTAACAGGATCGTCTTTCACCGCTTGACTCATGACCATCAACTCACGATTTGCTACGTATCACTAAAGGACTTACATTTAGGCTTTCCCATCCAACTCACGAACCGCAAGCAAGAAAGACTACCTGAGAATCTCTGGCAGTCTTCTCCTTATTACGTAGCCTAGAGGAACGCCAACTGCCCCACCAACTACTACCTGAACGATATTCCCCGGAACCTCCCCCAACGCTCCGCCCAACCCCCATTGAAGAAAGAAATACTCCACAATAAAGTAACCAACAACCATTTCTGAACCTGCAACAACCACTGCGACAATGTCTCTAAAACCGCTCTTCTTATTGCTTATCCCGCTCGCGAGCAGGCCCTCTAACCCTTTGATGATGAAGGTTGGAATAGCAAAAACTGGAAAACCTATGAGGTCAGAAATCGCAGAACCTAATCCACCGGCTGCTCCTCCAACGACAGGATTGAAAGTCAAAGCGACCGCAAAGACAGCGACGTCTCCAAGATTGAAGTAACCACCCATCGGGTTAGGGATTCTAATAATAAACGTCGCAGCAGCAACCACCGCAGCCATGACAGCTATCAGAGAAACCTGAACAAGCAAGACCTGAGGGCTTGAATACTTTTTCTGCATGTTACCATATCTTGTGCAGACGACGTATAAATAAGCAATGTCAAACGCCAAGGAATCCATGTGAATCCAACCTAAACCTGTCACAACCTTAAAGGCAAGAGTGCAAATATGCTCAAGAAGGGTTTGCAATGACGCTTCCTCCAGGGAAAATTCCTATTGACGTTCTCGAAAAAATCGTCTTCAAGAACCTGGGAGCAAAACGAGGCGAAGTTGTTCTAGGTCCTTCGGCTGGAATTGACGGAGCAATCATAGACATCGGCGACAAATCCCTGATCGTCTCAATGGATCCGATAACAGGAGCCCTAGGAATAATCGGTTATCTCGCAGTCAACGTCAACGCAAACGACATCGCAACATTCGGGTGCCAACCACTTTTCCTCGTTTCATGCATCCTCCTGCCCGAAAATGCGGACAAAGGAACTCTCGAAACAATCAGTTCGCAGATGAATGACGCAGCAAAAGACCTAGGAATTGCCATCGTCGGCGGACATTGCGAAACTACGCCGAATATTACAAACCCGATAGTTGTTGGATGCATGATAGGCGTGGCAGAAAAGGGAAGGTACGTTACAGCAGCTGGAGCCAAACCCGGCGACTTGCTTATACTAACAAAATACGTGGGAATTGAGGGCACCGCGATCCTTGCGTCGGACAGAGAACCCCAACTCAGAAAAGTGCTAGGAGCTCGACTCTTGAAGAACGCGAAAGAATTCTACAAGCGAATAAGCATCGTAAAAGAAGCAACAATCGCCTTCAAAACAGGCGGAGTACACGCAATGCACGACCCGACCGAAGGAGGCGTGGCAGGAGCAATACATGAAATGGCTGACGCCTCAAACTTGGGCGTGAGAATCCTAGAAGAAAAGATACGCGTTCAACCTGAAACACTCAAGATATGCAAAACCTTTGACATCGATCCCCTTCAACTGATAGCTTCCGGAAGCCTGCTAATCGCAGCCGACCCGAAACTTGCCGACAGAATAACGATGGCCCTCAAAGAAAAACAAATAGAAGCTGAAACCATAGGAGAGTTCCTCTCATCTCCGGAAAAACGTTTGATTACACGAACAAACGGGATAATAGAAAAATTGAAAAGGCCAACGACGGATCAGCTTTGGCAAGCCCTCAAAAAACAAGTGTGAACCCTTCAGCTATCAATTGCCCTGACGATTTCCAGATGCACGCAGAACACTCTGACTCATGACAATGCCAACGTACAACGCGTAGGAAAGAATTAGCGAAGGGTGACTGACTGCCAACTTGAGATCGCTAGCTATGAAACTTATGCTCTGTTTGATCGTCCAAGCACTTTCAGGTCGATAATGCACACAATAAGGTTCGTATACGGGGATCACGTCGTAGCCTTTCCCATGAATCCATGACTTGATGTACGAATCCTCGTAAGTGTGCAAATGGAAAGGTATTCGAATGTCCCTAACCGCCTCGGTTCGCACCAAAAGGTCATGAGTTCCACCTCTCTTCTCGAATATCTTCATCGTCATTCTTTCAAACAGCTTCAGAATTCTCGTCTTCCTAAGCACAGACCAGATCTCTATACCCCAAATAGCGCCGACGTTGTCCTGCATCAATTTCTCAGCCTTTGAAAACCAACCGTCACAGAGAACCACATCGCTGTCCACAAACATGAACCAGTCGGTTTTCACGTTAAGTATCCCTTTCTGCCTAGCGCTTCCGCGCGTTCCCTTTTCCTGAATTACCAAGACATTTCCATACTTTTCCTGAAACTTCTTAACGATGCTTAGAGTCGCATCAGTCGAATACCCATCAACAACGATCAGATTGTTCACTGGCACGTTTCCATACACCGAAGCAAGGCATGCATTAAGCATCCGCTCACTGTTCTTGGTAAGCATCACGACATCGAGTGAAACCACGCTTTTTGTCTCCATCGTGCTGACTGACGGCATTGGGATCCGAACTTGATCTCCATCATGCACTTAGAAGTGCAAAGCCCGTATGTTTCCTATTTCCTCAGAAGTCTACCTTTATATAGGATTTCCCCATATTGCGACTTTGCCTAAGCAAACAACATCTTGTGTTAGCTGAGAAAATCCGAGGCGCCAACGACTTTGGTCATGTCCCTCAAAAAAGCACGCAGAATCGCTATTCGATCCTTGACTCCCAATAGCCCCTATCATGCACAGTGGATGCTAACGAGAAAATGCAATTTCCGCTGCAAAAGTTGCAACGTTTGGCGTCAACAAGAAACAGAAGAATTGTCAACCAAAGAAGTGAAAAAAGGCTTAGACATCCTGCGAGACCTTGGCGTGGTCGACCTTGTACTCTCAGGCGGCAACCCGCTTTTAAGAGAGGACATAGACGAAATAATAGACTATGCGTCGAAGTATTTCATAACCACAGTCTACGACAACGGCAGCATGGCGATCAAGAAAATCGATGCGTTACGCAAAGCGGACCTTGTGGCAATTTCAATCGACAGCTTGGATTCGAAAAAGAACGATTACGTGCGAGGCGTCAAGGGCGCTTGGAAAAACTCGATGGAGGCCGTTGAGAGACTTCGCAAAGAAGGAATTTCTGTGGGCGTCTCACCGACGATATCCCAGTACAACCTGTATGAGATCGTCGACTTCACAAGATACTTCACAAATAAAAATGTACCGGTCTGGTACTGCCTGTACTCGTACGACTCAGAAAGCGACGAAAAACATCTTTTCAAGATCGGAAAGAAGAACGACAAATTCGCAATAACCGACAGAGAATCAATGGTCAAACTCTGCGATTCTTTGATGGAAATGAAAAAGGGAAATCCAGGCATCTTCATGACGACAAAACTCTTGAAAGCCATTAAGAAATTGTATCTCACGGGGGAAAGACCATGGCAATGTCGCGCGTTCCAGAACTTCTTTGTGATTGACCACATGGGTCGGGTCGCTGGATGTCACCTGCATGACCCGGCAACCACGATATTCGAGTTGCCCAAAATATGGAACACTTCGAAACTTAGGGCCTTGAGAAAGAAGTACAGCAAGTGCAAGCAGTGCACATACATGTGCTACATCTTTTATTCTCTTCACGGAAGCGTGCTTGCAAACCTTCAGTTGGCCCAAGAACAGTGGAGAAACGTCAGACTTTTTCTGAAGAACACTCCCGTCGCCCAACTGGCATGGATGCGCAGGGCAACGAAAAACTGAGTCTTCCTTTCGTCTACCTGTCTTGAGCGACTTCCTCTATATCGACCAAGCGGTCGAATTCCCTCCAGACGAGGGCCAAATCTTTCGAGGTTCGTTTGATATTAGTGTCCTCCAGCTGAAACAGGTCGCGGTCTACCATGCAATCGCTCGGTACTGTTGTAGGGTCTGGTTTGTTTAAATATTTTGCGGGGCGACTTAAGTCTTAATGCGCTAGAAAAGGAAAACTCGTCCGCCTTTAGAAAATGGCACGCGCTACTTGAGCACCAGGTTTTCGATCACTAGACGAAGAACCTCGTAGACTTCATGGGCACTCAAGCTTTCTGTGTCGAGAACGAAGTTGAATGGTTCAAGATCATCTCCAAGCTTGAAGCCGTACATCTCTTTGTAAATTGCTTTGGTCTGTCTTTCTTTCTTGTTCAGAGCTTCCAGGGCGCTTTCGTAACTCATCCTGTCTCTTCCAGCTATCCTTTCAGCTCGCTTCTCCGGCGATGCTTCTAGCCATATCTTGAAGCCTTTATGAAGAAGCCATGGCATGGTCCAGCTGTCCAACACCACGTTTCCCCTCTGTGCCACTTCTAGCAGCTTTTCGTCAACTGCCTTGTCGAAACGAGGATCTTTTCTTCTTCTTTCCAGAAAACGCAGCCCTTCTTTGCTTTCCCACCAACCGCGTTCTAGCGATCGATATCCTTCATCCATCGCTAGCTCCATTAACGCGTCTCCACCTGAGAAATACCTCAGATTGTACTGCTCCGCCACTTTTTTCGAGAGTGTGCTTTTTCCACTTCCAGCCATCCCGCAGATGCAGATTATCACAGGTCCCCTACGTCGTGTTCTGGTATTGCCTGCTGGATTCATCTGCACACCTCAGAGCCTTGATTTACACTGTTCTGGCAGCTTTTCTTAATCCTGCTTTCAGACAATTGTGACAGAGTTGTCCTCCATAAAGACGGAAAATTCTCTTGTTGCTAAGATTGGACTTGCGTGATTTCAATGGAGAATTACTCGATTTTCCACCTAGAAGCTGACCGCAACTGCTGCACCGCGAAGGCGCGGTGATTTCATTCTTGAATTGTGTTCCAGTTCGTCCGCCTGGCAGAGGTTTAGTTGCGCGTTTTCTGCTTCGGGTTCGTCCACTAGGTCTCACCATTCTATTCACTCACCTCTGTCAGCCCAAAAACATGTGAGAAGGCTGTGCCGAAAAGCAGTGAGCACAGCAGATACCACCAGATTAGAGGTGTGTTGAAGATCGGCAGAGGGAGAATCGGGCCTAATCCTGGAAAAATCGCTATGTTGGGTATGTTAGAATAGAATCCGCCTAATACTTGCCACATCAAAAGCAGCGGAATCAGGAAGAGCAGTGAAACCTTCATCGAGTTCCACATCATCTTGGTCTGAAGTTGCATGATGTACTGCTGTTTTTTCATGAGTCTTTCAACCGTTTTTTTGTCTTTGCCACGTTGTGCTTCGCGTAGCTCCTTGTTCCATTCAGTGACTTCTTTTCGTGAGGTCCTTTGACTTTGCTGGATTAGTGATCAGACGGTTCACTAGGGTGGTAAGTAATGAAATCGATGCGGCAATGCTGAGTATGAACAGAGTGGCGTATGGTCTTTGCTGGAGGACGGAGATTATATCCCATACCATCAACGTCATTTCTGCACCACTCCCAATACTTTCAGTATCTGTTCCGCAGCCTCTTCAGGTTTTCCTTTCGAATTGACAACTACTTTCACGGGTACGCTTATAAGCACAGCGCACACGCCCGCTATCACTCTTGAGAATGTGAGCTCTTCCCTTTACAGACTCCTCGACCTCGTTATCTCTCTTTCTGCCAAAGTCTTTGAGTCTTCTTGAAGAGATCTCACTGGGCTCGGCTTCCACGAGTACGAGCAGTTGGGGCTGGAGTATGCTCAGGTTGTTGCTTGAAAGACCTGGTAAGCATCCCTCGGAGAGTATTTATCGCCGTGTGAGTGCCCATGATGGTCATTCCGTTGAACTGTTTTGCTTTTTGCGCCACTGCCTCCGCCACCTGTCTTTGCATGCCACCTTGGATCTCCATCGTATCTTTTCTCATCTCATCTCTTTCCAAGTGTCTCCCGGATTTCTGAAGAATCTCCAACATAACTGTGCCTTAGTTTGTCACGTTGATCTGGACGCCGGCTTTCTTGCCGAGCTTCTCAACAAAGCCGTAAACAATGGTCTTTTCAGTTCCCAGTATTCCAGAAGCGATAACGGGCCCGTTCATTGGGTTATTCCCCGAATATGCGCCTAAACGCCGGGTACATTTCAGCGGCTCTTTCCTGCATGAGGACTTCATAGTACTGGTAGACTATGCCCACGGAAAGAAGGATGCCCATTCCTGAACCGAAGACTCCAAAGAAGTCTGCTATGCCCGCAATCAGTGCGACGACGATTCCGCCCAGAACAGTGACCGCAGGGATGTAGCGTTTCAGGATTGACTCCACCGCCTTTCCGGATCGTCTGTACCCAGGAATCTGCATTCCTGCGTCCACGAGCTGGTTTGCAACGGTCGACGGCCCTAGACCACCTACCTCTAGCCACGTTAGGGAGAAGACAACGCAGAAGACTATCAATATTCCAAGGTACCCGAACGCTTTAAACGGGTCTGCCATGACTTGCTGGAAATATTGAGGCGCTGTCACATAATACACGAGACCACCGATTGGCGATATCGAAGACGAAGTTGTCCCAGTCGAGCTTGTCGTTGTGTTCACCTTAAATTGCCCCAAGATGTCCAGCCATGGGTTGACTCCTGGGTTAGGTTGTCCGCTCATGCTCCAGAAGAGCTGCGAGAAAAAGTACACGTTAGCAAAAAGAGCGGAAGCGAAAATCACAGGTAGGTTAGACACGTAAAGCAATTTTATCGGGTACCTGCTCCTGTAACCCTTGTAACCTGCGTACGACAACGGCAACTCGACCCGTACACCTTCCATGTAAATGATGATTAGGAAAACTCCAATCGTGGCGATCAATCCCAGCAACGAGGGGTTCTGACCTCTCAACCAGAGAACTCCAACAGACTCGCCCCTCGCCAGCGCGGTACCTAAGGCAAAAAAGAAACCGTAGGGTAACCCCCCCGTTTGCGCCGTAGTACCGACTCCTGGCAAAGGCGTGAAAGCCTGCCAGAAAATGTGTTGAGCAACACCTGCCATGATGAACAGACTGATGCCACTTCCGAATCCCCATCCTTTCTGGACTAGCTCGTCTAGCAGCAGAACAACTATTCCCGCTCCTATCAGCTGCAGAAACACGATGACTGAAATGGGTCCACTCAGCGATCCATACATTCCCCCGATTATGTAGGCAGACGCCTGAACTCCAGTGAGAATAATGGAGAACACTTTGCTTGCAGTAGTAAACAGCCCTCTGTCCTCAGGGTTGCTCATGTCAGCTTGAATCATCTGTGATCCTACCAGAAGCTGCAGTATCAACCCTGCAGTGACTATTGGGCCGATCCCGAGTTCCATTAGGCTCCCACGGCTAGAAGCGAAGATTATCCTCAGCGCGGCTAGTTCGCCTAAAGACGTTTTCACAACGCCGAAGAGGGGAACCTCGGACATTACCAAGAAGATTATCAAAACGAGCGCGGTCCAGAAAACCTTCTCGTTGAAGCGGACTCTGCGTTCCGGAACTTTTATTTCAGGAACGGCCCGTGCAATAGGCTTGAATAATGAGAGAAATCTGCCCGCCATGGACTAACAGCTACTCTCCAGATCCCTGTTTCTCTTCTAGGATTTCTCCGCCTGCTTCCTTGATCTTCTCAGCGGCTGATTTCGAAAAAGCAGGCACTTTCACCACGAGCGCCTTTGCGATCCTGCCTGAGCCAAGAAGCTTGGTGTAGCCAAGGCTTTCAAGGTCTATGAAAAACTTGCCTTCCTCCCTTTCGACCCAGAGTTTCTCAGCGATTCCGTCAAGAGTCCCCACGTTTATTACGTTGACTTCTTGTCTGAGACTCTTCGGAGAAGTAAACCCTATCTTGCTGTAATAGTCTGGGTCGTATTTTATTATGTAGGACCACAATGCCTTGTGTCGACCTGAGTTCCTGTAAGGCTTTCCGCCCCTTCGCCTATGTTGGCCTACTCTACCCCAACCTACAGTTCTTGAACCTCTTTTCTTTCTTGTCTTCCTCAGGTCGTGCGGCATTTTCTTACCCTGCTATTCTATCCATTGCTTCCTGTTCAAGCGCTTTTTTTAATCGTATTTCGAGGACGCCATTCTTATACGTTGTGCACGCAGTGTCGGGAATCACTCTCTTGGGAAGATTTAAGCTTTTGCGGTATTTGCGATCTGAAGCCGCTGCATACAATGTGAGCCGTTGATTCTTCACGTTGATTCTTAGATTCTCTTTGCTGAAACCCGCAAACTCGGCGACAACTGCAATTTCATCATCATCTTCGAGAACATCTATCAACCGCGGAGGCTCTTTCAAATTCTCCTCCGATATCTTCTCAACTTGATATTTCAGTTTGCCAGGACGCCTTTTGCTGGTTAAGCTCTTGATCCTGAAAGTTCGAGGTGTATTCTTTTTAGTTTTGTTAAAAACCTTGAAAATGTTAAATCTCTTCAAGGTCCTTTTATTTCGCCGCCACTTCGCGCTCAAAGTAAGCCTCCCCTCGCTACATGGCATCCCAAAAGCTACTATAAAACGTATCGCACAAGGAAACTGTGAAATGAGCAAAACCGGCTTCGCAGTTTATAGCATTCGCTTCAATAGTTTACTGATTTCTGCTCCGCGATTTCCAAGTTCTCCTCCGGCACCATAATGTCTCTTTATTTTGCCTTTGAAGCCCTTGGATGGCGGGTGCAGTCTAAATAGTGGTTGCACATCCTTGAGTTTCCAGTATTCAGCTCTGCCTGTGTACACGGCGTCCACCAGATCGTCCAGTGATTTAAACCCTGATTTCTGGGCGTAATCGTCCGTCAACTTTTTGTTTCCTGCAAGTCTTCCTTTGCTCTTTATGAGCAAGTCCACTGTCTCTCTCGAAGGTTCACCGTAGGTAACGTAGTCTTTTGCTGTTCTTAACATTCCTAGAAACGCTGGGCGATTGTCGACCAACGCGGCATAGTTGTTCCTAGGAAGGTGAAGCATCTGCAATGTCTCCCTCGCCTGCATAGATGCACTCACGGTTCCGCGGATGCGGACGACGGCAACGCATCTGCGTGCTTCAGTTTTCTCAGTCAACTATCTCACCCAATCTGTTGGCGTTATGAGGCTGTAAGTCTGTTTCAACGCGTCGAAAACCGCGTAGGCGAACGACGGTATTGTTCTGGTTGAACCATAGGTTCTGGTCCACACGTCCTTGATGCCAGCCAATCCCAATATCACTTTCGACACTTCACTAACCACAAGTCCTAATCCCCTAGGGCCAGGGACAAAAACTACTTTCACTCCGCCAGTTTTGCCTTCTACTTGAAAGGGTATAGAGTGAGGTCTCCCGCATCCGCATTCCCAACTTCCACAACCACGCCTGACGGGCACTATTTTGAGACGCGCATCCGTAGCTGCCTTTTCAATCGCGTTCCTGACCTGGCTCGCTTTCCCAGATCCTAAGCCTATGTAGCCGTCCCTGTTTCCGACGGCGACTACCGCTCTGAACCTTGATTTTTCGCCGGCGTCAGTCTGTTTCTGCACCAAGTTTATGTTTATTACCTCTTCCTGAAGATCAGGTATCAACGCGTCAACTATCTGTGACTCGCGTATTTGAAGACCTGCCATGAAGACCTCTTCAATGGAGGTTACCTTGCCTTCCTGAATCATTTTTCCCAGACGTGTTCTCGGCACCCACTGCTCCAAGTTCGCGTGTGATTCTTCTCTCCGACCTCTTCTTCGGCCTCTGGACATCAATCTTTCTTACCTCTGCTCTTGAATGCTTCAACCATCTGTTTCTTGACTTGTTCAAAGTGTTTGGGAAGAGTCTCTGGCTTAAGGTCCTGTTTCAGATAATTCGACCATGTTGACTGATACTCTTCTGCCTCGCCTGCAAGGCTCTCCGCGTACTTGGCGATGTGTTCGCCCTTTATTCTTTTTTCATCAGGCAATTTTTCTTCGCTGTGTGGAACGTTGACTTTTGCGTCTAAGACACCCTTCAGTAACGCGAATACCCTAGCTCCCTTAGTGGGCCGGTACAAGCCGATGTCTAGAATTGCCTCTTCAACTCCGTGAGCCTTTGCTTTCAGCCCACACAAGAACCCGGTCAGGTAGGCTGCGGAAATGTTCCCTCTCGGAGCCTTCCAACCATACTTGACCAGCTCGCGGCTGTGAGCTGATACGAGAACTTCGTCCCCTTTTGGTTTGGCGACGACTACCTGCGCAATTATGTTGTTTATGCTAGTGCGCGTTACGAGGCGTGGAACGCCTGAAATCACTAAGGCTTTCCTTGCGTGATAGTCTGTTTTTCCTTCTCTTCTCCGCCGGAATTTGGTGCAGTAGCGAGAGTCTCTTGCCACTATCGCTTCCTCCAGAGTTCGCGAGCCTTCAAGTAACGGTCCATGTCGGCAACCGACTCGAATCTTCCACTGCCAGCCATCCTGTATAAGTCTTGGTAAGAAGTCTCGGGGATTATCTTCTTCGTCTTCAAATGTCTCAGCCTTTTTCGCAAGGCTCTGATCTTTCTCATCCAAGCCTGTTTCTTGGAAACTCTTGCGTGGCTTGTGCCCGTTCGGCTGCCTTGACCGCTTCTCCTGCCTTTCCTTTTCTTCGCGCGCAGTATTCGTGTTCTTCCGCGACTTATGCCCGTTGCAGGAAGTGATTTAATGACGCCTTCATGGATGAGCCTCCTGATCTCTTCTCGGGTCATGGCTGTCTCCACGTCTTCGCCCCTTTCAGGGTCAATCCAAACGCGGTTTAGTCCTATTTTGAGCACTTGGGCAGCAACTCGGCGTTGACTGTTAAGGTTCGTCATTTTTATTCGGTTCTCCCCTTGCGTTTCTTTGTCTTTTCTTCCGGCCGTTTGTCCTTGGCTTTAGCAGTCTCGCTCGTTTCGTCTTGCGGTCTTTCCTCCGAAGTCTGCTCAGTCTTTCCTTCTTCTTCCTCAGGGGCTTTTTCTTTGGATGCTTCCTTGACTTCTCTTAGGTTGAGGACGACTATTTTCTTTCTTCTCGCTTCCGCGAGGATGTTTGCCTTCTTCCTTTTGCCCACTCTGTGGCCTATTCGGGCAGCTTGTTTTTTCGGGTCTATCTGGCCGAGCTGTTCAAGGTTGTAGACTAGAACCTCTGTATAGCCCGATGGGTGAAGCCCTCTGGACGTTTTCGGGCCGCCGTACCCAGAACCCGCAGCGGGTGGCCAGCCTTTGTACATCAACCTCACTTTGTGATCCAATCCGCGTGGGTGACGCCAATTCTCCTTCAAGCGGAAGTACCGCCAGCTTTCCGGCCTGACGAACTTTGGCTTCTTCGCTTTAGCACGTTTTCTGAGCCTGAGTGCCTCTCTGGGAGTTGTGGTTCTTGGCTCCGTCATGCTTCCATTCCCTCGACCTGTTCGAAAACATAGAGCCCGTCCAAGAATATCCTAGGGTCTTTTCTCTTGACTTTGGTAGCTTGTTCAATGTTCGCCGCGGTCTGGCTCACGTCTTCCAAATTTATGCCCTGAACTATGATGTCTTCTCCTTGAATTTTCACTTTGACATCGCCGATTATCTTTGCTTTCCGCGGGCTTCGCTCACCCGTGAAGTTCTCAATTAGAACCGTTTTCTCCTTGAGTTTGGCAGAAACTGGAAAGTGCGAAAACACTATCTTAAGCTTGTAAGTAAAACCCTTCGTCACGCCTGTAATCATGTTTTGAATGTGCGAATTAATCGTACCCACCAGCGCCGATTCCTTCTTGCGAGGCCAGTTAGCCCATGTTCTAACGGTTTTGCCTTCAAGCTCAATCGAAACTGGTTCGTGAGAGAAGTCTCGCGTCAGCGTTCCTTTCGCACCTTTGACCGTCACTTTTCTTCCATCCAGACTTACCTGAACGCCATCCGGAACCTGAATCGTTTTTGACTTCTCTGGGACTCGCATTGCCAACGCCTCTCAGTAAACGAATGCTAGCAGCCTGCCTCCGGTGCGTTTCTCTTTTGCATCTCGATGTGAAACAATGCCTGTGGGAGCCGAAACGACCAGAAGACCGACCTCTCGCGACGGAAGAAATTTCTTCTCCCACTCTTCAAACTGGTCTGTTTTGATTGGGAATCGCGGTCTTATCGCGCCACACTTGTTTATTCTTCCGAGCAGTTGGACTTTGAATTTTCCAGAGCGTCCATCATCAATGAACTCGAATTCGCCTATGTAACCGTTCAACTGCATTATCCTCAAGACTCGGCCGAGAAGCTTAGACGCTGGACTGATTATGCACTCATGCTTGTTTCGCATCTCGTTGTTGATGACTGTGGTCAAGCCATTTGCTAAAGTGTCCATACAGGTTCCTCTCACTCGTACTTTTTGAAGCCGAGTTTTTTGGCTACCTCCCTAAAACAATGCCGACATAGATATAAATCGTAACGTCTGATTACCGGACCGTAGGATCCGCATCTGCTGCAGGGTCTGGCGCCCTTTCCGTATTTTCTGTCCTTCTTGGATTTCTGTTTCCCCATTCATTCTCCACCTGTCTAGACGATCTCGACTCCGAAGGTTTCTCTTGCGAAAGTCATGGATTCTTCAGGCGTCAGAACGTGCTTTGAACCGATTTTGCCTTTTTGTTTCCTCCGGCTCTTGACTCGGTAACCAGGTCGAATCATCGATACGCATACGTCCATACCAAAGATGCCAACATCTGGGTCATACTTTACACCTGGCAATTCGATGTGTTCTTTTAACCCGAAAGAGAAGTTTCCCTGCTTGTCAAATGATCTGGCAGAAAGTTTCTTGTCAACGACCGGCAGAGCCTTGTTCAGGAACTCAAGTGCTTTCTCATCCCTGAGCGTTACGATACAGGCTATGGATTCGCCCTTTCGAATGTTGAAGTCTCTAATTGAATCTTTTGCCCTTCTTTTACATGGAGTTTGACCCGTTATCTCCTTCAAGACTCTCGTGGCTTTTTCAAGCGGCTCACCAGACTTTCCGACGCTGATGTTGACTACCACCTTCTCTATCTTGGGCTTAAGCATGGGTTGGCTTTCCCATTTCTTGTGAACTTCGTCACTGGACAAGTCACGCTGCCTCCGGTAACGAGATGAGCGGTTGCGTCTCGCCTATCGCGAAGACGAATTCAAGGGTCGTCTGGTATCGGTTACTTTTTTCATCCTCAACGGTCACTAATGCATTTCTTCGCTTCTTGCCTTCTGCCTTCTCGATCTCAACTATTTTGCCTAATTTTCCGACGTTCTTGCCGCCTGTAATGACGGCAAAGTCTTTTTCTTTCATCTTCATGTGTTCGACAATTTGTCGTTCAGGAAGACTTATTTTGACGGTGTCAAGCGTCTTGTAAACATCTTCCTGTGGGTTTTTCAGATCTGCAACCCTGACTATGACGTTGGATCCATCATGAAGACGAAGTTGGAGCTGTCCCTTGCCAACTGTCGTCTTGTCTTCAATCCTGCACAGCTTGAATTTTGCTTCTTCATCCTTGATGGGGTTCATGATCAAACCTTTATACGAAGGAAAAACGCAGAAAGTCTTGCCTATTTCTGGAAATGAAACAACATCCATTAATCCTACTGGGAAGTCGTCGCTCCGTCTTATTCTCCCATCTACCAAAACTTTCCCTTGGGCCACTATCGTCTTTGCCTCTTTTCTTGTCTCAGCAAAGCCCAGAACGTCGCGCAGAATGATGGCTAACGGTATACACTTCTCAAATGAGTGGGGTCCCGAATTTGGATTGACAGCCCACGTGAATTCTTTCCTGTGTATCGGCCAAAATCTCGGCGCAGGTTTGCGTTTCAGCCCAGATGATTTGCCTTTTCCACCCATGATCACTCTTCTCCTTCTTCCGTCTTCTTGGCGGTCTTGCGGGACGTGCGCTTAGGCTTCGTGGGAGGTTTCGTTTTTTCCTTTGGCTCGCGCTTGGCTTCCGGTTTGGCTTCCTTCGCTTCTGGCACGGCTTTCTCTGCCTTCTTCTTTCTGGCAGGCTTCTTTCTTGCTGGCGCAGGTTTCTTCTTCGCAACTTTGGCCTTCACAGCAGGCTTCTCTTCAGCAACTTCTTTTGCTTCTTCTTCAACTTTGACCGTTTTTTCTTCAGGCTTCAATTCAGGCTTCGGCGCGGGTTTCTTCACTGCCTTCTCAGCTTTCTCGAGTTTCTTGCGTCCTTCTTTCTTCAGATCCAAGATTTCCTTTCGCCACTTGTCATCGAGGTTAAGGCGCGTGACCATGACTTTTGAAGGGTGTATCGGAACATTTATCGTGGTTCCATCAACTTTCTCACGCGTCAATCCGTCAACGAATATCCTGTACTTCGACAGCTTCACGCTTGTGATCTTGCCTTCAACTCCCTTGTGATCTCCTCTGACGACGCGAACCGTGTCTCCTGTTCGAACTGGGAAGCTTCTGACCCCATGTGAAGCTCTCAACTCGGGTGAAAGATGGGCAGCCATGAGCTTATGACGCAGATGAGCTGGCGCTAGATAACGCATTCTTCTTTGTTTGTTTGGTTTTGTCAAAGGCTTCGTCGCTTGCATTCTCTCAACCTCATACAATTATGCTAGAGGCACTCGCTATCCTTGGCCATCTTTCGGCAGCCTCTTTTGCAACTGGGCCACGGATCTCGGATCCTTTCATTTCTCCTTCCGGAGTTATTATCACGGCGGCATTATCCTCGAACTGGATCCAAACGCCATCCACTCGTCTGAACGGTTTTCGTTGTCTCACGATAACTGCTTGAAAGATCTTCTTTCTCATGTCTGGAGTACCCTGTCTAACAGAAACCGTTATTTTGTCTCCAACCGTGGCGCGTGGATAACGCCTGAGTCTACCTTTGTAACCCATGACTTGGACAAGCCTAAGTGCCCTTGCCCCAGTATTGTCCGCGCATTTGAGCACCGCGGGGGGTTGAAGCCCTCGGGATAGTTTAGGTCCGTGCGCCGTCATGCCTCTCGCGATTAGTCCTCTTCCCTTTGCCTTCGCCGCCATGCCTACTTCGCCTCGACCTTCTCGACCACGACAAATCCTACGGTCTTGCTTATCGGACGGCTCTCAGCTATGATAACGCGATCTCCTTCTTTCACGTCGATGCACGGTGGATTGTGCGATGAAATTCGACTGCGTCTTCTTTCGTACCTTTTGAACTTCCTGATGTACAAAAGGTAATCTCGCTCAACGACAACTGTCTTGTCCATCTTAGCGCTGACTACGACGCCTTCCAACACGCGCCCTCTGACGGAAAGTTCCCCGTGAAAAGGGCAGTTTATGTCGTCGCATGTCTTTTTCGGTTTCTTGAAAGTGAGCGACATTACCATAATCTCCTGATGTTCTTCTTAAGACGGTCTTCAGGTCTTCCGACAAGAATTGCTCCGTCGATTTCGACGACAGTCTCGTCAGGAAATCTGAAGTGAAACAAGTTTGATTGTTTCGGAATTATCCTTCGTCTGCCGTCGCCCAATAAAGAGAAAGTGTTTCGTGTTTCGTCAACAACTCTGCCAGATATCCCAATGTTTTCAGGATTGCTGCTCCTGTGGATCTTCGCGTCTAATCCGATCAATTCGAAGCGTACGATATCCGGCGTGACTTTCATTTCTGCTTCTTCCTTTCAGGCCGTGTTTTTTCCTTCTTTTTTTCCTCAGCCTTTCGGATTCCCAGAGCTTCTTCATGATCTATCGTAAGAATCTTGGCTATTGCTTTCCGAAGCTCTTGCACACGGCCAGGATTCTCGACGGTGCCACCTGCACCGATCATAGTTCTTAGTCTGAGAAGTTCTGTGCGAATATCGTTGAGTCTCTTCGATCTATCCTCAGGCGACATCTCTCGGATTTCTTTGACGCGGACAACTGGCATTAAGGCCTGTCCTCCTCTTCTTGGCCTGTCTCTTCAGTTCCCGCTTCATCTGTCTCGACTTCTTTAGCCACGGTTTCTTGCGCTTCTGCTTCAGGCTTCACTTCGGCTACTTCCTGCGCCGCCTCTTCTTTTGTTTTCTCTTCGGTCTTCCCTTCGATCTTCTCTTCAGGTGGAAGGCTTTCAACAATCTTTAGTTTGTCTGGGAAAATCGCGTCAGGCGGCATGATCCTCACTCTCACGCCGAACATGCCTGGTTTCATTTGAACGTGAACTTCAGCCTTCTGCATGTATTTCAGAGATGGATCTCCGCATTTCACCAGGTAGCCTGCGCGGAACTTTTCAAACCTTGCTCTCTCGGTTCTGAGTTTGCCGCTGATCACTATCTCTGCTCCCAGTGCTCCTGCTTCCATGACTTGATTGAGCGACCAGAAACCAGCTCGCCTAAAGTGTACACCCCTCTGCATGGCAGATGCGACGCGAGAGGCGACAACATAAGCGTTCAACTCGGGAACTTCGATTTCAGAAACAGAAATCTGTGGGTTTGAGACTTTGAATTTCTCTTCCAAGAAAGCTGCAAGTTCTCTTATAGTCTCTCCGCCACGTCCTATCACCAAACCAGGACGCATCGCATAGATTACTATGTGTGTTCCCAACGGTGTCTTTGATATGCTCACTCCGCCGTATCCCGCACGATCAAGTTTCTTCTGAAGGTACTCATCGATTTCTGTCTTCTTTATCGACTCCGTAATGAAGTGCTTAACAACGGACATCAGGCGGTTTCCCCTTTCTCCGGCTGCTCTTCAAGGGCTACTTCTACGTGACAGAGAATATCATAGGACGGCGTTGCTCTTCCTTGGGCTCTCGGCTGAAAGGTCTTGGCTTTCATTCCTTGACTTGCTGCTGCATGTATGATTCGCATCCTATCAGTGTCAAGCCCCTTGTTTTCCGCGTTCGCTTCAGCTCCTTCAAGCAGTCTCAAGACGTATTTTGCCGTTTTCACCGGATATCTGCCGACGAAAGCCTTGGTCAAACCATGGTGATGTCCCAGTTTCTTCGTGTATCTTCTGTACGGGACAGGTTTCCTCTTATCCATAACATCCTGCAGGTATTTCTTGGCCTGCGTGAGCATCATTCCCTTGATCGTTTTGCAAACTTCTCGTGCCGCTTTATGGGATACCCTAATCTCTCTTGCACTTGCTTTGACGGTTTTTTCGGGATCCAACCGTTCCTCCGCTATGGAGTATCCCCATTTTGGCAATCGATATTCTCTCCAGTTGTGCAATTCAACAGCGGTAGGGTGATTTATATGGTTTTCCTTTAACGAAAAGGGTTTAAAATCAATTTGAACCTCCTAGACGCTTTTGTTTTCTGTCCGAGGAATGTATTCTTTCCACTTTCGAGAATGCTGCCTCCCAATGATAGCACCACAGTTTCGGGCAGAAAAGGATGCAGATGACTTGTTTAGAATGCGCACAAGTTGAGTTTTGGACCTTGAATGAAAAACAGGTCAAAGGCTCCAGAAGAGGTTAGATTGCTCGGCAACAAGTCGTGAACCCAGTCGGAGATCTCCTTTTCATTGTTGCGTTCTCGCCCATATTCGACAAGTTCCCTCGACGCTCACCATACATGCTCCAACAGGCCTCTCTGGGGTACAGGTTTTCATGAACAGTGGACACTCCACAGGTCTTATTTTACCGATTACCACAAGATGACATCTGCAACCATGCTGAACATCTACTCCTTCTTGGACTTTCACCCCATGCTTTAGGTGCGCGTCGTAATCAGCATGCTCGTTTCGAAGCGTCAACTTTGATTCAGGAATAATGCCGAGTCCCCGCCATGTACCGTCAACAGTTGAAAAGATAGTCTGCATCAGCTGCTGGGCCTTCAGATTCCCTTCCCAGTTCACGGCCCTTACATACTCATTTTCCAACCTTGGTTTTCCATCGTGCAATTGTTTCATTACCATGTAAATGCCGAACATAAGGTCTAGAGGCTCAAACCCTGCCACTACAACGGGCATTCTATATCTTTCCGCCAAGATTTCATATGGTTTCAAACCGATGATCGTACTGACATGACCAGGCGCGATGAAGCCGCTCAACTCCAAATCCTTCATCTCTACAAGTAGCTTCATGGCAGGCGGAATAGTACGGTGAGAAACCAAGAAACTGATGTTTTCAGGCGGTTTTGCAGCAATCTCCACCGCTGTAGAAGGTGAAGTTGTTTCGAACCCTATAGCAAAGAACACGAAATCTTTGTTCGGTTCTAGTCTTGCCATTTCTACAGCATCGGCGATGCTGTAGACGACGCGAACATCTGCACCTTCAGCCTTGGCATCAAGAAGTGACTTCGTGGAACCCGCAACGCGGAAAAGGTCTCCGAAACACGTTATCACTATTCCTCTCAGTGCGAGTTGAACTGCTTCGTCTATTTCTGAAGCTGGAACAATGCATACTGGACAGCCAGGCCCAGCTATGACTTCCACGTTCTTCGGCAGAAGACTTCTTAATCCATAATGAGTGATTGTCCATTCATGCGTGCCGCAGACATGACAGATTTTGACAACGCCCTTGTCCGCTGCGATTTCATGAATTTTATTGGAGACTCTCCTCGCTAAGTCTGGATCTCTTAGCCTCAGTCCTTCAGCCATCTTATTCCAACTTGGTTCACGGTTTTTGGGTTGCGGCTTCTCCCCCAAGAATCTCATTCCACAAGCTTAGAGTTTCCAAAGCTTCCTTCTCGTCAAGAACCTGAATGGCGTAGCCTGCGTGTACCAAAACGTAATCACCGATTCTTGCATCTACTAAAGTGACGTTGATTTCTCTGAGGACTCCCTCACCAAAGTCTACCTGAGCCTTGTCCCCTTTCCGGCTTACAACCTTTGCTGGTATAGCCAAACACATACTTTTTTCTTGACTCCAAGTCTCTGAAAGTGCTTGGAAATGGACGCTGATAAAGCTAGTGACGTTGGAAACAGATATTCAAAGGTGAAACTATGCTACATTAGCACTTAAACTTCCATCAGCCTTGCGACTCTTCATCCGGCCATGGAGAATGATGCTCAAGACGGGAAGAAGCAGGTTGCAGCAGCTTGACCAAAAGACAAGCCGGCGTCTCCTGGCGGTACTGCTTCGTGAACAAGAAACTTGACGCCTGCATCTTCAATGATTCTTCGCATGTTAGCTGTCAGAATTTCGTTGTATGCAACTCCGCCGGTGAAACCGATAACTTCAACGTCGGTTTCCTCAGCTTTTTCCAGGGCCAGCATAGCCAACCCCTTTGCCAAGTACGCGTGTACAGATCGACTCAGGTCCTCTACGGAATACTCTTTTCGTCTTTCAAACAGTTCTCGAAGCATATGAGTCGTGACAAGAGTGTCGCCATCGAGTATCGGGTTCAGGTTCAAAATGTCTTTCCCATTGATCGCTGCTGACTCCAGCTTCATCGATGGTTCTCCCTCGTATGTTCGTTCGTAACATATTCCAAGAATGGCTGAAGCTGCATCTAGCACCCTGCCGCAGCTTGTTGTTTGAGTTAGACCCTTCGAATTCTTTAACTGTTGCAAGAGTGTTTCAATTTCCTTTTCGCCGTAAGGGAAATGCTGCTCGTTCTCGAAAAGCCATTCTTCAACAGGAGCAAAGCCGTTGAGAATTCCTGCTACCACCCTCAGCGGATAACGCGTCGCTAGGTCTCCACCAACAAGAGGCTGTTTCTGCAGATGTGCGAGGCGCTCGAACCCCGATTCTTTCCTGCTGCAAAACAGAATTTCGCCACCCCATGCCTCACCATCCAAGCCGTATCCGTAGCCATCACAGCATATGCCAATCATCTCTTTCACGTCGTGCTCCATCATCAGAGCCGCAACGTGAGCGTAATGATGCTGGATCTGAACAAATTCCCAGCCATTCAATTCGGCTAATTCATGCGCGAGATTTGTCGTCGTGAACTTAGGGTGCAGATCGCACACGACGGTTTCAACTCGGCTGTTTGTGAGGCAGACGAGGTGGCTAGCAGCTTTCTCCAAGAAATCCTTGGTCTCTACGTTTTCCACGTCGCCGATGTGCTGGGACATGAAAGCCTTATTCTTGTAGAGCAGACAAACGGTATTGTTCAGTTCTCCACCCAAGGCAAGTGAGCAATGTCTTGCTTCTTCGTTCAAGATTATTGGAGCGGGAGCGTAGCCTCGCGAACGTCTTATGATTACTTGCTTTTCGTCGTGGACGCGGGAAACGGAGTCATCGCATCTGTGAGCTATCCGGCGATCATGAAAGAGGAAGTAATCAACAGTGTCGGCTAGCGTTTTCAAAGCTTCATCGTTGTCTTTGATTATTGGTTGATTTGGCGGGTTGCCGCTAGTCATTACGAAAGCAAGGTCATCGACTTTGTCGAAAAGCATGTGATGGAGACCTGTGTAAGGAAGCATTACGCCGATGTTATGCAGTCCTGGAGCCAGCAGCCCAGACAGACAGTGGTCGCTTCTCTTGTTGAGCAGCACGATTGGGCAGGAATAGGAGGTGAGGAGGCCTGCTTCTCTGGAGCTGACGTGTGCGAAAGTCTTCGCGGCCTCGAGGCTTCTGGCCATTATTGCAAAGGGTTTTTGTTTTCGGTGTTTGGCATCTCTCAACCTTGTTAATGGTTCATGTTTTGTCGTTGATGCCGCAACGTGAAATCCGCCGTATCCCTTTATTGCAAGGATGTTGCCTTCATGAAGAAGCTTTCCGGCCTCTCGGACCGGGTCCTTGTGTTTGATTGTCTTACCTTTCGCGTTGGTCAGCCAAACTTTTGGGCCGCACTCGGGGCACGCTACGGTTTGTGCGTGAAATCTTCTGTTCAAGGGATCTTTGTATTCTTGAACGCAAAAACCGCACATTGGAAATTCTCTCATTGTCGTGTTCTCACGGTCGTACGGTAGCTTCTCTATTATCGTGAAGCGCGGTCCACAGTTCGTGCAGGTTATGAAGAAGTATTCGAACCTTGGATCTTCGGGGTTTCGAAGCTCTCTCAAGCATTCGTTGCATGTGGCTATGTCTGGGGGAATGATTGACCCAGAAAGCTTGGCCTCGTTAGAGCTCTTTTCAACTTTGAAGCTCAGGTATTTGTCTTCACCTTCGAGTTCCGAAGTCAGGACTTCATGAATCTGCGCGAGAGGCGGTTTCTGGGTTTTCAATTCGATCAGGAATTTTCTGACGCGCGATTCCCTGCCTTCTAGAAGTATTTCTACGCCTGCGTCCCCTCGGTTCCTAACGTAACCGCTCAACCCGTTTTGCACAGCGATCCTGTAAACAAACGGGCGAAAGCCTACACCTTGAACGATGCCCGTTACCCTGACTTTAAGGCGCACTCCAGCCATCTCACCAATCTACAGCAACCAAGGGGTTTCATATAGATTTTGACGAACGATCGAAAGAAGTCGAAAAAGTAATAAGCTCTGCGTGCCTGTGCATCGGAAAGAGGAGAACTCAATTGGACGTTGTAGAAACCATCAAAGCTCGACGAAGCGTCAGAAAATTCAAACCAGACCGAATTCCAGATGAAAAACTGCAGATAATCCTCGAGTCTGCGCGACTCGCGCCTTCGGCTGGGAATCGACAGCCTTGGCGGTTTGTAATAGTTCAGGAAACGGACCGAAAAAAGAGTCTCGCACAAGCCGCTAACAATCAAACGTTCTTGAACGATGCGGCCGCTATCGTGGTAGCTGCAGCTGATCCTGATGCGTCGCAAAGATGGCACGAAAAAGACACGATGATAGCCCTTGAGCACATGGTGCTCGCGGCCACCAACCTTGGCTATGGCACTTGCTGGATAGGCGCTTTCGACGAAGACGCAATTAAACGTCTGCTCAAGATTCCGGGAAAACTGAAAGTTGTCGCAATACTGCCAATCGGCGTACCCGATGAAACTCCATCAGCTAGGCCGAGGAAAGCGAAGTCCGAGATTTTCTTTAACGAGCAATGGCAAGCACCCTAGACTACACAGCAGTGCTCGTGCAGTGGGATCTAAAGTTATCCGTGGAAGTCTAAGCGCTAATGAATAACCCGAGAATCATATCGTTTGACTTGGATGGAACGATTACCGACGCTGCTTTTGTCGATTCGGTTTGGTTTGAGGGTATCCCTCGCCTTTATGCTTTGAAAAAGGGCATTTCATTTGAAGATGCCAAGACCGATGTGAAACTTCAGTACGACAAGGTCGGCAGAGAGAGGCTTGATTGGTATGACTTGCGTTATTGGATAAAGAAGTTCGAGCTAGACGTTTCCCCGAAAGAACTCTTGAGTCGTTACGTGGACAGAATTCGAACATTCCCTGAAGTGCTTGCAACCTTGAAGAAGGTTCAGGAAAAAGGACTCAGACAGATTATAGTCTCAAACGCTAGAAGAGAATTCGTAGATCTTGAGATTGAGAGAACGGACACTGGACGGTATTTTGAGTCTGTGTTCTCTTCAACTTCTGATTTCGGCCTCGTGAAGAAATCGGTCAAGGTTTTCCGAAGAGTGTGCAGCATTTGTGCGATCCAACCGCAGGAAATGGTCCATGTGGGAGATGATCGAGTTTTCGACTATGAAGTTCCCCGCAAATTGGGCATATGTGCCTTCTACTTGGACAGGACGGGTCAGTGCAAAGAAGAAACCTTTGTTCACAGCCTAGAAGAGTTCAGCGAAAAGCTGGCAAGCCTTCGCTAGAAGATTGCTGAAATTCACAAACCTAATCGACCGATCTCTTGGTTTCACTAATCGAATGGCAAGAGTTGAATTTTGATCTCAATTGGGAAAAGAAATCTGGAAAACAAAGAATGTTTCTTTAGTCTATCTGTCAAGTTTTCTCTGACTATTGGTCTCCGACGTCGTTTTCTAAAATCTTTATTGCTTCGATGGCTATCCGCGATTCTTTCTTGATCGCCGCTTGCACGCGCTCATCCATTTCCCCGGTTCTTTCACCATGCTCAATTTCTCCTTTTCCAGTACCCATCAACGGATTACCATCCACTGCCAAGATCGTTCCGGCTCTCAGCTTCCTAAGTTGGGCAAGCGTGAAAATCACGGAGGATTCCATCTCAACGCATAAAACGTTGTGTCTGTTCCAGAGCTTCAGATCGTTGATATCGCCGTAGAAAGCATCTGTAGTCAAGACTGGACCCAAGTGAACCTTTTGTTTGAACTCTTGCGCAGCTTGTATTTAACGCTGTCGTTACGGTGAAATCTGCGACTGCCGGAAACTCTATCGGTACGTACTTCTTCGAAGTTCCGTCTGCGCGAACAGCAGAAGTCGCGACAACTAGGTCACCCATCTTGACGTCTGGCTGAAGGGCGCCTGCTGTCCCGACGCGGATGAAGGTTTCCGCTCCGATTCTTGCAAGCTCCTCAACGACTATTGCAGCTGACGGGCAGCCGATTCCAGTCGAACACGCAGATATTCCTATTCCATCAGTGCTCCCAGTATACGTCACAAACCCACGATAATCGGCAACTTTGCGGTTCTGATCGAAGAGAGCTGCTATTTTCTCAACTCTTCCAGGATCTCCTGACACCAAAACATACTTTGCAACGTCCCCAATCCCACACTTAATGTGCGGCTGTACGTGCTTCTTCATCCTGATCTCCGAATTCTCTTCGCGCTATTGCGAGATATATTTTCTGATGCACACTAAAGCGGGCCGAATGGTTCAAGTCGCTATTCTTATAAATTGAAGACTTGAACTAGGCTTTCATGAAAGCAGAAATCGCGATCATCGGCGGAACTGGCTTCTACGACCCGAAACTTCTCAGGAACGCCAAGGACATAAAGATGCGCACTCCGTATGGTTCTCCTTCTGACGCCATTACTCTTGGCGAACTAGAAGGAAAAAGAATGGCCTTTTTGGCCAGACATGGGAAAAAGCACACGATTAGACCGACTGACGTGAACTCCAGAGCGAACATATTCGCTCTGAAGAAGCTCGGCGTTAAGAGGATACTTGCGCCCTCGACGATTGGTTCCTTGCGGGAAGATTTCAGGCCTGGAGATGTCGTGTTCATCGACCAATTCATAGACAGAACAACCAAACGAGAAGAATCATTTTACGCGGGGAAAAGAGTGTGCCATATATCAGTGGCCGAGCCGATGTGCTCAGAGTTGAGACATACTCTTATAAAGTCCGCAGAAAGTCTGGCAATTGACGCGCACAGAACTGGAACTTATGTCTGCATCGAAGGACCCAGATTCTCGACGAAGGCGGAATCTCGAATGCACAGAATGTGGGGAGCAGACGTTGTGGGCATGACTCTTGTTCCTGAATGCGTCCTCGCTCGAGAAGCCGAAATTTGCTACGCGTGCATAGGAACAGTGACTGACTACGATGTTTGGAAGGACCATCCGGTCAGCGCGGGCGATGTCCGAAAAATCATGAAGGCAAACATAGAAAAGGTCAAGCGGATAATCATCCAGGCAATTTCAATTATGCCTGAACAAAGAGGTTGTGAGTGCAAGAATGCACTGCAGAGCGCACTGATCTGATGGAGCAAGTCAAAGAGAAAAGAGGAGTGAAATAGTGGATTTGAAGGCAAAGATAAGACGGATACCTGAATTCAAGGGTGTCGTTTTCTGGGATATAACTACACTCCTAAAGGACAAGAAAGCTTTCAGGGAAGTCATCAAGCGGATGGCTGATCATTATCGAGGAAAAGATATTGATGTGATAGTTTCGAGCGAGGCCAGAGGATTCATATTGGGAGGTGCGTTGGCCTACGAGCTTGGGGCCGGCTTCGTTCCTATACGAAAAAAGGGGAAATTGCCTTCAACGTCTGTTAGCTTCACTTATCAAAAAGAATACGAAGCCGACACTGTTGAGATTCATAAGGACGCCATCGAGCCCGGTCAGAAGATTTTGATAATCGATGATTTGTTGGCTACCGGCGGCACGGTCAAAGCGAATGTGGAGCTCGTCAAGAAACTGGGCGGAAGAATCGTTGGCATGGGATTCTTGATAGAGCTGGAGTATCTTCACGGGAGAGAGACTCTCGGGAACGAGTATGAAATATTCTCAGTCATAAAATACGAGACAACTGATGGATAGCGGTCAGGTCGCATCTGAAAGGATCAAAAACCCAAGCTGTGATGCCTTGAAGAGCGGTTTTGGCATATTATAACAGGTTGTCATCACGCTTCGTGAGTTTTGCGTCTTAATGACGACACTTCAGCCTTGGTTCCGTGCCTTTCACTAGGTGTGCATTCGCTCACTTCATGCTTTATAAACGGCCCCTACGCTTACGTAGTACCTGAAAATTCGGGATGTTGAAGATGCCAGAGACTCAGAGATCCCAGAAGTTCGAGACAATCTCGTCAAGCTTGTGCCCAGAGTGCATGAAGAAGATTCCGATGCGCATTTACGAGGAAGACGGCGTTATCTACCTGGAAAAAACGTGTCCTGAGCATGGGAAGTTTGATGATATCTATTGGGGAGATGCAGAGCTTTTCAAGTGGTTCTACGACAGTTGGTACAACGCTAAGTATTGGGGTAGCGGCTTAGAAAACCCGCAGAGCAAGACGACGGAAGGTTGCCCATTCGATTGTGGGATCTGCCCGCAGCACAAGACGCCGACGATCTTGGGCATAATTGACGTTACCAACAGATGTAACATGGCGTGTCCAATTTGTTTTGCCTATGTTGGCGCGACCAACTACGTGTACGAACCCACTTACGAGCAAATTGTTGACATGATCAAGCTGCTCAGGGCAAACAGTCCATGGGCTTGTAACGCACTGCAGTTTAGCGGTGGAGAACCCACTCTGAGGAACGACTTGCCAGACTTGATTCGAGAAGCACAGAAAGCCGGAATAGACCATGTAGAGGTCAACACCAACGGGATCCGTGTCGCCGAAGACGTTGATTACTTCAAGAAATTGCTTGACGCAGGTCTCAATACGCTTTACCTGCAATTCGACGGGTTAAGAGATGAGATATACAGAAAAACTCGAGCCAGAGGTGGCATGCTCCCGATAAAGATGAAAGTCCTTGAGAACGCAAGGAAGCTTGGTTTAGACTCGATCGTTCTTGTGGTAACCTACGCCAAAGGCGTCAACGACCAAGATATTGGCGAAATCCTAGATTTTGCCGTCAAGAATCATGATGTTGTCCGCTGCGTCAACATTCAACCTGTTTCGATGGCTGGGAAAGCCCGCAGAGAAGAGATGCGCAAGATGCGAATAACGATTCCTGACACGATAAACGAGATTGAGAAACAGACAAAAGGCACGATCGGACGATTTGACTGGAGACCAGTGAACTGGCCTGTTCCAGTTTCCAAAGGATTGGGACAGGTGAAAAACAGAATCTATCCTGAGTTCACCATGCATCCGATGTGTGGAGCGGCAACGTTCCTGGTTGTCGACAAAGATGGTTCATACAAACCTATAATGCATTACGTAGACGTTGACAAGTTTGCTGAAGTATTCTGGGATGTCTACTATTCTGGAGCTAAAGGCAAGAAAACGATGGCAAAAATGAACATGCTGAAGCTTTTGCCTATGGCCAAATCCGACTTCGTGAGAGGTTTGATTAGGGGCGTCATCACGAAGGGAAGCTACAAGGCACTCGGGGAGTTGATGCGGCGAATTGTCATGGTCGGAATAATGCACTTCCAAGACGTTTGGAACATGGACCTCGACCGCGTTCAGAAATGCGCAATTCACTATGTGACGCCAGACGGTAAAGTGAGGTGTTTCTGCACGTACAACAGCATCCACAGGCCTGAAGTTGAAAAACAGTTTGCAGTGCCAATCGCGGAGTGGACAAGAAAAACGGGAAAAAAGATAAACGAACCAGTGTAGCTGTCCTTGAAAATGAAACCTAGCTAGCTCTTTTCAACCTTCTTTCGTTCTTCCTCCATGAGAACTCGTTTGAGCACTTTGCCTACCAAGGTAGTTGGTAGCTCGGTTCGAAATTCAACTTCTCTAATAGCTTTGTAGGGTGCCAGTTTGCTGTTGACAAATTGTTTGATCTCGTCCGCCGTCGCCGTTTTTCCTTCTTTCAGCACTATGAATGCTTTGGGGATTTCACTTGCCACTGGGTCTGGCTTGCCTATGACCGCGCACAGCTTCACAGCTGGGTGCTCATAAATAACGTCTTCAATCTCTCGTGGGTACACGCTGTAGCCCTTGTACTTGATCAGGTCTTTCTTGCGATCGGTGATGTAGAAGTATCCGTCGCCGTCCATTTTTCCAATGTCGCCCGTGTAGAGCCAACCGTTTCGAAGGACGTCAGCTGATTCCTGAGGCATCTTCCAGTAGCCTTTCATGACCTGCGGACCTTTGACCGCCAGTTCTCCCGTCTCGCCAACTGGAAGCTCAGTTTGACCTGTTTCCATGTCCATTATCTTTGCGTCTGTTTCAAGCCAAGGCAGTCCAATTGAGCCGATTTTTACGGTTTTCAAAGATTTGTCCAACGGGTTGCAGTGGGTCACTGGAGATGACTCTGTCAACCCATAACCCTCAACTAGAACACCACCGGTGACGTCCATCCATTTCTTTTGAACCTCAGGAGGTAGTGGTGCTGAACCCGAGATGCAGAACCGCACGGATTTTAAATTGTATTTCGAAACGTCGGGATGCGACAACAGCAGTGCGTACATCGTGGGTGCCCCGCAAAAGACCGTGACTCTTTGTTTTTGAATCTCCTCCAACGTGTTTTTTGCATCGAAACGAGGAAGCATCACCATTTTCGCTGCTTGGTGTATTGGCGAATTCATACCGGTGGTCATTCCGTAAATGTGGAAGAGAGGCAGAACCGTCAGATAGGTTTCTGAACCCACCGTCCCCCTCAGCCACTCGGTGCAGGCCACGGCGTTTGATACTAGGTTCATATGAGTTAACATTGCACCCTTTGCGAGACCTGTAGTTCCTCCCGTGTATTGGAGGGCCACCAAATCTTCTTTCGGGTTAATTTCCACTTCAGGAGGCTTTGCCCCATACTTGCCTAGCAGTTCCTGAAAGAAGAAGATGTTCGACGAACGTTCGACCTTATGTGACGGAATCTTCTTCAACAATGAACCGAGAAAAGCCTTGGCTGAAGGCATATACTCTTTCAAGCTGGTCACAATCACTCTCTTGATCTTAGTGTGCGCTAGAACTCTTTCCAAAATGGGATATAGCGCGTCGAGAACGACGATCGTTTCAGCTTCAGAATCGTTCAGTTGATGTTCAACCTCACGTTCCTTGTACAACGGGCTTATTGCAGTTTCGATCGCGCCAGTTTTTATGATTCCGTAGTATGAGATTATGAATTGAGGAATGTTGGGCAGGAAGATGGCAACCTTGTCACCCTTCTTGACGCCTAATCCGTCAAGAGCTGCTGCAAACTTGTCGGACAGATTATTGAGTTCTCGGTAAGTCATTTCTTTGTCGAAGTAGGCTATCGCAGTTTTTTCAGGAAACTCCCGGGCGGTCTTTTGGAGCAGCTCGTGAAGCGGGACCTCGGGGAAATCTATGTGCTTGGGAACGCCTTCGGGCCAGAACTTGAACCATGGTTTTTCCGTACCTTGAATCTTCGGCTGTTCTTCTGGGACGGTTGGTTTCTCAACCGGTTTTTCAACCTTCTTTCTTCTAGAAGACAACAGAGTCCCCCTTGTTAACTAGCACCGTAACAGTAATAATATTTTCCACCGAAGAGCAATATCAAACTATTTTTTCCATACTTAGCATGGTTTTTTCTCACTTGATTCAGTTCACATTCCATCTAGAACCCTCACTTGAAGACTTGGAAAAAAGAGGGGAATTTATGAGTGAGTAGTTGCCACACTCATTGGGAAAAAACGATTTCATAGGTCGGACGGGCAGTGAAGAAGGAGGAGACGTGGATCAATTGTGAAGACGCAGAGCTCTATGGTGAAGTCTACTCTCCGGACGTTGCATCGGCTCCTGCGCTGCTGATCTGTCACGGCCTGAACGCAAGAGGTTTTCACCAGCTGAAGATCTACACTCAGCTCGCAAGAGCCGGAGCCCAAAACGGCTTTGTTGCCTTGATTTTCGATTTTCGCGGTGTCGGTGAGAGCAAAGGCAGCTTCGATTATGGTGTCAAGGAGCAGAAAGATGTTGAGTGCGCCCTCAACTATCTCGCTTCAAGAGAGGATGTAATCAAGGACAGAATCTATGTGGTGGGACATAGCCTAGGCGGTGCAGTCTCACTCTATGCATTGCGCAACGAAAAACGAGTCAGAGGTCTCGCTCTGTGGTCGGTTCCGAAGAACCACGATTACAACGTTAGAAAATTCATTAGAAATACTCAAGGCAGGCTTGGTCTGTTCGGGTTTCTTGTCCTTTCTCGAATTGACAAGCTCTTCAATGTCTCGAAAATCTTCAAGCTGCAGGTCTACGGTGTCAACCTGCGTCCTAAAGATGTGCGGGAGAAGTTGATGAAACTTGATGAGTGTGAAGCCGCGTCAAAACTGTCGGGGATTCCTCTTCTTGTCGTGAACGGCGAGAAAGATGAAATAGTGGGTGTCGATGAGGCTGAGGCAGTGTTCAACTCTGCAAATGATCCAAGAAGTCTAGTGATCTTGAAATCAACGAACCACATTTTCAAGGGAAAAGAAGATGAATTGGTGCAGAAGACAATGGATTGGATAAAGAGTCTGCAGACATCGTCGCCTCGCGCGCTAGCGACTAGAATAGTCGCGGCGAGAAGCTATAAAGAGAGTCTTTCATAAATCATTGCGGTGTCCAAATGAAAATCGTTGTCTTAGGCTGCGGCAACATAGGAACAGTCGTCGCAAGGGATCTAGCTGAAAGCCTACCTTCGGCTGAAATCGTGCTTGGCGGATGTAAATAAAAACAATGCTCAAGATGCGATCTCGAATATTGGTCTGAAGAATCTTGGTTGGATACAAGCCGACGCGACGAAGCATTTGGAATTGTCGACAAGACTGAAGAATTTCGATGTGGTTGTGGGAGCATTGCCAGGCGAGTTTGGATATCGAGCATGCAAGGCCTCTATCGCGGCCAAGGTGGATATGGTTGACGTTTCTTACATGCCAGAAGATGTGATGTCTTTGAACAACGCCGCTTCCAAAGCGGGTATTAGCATTATTCCAGATTGCGGAATGAGCCCAGGACTCTGCAGCATGCTTGTTGGTCGTGGAGTCAGCAAACTCGACCAAGTAGAAGAGGCGTACATGTTGAATGGAGGACTCCCAGAAACTCCTGTGCCACCATTAGGTTACGTGATAACATGGTCGGTGAAGGACCTCATTGACATGTACGTTCGGAAGGTGAACATTCTGAAGGATGGGAAAATCATTCAAGTGGAACCTCTCAGCGGACTCGAAGAACTAGACTTCCCCGGCGTCGGCAAGCTGGAGGCTTTCTACACGGATGGTTTGAGAACACTGCTCTATACGATAAAAGCCAAAGATATGTGGGAAAAGACGTTGAGGTACCCGGGACACGTAGAGAAGATAAAGCTCCTCAAGGCACTGGGGTTCTTTGATTCGGATGCCATTGAAATTGGCAAAGCGAAAGTCGAACCCAGAGAAGTCACCGCGGACCTCTTTGCTCGGAAATTGAAAAGGAAAATTCCCGACATCGTCGTAATCCGCGTCAAAGTGAGCGGCAAAAAAGATGGAAGACACATTGGACATGTTTATCATGTGTTTGATCATTATGACAAGGAGCGCCAAGTTACCTCGATGGCCAGAACAACAGCTTACTCGACTTCCATCGTGGCACAATTATTAGCGCAGAAGGCAATCGAGGAAAAAGGAGTTATCCCTCCTGAAAAACTCGGAATGAACGAACGATTGTTTGAGAGATTCATCGGTGAGATGAAGAAGAGAGGGATCGTAGTCAAAGAGGAAGAGACTGCATAGCGTTTACGCTGTTTCCTTTTTATCCTCTCTTTGAATTCGCTCAGCGGTATCCGCCGACAAGGTTGAAAAGACCTCGCTTCTAATCTGTATATCTCCATGACCTAGGAAAAACGGACTCGCGAGTTGACCTTTGAAAGTCTCTCTTGGAAAACGCTTTAATTGGTTTCGAGCTAGTTACGCTAGAAAAGTGAGGAAATCGATTTGAACGTCATCAAGACCGAAAAAGCCCCGTTGCCAATTGGCCCCTATTCTCAAGCCATAAAGGCAGGGAGTTTTCTCTTCGTTTCAGGACAAGCTCCTCTCGACCCCAAAACCAAAAGAGTAGTTGATGGTGACGTCGAGATTCAGACAAAGCAGACAATAGAGAACTTGAAGGCAATACTTGCTGCGTCAGGCATGTCTCTAGGCAACGTAGTTAGAGTGGGCGTTTTCCTTAAAAACATGAAGGATTTTAAGAAAATGAATGAAGTCTATGCTGCCTATTTCAAAGACCATCCTCCAGCACGAACAACAGTTCAGGCCCACTTACCAGCGCCAGAATGGCTTATCGAAATGGATGTCATCGCCTCTTCTGAATGAAGGTTGTCGTAGCCGTAACGCCCGTCAGCGCGATCTCGTCGTTCGAGCGGACGTCGCGAAAAGAGGGCAGAAGCTTGGATTCTTATTGGCATGTTGCTGATTTGATCCGCTTTACGGACGGATGAACTCGTATGTTGCGTTTCCTTCAGGCGTGACCTTGGCCACCAGTTTGGCTTTCATTCCGACTTTGATTTCTGAAAGCTTGAAGCCAGTGAGCCACGCAAGCACCTTGACACCTTCGTTCAACCTGCCAATAGCAACTGTGTAGGGCTTCTGCTGCTGGAAAGTGGTCGGTCTTACCACCACATGCGTAAAGGTCACGATTTCCGCCTCACTGCTCAGCTCAACCCAATCAAGTCCCGTTGTTAGGCATTCTGCGCAATCAACGTTTGGCGGGAAATAGATCTTGCCGCAGTCTTTGCATTTGGTTGCGTACACTTTTCCTTGCTTCAGTCCCTCGTAGAATTTGAGCTCTTTACTTATCGGGATCTCCTGAACTATCTTGATTTCTCTCGATTTTATCGACGGCATTGAGGACAATTATCTTCACCTCCGGAGGACGGTGACGTAGCAATAGTGACCAGTTCCGCCGACGTTATGTGCGAGTCCAATGTTGTTTTTCAACGGAACCTGCCTACCTTTTTCGGCTTTTCCTCGCAGTTGTTTCGCAATTTCATATATCATCGAACACCCTGTTGTCCCGATCGGATGACCCTTTGACTTCAAGCCACCGTCCATGTTAACAGGGATTTTGCCGCCGATTTCAGTTTGTCCCTCACGTAGAAGCTTGACTCCTTCACCTCTGCCGCAGAACCCTATGTCCTCGTAGGCCATGATCTCAGCTATTGTGAAACAGTCGTGCACCTCTGCAAAGTCAACCTGACCGGGCGTTATTCCTGCGGCTTTGAATGCTCTTTGCGAAGCTTGGACGCTTGCCTCCAACCCTACGAAACTGTTGCGCTTGCTGAGGTTTGCTGTTCCCGAAGAATAGCCGATTCCAGCCACCCACACTGGCATGTCGACGCCGAGTTCCTTTACCTTTTCTTCAGACGCTAAAACCAATGCTGAAGCTCCATCGGTCAAAGGACAGCAATCGTAAAGCTTCAAGGGCGAAGCGATGACCATTGAATTCATGACATCATCAACTGTGACTCTGTTTTGAAGATGCGCAATCGGGTTCATTGAGCCGTACTTGTGGTTTTTGACAGCGACCAGCGCCAAGTCTTCCTCGGTTGTTCCATACTTGGCCATGTGAGCGTTGGCATGCAACGCGTAGTAAGCAGGGAAAGTCACGCCGAAATTGTGAAACTCCCAGAGATAGTAGCCTGCACGGCCTATCCATTCCATGGCTGTTGCAGAGTCAATTTCCCGCATCTTTTCAACACCCATTGCCATGGCTACGTCTGCGTGACCACTGGCTATAGCCGAGTAAGCGGTGAAAAATGCTGCGCTACCACTGGCGCATGCTGCTTCGCAACGCACGAGACCTGCCCCTGTCATGCCGCAGTACTCTGAAACTACTACTGCAGGGAGCAGTTCTTCATACCAAGCGCCAGCTCCAACCGAGCCGAGAGCCACGAAAGGTATGTCGCGTGCTTCTACGCTTGCATCTTCAAGAGCAGGTTTTACTGCTTCAAAGGCAAGCTCAGAAATGTTGACGTCTTGTCTCACTCCAAACTTGGAATTTCCGATTCCGATTACCGCTACTTTTCTCACTTCAAATACACCTCTCCTTTCTAGAGATACAAGGAAATACAAAATAAGAGGGAATGCTAAAGCTATTTGCCTTTGAATTCCGGTTTTCGCTTGCCAAACAGGGCTTCTACGCCTTCTTTGCTGTCTTCAGTAGACAACACTAGCGCAAACAGCGCTGCTTCCAATCTTAGCCCGACCTCCAGGGGAACTTGAGCACCGAAGTTCGCTGCGTGTTTGGCGTATTTCATTGCGACAGGAGGACCCTCCGCAAGCTTCTTAGCGATCGCGCTTACTTCTTCTTTGAGCTTATCAAAGTGAACAACCTTGTGCACTAGGCCGATTCTTAGCGCTTCGTCAGATTTGAGCCTGCTTCCCAACATGAGCATTTCCTTTGCTTTTGCCAAGCCGACGATTCTGACAAGCTTCTGAGTTCCACCCCATCCTGGAATCAAGCCTAAATTGATTTCTGTGCTTCCAAGTTCAGCATGCTCGGCTGCTATTCTGAGATCACACGATAAAGCTAGTTCCAATCCGCCGCCGAGCGCATAACCGTTGATTGCGGCGATGACTGGCTTTGACATCTCTTCGATTTTGCCAAAGGTTTTCTGTCCGCGCCTGCAGAATTCTTCGGTCGTGACAGGAGTTGCTTTTTGGAACATGCTTGCGTCTGCACCTGCACTGAACGCTCGGTCGCCGTCGCCTGTTATGACGACGCATTTGACACTTTGGTCGTTTTCAGCTGTGTTAAGCATGTCTCCGAGTTCTTCGAGCAAGACCTCGTTGAATGTGTTGAGTCGGTGAGGTCGGTTCAATATAATCCAAAGAACGTTTTCTTCTCTTTCTATCTTGAGGGTTTCGTATGCTTTACTCAAATTTGCCACCTACTGTTTGTTTGTTTTATGGGCATATATGTTTTTCACGCGGTTCTTCTAATACTTGCTGAGAAGATACTTGAGCACTTGTAGCCTCTGGATTTCACTTGTTCCTTCATAGATTTCTGTTATTTTCGCGTCTCTGTGGAATTTTTCAACGCGGTATTCGCCGAAGTATCCGTAGCCGCCCAAAGTCTGAATCGCAGAGTTTGTGACTTCCATCGCGATTTCACCAGCATAGTACTTGGCCATGGCTGTTGCCATAGCATCCAGTTTTCCCTCATCAATGAGAGACGCAGCTTTGTAGGTGAGCAGCCGAGCGGCTTCGATCTTTGTTGCCAGCTCGGCCAATTTCATTCCTATGGCTTCGTGCTGCATTATAGGCATGCCAAAGGCTTCTCTTTGTTTGGCATACTTGAACGCAATTTCCCAAGCTCCCTGCGCCATGCCAACAGCTTGAGCAGCCACTCCGACGCGTGTTTTGTCGAAGAATTCCATTGAATAATAGAAGCCCTTGTTAAGTTCACCGACCATATTCCAATCGGTCACTTTCACGTTGCTGAAATTGAGTTCTCCGGTTATTGAAGCTCTTATTCCCATCTTGTTGTGCAGTTTCGTGGCTTCCAAACCGGATGTCCCTTTTTCAACTACAAACAACGTTTCTCCGCGGTGAGTAGGTCGGATCTTCGTGTCTGTTTGAGTTAGAACAACGATGAAATCTGCTACCGTCGCATTTGTGATAAAGGTTTTCTGTCCATTTATCCACCATTCATTTCCATATTTAGTTGCAGTGGTTTCCATGCGGTTTATGTCGCTTCCGCTGACGTTCGGTTCAGTGAATGCCGCGGCGGACATGAAGTCGCCTCTGCAGATCGGTGGCAGATATTTTTCCTTCTGCTCTTTGGAGCCATGGACCATTATGAATTCACTGCCGAAGTTGCTGCTTGAAATCGCGACTCCGAGTGACGAGTCTCCTCGGCACATTTCCTCGACTGCTAAGCAGACCTCGAGCAGACCCAAGCCTTGCCCACCATATTCTTCTGGGAACATCATGCTTGTGAAGCCCAATTTGGCGGCCTTCTTGTACAAATCCATCGGATACTCTTCTTTCTTGTCTAGCTCCAACGCTAGTTCTGGCTTGAACTCTTTTTGGCAGAATTCTTTTACAGCGTTCTTGACGTGGAGTTGTTCTTCTGTCAACTCGAACTTCATTTGTAGAACCCCCTTCCAACTTTTTTGCCTGTCCAACCTTTGCTGACGTATTCTTCCAGCAAGGGACAGGGCTTATACATTTCCATATTATGTTTCGCGTATAGCTCTTTAAGCTTGCTGACCATTAAGTCTAGGCCGACACGGTCAGCATATTCGCATGGACCTGACGGCCAGAACGTGCCTAGTTTCATTCCGGTGTCGATGTCTTCTGGGTTCGCAGCGTCATCGTGTATGATCCATGCGGCCTCATTGGCGGCTACGGCCCAGGATCTTTCGACATCGTACTCGTCGAGCATGTTGAAGGGTATCCTCGGTCGCCCTTTGGTCCAATCATAGAATCCTGTTCCTGACTTTTGCCCGAACTTTCTTTCTTTGATGAGCGGATCTATGACTTCTGCGCATGGTTTGAAGCGTTCGCCGTAAGCGTCATACAGGATTCTTCCAACCTCGTAGGCTATGTCTAGACCGACGAAGTCGGCCAACTCGAACCAGCCCATTGGAAAACCGCCTGTGTACTTGACTGAAGAGTCTATTCCTTCTTTGGTTGCTTCACCGCGTTGGAAAGCCCAGAATGCCTCGTTGAAGACGCTTCCGAGGACGCGGTTGACTATGAATCCTCTTACGTCCTTCCTCACTACTATGGGCGTCTTTCCGAGTTTCTTTGCAAGCTCGCAAAGCGTGGTGATGGTCTCTTGATTCGTGTTACCGCCCCTTATTACCTCTACCAACGTCATCATGATCGGCGGGTTGAAGAAGTGCATTCCAGCGACTCTTTCAGGGCGTTTTGTCGCGTTCCCCATTTCCGTTATGCTCAAAGTTGAAGTGTTGGAGGCGATTATCGCGTGCGGCGGAGCTGCTGAGTCGAGGGTGGAAAACACTTTTTTCTTGAGGTCCATGTTTTCGGGAACTGCCTCAATCGCCAGATCTATGTCCTTGGCGGCGTCTTGGTAGCTGGTAGTTGTCTTGATTCTAGCGAAGGAGGCGTCGGCGTCTTCTTTTCTGATTCGTTTTTTCTCGACGAACTTGTCAAGGCTCCATCTGATTTTTTCTTTGGCGTTCTGGAGAAGCTCGTCGTTTATGTCAATCATCCTAACTTCATAGCCATTCATAGCAAGCATTTCGGCTATGCCGTGGCCCATTGAACCTGAGCCCACGATTGCCACTCTTTTCAGGTTTTCAAGCGTCAAGGATGTTCCTCCTCACTGCTAATGAACTCTTGAAAATGTAATAAGACTTTTGAAGAAAAATGCTATGACGCGTTGAAAGAAAGAAGGGTTTGAAAAATCGCTACTGTTGCCGCATTAGGCAATTTGCTATCGTCAGCCTCTGAATTTCACTTGTTCCTTCATAAAGTTCCGTGATCTTTGCGCATCTATGATAGCGTTCAACGTGGTAGTCTGCAAGAAAGCCGTAACCGCCGAAAACCTGTATTGCATCATCCGTGACTTCCATTGCGACCCGGCTAGCGTAGGCCTTGGCCATTGATGTCGCGACCTGATTGGGCTTCTCTTTATCATAGAGCCAAGCTGCCTTGTACGTCATCAAACGCGCCGATTCTATTTTCCACGCCATCTCCGCTAGCTTGAAACCCACGCCTTGGAAGTTGATTATCGCCTGGCCGAACTGTTTTCTCGTCTTCGCATAAGCAAGTGCCCTGTCAAAGGCTCCCTGTGCCATGCCAACGGCTTGAGCTGCCACGGTGATCCGCGTTCCGTCGAAAAGCTCAAGGGTGTAGTAGAAGCCTTTGCCCAGTTCTCCTATGACGTTAGTTTCCGGAACTTTGACGTCGGCCATTGAAACCGAACCGGTGATGCATGGTTTGATACCCATCTTGCCGTGAAGCATCGTCGTCTCCAACCCGCTCGTCCCTTTCTCGGCGATGAAAATGCTTTGTCCTCTATGCGATGGTTGTACGTTGCAGTCCGATTGGCAGAGTAGAATGAAGGTGCCGGCTATCGGCGCGTTTGTGATGAATTCTTTAGCTCCATTTATGACCCACTCGTTCCCGCACTTAACAGCGGTTGAATCCATCCTTGTGATGTCACTGCCGTGTTCGGGTTCAGTGAAGGCCGCTGCTGCCAGCGTGTCACCTCTTGATAAGGGCGGAATGTACTTCTTCTTCTGTTCCTCATTGCCGTGTTTCAACAACACGTCTGGAATCATCAGGTTTCCAAGCGATATCGCCACTCCAAGCCCAGGGTCTGCACGGCACAACTCTTCAACGACTAAGCAATCTTCGATAAGGCCGTATCCTTGACCATCATATTCTTGGGGTATCCGCATGCTTGTGAAACCGAGCTGAGCAGCTTTCTTGTAAATGGTCATTGGAAAGTCTTCTTTCTGATCAAACTCGATCGCCAGTTCAGGTGTAAATTCTTTAGCGCAAAATTCCCGGACTGCTTTGACTATTTCTTTCTGTTCATCGTTCAACTTGAAATCCATTATTTTCTTCCTCCTCGTCAAGCTGGTTTCTTCGAACGAATTTCAGACACCTTGGTCTTAAGGGGGGGCATTATTTTGAAGATATCTTCGACAACGCCGTAGTCTGAGAAACTGAATATAGGCGCTTTTGGATCCTTGTTTACGGCAATGATGAGGTCTGAGCTTCTTCATTCCCAGTACGTGCTGGAACGCCCCGCTTATGCCTAAAGCAATGTAGAGTTTCGGTTTCACGGTCTTGCCGGACGTACCGACTTGGCGGTCTGAGGGCAACCAGCCTTTGTCAACGATCGGGCGTGAGCATGAGACAACCGCCCCAATAGTTTTCGCCAGTTCCTCGACCATTGGAATGTTAGCTGCGTCTTTGATCCCTCTCCCTACACCGACGAGTTTTTCGGCCGCCGTGATATCGACGCCTCCAGGAGGCGGCAGCACGTATTGGATGAATCGTTTCTCCTGAATTTCCTCGGCTAGAGGTGAAGGAACCTCCATGATTTGCCCATTTTCAGGAGGCGCAGGCTTCTGGGGTGCAAAAGTGGCTTGTCGAAGCGTCGCTACATAAGTTTCTGCCTTTCTCACGTTTGTTTTCACGTTCACTTTCCCGCCGTACATCTGCCGCGTGACCGTGAGCGCGTCGCCTTCAAAGTTCAAGTCTACGCAGTCGGTGGCTAGCGGTAAGTTCATGGCGGCGGCGAGCCTTGGAGCTAAGTCCACTCCGTACGAGGTGTGTCCCAATAAGACCAGCGTCGGTTTGTGTTCAGAAATGAGTACTGAGAGTATTCTTCTGTAAGCTTCAGAATTGAAGTTCTCGAGTTTTGCGTCTTCAATCAACAGAACGGTTTTGGCGTACTCTGCCAGATTTTTGGCGTGCTCTCTTAAGCCTTTTCCCAATAGGACGGCGACAACTTCTGCGCCAGTCTTGGCTGCGAGTTCTCGGCCTTTTGTGAGCATTTCAAAAGTGATATCTCGAAGCTGTGCTTGCCTGTGTTCAGCCAGAACAAATATCTTTGCCATTTCAAATCAGCCCCTTCGACTTAAGTAATTCAGCGATCTTTGTGGCGACTTCTTCTGGGGTTCCCTTCAGAAATTCTGCTTGCTTCTCGACGGGCGGAACGTACATTTTCTCGATGGTGGTCCATGAACCCCCAGGTCCAACATCGTTTTCAGTCAACCCTGTGTCTATCAGAGTCATTAGTCTGATTTCTTTTTGCATCGCCTTGCGAATTCCCATGATGGAAACGTACCGAGGTTCGTTGATTCCCGTCTGGACAGAGACAACAGCAGGAAACTTCACTTCAACCTGCTCCTCCAAGCCGCCTTCAAGTTCCCGGTTGACCCTTATGACACCGTTGCCGAGTTCGATTTTCTTAACCATCGTCACGTGTGGTATCTTGAGCAATTCAGCGAGTATCGGCCCGACCATTCCGCTTCCATCGTCGCCAGCTTGGGCACCGGTGAGGATCAAGTCGAAATGTAAATTCTTTATTGCGCTGTGAAGTATTTTTGCGACGGCGTAGCCGTCTGAACCGTTGAATTTTGAGTCAGTCATTCTTATTGCCTTGTCCGCGCCTCGGGCCATGCACTTTCTCAACGTGCTGTCCGAATCTTCCGCGCCCACCGTTATGGCGGTTACTGTGCCAGTCTGTTTCTCTTTTATTCGCACGGCTTCCTCAAGCGCGTAGTCATCCCATTCATTGATATCGTAGACCAAGCCTGTTTTGTCCACGTTCTTGCCCGTGGGATCGATCTTCAATTCTGCTTCGGCTGTTTCAGGAACATGTTTAGCACAGATGATTATGTCCAAGTCACCTTACTCTCCTAGAGATGTGGACTGTGTTTAGCACTCGTTTTCATATAGCTTTTGCTCGAGAAAAATCGTTTTACATCCAAAGTGCCAATGATAGACGTTGCAGGAAGAGTTGAAGTGCAAACGTCGGAGACCGAGAACGAGTGGACTCAGCCGGTTCTTCTTCCTCCGCAGTTGGGGCAAACTGTGACGGTTTGCTCCATCAACGCTCCACAGTACTTGCACGGGATCATGACCACTTCTCGAACGATTTCTTTTTCACTTACCACTGGAGAAACACTCGGAGGCGACACTTGAATTTCAATGACTGAACTCGCCACGTCAGGTCGACCGTCGACCGCTATAACACCTTTCACTGACCAGACGACGTTTTGGTCAACGCCGCGATAGGTTGGTCTCCCTGTGGCAGGGATGATTGTGGCAAGCTGATAGTTTTGCGAGAAGCTCGGCGTAAGGTGTATTGGACCGCTCAGTTGGGGTCTTGCAGAATACAGAGTGACGGATTCCTGAACTTCCCTTGGAACAGTGCGTTTGAGTGCGGCATCATATTGATTGGAGATGGTTCTTTTGGTCTCGACGCATTGGAATTCGCACCTTATCTCTTTGGCGTCAAACTCCTCATTTGAGGTGACGACCAGAGTGCCCTCCAAGTTTTCGCCCAACGCAAAACCACTCTTGTTCAGCTGTAACGATGCTGCAGCGTTGGGTTTAGTTAGTCTGTCTTTGAACTTCTTCAAGAAAGACATACAACAGCCCAATCCGGTCGATATTTATAGGTGGTTCCTGGGAGTCTTATGGTTTGTGGAATTAATTGATTCTTCTTGCAAATATCTAAGGTTCGCTTTCTTCGGCCGTTGTGTTGTCCACCACTTTTATCCATCTGGTGGAAAGGATCTGGTCAAAATCTTTGCTTTTGGGATCAAGATCTGTTCCAACGAGGTGCCAATGATCGTTTATCGTTGCGAAGGTTGCGTCCATTATTACGAACTTCGGCGTGTAGCTGAAAACTTTTCTGCCCATGTCGGAAAGAAGATCCAAAGCTCGTTCAAGGGCCTTGTGGGATATTGTGTGCTCGTGCGGCTTGTAGACGATCATGATTCTTTCCTTGTGTCCCTTTAGATCCTTCGTTCTCAGAACTAGGAACGATCTGTCGTCATAGAAAATCTTCTCCTTTTTCAAGTCCAGTTTGCATAACGGACACTCTGTGGTGCTCAAATTGACAGCTCCTTCAAACGTATTCTTTGACTCATGAGTATAAAAGAACTCTTCAAAACGCCGTTCCACTAGCAGAATTCACCTGTCAAACAGGCAGTGCAGCAGCTCTAACACTGCGATGAGGGCACCTACGTAATACAATATGAATCCGATTAGTCCGTAGGAATCCCACAACATGAAACCGCCTAACCCTGCGAGAAAGCAGATGATGCTCAATGAAGCCAGAAAGAATACGTTAATGCTTTCCATCACTCTGTGCTTTGGCATTCGTTCAACAAAGAACAGGAACCGTATCGTTTCGTTTTCGAAAATGCGTTCTCTCGCGCTTCTGAAAAAAGAAAAGGGCTTGCGGATCTGCATGCGCACACACCCGCTAGCAGCAGGCTGGTACTTCGCCCCAAATAGTCTTCAAAAAGAAGATCGCTGCAAAGAAAACGAAAGGCATAGTTTTCACGGCTACGAGTTTCCAATTCATGCTGGGTCCCTCCATCTTTTAACGGGAAAAAGGGCGCCCGCCTTTTTTCGCCGCGAATCCAGAGGTATGTACGAAAATTGGAAATAATGATTTGTGCGTCTCACTTGAGACAGACACAGTCAGCGTGATCAGGCAGATGGGTCCATGTCATAGGATATTCTGTTCGAACATTGAAAAAACTCGAGAATTGAACAAATACGTTTAAAGGCCAAGTTTTTGTTTGATGGCGTTGCGTTTGTCCTCTGGAAATGGGCCGAATTTTTTGATTCGATCTGTGAACATAATGAACAATTCGGCGGCCTTTTTATACACTGGCAGGGGAACGTAGCTGTACCGTACTCGCATGTTTTCAACGCCGTACTTCGCGAGTTCGCGCCCGAGGTCGATCATTCGCTTCTTCGTAAATTTCTCATCGATCTCCTGGGTTCCTTCGATGACGAGCGCGCCGTCGGCGCCGTAGGCAAACGCGTAAAGCAGGTGTTTCAGGCCAAGTATGGCGGTCGTTGGTACGGACACGATGCGAACGTTTTCAGGGTAGTTTGCACGGTCCAATCCTAAGAAGTCCATTCCCGTGTAGCCGACGTTCTTGTCGACGAAGGCGACGACTCTGACTTCACCTGGTTGTTTCTCTGCGAGAACGCCTTTGAGGCTGGCGATTACTTGCTTGGTCGTGGCGTTCTTGAAGTCGATGGCTTCTTGTGGGCAGACTGGTATGCACGCGCCGCAGCCTGTACACTGGAACGGGTCGATTTTTGCTTTGCCTTCTTGCAAAGTTATTGCCTTGGTCGGACAGATAGGTACGCATCCGCCGCAACCGTTGCACAGGTCAGTTATCACGAAGGCTTTTTCAGGGGATGTCGTTATGTAATCACTCTTGAGGAACAATGCAGCCTTTGCCGAGGCTCCGAGACCGTCCGAGACTGTGTCGCGAACGTCCTTCGGACTTAGGGCGCAGCCGCACGCGAAAATTCCGGCTGTGAGGGAATCGACAGGATCGAGTTTTGGATGTTTCTCCGTTATGAACCCATCTTCGCCAACCGAGACTTTCATTTTTTCAGTAAGTTCTTTCAGTCCTCCGGGTGGAACCATGGGTGTTGCCAGCGCGATCATGTCAAATTGGTCTTCCATGAGCTCGCCGGATATTGTGTCTTCAGTCAACGCGACGAGCTTTCCCGTTTTGCTGTCTTTGTAGACTTCTGCGATTTTTCCCCGTACGAAAGCGACTCCTGCTTCTTGGTCACGCCAGTAGAGGTCTTCGTATCCTTTTCCTGTTGCTCTTATGTCCGTGTAATAGATTGTTACGTCGATTCCGTGCATCTTCTTCAGGACAAAAGCCTGTTTGAGCGCGTACATACAGCAGATGCGACTGCAGTATGGAACGTAGTTCTTGTCCCTTGACCCCGCGCATAGCACGATTGCGGCCTTCTTCACGTCGGTGCCGTCTCCCCGCTTTACGTAACCTCCTGTGGGACCAGTGGCTGAAACGAGTCTTTCCAGCTCCATCATCGTTATTACGTCCTTGTACGTGCCGTAGCCATAGGTTTCAAGCTTCTTCGCGTCATACAGCTCGTATCCAGTTGCCATTATTATGCCGCCGACGTGGAGGTTAACGGTGCTTCCCTGATCTGCTAGGCTTATTGCTTTTGCGGGGCAAAGTTTCTCGCATTTTCCGCATTTAGTACAAGACTTGAAGTCGATTGTGTATACTGAAGGGACTGCCTGTGGAAATTCGATGTAGGCGGCCTTTCTCTGTGACAAGCACTCGTTGAACTCGTCTGGAACCGAAACCGGACAAACCTTCGCGCAGACGCCGCAGTTCCTGCACTTCTGCAGATCTACGCCGCGTGGCTTCATGAAGACCTTAACGTCATAGTTGCCTGGCCTTCCGCTTAGCTCCTGCACCTCGCCATAAGTGTAGAGAGTCACGTTCGGGTTTCTTCCTACTTCAGCCATTCTCGGGGTCAGAATGCACTGGGCGCAGTCCAGGGTTGGGAAGACTTTTGTCAGTTTCGACATGTTTCCTCCGATGCTCGGCTTTCTTTCAACGAGGTGAACCTTGTAGCCTAAGTAGCCAAGCTCAAGGGCTGAGGTTATTCCTGCTATTCCACCGCCCACGATGAGGATTTCTCTCGAACCTTTTTCGCTGATGGTTTGGAGAGGCTCAAGCTCTCGGCTTCTTTCGTAACCACCTTTGATCAGGCTTATGGCTTTCTTCGTGGCTTCAGGCGACGGATGAGGACCGTGAACCCATGAGTCCTGCTCCCTTATGTTAACGAATTCAAGCATGAAGGGGTTTAGACCAGATCTCTCCATGACGGATTGAAAGGTGCCTAGATGCATTCGTGGTGTGCAGCTGGCAACGACGACTCTGTCTAAGTTGTCTTTTTTCACAGAGTCGAGTATCATCTCTTGGGCTGGTTTAGAGCACAGATACTTTTGATATTTGGCAGTTGCAACATCAGGCCAGTTCTTGATCGTTTCTACGACCGACTTGACGTCTACGACGTCGCCTATGTTGCCGCCACATTCGCACACGAAAATACCGATCCTAGGCGATTTCTTCTCCATTGGTTGAAATCTCCTTAGCCTATGAACGATTTTGAATGATTCACGGGAAAACGCTTTAATAACCTTATGCTCCCGTTTCACTAAAAAGCGATGGACCGACATGAATGCTCAGGAGCTGACGCAGAAGCACAAACTTCTTGAATGTATTCAATGTGGAACTTGCACTGGAAGCTGTCCAGTCGCAAGAAAAGCCAATCTGAACATTAGAAAGTACATGCGTGAAGTTTCCACGTTAGGCAAGTTGACACCTCATTCACAGAATGAGGTTTGGAGCTGCACAACTTGTAGCACGTGTGGCGTCCGCTGTCCAAAGGATCTGAACCCGTATGAGTTTCTTATTGACGTTCGGGGTATGGCGGTTGAAGAGGGCCAGATCGCGCCTACGATAAGGGATGCGTTGGAAAGCATTTTCAAGAACGGTAACCCTTGGGGAAGAATACGTAACAAACGCTCCGAATGGATGCAAGGCCTAAATGTCAAACCAATGTCACAGGGTGCAGACGTCTTGTTCTTCGTCGGATGTACCGCTGCCTACGACCCGAGAGTTCAGAACGTGCCTAAAAGCCTAGTAAGATGCTTCGAAAGAGCAGGCTTAAATTTTGGCGTTCTATGCGACGAAGAAAACTGTTGCGGAAGCGAAGTTTACGGAATGGGGGAAAAAGGCCTTTTTGATTTCCTCGTTGAAGAGAACATGAAGGCCTTCAGGAAGTATGATGTGAAACAGGCTGTGACAAGCTGTCCACATGGATACCATGCCTTCAAGAATAGGTACAATCAGACTGTTTTTGAGCCGCTTCATCACAGTCAGCTTCTTGCCAAACTGATTGACGAGAAGAAATTGGCTTTCAGCAAGGAAGTGAACAGGAAAGTAATCTATCATGACCCGTGCTTCTTGGGGAAGCAGAACGGCGTTTACGACGAGCCTAGGAAAGTGATTGAAAGCGTACCCGGCGTGAAGCTCTTAGAGTTTGACCGCAACAGGGCGAGGAGCGTTTGCTGTGAAGGGGGAGGAGGAAGAATGTGGGTTGACATTCCTGGTCCGCGTCTTGCTGAGACACGCGTCAGAGATGCTGTCGAGGCCGGGGCCGACGTTCTTGCAGTCGCTTGTCCTTACTGCCTCTTGACGTTTGAGGATGCAGTGAAGACCACTGGTGCTGAAGGCAAAATCCAAATCATGGATATTTCAGAGTTAGTGGCACTCGGTTTCTAGACTGATTCGTCTTTTGGATGAGCTGCAAAAGAAAAAAGGGAAAGAGGTTTACGCTTTTTGACGGAAGTTCTGTCCGATTATTATTAGGTCAAAGATGTCTATTTGTCCGTCTCCGTTAAGGTCTGCCGCGGCGTTCCAGTTAGGGGATGCAGGAGTCGAACCGAACGCGCGAGCAGCCGCGATTGCGTCGTAGATGTCGACGATTCCGTTTGAGTCTATGTCGCCTGGGATGATCTTCGTGTTCGTGAAGCTTCCATCGGTCGTGTTGAACGGTAACGGATTGCCGTCACCATCGACGAGCGTCACATTGTACAAGTGCAAGAGCGAGTTTTTGACTCCGTCTGCCATCACTTTGAATTGAACTATCGCCGCAGTGCCCGTGATGTTCAAAGACGGGACTGATGTGGCATTGAACATTATGAATCCTGTCGAATTATCTATCTGTGTTGCTGTTCCGGTGAAAGGAATTCCGCCGGCGTTAACAGAAAGCGCGTTCAGAACGCTTACGTTGAAGCCAAGTTTGAATTCTAGGCCGCCGAGGTTCGTGGCGTTTGTGATATTAACGCTTACTGAGAAGGTTGTGCCGACAACGAGGCCAGAGTTGACGATTTTCGCTGGATCAAGTGAGAGCAGTGCAGCTGCTGGCGGTGGGGGTGGAACTATGTTGTTAAAGAATCCATCAGTTGTGTCGTGGTCGATTGCGGTGCCCGTTGGGTCTCCTAGTTTTGACACGTAGAAGTGCAGTGGGCATTTTCCGACGCCTACTACCTGAAGCGTGATGTTTGCGACGGTGTAGCTTCCGTTTATCGGTGCGTAGCCGCCTGTTTTGGCCTTGGCGATGTTCTGGAAGGTGTAAGCATACGCTACGGAGTTGGTCTCGACATCATCCGTGAGAGCCCAAATGTTGCTCCATTGACTTGTCGGCGTCACCTGGTGGAAGATAATTTCCTGCTGGCTGATTCCAGTGAGTATCGTTGGATCCCAGGTCACGTTGAACTCAATGCCGACGACCCCGGGGTCAGCAGGAATGTTAGCTACCTTGACTGAAACGTTGAACATGGTGTTTGGCACTAGAGTCTGATCAACGATTTGTGGAGGGTCGATGAACAACTGTACTGGCGCAGCGGCAGATGCGTGCGGCATTGCGGCAGCGGTGACGTAGATGAATGAGGCAAGCAGAACGATCAAAGATAGAACTGCGATTTTTCTGATCATTTCTTTCTCTCCTCTTGAGCTACCATCTTTTGAACCTCGATTATAAGGATTCTGGAACAAGCTTCCAGTTGAAGCCTTTCGCTTTCAGAGTCCAGCCGAATGTTTACACCATGAAGCATAGGTTAGTGCAGAAGCACATTGTTTGCGATAAGAGAGATATCCCGTAGTCCTCTTGCTTTGCGAATATTTCATAAACCACGAGTGGTTAGAATAATGGGTCTCAGAGTTGAGAGAGCATGGAAAGCTGCGATTTATTGATAATAGGCGCGGGAGCCGCTGGCATGGCCGCTGGGATTTATGGCGCTCGAAGCGGACTCAAGACGATCATTCTGGAAGAGAAAATAGCTGGGGGAACTACAGCCGACGCGCCATGGGTGGAGAACTATCCTGGTTTTCAAAATATCGAAGGCACCGAGCTCGCACAGAAAATGGTTGCTCAAACTAAGGAAACAGGCGCGAAGATCAACGAGTTTGAAAGGGTTGTGAGAATGGTCCTGGGAGTCGATAAGAAGGTAGTTGAAACTGAAAAGGGAACGTTCGAGGCCAAAGCGATTATAGTTGCTTCTGGAGCAACGTATCGTCGTCTTGGAGTTCCGGGCGAAGAAGAGTTCCGTGGAAGAGGGGTGAGTTACTGCGGGCTATGTGATGGCCCATTTTTCAAAAACAAGCGAGTTGTGGTTGTTGGAGGGGGGAACACGGCGCTCATAACTGCGCTGTACCTTGCTCATCTCGGATCAGACGTCAAACTCGTTCACCGCAAGAACACCTTCAGGGCGGAAGATGCTTTGGCTCAGGACTTGAAAATGATGAAAAACATCGAGGTTCTTTGGAACTCCGAGGTCAAGGAGATTCTTGGCGAGAAGAGTGTGACGAAGGTCATCATCATCAACAACCAAAGCGGTGAAACTGGAGAGGTTTTGACTGACGGCGTTTTCGTCCAGATTGGTGAGGACCCTAACTCCCAGCAAGCTAAAGAAGCCGGAGTTGCTGTTGACAAAGATGGCAACATCATCGTTGACGCGCTGCAGCACACCAACATCGAAGGAGTCTATGCTGCGGGTGACGTTGCAAACCATCCCGTCAAGCAAATAGGAGTAGCTGTTGGACAAGGAATAACTGCTGCGGTTGAGGCATACGCCTTCATCGAAAGACCATACTATAGAAAGTAGCTAAACCCCTCAAAACCAATATATCGTTCAGAATAATTCTTTTCAGAGTCACGAAAACGATTGTCTCAGGGAAGGTTGAAAGACAAAAAGCCGAGGAGTCAGAGTAAATGAGCAAGAAATGTGCCGCAGCAATAATGATCAACGAAGATCTTTGTAGCAGGTGTTCCATCTGCCATTCGATATGTCCATACGAAGCGATAAAACGTGACCCAGAAACCGGCAAGGTTGAGATAGACCTTCAAAAGTGCCAGGTCTGCGGCATATGTTACAGCGCTTGCCCTGTTATGGCAGTGGAAATCATGTACTATGATTATGAAAGCTTGCTCAATCACGTTAAGGTCTTGCAGGAAAAGTGCAGGAGCGATACGCTCGTCCTGATGTGCAGAGGTAACTCACCTTCAAGTGGCGAGGTGCAGGAGATCCTCAAAGAAAACGGTTTGAGAATAGAGAAATACATACCTCTACGTGTTCCCTGTGCTGGACGCATTCCAGCGGAGTTCATTTTCAAAGTCTTGAAAAGTGGCATAAAGAGAATCGTCTCGCTTCAATGTGAGGATGACTTCTGCCGCTTCAAGGAGGGCACGAAGATAAACACTCGAAGAATGGTTCTGGGCGGAAAAGTGCTCGAGCAATTCGGGCTCCACAAAGACGCCTTCAAAGTCATCAAATACTCCAGGAAAGCGATTTACGACACGTCAAAATGCGTAGGCTGCGACAAGTGCGTGTTCATCTGTCCCTACAAGGCAATAGAGGCACAGCAATTGGCGACTCCTAAGATTCTTGCGGACAAGTGCAAGGGTTGTGGAGCCTGTGCATTGGTCTGCCCTTATAACGCGATTGAGGTCAAGGGTTTCGAGTTTGACAACGTACTCAAACGTTACGTGGAAGCTGCTAGGCAGCTCAAGAAGCAAGGAGTATCGCCGCTCATTCTTGTTTTCGTTTGTCAATGGTCAGAGTTCTCAGCATTAGACGACTCTGAAAGCCCGTTGAACAAGAAAGTCTTGATGTTGGAGGTTCCATGCTTCAAGGCTTTAGACCCAGTTCATGTTTTCAACGCTTTGCAGAACGGGTTTGACGGTGTAATGGCCGCGGTATGTTCACCGGAAGACTGTAAGCTTCAGGAAGGAAAGGAAACGGCTGAAAGAAACGTTTCTGTCCTCAAGAATTCGTTGAAAAAAATGGGGTTGCTTGAGCGTTTCGAGTTGTTCACGGTTAACCCGAGATGCGTTGGCGAATTTGATCAGAAGCTCGCCGAGTTTGAAAAGAAGATTGCGTCCCTGCCTCCTTTGAAGATGGTGAGTGTAGAGGTGAGAACCAATGTATAAGATTCTCTCGAAGAGGGAGCTGGCACCGAAGATCAAGTGGTTTGAGGTTGATGCTCCTGAAATAGCTCAAAAAGCTCGTCCTGGCCAATTCATCATGTTAATGATCGACGAGAAGGGTGAACGCGTTCCTCTGACTTTTGCCGGATACGATCCAAAGAAGGGAACAGTATGCTTCGCCTTCAATGAGGTCGGCAAGACAACCCGGCAGTTGGGATGCCTCAACGAAGGCGATTGTGTGCAGAGCATAACGGGACCTCTGGGAAAACCTTCCGAGGTGAAGAACTTCGGGAAAGTTCTATGCGTCGGCGGCGGTGTAATGATCGCACCTATGCTGCTTCAGGTGAAGGCGCTTAGGGAAGCCGGAAACAGCGTGACGGTTGCCATTGGAGCCAGAACCAAGGACCTGCTTTTCTTCGAAGAAGAGATGAAGCTCCTCTGCGATGAGTTCTATGTTACAACCGATGACGGATCCAAAGGCTTCGAAGGACTAGATTTTCTCAAGGATGTTCTTGAAAAAGGCAGGTTTGATCGCTGCGTTACCTATGGACCTATCGTGATGATGCGAAATGTGGCAGAGTTGACGAGGTCCTGCAAAGTGCCCACAATCGTTACTTTGACGCCTGTAATGATAGACGGTATGGGAATGTGTGGGGTGTGCAGAGTTACCGTCAGCGGCAAGATGAAGTTCGGATGCGTTGACGGCCCAGAATTTGATGGACACGCAGTGGATTTTGACGAGTTGGTGAACAGGCAGAGAATGTTTCTGCCTGAGGAAAGACTGAGCTCTTTCATCTATCAATTGCAAGGAAGCTGTGCCTGTGGCAGAAAGTAAACCGAAACCTAAGATAAAGAAAGAAGCAGAGCAGATGCCCAAGCAGAAGCCAGAGGACCGCAGGAAGAATTTTGATGAAGTTGCTCTCGGCTATACTGAGGAGCAAGCAAAGGCAGAGGCGAACCGTTGTTTACAGTGTCCAAAACCCCAGTGTGTCACGGGCTGCCCGGTTGAGATAAGCATCCCTGAATTCGTCAAGCTGTTGAGGGAAGGAAAGTATGATGAGGCCATAGCGAAGATCAAAGAGAAGAATAGCTTGCCAGCCATTTGTGGGCGTGTATGCCCGCAGGAAGAGCAGTGCCAAAAGTGCTGCATCCTTGCTAAAGTCGGTGAACCAGTCAGTATCGGCAGGCTGGAACGTTGGTTGGCAGACTGGGAAAGAGACAGAGGAAGAACAAAACTATCCGAGAGGGCACCGTCAACAGGCAAGAAAATAGCGATAGTCGGTGCCGGCCCAGCTGGGCTTACCGCTGCGGCGGACCTCGTCAGGATGGGGCACAAGGTCGAGATCTTTGAAGCTTTACACGTCCCCGGGGGGGTTTTGGTTTACGGGATCCCTGAGTTCCGATTGCCAAAGAAGATTGTTCAGGCTGAAGCGGATTACATCCAGAAGCTTGGGGCTGACTTTCATTTGGGTTATCTTGTTGGAAGAGTTTACACGATTCCAGAGCTACTCAAGGAAAGAGGCTTTGGTGCTGTTTTCATTGGCACCGGAGCGGGTCTGCCAGCGTTCTTGGGGGTGCCGGGCGAGAACCTTGGCGGGATCTATTCTGCAAACGAGTTTCTGATTCGCGTGAACCTGATGAAGGCGTACGCGTTTCCTCTTTATGATACGCCGATCAGAATCGGAAAGCATGTGGTCGTTATCGGCGGCGGCAACGTTGCCATGGATTCTGCTCGCTCGGCATTGCGTTTGGGTGCTGAGGAAGTGTGCATTGTCTATCGTCGGTCGCGAGAAGAGATGCCTGCTCGCAAAGAAGAGATCGAGAATGCTGAGGAGGAGGGGATACTCTGCAAGTTTTTGGCGAACCCAATAAGGTTCTTCGGGGACGAGAAAGGCTGGGTGAAGGCGATGGAGTGTGTATGTATGGAGTTGGGGCCCCCGGACCAGTCTGGCAGAAGAAGACCTGTTCCCGTGAAGGGTTCAGAGTTTGTGATGGACACTGACACCGTTATCGTTGCAGTGGGCAGGACGCCGAATCCGATCATACAGAGCACGACGGAGGGGTTGGAAGTGACGAAATGGGGTACAATAGTGTCTGATGAGAACGGGAAAACGAACATTGAAGGCGTCTACGCGGGCGGTGACATAGTTACGGGTGAAGCCACTGTGATAAGCGCGATGGGAGCAGGCAAGAAGGCTGCGAGAGCCATTCACGAATACCTTACGAAGAAGCAGTGATCACAAATTCGCGCGGCCGCTTTAGCTCATTGATTAGGGACACGCTTGGTAATGTTTGGAGATCTGGTGTGGCGGTGATCGGTACCCCTCCTAGGTTTCAATGTACCATGAATATTTGGATCCAAATATGAACGGCCTGTTAGGCTTGTCTTGCAGCAGGATTGCATGTTGCTTGCATGCATTGCTGCTTACGGTACCTTCTGAAGGCTCAAAATCTCGCAATGTACGCGGGGATCGTTGTTGACAAGCAAACTGACGACGCGCGCCAAAGAAAATCTAAACTAGAAGATCACGACAGTTTCTGGGACACGCGCTCATATCTCGCGGATTTCGCATTGAAGCTTCTTGATGACTTCTTCAGCCTTCATTGGTTCAATCTTCAGTGTGTACAGTTTGCTCGGCGTTCGAAGCTTCAGCTTCACGACTTCCTTTAACCGTTTGACGGCGCAGAACTCTGCTTTTTCACTCAGCTTCACAAAGTGTTCGGTATCAAGGATTTCAGCAGGCATTGCAGCTCACTTCCACTTGGTGCATTGATGGTCTGTATACGAGTTCTTATCTGTTTTGGTACATGCTGAAAACCTGAGGTTACCCTATTTCTTTCAACAGGCCAAGGAGCGTTTTCTTATCAGTGCCGACGAGGGGCAATGCTGGTCTACGAGGATATCCGGCGGGAAGTCCTTTTGACTTCATCGCTTCTTTGATGGCTGAAAGCTGGTTGAACTTTTTCACCAGGACTTCATTTGCGAACGATACGCGGTTCTGGAGCGCGGAGGCTTCTTCGTAGTCTCGCTTCTTAAAAGCCATGTAAAGTTTGCTGCACAAGGCGGGAAACACGTTGGCAACCGCCACAACTGCGCCGCTGCCTCCTGCCAATAAGGTAGGCAAAACTATGTCGGCGCTGCCTGCCAAGACTGAGAGTCGTTTGCCTGTCAGCCTTATGGTTTCGGTGATGGCACCGAGGTTTCCGCTGCTGTCCTTCACTCCAATCACTTTCCTGTTTTCCAAGGCAAGCTTGTTGATGAAGGCTGGTTCCAGCGACACGCCTGTAAACTTTGGGACGCTGTAGACGACTATAGGAAAATCGACGGCTTCAGACACGCTCTTGTAGTGCTCGTGGATTTCTTGGCTGTTCAGTTTGTAGTAGTATGGCGTCACTATCAGGGCGGCGTCCGCGCCTAAGTCGGCTGCGTCCTTGGTGAACAGGATCGTCTCTCTGGTGCTGGTGCTGCCTGTGCCCGCAATCACTGGGACTTTTCCGTTGGTCTCGTCGACAACTGTTTTGATTATGCTTACTCGTTCTTGTCTTGAAAGATACGGAGCCTCACCGTTGCTGCCGATTGGAACTAGTCCTGAGAGGCCGCCTTCCAGCCAGAAGCTTACGCATTCCCTTAATGAGCTGACGTCGATGCGTCCAGTGCGGGTGAAGGGGGTAACGCTGGGAACAAGAATTCCTTCCAGAATCGGTTTCGGCATGCTCATCTTCTCATGTCTCTATTCGCGAAAGAATCGCATTAAAGGCTTGCCATCCCTCCTGATCGTGGAAAAAGAAATATGGAAGGTCCATCTGAAGCGCGCGTTACACTCCAGAATGCAGAAGAGGCCTTGACCCGACACCTGCATTTGTCATCGGCGTTATCGTTGCGGCCGTACGCAGCGTGAATGGGAAAGATTTGAAGTGTTCTGCCACCTCCTCCGCGACCGCCTCCTCCTCCCTGAAGGGAGAATTACCCATGAATTGGACGGCATCAGAAGGCTCTATTTTTTAGACGAATGAAGTTTCGCAGATTCGGTTTTGTTTCGTACTTTGAATATTCCTCAAGGCTTTTTAGATAGTTCCTTCCCTTCTCTGAAAGTCTGAACCGAATACCCACGCCTCCTCGTCCCCACGTCTCTGTTAACCATCCATTTCTGACGAACCCCCTCACGGTCCGCTTTGAAACTCCAAAACTTGTGTGAAGACGAAGAAACTCCATTGGCTCCTTTGACAAAGCTTCAAACAATCGAAGTGCAGTAGCATTTGAAAAGTGCCCGAGTTTTTGATTATTTGAATTGACTTCTTTTCGAGAAAGAGGTCGATTCAGCTTGTGCATTACTAGTTTGTTCTTGTCAACAAAGGCTGATGGAAACTTTGATGTGGGTCCCTCTCGCGTAAAAATTCCCATCAGAAAACTAGAGCTATTAACACTTTTACTCAGCAGACTCGAGCTTTTTTTCGGGATTCTGCATAGGTTGAAGTCTCGGGGCTTCAATCGTTTATCCGAGAACGAATGTGAACCAAGATTTCTAGAAATTCCCCCAACTACTCTTGTCTTGGCTGAATTGCTACTGGAAAGTTTCTTGGGCAGAATTGAAGAATGATAAACCTTCTTTGAAATATCCATACAATTCATGAGATCTGTCACGCGATCAACCCCGACAGGTTTCCGAGGCTCGGACAACGCTTCTTTTAGGGATCCTTCACGAGTGTCCGAAGAGTTGCGTGTTGTTTTTGAAAATCTCTTGTGGTCAGATAATGGCATCTGAATCAAACAAATACTTGTTGCTAAAGCTTATAAACTTGCTCACCGCGCGTTTGCATCATCTGCCGGAATATCTGAAAGCTTTCAGACTGATGTCTCGTCCAGAGTCAAAGCGTCTTCGGTCGTCACGTAACCGAAAACGGCTTCTGTCAGAGCTAGAAGAACAGTGTGAACTGAGTTGAAAGCCTCGGCCGAATACTTCGAAACTTTGCGAGCTGAGTTCCACGCTCGATAGGAAAATGTCCAATAGGCAACCTGCACCGCAGCCGAAAGTGAGAATAATATAATCGACCATGATGTTGGCATTTGTTTGAAGCCCAAAACAAGGAGCAAAACAGACGCCATGACGATGAAGGGAGAAAACATCAGCAAATGGCGTTTTCTCTTTTCGATGCCTGGCTTCGTCTCATCGTATGCCTTTTGAACGTGGTCTTGCACTTTCCCAATTCTCTTGCACATTATACTCCAATCTTTCTGGAAACATCTAATCCTGCCGGGGATAGAGGTCAAATTCTCGGTGTTCACACGCAAAGCTGCTTCCAACATTCCGATTTTGAAAATTTGCACTGATTCTGCCGTATGCTGCATTTCAGCAAGACTTTGATTCATTTTGGCAAATTGTTCCATAGTCTTTTTAATTCGCCTATCAACCAGATCCCTGGTTTGATCGAAAAGCATGAGATCCTTCGACAGAACGGCTAATTCGCCGATGCTTAACTCTTCTATCTCTTTGGAATCAGGCAGACGAGCTCGCTTGATTGTTGCGAGTTTCAGACAGGTCTCGCACAAAAGATTGTCCGTGTAGCCGGTCCATGTGTACGTAAGAAAGATAGGTGCGAATGCCTCTGACTTGTAGGCAATCGGGTCAGTTCGACCTACGAAAATGATTCGGCTCTTTATGGGTTCTAACACACTCAGACATTGATACTCATCCGGTTTGGCAAGTCCTTCCTTCATTGCAGTTTCGGTGTCGACTGCCAAAACCATAAGCGAATCCAAACCGTAGATGACGCGTTTTTTGAAGTTCTCAGTGTCGTGGTAAAGGTCAGTTAAAGTCATGTCTTCAAGAAGTAAAGATGGTGCCAACTCTTTCTGAAACTCGTATTCTTGGGAGGGCGGAACTTCGATGTTCCAAACCGTGCCACAAGCCGATTGCAGAAGATACAAGAGAGTCTCTTCTTGAGTTTTTTCACAAGCTCGAGCAATGTTGAACGCAGTGGAATTTCCCGCTTCTGATGATTCAGTCGCAAATTGTTTGAAAGCGTTTGTGAATCCAATCTTTTGTGGGGAGTGGACACCTACCGATCTTTGAATCGTGTCCTTATGACTTAGTATAAGTTTCTCATACGCCGAGTTAAACTCTTTTTCAATCCGTTTCAGATGCTCTTTGATTTGGACTAAGGCCAAATTTGTACCGCCCATTCTCAATGTAGCCAAGCAGGACCGTCCGACAAGTTTAACCTCAAACTTCGGTGTAAATTTCCTCGAGATCTTTTCCATTCTTGACTTCAGACGGTTGCAGAGGAATTCTGGAACGCCAGGAGGAAGATACTCAAATACAGTTAAGTCTCGATCATGGATGGCTTCAAGAGTGAGAGGTCTTGCCATGGCTTTTTTCACCGCGCTCGAAAAAGCGAACGTGTATCCTGTGAGTTGCATTCCGAAATAAAGGGTAGAAAGTGTTGCAATCACAACTGCCGCTATCGGTATCGCTTGGGAAGATACGATTGCCCCACCAATGTTTCTGAGAGCAACAGTCACGTCTTGACCCATATAGACGAGGAAGAGTGACGTTTGAAAAATGATGTATATGATCCAGGCCACAGATACAAGTCCATATAATAAAAAGATCTGCTTTTTTCTTTTGGTTAGCCCTGAAGTTTCTTTCTTTACAGGTCTTCTGAAAAAACGTCTGACAACCGAGCCCAAATAGCCATACGAGTCATATCGAAGGTTCGGCATCTTGACGGCGTCCGAGAGTATGTAATAACCGTCAGTCTCGAAGGGAGGGGCAAAGTTCATGAGTGACATTGAAAAACAGTAAAAAGACACCATGAGAACGATTTGAGAGGCAAACCCGGGAATCTGAACAAAGAGATGAACAAAAACAAGAGCGGCTCCGATGAGCAAGGTGGAAATGTTTCCGGCTAGGTAGACCTGCATTCTCTGACCTCTCGTTAGCCCCCAGGCGTCCGTGGTATCCGTATAGAACATTGGACTGAAGTAAAACAAGCCAGTTCCCATCTCACCAGCCTGACCACCGAAATGCACAAGAGTTATTGCATGGGCAATTTCATGAATTGCAATCACAGGAGCTAGAGGCACAAAATAATAGAAGAAGAAGCCCACAACCGATGACCCCATGATTTCGAAATTCGCTTTTTGTCCATAGATCGACACAAATTCACGAGCAAACAACACTGCAGCCGCAATGATAAATCCGATCGTGACCCAAAGTAACCATCTCCTGAAAATCAGATGTATGCGTGAATGAAGAGAGTGGATGAAACCGTGGCTATTTCGAATCAACGTAATTGCCATTTCAAAGGAGGACACTACTCTGAATCTCGTCTTTGGTTTCTCTTCAGATTTTTCCTCCAGAAGATTTGAATCAGCAAAAAACAATAGGTTTTCAAAAACAGTTTTTTCCTGCACCTTCGGTTTCTGAGCCTGAACATCCTTGACGATTTGACTGACTGTTCTTTTGCCGTCTGTCAGACTCCAGATCAAGTCTGTTAGCTCATCGAGATCGTAGTATGTTCCAGTTGCATGATTCTTCATCAAATAGGAGGGTTTGTTATCAACAATCGTTGTCTTTACATTAACCCGCGATGAAGGCAATGGAATGAACTCTGTGGGATTGTACAGGATTTCGTACATTACGTCTGTCTTACTCGCAACGTCAGTACTCATGCGCCCCCCTCTCTATTCTGAATGAAAACAAACAAAGAAAATACTAGTGAAGTTGTTTATCTCCACGCAACGATTTGTCGCGAGAGCGCTCACGACATTTACGCCTGCGTCATTGTCCGCGCGTTTGTGCGAGCATTTGTTCGGGCGTTCGTCCGCGCATTGGTACGAGCGTTCGTTCGTGCGTTCGTTCGCGCGTTCGTGCGAGCATTTGTTCTAGCATTGGTGCGTGCGTTTGTGCGAGCACTTGTTCGGGCACTTGTTCGTGCGCTTGTTCGCGCACTAGTACGAGCACTTGTTCGGGCAGCAGACTTGGCGAGACTAGGTGCAATCGCGGCTCTTACCGGCGTCATAAGCTTCGGATACAGCTTGGCCTTCTCCTTCACCTTAACTGGTTCTTTTTCGTCAGGTTTCTTTTCCATTTTCCTCACCCCCCGACTTTTCCTCGTCATTACTATACATTCTAATCTGTTCTTAAAAAATTGTAAGAAACGCATGATAATACAACACAGTAAGTCTTTTATTGATTTACTTGCAATAACATTCCAAAAGTGACTGGAGAGTGCTGAGTAACCTTGAGTCGAGAAACAAGAAATGAAGAACACGCTTCCGTTGAGGCAATTTTGAGGGGGCAATCAAAAATGACGGCGCGAGGCCAGATAACAGTGCCCACTGAGGTCAGGAAGAAGTTTGGGTTGCGACCTGGTGATACGTTGTGTTTCCTTGAGGTGGACGGCTCGATAGTTCTCAAGCTGGGACCGCTCGTACTGACCGAATAGCGAATACCAAGTCACTTATTAAAAAATCATAGCTCTTTCAACGTTGCCTCAAAAAACCGAACAACCAGTCCGTACTATCGTGAGACCAGCGCCGTTCATGAAGGCTCCTTGATTTCGACCAGCATTGTCTCCATTCTCTCCACATTAGATCTACTTCCGACCTTTTCATACAACTTCTTGGTCTCTTCAATCTGCCTTCTTGCGTCAACAATTCTTCCCTGCTTTCTAAGCGCCCAAGCATAATCAGCCCTGGCCATTGCTTCATGAACAATGGCAGCTGCCGCTCCTTTAAACAATTCAAGGCAGTGTTCAAAATGGTTATTCGCTTCGTCCCAATGACCATCTACCGCGAACAGGACAGCCTCCGTGCGAACACCTACGGCTCTTGCCAGTTTGCTTGACGTCTTACCCGCATCAACAAATGATTTGGTGAATTTCTCCCTGAATTCCTCTAGACGTTTGGAATCCCCGAGTTTCGCGCAATCTCTAGCGATGTTTGCATATATCATGCTCCGCACATAGTATGAATCTGTTTTCTCAGCATATTCGATCCCTTTCAGGGAGTCTTCGAGCGCTTCTTTAAGCTCTCCCATAGATTCGTGCAAAAGGCCGGAATACAGTCTGGCCCATGCCATCCTGTTGTAGTCGCCTATCTTCTCCCCAATCTTGATGGTTTTTTCCCAATTGTCAAGAGCCTCCTGATGAGAACCATGCGTGAATTGCGCATTTCCAGCCCAAAAATATGCCTCAGTCTGCTTTCGGGAGTTTCCCAATCTCTCGTACAGATCGATAGCACGTTGGAGAAAAGGCACAGCCTCTGCTCCTTGTGAGTCCGTCACGTAAAGAGTCCCAATTTCTAGCAAGGCATCGGCCACGTCAGGACTGGAGTTCTTCTCCTCGAAAATCTGTAGACAATTCTCCAATTCATTTAAAGCCTTAACGAAGGGAAGGTTACCCCTGAAATTATTCGTTTTTGTCCTATACACTTGAACCCTTGCGTACTCCAGCTTGTCAAAAGCAGAGTCTTTCTCAGTCTTATCCGCCAATTCTAATGCATGGAGGAAATCTCCCCTGTTGAAAGATGCAGTCATAGCCTTCCTGAGTGCGCGAAGCCTTATTCCACCCGACTCCGCGATACGGCCTAAATGCTCAAACGTTTTTGCCGCTTCCTCGAATGCGCCCTCAGCCGAGAAGGCATCGCCCAAGCCTTCCGAAGCGACGAGCCTCTCTGCCGAGTATCTTGGATTTTCTGACGTGGTTTTCAGGACATAATTGAAAGCCTTGATGGCTTCCGTATTGCTGAACCTTTTCAGGGCATCTTCACCCGCAACGATGCTATATTGAATTGCTTTTTCGTTGTTTCCTGCTTGAACATAATGAAATGCCAAGTCATTGACTGGCAGTTCTGTGGTTTCCTTTGTGAGACTCTCGATTTTCTCTGCGATTCTTTCGTGGTATTCTCGTCGCAAAGGATGAGATATTTCGTCGTAAAGCACATCTCGAAACTTCCCGTGGCCAAACTTGTACACATTCTCAATTGGATAAATTAGAAGAGTTGAGTGCGCGATCATGTTCAAAGTCTCTAAGACGACTAGCCTATCTTGAGAGAGAACCGCCCCAAGTAGTGCAGGGTCAAATCTTTCTCCGATTACCGATCCCAGATCAAGCATTCTTCTCTGAATCGCTGTCAGTCGGTTGAGCCGATAAAGTATGACGTCTTTCACTTTTGTCGGTATGCTCAGTTCCTTTGTAGTAAGACACCATGTCCCATCCTTGCAGACCAAACTTCCAGATTCAATCAGCATCCTCACAGATTCAACTGCGAAAAGTGGGTTTCCCTGGCTGTCTTTTGAAAGTTTTTCAACAAATTCTTCCTCAATCGGTCCATTGACCATCAGTTCAGCTAACTTCACGACTTCAGGTTTGTCCAGACTGGGGACTTTGATTTCGACAAATAGGTCTTCACGCCGCATCAATTGCAGAGTTTCAGCCAAAGGTTGAGGACGACCGTCGGCATCCTGACTTGCTTCTTCAAGCCGCACAGTGACTACGATGAGAACTTTCGACGAGGCAATGGTGCGTGATATGTAGTGAAGCAAAGCCAGAGAGGCCGAGTCAGCCCAATGAATGTCATCTATGAACAGAATCAAGGGTTTATCTGTAGAAATTGAATGCAGGGCTCTTGCCACAGCCGCGTAGGTCATGTCCTTCCTGATTTCAGCGCTCAGTGTCGGCTGTTCTCTTGTCGTCTTATCATGTTTTGGACCTTTTAGCCATCCTGCTATCCCAATGGATTCAGCTGCTACCATTTCATTTCCCTTTAGCCATCCCATTATTCCCAAGTGTTCCTTCGCGCTCTTGCTGATGTCTTGGTCATGGTCAGACGAGGAGAGGGCATTGAAAGCTTCTATGAACGGAAAATACGGGACAGGAGTCTTGCTCATGCAGAATCCCTTCACCACGGTGATTTCCTTCTCTCTGACGGTCTTCAGAAATTCCTTGACGAGTCTGCTTTTTCCAGCTCCTGCTTCGCCGAAGACAAAGACCGTAGCTCCTTTTCCTGCACGTGAGGAATCGAGCAACTGTTGCAGTTGCTGAAGCTCTGGTTCTCTTCCGACAAATAGAGGTTCTTTGAAAATCGGAAGCTTCAAATCATTTTCCACAATCCCCGCCTCTCATTCTATTATCGAAGCCCACTTCCAATTAAACCTTAAGCATAACGAGGATTTTTGACAAATCACCGTTCATCTTTTCTTAGCAAATGAAATAGAGTTTTCAGTTGTTTGCAGTTCTGATTCACAAAACACGTACAAATCTGTGCATATTCACCATTGACGATAAACTCTTTAAGCCAGAAGAGCCAAATGAACCTGGGGGGTCACTGATAAAAAATCCTTTTAGCAAAAACACAGTTACGAATAGGAGCACGATTCTTGTCGCGGGGGCCACGGGCGACCTTGGAGGCGCCATCGCTAGGATGTTGCTCGCGCAGAACAAACCCGTGCGATGTCTAGTGCGGGACCAATCGAAAGCCCAGCCTTTGGCTAAAGCTGGAGCCCAAATAATCATGGGAGATCTAAAAGATCCGAGCTCACTCAACCCTGCCTGCAAAGAAGTCGAAGTAGTTATCACCACGGCAAATTCCGCGAAACGAGGTGGTCCAGACAACCCGCAAACAGTGGATCTCGCGGGAAATCACAATCTGATCGACGCCGCCAAAGAAGCCGGAGTCAAGCAGTTCATTTTCGTTTCAGCAAGTACCGCCGACGCAAACAGCCCCGTACCGTTTCTGCAGGCAAAGGGAAAAACCGAAGAATACCTTCGCCAGAGCGGATTAAGACACACTATTATTGCTCCAAATGCCTACATGGAGTTTTGGGTTGCTAACACAGTGGGATTACCTGCAATCAATGGAAAACCCGTAACCTTAGTGGGAGAAGGCCGCCGGAAACACTCTTGGATATCAGCCGTAGACGTCGCAAAAATCATGATTGCTAGTGTTGGCAATCCCAAAGCAGTGAATCAGCGTCTAGTGATTGGTGGTCCAGAACCGTTGTCATTTCTCGATGTTGTTGGAGTCTATGAGCGTTTGCTGAATCGCAAGATCGTTGTCAATCACGTTGCTCCAGGTGAACCTGTGCCTGGCTTTCCTGAGAGTCTGCTTCCAATGCTAGCTTCCTTCGATATGTTCGACTCACCGATGGACATGACTGAGATCGTTCGTACATTCGGCATCGGACTCACCTCTGTTGAAGAATTCGCGAAGAAGATGATCGCTGGTCAATAGAAAAACGCAGAGCCACAAACGGTAAAGCTAGCGAAGAATCGTCGTCAAAACACGCACGTCAAATTCTACAAAGAAATTTCCACCCATTTGGCTCAACGGGGCGCATGATTAGGAAATTTAGCAGAGCACTTCATTCAAGCCCGAAACCATCCTGCACCAGTTCGGCCAGCCGCTGAGTGAATCGAGCCGCAGGTGCGCCATAAGTAACGTCTTCATCAAAAATCACGGTCAAACTTAGGTACTCGCGTACTTCGGTTCCGCCCTCAACTATTTTCAGCTTCTTGGTTATTCCTCCGAGCGCGAATTCCAGGGAATGAAATCCTATTGTGATGGGCCATCCTCCTATGTTTCCGAACATCCCAACTGCTGTTATGCCAACCGTTCCCATTGTTCGTTTCTTCAAGAACGGATCCCTTCTGAACTTCCACCAGCCTATTTTTCTGAGTGAACTGGGCAGCTTCTGGAAGACATTCAAGACTCGTGGCGTTCTTTCGGCTCCCAGTATTGGGCCGGTCATTTCTTGTGCCTGGGCAGCTCGGATCTCGTTATGTATCTCTTTGAAGGTTTTTTCGTTTGCTTTCCTCACGACGTAAGGGACAGGAATCTTCTCTCCGCCGACTTTTCGTTCCACTGCAACACTGACGTCGACATCGTCAAAAATCACGAGTTTGTTTCTTCCCCTCTTGTAGGCTTGCACCTGTTTATCTTCGCTGACGGCTTGTCCTATGCATTTTATTATCCAACCCATGAAGGACAGGGTCTCGCCAGTCTTCTCCTCGTGACGGCGGATGTGCTCCCGGGCCTTGGTTACGTCAAGTTCAATTAAGCCGCAAACGCGGTTCTTCACTGCGGCATTGTTGAGAAATTCTTCGCCCCAGCCCCGGTGTGTGGCTATCTCCTGAAAGTTTCCTATCAAGTCCAACGCTTATGCCAACCTGGCGCATGTTGATGAGTGCTTCCACTTGGTCAGGCTAAAGCTTGACTTCAGGGTTTTTGGACACTTTTGTGAGTTTGTAGTTGCCTATGAAATCTTTCTTGTAGAAGTGGAACAATCCGCAGGTTTGGCATAACATTATCTTTGTAGACTTGTCCAGGTCCATTTCGTAGAGTTCCAGTGAACCGCCGCAATCATAACATTTGCCAGTATGTTTTGTTTCTTTTCCCACTCGGATCAACGATGTTTAGTCTTTCTGAGCCTTCTAAAATGTCTTTCCAGTTTCGCACTTAAAAAAGGAATCTTTGCATGTTGAGCTCCGCATGAAAACGCTATTTCTTTGTTTCTGTCGGGGGCATTCCTTCTATTCTGACCATGGGTTTCGACATTACTTCTCTTATTTGACCGCTCACTTTCATTGGATTCCTAATTGTATGCATTATCTTGTCTGCTCCGCTCTCGTCTTGTGTGCGAATGATTATGTCTCCGAAGTTCAGGATTCTCCCGGTAATCGACTTTGTGACCTCCATGTCTGCGAACCCCGAGGCTGCGACGACGAAGGCCTTTGAAGCCAGAATTCCAGTTCTTATTTCTAAACTGTCGTTTCTGAGAATGTACGTGTTCGAGGCCCAAACTAGAAGCAGATGAACCAAGCTGGCCGCCCATATCAGAAAGAACACAAAAGCAGTCCACAACGTCAATGGCAAGTTCAGGAGTGGATAGTCCAGTTTGAAAATAAGTTCAAGCAAGATCACGGCGATTGCAACAACGATGACAATTATGGTTCTTGCCACTGCAGCAGGAGTTATCCAGGGTTTGCCCGTCCAAAGCACTGGGCTAGAATTTCCAGTTGAAGCCCGGGACATGTTTAAAACCTGTACTTTACGTATGCTGGGTTCGGGTATTTAAGCTATCAAAGGCGCTATTTGTAGGAAGTACCAGCTAAGTAGCTACCGAAAACTATTGACCGAATAATCGTGCGCCTGCGCTTGACGCCATCCCAGCCTTCAAAATGTCTAATTACCTCTTGTGGATTCTTAACAGAATAGTGTTGTACTTGCGCACAGAGAAGGTGATAACCTGACCCAAACAAAGGCAGTTCTAGAATTTGACAGACCTCACTTCACAGTGAAGCTTTATGAGAATCTGTTGAAGGTAGACTTGAAAGGAAGCTTCAAGGATGAAATCAAGGAAGCACTTGAGAACAAGCCTGTCCTCAAGGAGACCCTTGGCAGTTTGCTTAGCATTTTTGTTCCACTTCACATACATCCTGCGGACATAAGATGGGTACGTTTGGACGAAAAAGGAAACGTCAAATTGGACCTGCCTCATCGTAGAGACATCGTGATTCCGTTAGGACGCGAGGACGGAGAAAAGCTCGTTACGAAACTGAACCAATTGATCGCAGACATTAGGAGAAGGAAAGGGGAGATTGCAAGGATAAAGAAGCGTGAAAACCAAGGAAACAGGTCAAGAGGTGTTCGCCCAAGCTCCTACGTAACGATGCCGTGGTATTTTCCGACAGAGCAGGTTGACATCGTCGACAAGTTTCAACGGACGAAGCGAAAAAGAAAGAAAAAAGAGCGCTCTCAATAAGAATTATGGGCAAAGGGTCAAGTGCTTCTCAAGAACTTGAATGAAGCGCCATTCTATTTCTAATAAGGCTGCGGAATCTTTATAGCACTAGATGAATTTTTCGAATTCGGCTTTGACTTATGATAGAGGTTTGGACAGACGGTCTATGCGAGCCCATCAACCCCGGAGGAACCGGTTGCGCTGCATACTTGATAAAGAAAAATGGTAAGGTAGTTGAAAAAGGCGCTGACGTTTTAGATACGAGCAAAGAAATGACGAACAATGTTGCCGAGTACTCTGCCCTCATTCACGCCCTACAGGCGGTCAGAAAATTGGGGTTAGATAAAGAGAAAGCAGTCTTTCGGTCTGATTCGAAGCTTCTTGTGAGCCAGATGAGAGGCGAATGGAAGGTGAAGGGCACGCGGATAGTGCCTTTGCATGCGAAAGCCAAGGAGTTGATAAAGGGGTTGGATATTGATTTTAGATGGGTTCCTCGCGAAGAAAACGAAGAAGCGGACAGATTGTGTCGCCTCGCTTATGAATCAACCACGTAGCGCATGGACATTCGACTTGATGTTTGACATTGAAAAAATCTATGCAGCCCCTATTTTCATAGACAAGTGCATTTAGAAAGCGTATGATCGGTTTGTTGCCGATTCTTGATTCGTACTAGCGATTCATAAAGTCTATAGTTAGTTCGCGGCATTTTCAAACGGAACATTTCACGTTGGAATTGTCCTCAAAGACTCCAAGAGAAGTTGGTGGGTAATAATCTCGTGATAAGATACAAGTGGCCAGAGTGCACTTCTGAAAAGCATTCCTCAGAGTGGCTCGGTGAGGCTTGCTGCCCGGTTTTCGATCAGGTTCGTGATCGTTGGTTAACAGTGAAGGAGCAGTGAGCAGGGTTTGACGTTTGTTTTCGCTCCTCACGTGATCCTATTGATTGGTGCAGCAGCTTTTTCATCAATTGTTGATGTTTGGGTCTGGCGTAGAGGGGGGAAGGGATCCAAGGCGATTGCTTTGCTTGTTTTGGCGGGTATTATATGGACGTTAGGTGAAGCATTGGATACGGCAAGCAGCGATGTCGCAACGAAGTTCTTTTTTGAAGAGGTCAAGTACACTGGAATAGTCACCATCCCGGTTGCGTGGGCAGTGTACGCTTTTCAGCAGACCGATCGAGAGAAATGGGTCACTCGTAGAAGCATCGCATTGCTAAGCGTTGTGTCTCTTGTTTTTTATGCTCTCGTCGCGACTAACGAGGCGACCGGTCTTTTCTTCAGCCAAGTCACGTTAAACACGTTGAACCCGTTCTTCCCATTAAACGAGACGTTTGCTCCTGGATACATTCTCTTCTTGGGATACATCTATACCGTGCTCTTTGCCACCTCTCTTTTTTCTGTTGAGATGCTTATTCGCTCCCGCCGTCCGTATAATCGTCAGGCAATTGCTCTGTTATTGACTGCGGCCTTTCCATGGATGATAGCCTTGATATTTGATTCGACCTCTGCAAAGAATTTTGCATTTGACCCGACCGCTTTGGCTACTTGTCTTTCCACCGCAGCACTGGCAATAGTCAATCCTACTCGTTTGCATCTTAGAGACATAATTTCAGTTGCGCGGGGAAGCCTCATGGAGAGCATGGTTGACGCTCTGATCGTGTTGGACGGGTCAAATCACATCGTTGATTTGAATCCTGCCGCGCAAAGATTGACCAGCCTTTCCAGATCGCAGATTGTCGGATGTCTTTTAAATAACGCATTTCAAGGTTTCCCTGTTCAGGAAGAAGATCAGGTCGAGGCGACTGCAACAAGCCGGGAATTTGTTCTAAGCAATGGAGATGAAATCCGAGCCTTTGACGTGTGTATTTCCCCTATCATCGACTGGCGTGGTCATGTGACTTGTCGCGTCGTTGTCTTGCGGGATGTCACTGAGCGAAAGGAAGCTCATGAGGAGGTTCGGAAACGAATTGGTCAGCAGGCTTCTCTTATGAAGAGTGCAGCAGAAATGATACGCTCTATGGATGTGCATGAACGGCTGCATGCAATTGCTGACGCTATCAACAGTCAAGGTTGGCGCAGAGTAGTTATTTCTGTTAGAGACAAGAACATGGAAATGGCAAGCCCAGATGACTTGGTGACCGTGGGGTTAACTGACGAGGAGATAACGCATCTGTGGGATAAGAGGCCGCCAGGTAGAGTGGTTCAAGAACAGTTCGGGCTTGAGTATGAACGCTTCAGAATAGGTCAGTTCTACTATCTTCCTTGGAGTGATCCTTGGGTCAGGGAAACAAGCCTTGATGGCATTGTCGATAGTCATCTTAAGCCTGAAGATATGATTGATTGGAACCCAAATGACATGTTGTATGCCCCGCTTCGGTTAGCAGACGGACGCATCGTGGGTCGGTTGAGCGTGGACGACCCGCTCGACGGCAAACGGCCCACGAAGGAGTCTCTGGCGCCCTTGGAACTTTTCTTGCATCTGGCAGCGGTAGCGATTGAAAACGCCCAGTTGATTTATCAGTTGCACGATGCCAATGTTCAGGTGCAAGATTACGCAAACAAGCTTGAATTGAAGGTTGCGGATCGAACGCGAGAGCTAAAAGAAGCTCAGGGCAACTTGCTGAAGGCGGAAAGGTTGGCTGCAATTGGCGAGTTGGCAGCGATGATTGGCCACGACCTGCGTAACCCGTTGACTGGCATTGCAGGTGCATCGTACTACCTGAAGACGAAGTACGGTCAACGATTGGATGGCAAGGCTAATGAAATGTTAGACACTGTTGAAAAGGCAGTTCAACATTCGAACAAGATCATTAACGACTTGTTGGAATACTCGAGAGAAATCAGGCTGGAACTAAACGTCGTTAACCCGAAAGTGATAACGAAGGAATCCTTGGCGGCTGCAGAAGTCCCAAGAAGCGTTCGGGTCGTGGACCTGACTGAAAGCGAACCGAAATTGAGGGTTGACGTTGACAAGCTAAAAAGAGTCTTCGTTAACCTGATTAAGAATGCCGTGGACGCGATGCCTGAAGGCGGCACGTTAACAATAAGGAGCAGTTTGAAAGGTGAAAACGTCGAAATCTCCTTCTCCGACACGGGCACTGGTATGACCAACGACGTGCTTAACAAGCTTTGGTCCCCGTTGTTTACCACAAAAGCGAAAGGAATGGGGTTTGGCCTACCGATATGCAAACGCTTCATCGAAGAAGGCCACGGCGGCAAGATTTCGGTGAAAAGCACGCCGGGACGAGGATCTGAGTTTGTGATATCGCTCCCGTTAAAAACAAAGGCTGAAGAACGTGATGAGGAAACATTGGTGAACGTCACGGGACCTTTCCCTGGCGTGAACAAACAGCTAGAGACAGAATAATGCATACGATTAGCAGGAAGCGTTTACACGGGGACGTGAATAGCACGCGTATGAAACCAATAGACTTTCTTTCGCCCAAACAAAAAAAGGAGGGAGGGCGTCTTGGTGTTTAGCGGTGTCCGAGGACCGTTACTCTTACGCTCACGGTGTGGCTTAGGTAGCCACTTATGCCTGTTACAGTGACAGTGTATGTTCCGCCTCTGGTGTTGCTTTGTACTGTTATTGTCAGTGTGGATTTTCCTGAGGTTGAAATAGACACTGGGTTAAGGCTGGCGGCTAACCCCGTTGGAGCACTTCCTGATAACGTGACTGTGCCCGTGAAGCCGTTCAGAGCTGTTATTGTTATCGTTGAGATTCCGTGGGACCCGCTTCTGATCATCAATGATCCTGGTGACGCAGAGATCGAGAAGTCTGAAGAGGTGACTTGCACTGTCAAGCTTATTGTGTGGCTTAACGATCCGCTTGTGCCCGTCACTGTGACCGAGTATGTTCCACTGCTGGCGCTGCTTGGCACAGTTATGTTCAGTGTTGATTGACCCGACGTTGAAATTAGGTTTTGGCTGAGATCGGCCGTCCAACCGGTCGGAGCAGTCGTTGAAAGAGTCACTGTACCTGTGAAGTCATTGACGGCTGTTACTGTTATAATCGAGGTTCCCAGGGAACCGCTTCCGATAGTCAACGTGGCAGGTGACGCTGACAGCGAAAAGTCCGACGTAACCGACGCAGCAAAGCTGGTGGTGACTGGGCTGCCTAGGCCTGTCACCAAGTCATAACCTAAGCCTGCTGCGTGTCCATTTGACCCGATTGTAACGTCTCTGAAGTACGAAGCATAAGCTGAGGATGCCGCGTCTTGATAGAAGTTGTTGTTATTCGCTGAAAACCCAAGAGTTTGGATTGCTGCCCACTGTGGGGCTCCTGCGCTCGTGCCACCTACCACCCACCAGCCCGACGAACCCTGGTATGACGTGCTGTCATAGACCAGAACGCCCGTGTTTGGATCTGCGTCGTAGGAGACATCTGGAACGGCACGTCTGAATGTTGTGATGCCGTAGTTTGTTTGATACGTTGGCTTGGCCTCGAATGCGCTCACGCCTCCTCCGCTTCCGCTCCACGCCGTCTCCGAAGTCACCGCTCCGCTTGAGTCAAGGTTGAGGGTTGTCCCGCCGACGCCAACCACGTTCGGCGAGCTCGAAGGCCATATCACGCCCGCTCCGTTGTCCCCGCTGGACGCGAAGAAGACGATGCCCGGCTTGGCGAAGTATGAGTCATAGTATGCTTCTGTGTAGAATTCGGTTCCTCCCCAGCTCATCGAGACTGCCTTGACGCCCGCGTAGCTTGTGGCGTAGCTTACGGCGGCAAGAAGATCCGTAAGGCTGTTTGACTTGGCCTCTACGAGCAGTATCGTTGCTTGCGGGGCTATGGCGTGAGCCCATTCAACGTCCAGCGATATCTCGAGTGCCCAGCCGCTGTTCACACTGATGGAGGCTGCCATCATGTGCTTCACAAAAGTCGCTGCTGGCAGACCGAAGTAGCTGCTGAACGTAGCTAAGTCGTTTGCGATGGTCGGGTCATCGTAGGCGTCGACGATGGCTATCGTCGTTCCAGCGCCGCCTGTTGCGGAATTAAGATTGTAGGCGCCTATGATTTGACTTGGAGAAAGCGGGTCTAGTCCTCTAAGCGATGCTGGACGGCCATGGAAGAGCAGCCGCGCTCTCCAGCCATTTTCTGGTCCCGCTGCTTTTACTGTTGACGCGAATCCTGGGAAGCTGAAGACAAGAATGAGCGCCGCTACAGCGATGATGGTGATAGTTCTGTTTTTCTTTGATCCATCCAAAAATCTTACACTCCTAATCAAATTTTGGCTTTAGCCTGGCTAATAAGTCTATTCCTGCACAGAAATCGTAACCGCAACTGCAAATTAATCTTTACGTTACGCGCGCGCTAAGTGCAGGGCAATTTTTCTTTTCATTTTTTCTCATATAAATTTATAATAAGGATTTTTCAAAGGACAGCTGACTTGTGCAAATTCAGCCAGGGGATAAAACTTTACTCCGACCAACCAACGTGAGGACGTTTCGATACTGCCGCTAAAGCAAAGTTGTTAATGGAGCAAAAGAATGCTTGAGTGTGCGCCATGCGCTTCGCTTATGAACAAATACCTATTTTCATCATCTCTCTTGGATGCCTCAGCATTTTCAAAGGATTTTGAAAGGTCCCCGCTAGACACCCACAATTGGAGCAGTCCGCATTGTTTCCAAAACACCTCCTTCTGTTCCATGAAGTGTCGAAATGTAACACTTCATCGCCCCAGAAGCATTGACCAGTATGGTCGGGGTATTCATACCATTTTATCATAGCTTTGGTCAAAAGAAAATCTTTTGGGTATAGTTTCTTCACTCGTTTCAGTTCTTTCACTATAGTTTTTCTCTCTTTTTCGCCCACAACCAGAGGAACAGTGACGTCCGTTCCACCTGTGCATATGTTACAAACGACACCCTTGAAACCATTCTCTTTTGCAATTTCTATAACTTCCTCAAGCTCTTTGTAATTATCACTCGTGATTGTCATATTGACAACAACACGCTTATCCCCTGAAAAGTTTTTCATCACTTTTGAGAAAACACGGTCTCCTCTGAGTGAATCATTCATTTTTTGAGACCCATCTATTGAAGCATAGAGCCTATGATTGAATTCTTCTGGTATCTTTATTGTTCCGTTTGTTATGACATAGACAAAAGGGAATATTCTGTCGGCAAGCATGAGAACATCAATCCTGAGCGCAGGCTCCCCACCAACCAGAAGAATGTGTCTAATTCCGGACTTGTACAGTTCTTTGAACCTTTGTTCCCATACGTCTGTGGAAAGCTCTTGTTTGTTAAATTCGTTTTTACCGTGAAAATGGTAGCAATGTTTGCATCTGAGATTACAGTTGTCCGTTACATCAACCTCTGCAAAATACTTCACTCCAAATATGCTTCTCTTTAGCTCAAGCCAAAATAGATACAACAATGCGCGCGCATGTTTTTCCATGATAGAATCATTACGAAGATAGCGTTAATTAAATGCTTCATACGCTCTAGCGCACGCAACGCTTGGCAAATCTGAAAAGTCTATACAGCCTTGATAACTAGTTTTCCGTAGAAAGTCCATTTGCGCGTAGCGCGCGCTATTCTAGACATCGATGTCCCAAAATATATGTTCAACGCTACCGGCACTCTTTCATGAATTCTCAACGTGAAAGAGAAATGCTCTAACCACTCTTTTGCTTTGTCTCAAATCTATTCACCTTTTCTTAGAGTGCCTACGATGAATCTTACGACTTTTTCGATTACTTCGATTATAAGTCATTTTTCAGTCTTCTTTGTTTTCTTATTTCACTATTCCGACGATCTTGTAGAATGTTTTATTGTCCATAGTGCTTAATAATTATTCGCGCGCACGTTTCCTCAAAGGGAAAGAGAGGGTTTCCAACGATTCAACCCTGTAGCAAACTGACAGGCACCAGTTGCATTTGTTGGATTGAACCTGGAAACCCATCCAAGACTGAAGGGTGCCTAAATAAAAGTGTTAGCACGCGGAGAATGAATAATGCGTAACGATTGAGACTACTTCTTCAAGCGTTTTTCCTTGTGCTTTCTTCTTTTCTCTTCTCTTTCCTTTTTAGTCATTGGTTTCTTCTTATTGGCTCCAGTGCTCAACGCGATCACCACACTCAGATAGTCAGAATAGGGAATTAACTTTTTGCGCGCGCTCTGGCTAATGCGCGTGCTATTTCCAGTCTCCTCACTTTCTCAACGTTACTCCTTCCATGTTTCCATTTTGCGCGACTTTTCATTCTTTTCAAAAATCGTTCCTTTTTCGCCTGCTTTTTCCTAGATCGTTTCAAATAAATCTTCCTTCCCAGAACCAAATAGTAACAACAAACAAGAATTATAACCTTCACCTAAATGCGAAGTGAAATGCTTCGTCTAAGACCGGAATCTAGGATTTGGGAGCTGTGAAAATATCCTCAGGCTACTCTGCTGTCTTTTCGCTTTATAAGGAAGTATGCGTAGTATGAGTGCAACAGCGTTCTGTTGTTGAGAGACCGGAAGAACACAACAACGTTGCACGCTACAATTAATGATGAAAGGATTGATGGAAATGTCGGAAAAATCGGGAATTGTTTTCATTGGAAGTAAAACACCAATGGACTATGTTCTAGCAGTTATGACAAGGCTATCGGCTGGCAATGCTAAGGAAGTAGTTCTAAAAGCAAGAGGACAAGCGATCAGTACAGCTGTTGATGTGGCTGAAATAACCAGAAATCGCTTCCTAAAAGACCTAAAAGTAAGCAGAATCGCCATAGGAACAGAGGAGATGCCAGCAAGAGAAGGCGAAAACAGAACACGGATGGTTTCAACAATAGAAATAACCCTTGCAAAAGAGTAGGAGAACCTTAAGAAACACACGCGCAATTATAGCGAGAGACTATTAAGAAACGGGCAACGATGAAAACCAATGAAGCTTGCTGTTCTGGTCTGCGAATATCCCCCAAGGATCGTCGGTGGCTTGGGAACCTACTCGGCTGAAATAACTCGCCAGTTTGTTCTCATGGACAATGACGTTACAGTTTTCACCATGAATGATGATGCAAGTGGCCTACCGACGCGTGAGATTTGGCGAGGTATCGAAATTCATCGGCCCAAACACATTGACATTTCTGACTCGTTGCCCGATGTAGTTGGAGAAGACTTGAAGAAATGGGGTAGTGGGATACAGTGGTTCTCAAAAATCCTCGTGTACAATTATCTTAGCGCTGCAAAACTCGTTAATGAGTTGATAAGAAAAGAAGGCACCAAGTTCGACCTTATCGTTGCTCATGACTGGCTTTCAGCTATAGGGGGAATGACTGCCAAGAAAGAGGCAGGATTGCCTTTTGCGTTCCATGTTCACTCAACAGAGAAAGGAAGAACGTTTGGAAAAGGCTCAGTTACAGTGAGCAACATTGAACTCCACGGCGCCAAGGCAGCTGACCTTATTGTGACAGTTTCCTATGCAATGAAAGATGAGCTCGTAGGCCTCGGATTTCCGAAAGAGAAAATCCAAGTTGCCTACAACGGGGTCGACCCGAAGAAATATGATCCAGCAAAAGTGACTCCTGAGCAGATCAAGAAAGTGAGAGCGATGTATGATATCAAAGACGATGAGTACATGATTCTTTTCATAGGCAGACTCGCTGGTGTCAAAGGCGTTGACAAGCTTATCATGGCATTGCCCCACATTCTGGAGAAAAATCCAAAGGCGAAGCTTGTGATTGTGGGTCTAGGCGAGTTGCAGGAATACCTGATGAATTTGGTCAAGGTTACGAAAATGAGTGACTACGTGAAGCTCAGGTTTGAATTCATACCTGAGGAAGAACGAATCCTTCACTATGCAGCCTGCGATGTCGCAGTTTTCCCAAGCTTCTATGAACCCTTCGGAATAGTGGTTCTCGAGGCAATGAGTATGGGGCGACCAGTTGTCATCGGTGCTGCTGGCATCAGCGGTATGCGGGAGATAGTCGTGTATTACGGCGAAGAACAGTGCGGTTATCACATAGATCCAAGCAACCCATCAGACATAGCTTGGGGCATAAACAGCGTCTTGGAAAACGATGAGAAAAGAAAGTGGCTGGGCAAAAACGGCAGACGCAGAGTCCTGAACGAGTTCACGTGGGATAAGATAGCTGAAAAAACACTGGGGCTTTATGAACAGATCATCAAACGCTAGGCTTGACGCGTGGTGGTCCGACGTTTAACCCAGAGTTTTTCGGTGCATTCGTGACAGTCGATTCTATCAGTTCAAGAAAAAGAGTTGCGAGAGAAGCGGCCAATCTGCTTTATTATGGAGCTGAGAAGGAGTACGAACAAGCATGTTGAAGACTGCAAAATCATTTAGGCTTCATTTTGTGCCCACAAACCTTGAAGTCGATCGATCGTTCGAGTGACTCTTGCTTCAACATGGAACCTTTCTTGGGTTTCAAGATTTTAGCGCGCGCAACCCCCTCAGAAGAGGGTATCCAGCTCTAGTTCCCCCTCGCAAAAATCTCTCTGGAAAGTGTTGGGGGGCTGGTTTTCCCTGAGCCTTCTTCGCTTAAGGCTAACTATAAATCAAGTTAATGGAAATGAAGGATAAGCGTGGTTATTCTTCTTTGGCAATCCACGTTTTTACTGCTTCTTCGACAGCCTTGGATAAGTCGCCCTTTCTCCCGCCAAATTTCTCGATAGTTTTGAACCTGAGCTGCTTTTCAAGCTCATCCGATAGTTCCACGCTGATTCTTCCCATTTCTATTACCTAATATCAGTTTTGTGCACGATTCGCACGTGTTAGGTATTCTTCCAATAAGCAAATTGCCATATGCCAACTATCGCTCTCCTTTCCGTGATCATTGTACATCAATCGTGTTTGCTTATCCTCATACTATATTATGAGCATACTCACTTATAAGGGTATCGAATTAATAACTTAAGTGTGTAAGCGCGTGTTTTGGCACACTTTCGATCTGCATGCTTATCACGCGCTCGTAGGTTTTGGTTGTCACGTCTAGAATCTTACCTTCTCTTCTGTTTCTTTCCTCCACGGGCTCTTCTCGTTTGATGACCTTTCGCTTTGTCACGACGAACACTCTCTATTGGTTTCTTGCGTGGATTCTGTTCACTACTCATGCTCTCTCACATTCCTCTTCAACTCTCAATAGCATCTTTTCCAAAATAGACCTGTTGCGCACGCTCTTTATATTGCACAATGCGTGTTTGACTACTTAGAGTGACTGCATTCGCAAGGCAAAAGAAAGAAGACTGAGCACATCGACACTGACCACGCTGAACAAGAGAAGGAGAAAGAAACTGGGGACATTTATGATCACAAACAGAGAGAAGAAATGCTGGACGAAGACGACATTACCGCCGCCGAAAACGCGTTCATGCAAGGAAGAGAGATGACGCCAGAAAAGATGAAACGCCCCACACACAAGGACACCGTTTCAGTTGAACTCGCTGAAGATGAATACAAAGACGACTAAATCAGCGCGCGTTATGGTTAAACATTTAACCAGTCAAGATGACATTCTGATTAGGGGAAGAAGTGAATGCAGGAAAGGGCTAAACAGAAGTGCAAAACTTGTGGAAAACTGTTCATGCCAGATAATGATTTTCAAGGCTTCTGCTCAGAAAGGTGCTACCGAGTTTTCAAAGGAGAAATAAAGGCAAGTGCTTAGTAGCGTGGACTGAATCGCTATTCAATCACACTGAGTTCTTGATATGCAAAAATAGAGTTGGAAAAAAGAAAACTGGGAAACCTTTCTAATCTTCGCTTTCTGGCATCCCGCCGCCAGGTGGTTTGCCTGCTCCAGGTCCTTCTTTGGGTTTGGTTGAGGCTATCACGTCGTCTATGCGGAGTATCATTGCTGCGGATTCCGTGGCTGACTTCACTGCTTGTTCTTTCACGATCATCGGTTCGACGACGCCTTCTTTGCGCATGTCTTCAACCTTTCCTGTGAAAACATTCACGCCCTTGTATTGACCCCCTGGTTTCGCATGTGCACCTCTCAATTCCACGATTATGTCAATGGGCTCCAGTCCCGCGTTTTCAGCCAAGGTTTTAGGTATTACCTCAGCAGCGTCAGCAAACATTTCTATTGCAAGTTGTTCTCTTCCGCCCACGCTTGTAGCGTAGTTTCGTAATTCTTTAGCCATTTCGACTTCCACTGCACCGCCGCCTGCAACTATCTTGTTAGTCTCTATCACGTCGGAAACAACTGACAAGGCGTCAGTCATCGCTCTTTCAGCCTCGTCAACCATTCTTTCGAGTCCAGCTCTTATGATGATTGCAACTGAGCGTGGGTCCTTGCATTTTTCGACAAAGATCATTTTGTCTTCGCCCAGCTTGCGCTCTTCGGCAATGCCTGCCGCACCCAAGTCTTTCGCGCTGAGATCGGCCAAATTTGAGGTTATTCTTCCACCTGTCGCTCTTGCCAACTTTTCCATGTCTGACTGTTTCACTCTTCTAGCAGCCATTATTCCCTCTTTTGCCAGGAAGTGTTGAGCCATTTCGTCTATGCCTTTCTGGCAGAAAACCACGTTTGCACCCGAAGCTTTGATTTTCTCAACCATGTCCTGCAGCATCTTGTTTTCTTGCTCCAAGAACGCTTTCATCTGGTCTGGGTCGTGTATCCTTATTTCGGCGCTCATCTCCGTTTTCTCGATTTCTAGAGCGCAGTCGAGCAAGGCTATTTTTGCTTTTTCGACTTTTTTGGGCATTCCGGGGTGAACAACTTCCTTGTCTATCACAAGGCCTTTGACGAGTTGGGATTCGAAGAGGCTTTTGCCAGTTTTCTTTATCACTTGGATGTTGTCTATATCCGCCAGCATTTTGTCTCCACGCGTTTCAGCTATCTGTCTCACAGCGTCAATAGCGATGTCTGCAAAATGTTCCTTTGCTGCGCCGACCGCTTTGCTCGCCATTGAGGTCACCGCGACTTTCTTGAGTGTTGCGCGGTCTTCGATGTCCACTTGGATTGCGATGTTGTTTATGACGTCAACTGCCTTTTGCGCTGCTTTGCGATAGCCGCTCACAACTATTGTCGGGTGGATATTCTGTTCTAGAAGCTCCTCAGCCTTTTTCAGCAGTTCGGCTGCAAGCACTACAACGGTGGTTGTCCCATCGCCCACCATGTCGTCCTGTGTCTTTGCGATTTCCACCATCATCTTTGCCGCTGGATGTTCAACGTCCATCTTGTTCAGTATTACCGCACCGTCATTCGTTATCGTTATGTCTCCCAAGCTGTCAACTAGCATCTTATCCATACCGCGCGGTCCCAAAGTAGTCTTCAACACTTCACCAATCACACGAGCTGCCAGCATGTTGTTTCTCTGAGCTTCTTTTCCTCTGCTTCGGGTCGTACCTTCCTTAAGAATCAAAACTGGTTGTCCCGTCGCAGTTGTTGTCAAGTAAGCCATACAAACCCTCCATTCAAGGTTAGAATTTTACTAGTACAAATAAGGCAAACGTGCTCACCGATATAAATCTTCACCACAGCCCGTCGCGCGCGGATAGTTCTGACTGTCAGGGTATATTCACAACGAACACTGGAGAACTGGGGTCCTGAAGGCTTCTGGGCATGATGAAGTTGAAGCAGACAGAAGTAAAGCGGTAGGTCAATGGAGTTTCATGATCATGTCTCAAAAGCTTGCATGGATGAACATGTTGAATACAGTAATGGCACAAGAAGGTGATCCAATGTGGCAAGAATTCGATATCACAGTCCACAAATGGAAGTAGTCACGCGTGCATCGACCGATCGCTATAATGTAGAAAGCAAGTGCTACTTATTTGAACGTTCCAGTTAACTAGCTAGATGGAAAAAAGGGTTTATTGTGGTGTTATCTTTTTGGTTTTCTTTTCAGGCTTGGGCTCGAGCTTGGGAAGCTTTATTTCAAGGATACCTTCAGCTATATTTGCTGACGCTTTTTCTATGTCTATTCTATCTCCGAATCCGATGCGTCTGCGGAACGTGGAGAACGCCCTTTCCCTGTGCAAATAGGTTTTTCCCTTCTCCTCCGTCTCCACACCAGCTCTAGCGGTGATTGACAACTCGTTCGGCGCCAATTCAATCTGCACGTTTTCCTTCTTCAACCCTGGAAGCTCCGCTTTCACGACGTACTCGTTGACAGAGTCGATAACGTCAACGTATGGTATTCGCATCGGCAGTTCATATTCGACAGGCCACTCGAATCCCCTATAGGGATCCCACAAGTAACCCCCGAACTCATCTCGAAAGGCGTCTAGCAGATCGTTGAAGTTTTGAATTACAATGGGCTGAGGTTTCCTAACGGCAAGCACAGTCTTCTTTGCCTTCTTAATCGCGAGGGTTCCCTTTTTCTTTTCAGGCATAACTACTCCTCCATAGTCCTATACGCAGGATTCATCTTATATTTTTTCTGCGTGCAGCTAGCCAGGACTGGAACTAGCGTGCGTGCCAGAAAAGCAAGCAAGAATACGGGTCTCTGCCCCTCCTGATACTTGAAAACGTTGGACTTAAAGAAAAAAGCGCGTGCGAGAGAGGAGAGTCAGTGATAGGTTTGGAACCTGTCCGTCGTTTCTTTCCTCACTCTAATCTTTCCCAAACCACCGTTGTGCGCGCTCAAAACAAATCGCAACGCGCTTCCCACGAAATATTCTCTAAATTGATTTCCACATTTAGTGCACTTGTACATCTTTGCTGTGAATCGGCCAAAGTTCCATTCTTTTGTGGTCCTTGGTATGTGAGCTGTGCAATTCGGACATTTTGGCATAACTTGCCGCCTTTCAAAGTTATAGGCAAAATTACTATGTATCATTTCCATAACGCCTTCGCCAGCAAATCTCATTTACTACTTGCTATACGCGCACGATGCCATCGGATTCTAGCTATAGATTCTGTCCTGTATTTCAGCCAAAACGATTACTTCCCCAACTAGCGCGCGCTAACCTCAGTATTTTCGCTGGTATTGGGTCATTTTTTTTCCGAAAAGTAACAGAGCCACACCAAAAATAATAAGCGCTATCGCCATGGGGAATGAGTAGGGTCTAATTCCTACTAGCCAAGTAAGATATGAATAGAACAGATTTCCCAAACTAATCATTCCAAATCCAGCTAGAGCCATGAATCCACCCACGAACACAATTATTACACCTTCCAACAAACCAGGGAAACCCAACGGTATCACTGGAAGGAGCGTTATTCCAATGGATTTATTAAATTGCTGAATTCACGATTCATCTTAGAGCGCGCGCTAGTGTACTAATGTAGAACCTGTTAAATCCTTTGAAGATAACCATTATACGGAAGGCGAAATCATGGGCGATCACCGATGCGAGAATTGCGGGAAGATGTTCTACACCCGGTATGTGCAATACACAGGCAAGTGCTTATGTCCAGAATGTAGGGTTAAATCGGGAGTAGCCAAGAAAGAAAAGGAATACGGGGAAGCAAAAGAATACTGGGAAGCGAGGAAAAAGGAAGTGCGGGACTGTTGATTGCTTCTTTTGGCACAGGAGGCAGGAACGCAAGGGTAGCTGCGACTAGACTTTTCCGAGTAGTTTCTGTTGATAATCTCTCCATTAAGTCTTAGCATTAGTTGACTATTTTAGAATGACTTAAAAACGCGGAACAGACACTCATAATGGGGTTGTAGACTGTGGTTCGGTGCTCATGTGGAACAGATAACTTGGAGAAGAAGTTCTGCACGGATTGTGGTAAGCAATTGATGTATGACTGCAAAGAATGCAAGAAACTTGTAGCTATAACGGAGAAGTTCTGCGGAACATGCGGGACTAAGAATCCTCATTATGATACTGTAGCATATAATACACACCCGCGCTGAGCAGATTCTTTCTCCTTACGTTGTTGCGGCCAATGTAGCGCACGTTTTTCTTGGACGAGGTCCTCTCGGAAAACCATCAATCTAGGGTTTTGCGTCTCCACAAGTGAAGTTGACTATAACTGCTGATCGCCACGTGCTTGTTCTCGACTAGTCCTCGTTTCCTTGCTTTCACAAGATAATTTGTCATGGTCGCAACACCTAAGCAGGCGTTCTTGGCAAGGTTTCTAGAATTTATCCAGAAACCACGTGGCATCTCATTAATCGCCTTTTCTGCCCTACTCATTTTTGTGATGTTCGTCAAAACACCGCTGCTCCTGTTCAAAAGCTACTACAGCATTCGTTGTAGGTTCTATTGACTTAAGAAGGTAGCGACGATCCCGCGCGCTACTCGCGCTTTCTGAAGACCATGAGACCTTCATAGGTGCAGACGTACTCAAATCCAGCCTCAACAAGCTTTCGGGCCTCGCTCATTGAGCTAAATGTGGCTGAATAGTATTCGTCCCGCCTACACTTCGAACAAAACCGAAAACACTCCAAACGCGCGCGCTAGGATGTTTTCATCGAAGTTTCGTTGTTTGCGTGTTTGATGTTTTGTTGTTTGCGTGTTTGTGTTACTGTGCGATTGCTGTCGTTGAAGCAATTCAGGATCTTTGCAAGGTTCCGCTTCGCTAGTCCAGTGTTTTCCTAAAATTCCAAAATTCTAAACAGACAAAAAGAATAGAAATTCTACAAATTCTATCGATTTGGAAAATGGAATTTAGAGAAAAATGCCTTAATAATCATCGTCTTGCTTTCAAGTTCACCCTGATTGTTCAGGATTCTGCGGATGATTCTCATCTCTATATTCGTACTCTTGATCGTCGTAGGGGCATACTGGGTCTTCTATGTAACGCATTGCAGAACATTTGTAGTCTTTTCATTTTTTCTTATATAGAAATTTATCATAAGAATTTTTCAAAAGATGGCTGACTTGTGGAAATTTAGCCGGGGGATAAGACTTTATCCCCAAACCCAAACATCACTTAGCGTGTGCGTCTTGTCCAAGTTATTCTTTTTTCTCCCTTTCGTTTCTTCTCGCCTCTCGTCTCTCCTTTTCTCTCTCCTCTATCTTATTCTCTTCTCTCTCAGCGTCTATTCCTTCTTTTCTTCTTGCCTCTCCTCTCTCCTTTTCTTTCTTCTCTATTTCCTTATCTTCTCTCTCAGCTTCTTTTCGCTCTCCTCTTCCCATCTCTTTTCTTCTTGCTTCTCGCCTCTCCTTTGCGTCTATCTCGTCTCTTTCCTCTTCTCTCTCAGCGTCTCGTCTCATTCCTCTTCTTGCTTCTCGTCCTTGCGAGCGCGCGCTTGCTCCCAACTCTTCTAATATCTCGTTGTAATAGAGAGAAGCTATTCTTATCACATCTTCAATTCTTTCGCTCATAGATTCATAATATTTGATTCTTCCTTCAAGAGAAGGGGACGCAAATCCTTCCTTCTCTCCCTTCTCTTTTGCTTTCTCTATCGTTTTTGCAGTCTTCGACGCGAGGTCTTGACTGACTTTAATGTATGTACCCATTTCCCCTGGATTTTGAGTGGCCTCAAAAATGGCCTTATCCAATGCCGTTCTATATTTCGCCATTGCTTCTCGATAATCTTCATCCCCGACACTTTTCTCTGCCTCCTCGACGAGAATCTTGAGATCCGTTTTGGATATGGCCGCTTTAGGATCTAGATACAAGCTCTGACTGAGAAGATCATACAATTTCGTGTCGTTCCCACATAGCTTCTTCAACAAATCTTCCTCTTTCTCTTCTTTCTTCTCTTCTTTCTTTTTCCACATAAACCCGTGGCTCCACTTTGTAGTTTGAATCAGTTTGAATTAAAGTCTTGTCCCAAACCCAAACGGTGAAGTTTTATCGCGCGCGCTAGAGGTTTGGAAAGAGGTAGGCTCGTCGTGTGCACGAAGTGCACATTGCTTGATTGGTTTGCAGTCTAGAAACGCTATAGCGATAAAGTGTCAGCAATTATGCATCATTGGACGTAGCATGCACAATCAGTGACGGGATTCGTCCATTTTTGCGGCCAGTTTCTTCAAACCTCTGATGATGAGTTCATTCTGCCTTATCATGATCTTATTCTGGTCTACTAGAGCCTTGAACCCTGATCCTATCATCTGGTCTGTTGCTTTCAAGGAGAGAAGTGTGCCTGGACTCATCCAGGCGGTTCCGGCTTCATTGATTGCCAAGTTCGACATATCCTGTGATATAAGCATACGAATTTGATCGTCCGTCATCTCATCGGAGAAGAGGATTCTTTCGTCTTGTTTGGATGCTAGCGTGGGAGCTGGTTCCCTTTCCTGTTGTAGAGAGAGTGCGCGCTTCTGTTGTAGAAGTTTGGCTAGGTCCTTCCCTTGGATTTTTCGAGCATATGCTCCACATTCTGGGCACGCTTTCTCTCCAACTGTTAGTTTCTCTATCTTGCAATATTGGTTTGGGCAATAATACTCGTCAGACTCGCTCATTTTTGGTGACCTAAACTACTTAGATTTGACCTCTGATTTAGGTTTTGGCAATATCGTTTCTTGCTTCAAGATTCGCATTGTGGGTTATATCGAAATCTTCCTTTTCGTTAAGTTCTGCCCGCAAATCATCAAACATATAACATTGAACTTCCCCTCGCCCCTGCCCGGGTGCAAACGCAAATGTCAAACAAACATAATCTTGTTCTATACGTTGATGAGGAATTAGTCGAAAAGACTCGTGAACTAGGCTTCAATCTTAGTAAAACCTTTGAAAATCACTTGAAACAATTGTTGACGCAATTCTCACAGGTCAATTCTTCAAATAACATCGAGAGCAATGGAAATGTTTTTAATTGGTGGGCCGGACCGGACTCGAACCGGCGACCTTCTGCACGTCAAGCAGATGTCCTACCGAGCTAGACTACCGGCCCCCTGGAACTAGTCTACTTTACTTTCCTGTATATAGCCACTTCGTCTTCGTCTCTGAGCCATGAGGATTCGACGCCTTCAGCCTCGATTTGCGTGACTTGGAAAGAAGCGGTTATGGCCGTTAATCTTATAAGTAGGAATATGACGTAAGTCATATTGGATGAGGATTCAGGCCGCTAACTTGCGTTTTAACCACATCCCCCCACACTTTCTCCTTCGCGGCCTGAATCCAACACACTCATCAGAATAAAGACGCCGTCGGCTACTGCAACTGTTTCCGGAGCTCTAGAAAGAATATCTCAACCCGTTTTCTCGTGTCCCCAAAGTCAGCCAGTGACGTAATCGTCGTAACTGGCGTTTCAGCAGCAACAGAAACCCTAGTTTTTCCTTCATCAACAGGCGACGCTTCGATCAGCAAAATTGAACCGTACCCCATGAGGCGCCCTTTGGTTTTCCCTCTGACACGATGAGCCGATTCATCGACGCTCTCAACGCTCCAACCCAGGCTCTCGAGGGCTTTGGGAATAGCACTCCAGACTTTTGTAAATTCGTATGCAAAATCTATTGTTTCCTGATCCTTCCTCACGTACGCCATGTTCCATACTTTAGCAACCTCGTCTACTTAACAATCTTCACTTCACCATCAACGATGCGAACCTCGACAATTCACTTTTTCACCAGGCAATTATCACATCGATTTATTAAGCGTGAGTCGAAGTACTGGACAACAAGCATAAGTGCTGAAACATAACTCTTCTACCTTGTAGATGAAGATGGGTCTGCGAGAACACGCCAAACTGTTGATAGGCACATTCTTCGTCGCCGCAATTATCATCGCAGCCGTTTCTGTCTGGTACTTTTTCTCTGCCAATCATTTTGCCATACCACTCCTGTGGAAACAGGAAAGCGTTCACGGCTTCGACAACTTCGGAACTGCCACCTACAAGGACGGAGTCCTCTATGCTCCCTCAAAAGGAGACAACAGTGTCTATGCCCTAAACGCTTCAACTGGCGGCATCATCTGGGTTCACGAAGTGAGACAATGTGACGCGTCTCCCTGCATCGATTCGGACGTGATATACGTCGGCGAGTGTTCTGGCCCCAACGGAGAACCGACACCTCAGCCGAGAGCCATTGCGTTAAACAGAACTTCAGGAAACATAATCTGGTCTTTCACAGAGCCGAACGACACAGCATGGGTCGGCTCACCAGTCGTGAAAGACGAATTCGTCTATTACACAACGTTAGGCACAGGAATCTACGCACTGAACAAGACCAACGGAAACCCGGTTTGGCATCAAGAAATAGGAAAAGTCGTGTGCTCCGCAGCCTATGATAACGGCCTTGTCTTCATATCAGCTTACGATCCACCTGGACAATACGCGTTCAACGCTACCACGGGAGTAGTCGTTTGGAACGAAACCTACGGCTCTTCATGGGATTCCTCGCCCGTCGTGTACGAAGGAACGGTCGTACAGGTTGCAGGAACAAGTACGAGAACCAACGTCTCAACCTACGTCCTAAACGAGACAACCGGGCAGTTGATCAGACGGTTCGAGGGAAGAGGAGGACAGAGCACCCCGCTGATTCACAGTGGCAAGATCTTCATCCCAAGCCAAAACGGCGTGATTTGGGCTTATGACTTTGTGTCGGGAACAGAACTTTGGCACACCGCGGCACTCATAACAAACCCGCCTAACCTGGCCCGCCCAGACCTATCTTATTGTAGCCCCGTGCTCACGAACGGAATAATCCTCTACCAGTCGCTAAGCGGAACCTTCTACGCGATAAATGAAACAACAGGAAACACGATCTGGTCCACCGAACTATCAGGCGACGGATTCGGAAGCCCCAGCGTCGCCGACGGAAAAGTCTTCATCACAAACGATTACGCGCTCTACGCTTTCCAAGTCAAAACCACCAGCGTGGATTGGCCAATGTTCTGCAGGAACAACCTACACCAAAGCTACGCAGACTGAAACCGACTGCGAGTTCTGTCGGGTACGCAAAGACAATGGTTCGCTGCCACTGCAGAGTTTCTAAGAAATCGACTCTTCCTCTTTCACTCTGAAGTGAAAAATCACCGCAGCCGAGATCAGGCATGCTCCAACGATTAAGAGACCAACGTCCCACCCATTAGAGGCCATCTGGAGCGAACGCAGTGTAGTCCACCCGGTATCCTGATCCAGGCAGGCCAGCACTAGACGCAACGTAAATCCCGCCTGCAATGAGTATTATACCAAACATCAACAGCAGATTTCGGAGCATCCGCCAGTCTTGAATCTCCATATCACCAAATTATCGATGACCAAGCTAATAAGAATTTCACCCGCCAACACATCCACCGTGAACCTGAGCTCAATAAAGAAAGGGTGTGCGTTCTTGTTCTAGTACAATGCTGTTCTAATCACTGGAATCTTAAGCAATGTCAGCAAATATTATACTGAATAGGGGAAATTCTAATGATTGAGAATAGGAAAGCAGCCTTGGCATTCCTACGTGACGTTACACTGCTGGCTGCATGTCTTATCTTCTTGATCTCGTTCATTCAACCATTCTTGGTCTTCGGCTTCATCTCTCCATCGCCAGACCCGTTTGGTACGCCACGAATCGTTCGTTCTCTCTGGTACGTCGTCTGCTGGTCTTACCACGGTGTGTGCGTCGAAATGGACAACTCAAGTCTCGCAAAATCGTTCACAGACTATTGGCTCAATAACGGAAGAGGCTTTCCATTGATTTCGATAATACCTGATGTCTTGACCGTTCTCTTCCTCGTCCAAGTATCAACTTTGACCCTCGGTCTAGTTTCGTTCTATCCTGGAAAACGAAGAGCAGCGATTTTCCCATTCCTTCTTTCGATCGTGGCGACACTGCTGATGATTCAAGCGTACAACACTCTCGCGGCTTATCACCCTCAAAATTTCGTTTCTCTAGGTGGAGGCTACTGGTTCACCTACCCCTCAACCTTCATGTTCCTGATCTCGATCACACTCAGCTTCCACCTGCACGGCAATTCAAGACCAAGGAAAGAATCGATCAAAAACGTGATTCGCTACTGGAAGAAACATCGCCTCGACGCGGTGTTCATAACGATCAGCATGATTGCTGCCGTATATGCCATCTCTCAAGTGACAGCCACACTGCTTGATCCGATGTTCCACTCAATGATTCTGGAAGGCAGAACTCCTCTGGGAGCGACAATCGTTCCCTACAACGACCCATGGCTTCAGTGGCGAAACGATTTCGACACGTTCCAAGTCATCAGCACAGAACCAACAAGCCTGTCAAATTGGTTAGGCCTATTTTCACCTATAATGATAATCCTCCCAACCCTCGGCCTGGTGTACATCAGGTACGTTCTTTCGAAGAAAAACACGGAATCTACTCCAGACAAGTAAGCCCGAATCAGCCAGCAGCCAAACCTAGAGCTTCATCCAGTCAACGCGCACAAAGAACTGAAGGAAAGGATTTTCCGGCTTTCATCAACCAAAAAACCACGATGATCAAGCCATTACCTAAACGTGCAGTTCAGACGACTCGGCTTCCACACGACCGCCAAAAATCCGTGTCTTTGCCACGGTAACTAAAAAGAACAAGACAGTGAGCCCGCCAGCGTACAAACCGAGCCCGAGCAACCAACCAGTCGGTCCAAGAACCGCACTCGCCTGAACAAGCATCCCCAAGAACATCCCAAGACCCAACAAAAACTGCCCCCACACAAACGGCAAAACCCCAGCCAACACAAAAAAACACACAGAAAGCCCCAGATAATATCGGCTCAACCTCGGCAACAACCCCTTCGTCAAGGCCAACAACCTGACATCACCAACACCGAAACTGCTCCCACCCTCGATCGCCCGAATAAGCAGTTTACTTTCATCTAGAGCCTCAACCGACTCCTCCAGCACAATCAAACTCAAACCCACAATCGAAACCAACAACGTCAACAACAACCCTGCATTGATAATCACCAACACCAACACAGCCATACTCCACCCCAAAACCAACGGCACAAAAGGCAACAAACTCAAAAACCTATGAACGATCGCCTTCCGCGAATAAGGATCAAAAACCACAAACGTCCGATTAAACACGTTAGCCACCGAACCCCTAGAAACCATTGTCAAACGCCTGAACCGTCTGCGAAAAACAAAAAACAAACCCAAGGCCACCACACCTAGAACAACCAAAGCAACCGAAGCATACAGCAGGTAAGCATCCAACCGAGACGCACACAACCAAACAAACAACCACAAACAGCCACTATTAATGCTTGATGCAACAAAACCCTCAGAACCCAGACAACAACGCCTTAAACAAGTTTTTTAACGACAACCAGAATAACATCAACCTCGCTGGAAAGCCGGGATGGCAGAGCGGATTAATGCGCTGGCCTTGAGAGCCAGTGGCCCTTTGGGGCCGCGCGGGTTCGAGTCCCACTCCCGGCGCCAACACAACAACCTTCACGCACCGTGATCCTACGGGACCAGCACTTGGCAAAAAACACGATCAGAATCCAGTACACGGGTTTCATAATCTTCACAGCTCAAATCATTAGCATAGTCACGGGACTCTTTTTCACGCTCTTGCTTTCGAGAAACATGACCCAGCAAGAATACGGAATATGGGCCAACATCTTCGACCTCGTCGGCTATTTCCTCCTCTTCAGCGGACTCTTCCCTTTCTGGGCCGTACGCTTCGCCGCGCGTCAGAAACAGGGAGCCGCAAAAACCGGACTCCTCGCAAACCTCATCATTTCACTGGCCTCAGCCGCAATCTACATCTCACTTACCCCCAGCCTTACTCGCGCGTTCAACATCGGCGGGCAGTACGTGGCAATGTACCTTATCGCTTCCGCTCAGATCATCAACCTGCACCTAGTCGTCATGCTCGAATCCATCCTGAGAGCTAAGAAACCGCAAGCTATCGGGTATGGACTCCTCATAGAGGAAATCACGAAAATCACTTGGCTTACGTGCTGATCGTAGGATTCCAACAGCTCTTCCTCGGTGCACTCCTAAGCCTCATAGTGGGCGTCAGCGTGCAGGTGATCTATTACCTGACACTCACCGCAGGAGAACTCAAACAGAAAATCCAATGGACGTACGCCAGAGAATGGCTCAAAGGCTCAACAGTCAACCTCTACAACGCAATCGGAACCCAACTCGCTGCTATCCCAATAATCCTACTCTTCCTCCTGGGCAGCCAAGCAGCCAGAGGAAACTACCAAGCAGCAACCACGTTCGCAGCAATGATCGGCTACGCGCTGTTCCTCTCGTACGCGTTATACCCAAAACTTCTGGCAGAAAACAACATGAAAGACGTCACCGATTCGCTCAAAACTGTACTCATGTTCGCGATTCCAATGACAACCATTGTCCTCTCCATCCCGGATTCACTCCTCACAGTCCTAAAGGTAGACTATAATCAAGCAACGCCGATCCTGCTTCTATTGGCCGTCGACGCATTCATCCTCCTGATAACTCAATTTGGCACAAACGTCATTTTCGGGGCAGAAAGCCTCGATGAAGAAGCCACTATACCACTCAGAAAACTAGCCCGAAGCAAAATCTTCAAAGTCTTCACACTCCCATACGTACAAGCGGCAATATCAATTCCCACATCGCTCTACGTTTTAAGTCAATTCGCAGGCGGCCAACCCGTCCTCGCAGCAGTCTACGTGACGGCCATCAACCTCGTAGCCCACACAGCAACAATGCTAATTCAATACGCGATGATGCACACGTCCGTCCCGATCAAAATTCCCTGGATGAACATTGGAAAATATGCACTCGCAGCTACGCCCGCCGCAGTTGTCCTTCATATGCTGCCGGACGTTACGACCATAACCCTAACGGTCGCGGAAGTTGCAACTGGCGCAGGCATTTATATGGCAATACTCTTGACGATCGACCCAGAAGCAAGAAAAATCGTCGCCGAAATATGGAAAGAACTCAAGAACATCTTAAGGAGAGGGAAAGAAGAGTAATGGAAAATCCCTAGAAGACGAAAGCCATAAAAGAGCAGAAAAAGATTATCCGATTGATGATCCTTGAAAGGGCAACTCTTCCTCCCGACTATTCTCATCTCGATAATCATCAGTTTCCTGCCTGTCAGTTGCGGAGCTTGTCAACTCTACTCTGTGCCAAAGACCATAACTGTTCCAGACGACTATTCATCCATACAAGCAGCCATAAACGCTGCAAACCCCGGAGACACAGTGTACATTCGATATTCGGTGCAGAAAAACTCATGAAGAAGCCACTATACCACTCAGAAAACTCGCCCTAAGCAAAATCTTCAAAGTCTTCATACTCCCATACGTACAAGCTGCAATATCAATTCCCACATCGCTCTACGTGCTGAGCCAATTCGCAGGCGGCCAACCAGTCTCTCGCAGCAGTCTACGTGACGGCCATCAACCTCATGAAGCTCTACACAGCAAACAATGCTAATTCAATACGCTGAATGATGCACACGTCTGTCCCGATCATAATATTCCCTGGACCAAAATAGGAGAATACGAACTAACCGAAGACCCGCCGCAGTGTCCGTCGTGACCGGAAGTGACAACCATAACCCAAAGGTCGAATCGTTGCAAATGAAGCAGGCATTTAAACGGCAAACTCTGTCACGATCTGACTCTCAGAAGCAAGAAAAATCGTCACCGAAATATTGAAAGAACTCAAGAACATCACCAAAAGAGCGAACTGACCAAAGAGCTCCGTCGTGAAAGTGATTGAATGGAGGTTAAACGGAAACTTCCTGCATCATATTTATTCCTCATTCTCAATTCAAATAGTCATCTTGCCACTCAGTGCGCCAAGAATCTTAGTTCCCAAGCAGACAAGTTAAGGCTTAAAAGGTCCGTTGACCGATCAAAAAGCTGATTCGACACGGACGAACGAGGGAGAGGCATTGAATCTGGAAGAAATGAAGAAAGAAATAGAAGCCCTAGTGATAGAGAAAGGATTCTACAACAGATCAGAAGACATTCCAAAGAAGCTGCTCTTTGGTTTCATTGAACTCGGCGAAGCAAGTGACGCTTGGAAAAAGGGAGAGAGCGAAGAAAAAATCGCTGAGGAACTCGTCGATGCAATATTCTACATTCTGGATACCAGCAGACTGGCCTGCCCCACAGTGAACATGGATGAAATGTTCGAGAAGAAGCTTCAAAAAAACAAGAGCAGAGAATACCGTTACGGCGAAGGCCACCGAAACAAAGGCACGTAGTCAGACACTCATAGGAAAGGTTTTTGTCTCAAGAGCGATCTAGAAATTGCCCTTGATGAAGTGGGGCAACTGCATGGACTGGAAAAACCGTGACTTCGGTGCATCACTGGTCTTGGACTTCGCAGTGTTCATCGCAGGTTTCCTCACAGGAATGCTGGCAATAGCAATCATAGGCGTATCCTCCGACATAACAACCCTAAGCGTCATGATTTTCGCGCTCGGTTTTGCCATAGGCGTTGCTGTCACCCTCACGCTAGTGTTCTGGAGACGCAAAAAGAAACCCGTCTTTTCCAAAGACGAATTCTACGTTAAAAACTAATTAGTACCTTGAACGTTCTAGCAGAATAGTTGCTGCGTGCAAACATGAACGGCAAAGTCATCATACTCATGGGCTCAGAACGCGACTTGGAATTCTCTCAAGAAATCGCAAAAACCCTCAAGACGCTCGGAGTGAAATTCGCGTTCCGCGTCGCTTCGGCGCACAAAACGCCCGAAAAAGTCCTGAAAATCCTAAGAGAATACGAGAACGAAAAGATCGTCTACGTAACGGTTGCCGGAAGATCCAACGCCCTAAGCGCCTTCGTAGATGCCAACACGTCGAAGCCGGTCATCGCTTGTCCCCCCTACTCGGATAAATTCGCTGGGGCGGACATCTATTCCTCACTCCGAGTCCCAAGCGGCGTCGCCTCTCTAACCATAATTGAACCCGAAGGAGCTGCTCTCGCGGCGTCAAAGATCCTCGCCTTGGAAGACGGAACTCTAGAAAAACACGTCGAACAGTACCAAGAAGCGAAGAAAAAAACGATAGAAGAAGCCGACAGTTCAGTGAAGAAACTCAAATAGGATGAAAACATGGGCAGCGTAAAAGACCTTGAGACCGTTCTGAAGCCAACGCAAGACAAGATGGGAATCGGACGCTTTCACTTCTCCGACAGATATTCGGTCTTTGATTGGGGCGAAATGCCTGATCAGATAGAAGGGAAAGGGGCAGCGCTGTGCCTAATGGGCGCCTACTGCTTCGAAAGACTTGAAGAAAAAGGCATCAAAACTCACTACAGAGGCCTGCTCAAGGAAACAGGTAAAATCGCGAAATTCGACGATCTTTCGAAACCCTCGAACACGATGGAAATTGACTTGGTCAACGTTTACCGACCCAACGCTTACGTCAAAGATGGAAAGCTGAACTATGACTACAGCGCGTACACTCCAAACACAAAAAATTGCTTAATTCCACTCGAAATAATATATCGAAACGGGCTGCCAGAAGGTTCCTCCGTGTTCAAACGGCTGGAGCAAGGCCAAATGAGCATTGAAGAACTTGGTTTAACCCACTACCCAAGACCAGGCGAGAGATTTTCAAAACCCATATTCGACGTGAGCACAAAACTCGAAGAAAAGGATCGTTATCTCACGTGGAAAGAAGCGAAAGAAATAGCCGGCTTAACAGCAGAGGAAGTTGAAGGCGTCAGAGAATTATTATCAAAAGTCAACCACACGATAACCCAAATAGCACTCAAAGCCGACTTAGAAAACGAAGATGGAAAAATCGAACTCGCACTCAACCATGAAAGGAAACTGATGGTCGTCGATGTCGTCGGCACACTCGACGAATGCCGGTTCACCTATCAAGATTTACACGTGAGTAAGGAAATAGCCAGACAATTCTACAAGAAGACAAGCTGGTTCAGAGACGTTGAAGAAGCAAAAAAGAAGGCTGAAGAAACGGGAATAAAAGAATGGCAGACGCTTTGTAGATCCCAACCACCAAAGTTGGATCCCAAACTGAAAGAAATCATCAGTGAAATGTACATGGCCGTTTCAAACGAATTAACTGAACGCAGGTTCTTTGACGTTCCGAGCCTTGCTGAAGTGATCGACAAATATAAATCTGAAAAAGCAAAGTGAAAATGATCACTTTATGAAAGACATCAAAAAAGTAGTCAGCGGTTACAATCGGAAAAAACTGAGGATCGGAGTCCTAGGCTCACATTCCGCACTCGAAGTCGCACACGGTGCCAAACAAGAGGGTTTTGAAACTGTCGTCGTATGCCAGAAGGGTCGAGAAAAGACCTACACTAAATACTATCGCAAACTGTTTGACCACGTGCTGCTTCTCGAAAACTTCTCAGACATGACAAGAGAGGAAAACCTGAAAAAACTGACAGACCTCTCTACTGTTTTTGTTCCAAACCGATCCTTCTCGGTCTATTTGGGATACGAGAACATCGAAGAAAAGTTTGCCGTCCCGATCTTCGGAAACAGATACATCCTCAAAACCGAAGAGCGCAACACACCAAGAAACCAGTACTATCTCCTCAAGAAAGGCGGACTGTTGACGCCGAAGACATTCGTTTCTCCCAAAGAAATAGACAGACTAGTAATAGTCAAGGTTCCCGAAAAACAACGCAAGATCGAACGCGCATTTTTCTACGCGACTTCCCCGGCCGAGTTCAAGAAGAAGGCAGAACAACTAATCCTGCATGGGGTTATAACTCGAGAAGACCTCGAAAAGTCGGTCATAGAAGAATACGTTCTAGGAGCGAAATTCAACGCAAACTATTTCTGGTCACCATTGACAGATGAAATCGATTTTCTCGGGTTTGACAAGAGGATCCAAACAAACCTAGATGGCATACTTGACCTACCAGCAGAAACTCAGATGGAATTCCACGTTCCGATTCAGAACATCGAGATAGGCCACATGGGAGTAACGATGCGCGAAAGCCAACTGGAAAAGATTTTTGACGCCGCCGAAAAATTCGTGCGCGTGTGCAAGAAGGAATATCCCCCAGGGATGATTGGCCTTTTCTCTCTCCAAGGAGCCGTATCAAAAGACTTAGACTTCTACGTATTTGATGTCAGTCCACGAGTGCCAGGATGCCCGTGCGTAGAACCGACTTCTCCTTATATGGAATACAAGTATTCTATGCCCGTAGGACCGGGAAGAAGAGTGGCAATGGAATTGCGCCGAGCAGCCGATGAGAACAGACTCAAGGAAATAGTAACTTGATCACCTCTAAGAAAATTGGAAAAATAATCAGCGGATACGACCTCAGGAACCTCACTATTGGAACCTTGGGGTCCCATTCAGCTTTGAACATTTTCAAAGGGGCAAAAGAAGAGGGTTTCAAAACCGTTAGTCTCTGCAAGAAAGAGGACAAGATACTGTACGAAAAGTTCCCGTTGGCAGATAACGTCATCATCGTCAAAGACTTCAAAGATCTACTTGATGAAAAACTCCAAGAAAAACTGAGAAGCCTAAACACCATTCTTGTTCCTCACGGCTCGTTCACCGCATACTTGAGCACTGAGCAGTTGACCAACGAACTGTATGTTCCAATGTTTGGCAACAGACAGCTTCTCCAATGGGAAGCCAGCCGTACAAAACAGGAAGAATGGTTACGAAGTGCGGGACTTCGACTGCCGAGAACATACAAGAAGGCTGAAGAGATCAAAGGCTTAGCCATAGCAAAACTGCCCGGTGCAAAGGGCGGAAGAGGCTACTTTCTAGTCAGTTCACCCGAGTCCTTCAAGAAGAAAGTAAGCGACATGATCCAGAGACACCTGCTCACGAAAGAAGATCTAAACCAAATCCATCTACAGGAGTATATTCTGGGAGTCAACGTTTACCCGCAATATTTCGCGTCGATAATCAAGGGAGACGTAGAATTCCTCGGCGTGGACAGGCGGTACGAGTCGGGCGTAGACGCCATCGGACGAATTCCTGCGAAGGACCAGCTTGAAATCGGAGTCAACCCAACCTACACAATAGTGGGAAACATTCCAATAACACTGAGGGAATCGTTACTTCCGGAACTTATAAGAATGGGAGACAACGTGATGAAAAAATCCGCCGAACTCGCGCCACCAGGAATAATCGGCCCGTTCTGCTTGGAAACAGTAATCACAGACAGCCTGGACATCTATACTTTCGAAATCTCTGCCCGAATCGTTGCAGGAACTAACGTCGGAATTGGAACCTCTCCCTACGCGTACCTGAAGTACGGACAAAACATGTACACTGGAAAAAGAATAGCGATGGAAATCAAACAAGCACTTGAAAAAGGCCGAATAAACCAGATACTTGCCTAACCAACACAGCATTCAATTCTAGAATTTTCTTCTATTCTATTTTTACATAGGCCGTTATAAGGGATGAAAATGCCTTTTCTACTGCCGGAGAAGGGAGAAATGGCCGAGTCCTGCGGCTGGGTTTTCGTTGACCACGTACCCCTCATCTATGACAAGAGAAGAGTGGCGAGGCAGCTTCAAGTAGAGACCTGGCTTCAACTTTCTCAGCTTGTAAAAGAGCTAAAGATTGAAGACCTCAACTCAGAAAATCACAGGTCAGAGTTGACCAAAGGCTACATAACCTAAAGACCGCAGGACTCTAACACTCGATCAAAATTCTCACGATTCATTTCCCTTTTGTAACCTCGCAGGGCATCAATAATGACTTCCTTATCTGCAATGCCTATCTTTCGAGCGATTCTCAACATGGTTTTGCTCATAAAAAGGAATTGACACATCGAAGTGACGTTTGACGATCTCCGATTTTCGCTGGCAGTCTCAAAATCAACGATAATCGGGTTCATTCCAGCGTCTATGATTATGTGCTTTGGAGCATGACTCAATTCGCCATGGTCTAATCCCGCAACGTCTAGTCTCCAGCATTGTTCCAAGATCTCACGTGATACTCTCTGCACCTGCGTTTTGCCAACTCTTTTTTCAATCCATTTTGGCAGCAGGTCGCCTCTGACGAGCTTCATTACGAGAAAGTCGTTACAAAAGTCTATTAGTTTTGGGCCTACTTTCTGGCGGTTTGCCTTTCTCAGAAGTTCGGCCTCTCGGATCATGTTCTCTCGATCAGCGTCAACTCGCCGAATCTTCAAAGCCACCCTTCGACCCTTCCTCCAAGCAATCACTACGATGCCAACGCATCCTTTTCCCAAGACGCAAGTGTTGAGCAACCGCTTCTGCCCAGAGAATTCCAAGGCAGTTATTCCGAGCTTTCTGAGCCCGTTCAAACGTTTCTTAAGCTCGATTTTTCGGACTTTCGGGTAGCATATGATCGATGCATACGGTTCTTCCGTAAGCCTATCAAGAGTCTGAACCGCCATTCTTCATCCGTTCTCTGTTCTTTGACTTTTTCACAGCTTTCGTGTGCAAGATATAATTTAAGAGTTATCCGACGAGCACGTTGGACCGATGCTGACTCTTAGTCCTTGATGCAAATGTTTTAGAAGTTTCAACAATCTATAATGTTGAAGAACTAAGAACGCAGGTTCAAATGATGCCCAAGTTTCACCAGACGTCAGAAATTCTCAAGCTTATGCATAGAAAGGAACTCGTTCGAAACGTCGGCGTAATCGCCCATATCGACCATGGAAAAACAACCTTGACGGACTCGCTTCTGATTGAAGCTGGACTTCTGCCACCTCGGATTGCTGGTTCACCGCGGGTGCTGGATTATCTTCAAGAGGAACAGAAACGGGGCATAACCATCAAGACAGCGAACATATCGTTTCTGCACAGAATGGGCAAAGAGACTTACTTGATCAACCTGGTTGATACTCCCGGCCACGTGGACTTCGTGGGCAAAGTGACAAGAGCCTTGCGCGCAATTGACGGAGCGATCGTTGTTGTTGACGCTGTTGAAGAGATTATGGCTCAGACCGAAACCGTTACGCGCCAAGCCCTCGAAGAACGGGTTAAACCAGTGCTTTTCATAAACAAGGTCGACCGCTTGATACAAGAACTGAGACTAAGTTCGGGCGAGATCCGACAGAAGTTCATTCACATAATCAATGACTTCAACAACATCATTGAAATCCACGGCGAACCTGAATTCAAACGAAAATGGAAAGTTTATCCTAGAAAAGGAAGCGTTGTCTTCGGTTCAGCACTTCACAGATGGGGCTTCACTACGGATGAAGCTGAAAGCAAAGGAATAAGATTCGATGATTCCGCCAAAATGGAATTTTGGAGAAAAGGGAATTTTGAACAGCTTTCACGTGCCGTTCCTCTCCAAAAGGCGATACTTGAAATGGTGGCAAAGAACATTCCAAGCCCTGTTGATAGTCAGAAGTATCGCATTCCGAAGATTTGGAAGGGCCCATTGACTTCAGAAGTTGGCAAAGCGATGATGAGATGCGACGATAATGGACCGATGGTGATGTGCATTACCGCCGTCAAATCATTTCCAGACGAGGGCTTGGTCGCTACGGGGCGATTGTTCTCCGGCACTGTGAAACAAGGGCAGATGATTTATGGTGTTAATGCTAAGGAAAGAAGTCGGTTGCAAAAAGTTTCTTTTTACATGAGTTCAATCAGAGAAACTGCAAATGAGATACCTGCCGGAAACATAGCCGCGGTGACAGGGTTAACATTCGTAAGGGTTGGAGAAACGGTCATTGATGCTCAGTGCAAAGGCTTGGAAGTCGCTTTAGAGGGTTTTAGGCATATTCCTAGGCCGATCATGACTGTTGCAGTTGAACCGAGAAACCCAAAAGACTTGGAATGCCTAATTGAAGCTTTGAAAAGTCTTGAAATTGAGGACTCAGACCTTAAAACCTCAGTTGACAGAGAAACTGGTCAATATCTTATCAGCGGTCTGGGAGAACTTCACCTGGAAGTGGCCGTGAATTTCCTGAAACAATACAACGACGGGATAGAACTGAAGGTTGGTAAACCCATTGCAAGTTACAGAGAAGCGATTTCAAAGAAAGGCTCTCTTGTGATGGCTGCGAGTCCTAATCGACTAAACGAATTTTGGGTTCAGGTCGAACCACTTGAAGACAGGGCAATTGAGTTTATCGAAAAGAACGGAGTTTCAAGTCCAGATAGGTTGAAGACAAGTGTCTCTGGCCTAATAGACCAAGAAGTCTGGGCTTTCGATGAGCATGTCAATGTTCTGGTGGATTCAACTGGAAACAAAAACGTACGAACTGATGTGGCAGATGGCATACTGTCAGGTTTTCATTGGGCGTGCCGAACTGGACCTCTCTGCGAGCAGCCATTAAGAGGCACGAAAATCGTCCTCGTTAAGGCCATCTTGAACCCAGACCAGAAAAACAAGGAACCCCCGCAGATTGAACGAGGGATAAGCCGAGCAATTCTGGGTTCTTTCCTAACTGCAAAACCAGTGCTTCTGCAGCCGATATTCAGGCTCGAAGTTTCCGTGCCGATCGAGTGGCTTGGCGCTTGTTCTAACCTTATAATTCATAGACGGGGCAAAATAGTTTCGAAAGAACAACGAGGAAGTTCAGTCAACGTTGTGGGATACATTCCCGTTGCAAAGGCGTTTGAGTTGTCTGCTGAAATGCGTTCTGCAACCTCGGGACATGCTTTCTGGGAACTTGTTTTTGACCATTGGGAGAGAATGCCCGACAAACTCGCAAGTGAATCCATACTGGAACTTCGCAAAAAGAAAGGGCTACCACAGGATGTCCCGAGGCCGGAAACCTTCGTCGATGAAATTTGCTCATAGCTTCGTGAGACAAGAAATTCTCAGGAATTGCACCGGAAAGTGTCATGCAGTGTACGATTCAGGCGACGTTCTCTTCCTCAATTCCTCTTGCTGCTTTATTTGCTCCTCAGCATCTTTCCTCGCACGTTCAAAAATCTCTGTCAGAGTTCCGTCAAGTTCAGCCGAGTATTCCTCAAGGGCATCGATGTAAAACTGCACGTTCTCGTTGTTTCTATGAACGCTCTTCGCAAAGTCTTCTGCAAGCAGATCCATTCGATAAATTACTTCTGAAAAAGCGTCGACCGCGTCCGTTGTAGTGGGCTGCGTTTCACATTTTTTCGCCAAAAGCTTCAGCCTCTCATGCGACTCCTCAAAGCGCTTTATAAATCGCTCTTCCTCTTTCCTAAGTTCCTCTTCAGACGCGATAGTATGACTCTTAAGCTTGGCAAGCAAATCCTTCAGAACTTTCCTCTCAGGAAACTCTTCCATTTTTCCACTCAACCTTCCTTAACGTCACTTGGCTGGTTACCAATCTCTTTCAATATTTGTAAAGCTTCCCCAACGTGCTTGGTGGGATTCAACTGCGACGAGAACACATGTCTGACGATGCCATTCTTGTCGATAATGTATGTGACTCTTCCCGGAATCAATCCCAGCGTTGATGAAACTCCATAGAGCTTTCTAACTTCGCCATTCTTGTCGCTCAAAAGGATAAACGGAAGTGTGTTCTCTGCAGCAAATCTTCGGTGTGAATCTACAGATTGTGAACTTACACCGACAACTTCAGCACCAGCTTCCTTGAACACTTCATAGCTGTCTCTGAAAGAACATGCTTCAGCCGTGCAGCCTCGCGAAAAATCGGCTGGATAGAAATATAGAACCACGATCTTTTTGCTGATAAGATCTTTCAAACTGACCATCTGCCCGTTCTGATCGGGAAGCGAAAAATCTGGGGCGCGATCTCCAGTTTTGACCGCGCTCTTGGAAGACTGTTCAGCGCCCATGAGAACGCCCTCGATTCAGGTTCATCATCAGACCTCACATCTAATTTAGAAGATAGGAGCCGACGAAAATAAGCATGTCTGTCTACCCGTGTACCGTAACAATGGATTCCACCGAAACCAACAAAGATTAGAACCACGTACAAGAATGGAAGACTTGAGACTAATGATAGTTCACCTGGAAAAGGCGTGTCCCTTTGACTTAGACTTGACTCTTTGTTGCGGTCAGACTTTCAGGTGGGACAGGGAAGGCGAATGGTGGCATGGCGCAATTGGAGAAAATTCAGTCAAGATCCGGCAAGAAAATGAATCGGTAGAGTTCTATGGCGCTAGCAAGGACGCTGCGATGACTTTTCTAGGTTTAACGGACGATCTGGTGAAGATCTATTCTGAAATCAGCAGTGATCGACACATTAGAGCTGCTGTTGAGCAATTTAGAGGTCTCCGAATTCTGCGTCAAGACCCCTGGGAATCACTGATATCATACATCTGTGCAACCTACAAGAACATCGCATCAATAAAAAGGATGTTGCATAACCTATCAAGACAATTCGGAGAGAGAATCCGCACTGAAAACCAAGATTTCTTCACGTTTCCAATTCCCAAAAAGCTTGCCAACGCGTCAATTAGCGACCTCAGAAAATGCGAGCTCGGTTACCGAGCCGAATATGTCTTGAAGACTTCAAAAAAAGTCTTCGAAAACAGTTATGACCTTGACAGCCTGAAGGAGGCAACTTATGATGACGCTAGAGCATTTCTACTCCAGTTCCCCGGAGTAGGCCCGAAGGTGGCAGACTGCGTGCTTCTTTTTGGCCTAGGAAAACTAGAGGCGTTCCCAGTTGACGTGTGGATGAGGCGGGTAATGCTCAGACACTATGCATCGCACTTTCCAAAGAAATTCGTAACAAGAATTTCCACAGAAGAATCGCTCAGCGAATCCCAATACAAGCAGTTAAACAGGTTTGGACGAGAATACTTCGGCAAGTATGCAGGCTATGCCCAAGAATACTTGTATCACTATGAGCGAATGAATTCGAGAAAAGAACGCTAGCCCAAGTCGCATGAACTGCACAAGCATAGCGAAGACTTACCTAAGTCTATCTGAACGCAGAAAACGTTTAAATTGAATTCAAAACAGCATACTAAACTGGATCAAACCCGGGCCCGTAGCTCAGCTAGGTTAGAGCGCCAGGCTCATAACCTGTTGGTCAAGGGTTCGAATCCCTTCGGGCCCACCACAACACAACGCGCGCACTGAACTCAACATGACACACGACCAACTTCAACATTCAAAACAGCGCAAAAACCACCCAAAGAACCAAAACAAGCCCCAACCAAGACCACGCAAACGGCACTGCACAAGAAAAAAAGCCCGGGGGGTAGGGTGTTTTAGACTGTTTTTTTGTCAAAATCCATGTTGAGTAGGCCCTCAACCTTTTCTCCGAATCGTTCGAGAACGCTCCCAACGCCTAGACACATAAACAATCGAAACCGTTCCCATCACAGCAAGAAGCACGTAGAAAAGAGAACCGAACTCAGGAATCATAGGGTACGCCGACAAAATCTCAAGGTCGACACTCTGACCGAGCACGAGCAGATCACCGCTAACCGTACGATTACTGCTCGCAGTATAATTGAAGTCAACAAGAACCCCGGTTCCCTTCTCCCAATAATAATTCAAAGAAGTACTCACATTCGCTACCACACCAGTAAAATTAACGTTAACATTCACTGCATCATAACCAAGATGATTCGTCTGCATCCAAACCCCCAAACGCTTCGCCCAAAACGTCTCGTTCAACGTCAAAGTCCGATTCTCAGGATACACAAAACTCACTCCGTCACCCGCTCCCAAGTTGCCTGGAACAAAAAAGCGTTGACCCCCACTCGGCACAGTTTCACCCGTGACAGGATTAAACTGCATCGTCGAACTGTCCGAAACAAACGTTGAATTATAACTCACAGCATTAACCGTCAAAGAGTTACCCGAAACAGACGCAACCGTCAAGTTGATCCAATAGGCTCCCTCCTTCAACTGAGCAATCAGTTGCGTGTCGTTCCCAGTCAAACTCGTCTCAGAAACACCATAACGAAAGAACTGGCCTGAGACAACACTGACGCCCGCATCCACCGGCCTAGAGAGACCTAAGATCAAAAACAAGAATAGCAAGAATACCAAGAATCGCCCAGGGACACCAAACAAGGACATCAAAAAACGATTTTCTCCACAAGATTTATGTCTTTCTGAAAAAACCCAATTGAGAGCCCAAAGAACACCGAGACGAGCCTGAGAAGCACCTAAATACGCAATCGCTCAAACTAAGAAAGAGGAAAAGCACGTTGAAACTCCTTCTCGACGAAATGTACGCAGGGTTGAAAGAGTACTTCGAGACCCTAGGCTGGGAAGCACAGACCGCCCAAGAAGTCGGCCTCAAAGGCGCAAAAGACAAAGAAATAGTTGAATACGCCCAAAAACACAATTTTCTGCTTGTGACGCAAGACCAGAAACCCTCAGAACTCGCAGAACTGAAAGGCGTAAAACACGTTCTCATATCCAACGGCATGATCGCAAAGATCGCTGATCAAAAAATAAGGGAAAAATACCCGGAAATATGAAAGGGCTTTTCAACACGCTAATTTGCCCACTGAATAACCGACAGAGAAAACGTGCCACATCAGACACGAAGTTGAGGCGATCAAGTCACCAAAACTCGAGAAAAAAATAGAAAAACGTCACGCATTGGCCATTCTCCAAACGGCCTTCTCGAGCTCGTCCCCATGCTTCATCCCATAGTAAAAGCTGGCCACTTTTCCTCCAAACGGAATAGCCACGTGCTTAACAAACTTGAACAGCAACGGGCTTGGAATCCTGTGTTCCAGAAACGTGTCCCCCCAAATCCGTACGTTGTACTCCCAACAACGCGTGAACAACTCCCATCTCGCCTTGGTAAGCGAATCCAACTCGGTCCCCCGATTGTGCACCAGCCGGCAATTCTCTAGCGGCACGAAGAACAACGGCACATAGAATGCGTTGTAGTCATGCAGTTCATCCATCAAACTCAGCGTCTCCAGCACATCCGCTTCACCTTCATCAGGCAACCCGATGATCAGAGTCACAAGTGGGTACCAGTCAACGTCATTCATGATTCCAAAGGCTCGGGTGACAACGCTCCTCCACTCCTCAGGTTTAAAGGGAAGCATCTTCTCCACCATGTACTTCCGCACTAATCGAACACTGCCCGTCTCCAACCCGATCTCAGAAGTAACGATTGGCTTCGACCCGTGAAAGTACCAATTGTGTTCAATCAGAATCTCAGCAACTTCCTCAACCAACCCAGGGTCAGCGACCACCGGGGCCAAAGAACTGTGCGATGGCTGTATCCCTTTGACGCCAGGAACCGAAGCCACACTCTTCACCAAATTCAATATGGCTTTCCTGTTAGGAACAAAACGCGGGTCCTTCATACCGTACAGGAAAAGATCTTCAGTAACCAAGGTGATGCGGGAACTGCTCTCCCTGGCGTTAACTTCCACTTCTTTGATGATTTTTTCAAGTGGAACGTCTCGCCTTTTCTGCATTGTAGGCGTGCAGAACTGACAGTTACGGCCGCAACCTCGAGAAATCTCAACACATCCATGAATGGCCGGATGTCTAATCAACGGTACGCAATCATAGTTCGCGTAACCTGTGGCCCGGACAACACGGGGAATAGGTTCCCCATTCACTGCGGCTTTGAAAACTTTGCTGACAACTGTTTCTCCCTCTCCGATCACCACGCAATCGACCCCGTAGCTGTCAGACACACGCTTTCTTTCCAGTTGCCAGGATCCAAAACCTCCTACGATCACCTTGGGCCGATATGTCCGAATAGCCCTGTGGCCAACAAGCTTCTTGAACTCAATGGCGTTCAACGGTTCACCGCCGCCCACTATAGAAGAATAAGTTTTGCTAACGTAGGCCATGCCTGTAGGATCCATAGAAGAAATGCCGACGACCTTTGTCTGGGGACCGACAAAACTATCTAGATCTTTTGGATGAACCACTGCCACTTCCGACTCATCAAAACCGTTTTCAAGGAGTAAGGATTCAACTTTTCTCAGCCCGTAAGGCGCAACCCTCGCCCGGCCAACACCATTGTTCTGCCCAGCAGGGGGATACAAGGCTCTTCTCAGGAACCAAAGCGGCACTGGACCCTTCGCAAAACCGCCTGCAAACGCGACAAACGGGTTGTTAAGGAAATCACTCATTTCAGTGGCTGAAGCCGTAAGTACAACCTTGACTCCGGATTTTGCCGCCATCGCCTTTTCCCGCATTCACGAGCTCACGACGAAGACAGATTTCACGTGACTGACTAATAACCATTTTTCACAGGCCATGCTTGAAACCAACAAATCAAGCCAGTTTCTTCTGATTTAAGACTGATACCAAGTTTGAAGCCCTAACGCCAACGAGCCGTATCTTCCTGTCAGGTCTAAGATAAGGTCGAATTAGCTCTCGAGCCGTTTTAGTCAAATCCAGCAATCGATCTGTCGCGAAAGACAAAGTCCTTGCGTGCGTATGCGTTTCGAAATTCTCGTATCGGATTCTAATCGTGACAGTCTTGAAGTAAGACTGATTTCTGGAGACCTGATTGTACACGTCTTCCGCCAGATCATCCAGCGTCTTCAACACAAAATCAAAATCATCAGTATCCTCCTGAAAAGTAGCGTCGCGCCCGATCGACTTGATCTCGGTTCTCTCTTCAACTTCACTAGTGTCTATTCCATGAGCCATAAGATAGAGTTGATTGCCCATGACGCCGAAAGCTTCAGCCAACTCGCTCGGATCATGGCTCGCCAGATCCCCAATCGTTGCGATACCCATTGCTCCAAGGGCCGCTTCAGTCTTTTTCCCGACCCATAGCAGTCTTCGAACTGGGAGAGAAGCAAGGAATTTTTCAGCGTCCTCCTCCTTAACTATCGTCAGACCATCAGGCTTCTGCATCTCGCTCGCAATCTTCGCGATGAGCTTGTTGTAACTGATGCCTACCGAGCAGGTCAAGCCTTCACGCGCGACTGTCTGCTTCTTTATTTCACGTGCCAAAATCTCGGCTTCAGCATAGTCATCGACTTTAGAGGTAACGTCAAGAAAAGCTTCATCGATGCCCCATTGCTCGAATTTGTCTGCGTATTCTCTGAGGATCATCATAATCCTGTCGGAAACCTTGACATACAACGGCATGTTAACTGGTAAGTATACACCTTGGGGACAGAGTTTCCAGGCTCGAGAGATAGGCATTCCTGATCGAACTCCGAACTTTCTCGCCTCATAGTTACTGGTGCTGACGACGCCTCTGCCCCGACCTCCTCCCGGGTCAGCGCCAACGATTACAGGTTTGTCTTTGAGTTCAGGTCGGTGTCGTTCTTCAACAGCCGTGTAGAAGTGATCCATGTCAACGTGAAAGATGATTCTCTTCTTTCCATTCATTGCCTACCAGGCACGTTTATTTCAAGTAAAGATTGCCCGTTCATAACTCTTTTTATGTCATCTGCTGAGATAATGGAGAAGGTGTCTGGAGGATATTCAGTGAAAGACAAAGGTGTGACGGTCGAGTCAGTCCAACAAATAGCTGTTGAATTCCTCAAAAGGAGAAAGAGCACGGAAAGAGTTGACGTCTCGGCGGTTGAGCAGAGCAAAGACATCTGGGTGATTCGAGGCACGTGTCCAATCGACCTTGAAGGACATCCGTGGGCTGAAAGGTTTGAAGTTACCATCGACACGAAGGGAAGAATCAGGTCAACGACTTTTGCCCTGCTGTAGCAATTGAACATATAATATGGACATCTCTGGTTTTTCTAAGGAATCAAAAGTTATATCTGAAAACGCGTACTAGTTCCTTCATGGAAACCACGGCACTTTTTCGGAAGATTCTAGTGCCCCTGGATGGTTCCGACCACTCACAAAGGGCGCTTGAAATAGCGATTCAGATCGCAAGGAACTTCAGCGGTGAGCTGACGCTGCTTCATGTTTACTCAGTTACTGCTTCACACCAGTCGTCATACCAGAACCCACCACTCTTAACCCAACGGGAGTTCCGATCGCTACTTCCGCAGAAGTTTCGAAGATGGTTGATGCTGCGCGGGACGCTGGAAAGAAAATTCTTGCAGACGCTGAAGAAAGGGTTAGGAAAGACAACGTCGGAGTTGAGACGGCACTCAGAGAAGGCAACAGCACACAGGAAATCGTGAAGACCGCGAAAGAAGGACAGTTCAACCTGATAGTTATTGGCGCAAGAGGAACCCACAGGATAAGAGACCTGCTGATGGGAAGCGTAACCGAAGGAGTCATAAAGAATGCGCCTTGTCCAGTAATGATAGTCAAGTAGCGATGCAACCAAAACAAACCGGTTGATCTGGAAGTTCTAGAGCTGAACAGGCAGAGAAAACAGAAAGTTATTTCTCCTTAATCAACCAAACATTGGAATTCTAGGCGTGAATTTGATGCAGAGGAAAGAGATTCTGCGCGAGCCCGTCAAGCACATCAAGATCAAGGGCAAATTGACTGTGGACCAGCTTGTGCGACAATTCCAGAATTCGGGGTCCTTTGGAGCTGGGAGAGTCGCTGAGGCTTGTAACATTTATGAACGAATGCTGCGTGAGGACGACTGCACAGTGTTTCTGGCCCTTGCTGGAGCCATGGTTCCCGCGGGGCTGCGATCTCTTGTTTCCGGTTTGCTGAGAGAAAACCTCATCGACGTTCTCGTGACAACTGGAGCAAACATGGTTCACGATGCTGTTGAAGCTCTGGGAGGACATCATTACAGGGGTCACTGGGCTGCGGACGATTACATGTTGTACAAGAATCACACGTACCGCATTTACGACGTCTTCGTTCCTGAGGAAGACTTCATAAAACTCGACATGGAGCTCGTGAAGGTCTACGATCAGATAGCAAACGAGTTTAGGGGCAAGTCGCTGTCATCCAAGGATTTCGCTTGGGAGCTAGGAAAGAGATTGAAGGACCCGGATTCTATTCTTCGTGCTGCGTACGAGTCGAAAGCCCCAGTTTTCATTCCAGCCGTGCGTGATTCAGAGTTTGGATACATCTACAATCTGCATGCGACGCGGAGGCAGTTTAAGAACACATTGGTCGTAGATGCGTTCAAGGATGTGCCGGAAATCATAAACATATGTCGAGGCAGTTCAAAGAACGGCATGGTTGTCATCGGCGGAGGAGTGCCGAGGAACACGATTCAGTCAGCAGCTCTAGCGACGAAGTCTGGGATGGATTACGCGGTTGTGATAACGATGGATAGGCCCGAGACAGGTGGCCTTTCGGGGTCAACGTTGGAGGAGACAGTGAGCTGGGGGAAACTCAAGGGGCAGGCAGACAAGACTATGGTAATAGGCGATGCCACGATTGTTTTCCCGTTGATGGTGGCGTCGGTGAAAGAGAGGCTCGGTAGAGATTTCAAACGGGCCAGGAATGTGAAGTGCGAGAAGGTTGGTTCAGAGGAGTAGTGGGCAATGAAGAAGAAGCCGAGCAAACACATGTTTTGCGGGAACTGCACCAGTCACAACGCCTATGATTTTCCTGATCAGGTATTTTGTACGCGGAGGTTTTTGAAGAACGAGAATGCGGTGGTTTCGACGTTGTGGTGCTGTGATGATTGGTATCCAAGCGCTCAAGAGTGCCATTGCATTGAGGAGACCTTGAAGAAACAGAAATAGTCGATAACGGTTTTTTCTTCGTGGGTGCTAAGGTTTTTATTTCATGCTGAAGCTTCTACTCTTTTTGATGGAGCCCGGTGGTGCAGTGGTCAAACATGGCGGCCTCTGGAGCCGCTGACGAGAGTTCGAATCTCTCCCGGGCTACCATTCCATATGTTAGAGAATACTTCCCCTCTTTTCTTTGCCGTGATTCTTGATAGTTAGTAACAAAACTGTACGCGGATTCTATTGAAGTCGCGTTTATTCATAAAAAAAGAAAGTGAGGTGGATCTGTGCGTTTGTAAGTGATTTTCCGTTCTCACTTCTTTACGGGCTTTTTCTTCTTTCCTTTTGCGGCTTTGGGCACTATTTTGGCCTCAAATTACAATTGTCGCGTTTTTTTATTTAAATTTATGGTTGGTCACAAAACCGCACGCTGATTCTTGTTGGGTTGTGAGGTTTCAAGTATTCAATCAAGGTATTCTCCAGCACTTGTAACGGTAACTCCGGGCTACCAATTCTCAATTTTGAAGACCGCATTTCAAGCCCACAAATGGGGGGCTTGCTCAACATAGCTTTGGAGTTTTCAATTCAGAAACGACATGCCCCTCCACTAGGTTTCAAACACAGTACTGAAGATAGTTGCCGCTATTTCTCGGTTAATCGGATGAGTTCTTTGATGTTGTGTATCTCTATCAGATTGCTTGAATGTTGTTGGGATGTCCTGAATGCCGCCATGAAAACAACTGTGTCTCGGTCGCGGATGATGCTCATTGAGTGAAGCCTGGTTGCTGTGGCGAGAATACGGTCTTTTTCTTTGAGGTAGTCAATGAGAACAGGGTAGACTCCATATGACAACTCAAGCTGTTTCTTGACACATTTGTCGGGTGTAACAGCGACAATCGGCTGAGGGATCTTGAATCGTGAGATCATTCGAGCTGTGTAGCCTGACCTTGTTAAAGTGACAACTTTTTTTACTGGCATTTCTGCACATATCCTCTGAACTGCCCTGCTCATCGTGTCTGAGATGTTGATGAAGCCTTCGTCTTCAACGTGATTCTGCACTACTTTTTCGGCCTCGGTCGCTATTCTGGACATCATTGAGACAGACTCCACTGGATATCGTCCCACTGCCGTCTCCCCTGAAAGCATCGTTGCTTCCGTTCCATCCAATATTGCGTTGGCAACGTCGCTGACTTCAGCTCTAGTCGGATTAGGCTGATAGGTCATAGATTCCAGCATTTCTGTTGCCGTCACAACGATCTTCCCTTTCTGATTGCATTTTCTGATTATTGATTTCTGGACATTGGGGACCTTCTCAGGTTCTATTTCGACGCCTAAATCGCCTCTTGCAACCATAATTCCCTCCGCAACATTCAAAATCTCATCGAATTTGTCAACACCCTCAGAATTTTCGATCTTTGCTATCACTGCGCCCTTGAAACCGACAGCCTCCTTCTTCAAGACGTTCACATCTTGAGCGTTTCTGACGAACGAGAGCGCTAGGAATTCGGCATTGCATTCGGTTGCAAAATCCACCATTTTCCGATCCCTAACTGACAACGTGGGATTCAAGAGTTTCCTATGTGGGATGTTCACGCCGTTTCCATCGTCTATTTCGCCGCTCGTGGTAGCGAGCAGTTTAATGACGTGATTTCGTATCTCCACTATCTTTGTTCTCAACTTGCCATTATCAATGAGAACAATGTCGCCCTCGCACAAGTCCCCGTAGACGTCATTGCTGAACCTTATTTTCTTGGTTTTGCCCACCTCAAGAATGTCTCCTCGATTGACACTTCTTCTCCGAGTTGTCTTGATTCTTATTTCAGGTCCTTTTACGTCGACAATTATCGGAACGTCCGCCACTTCTCGAAGATTTCTAACGATGAGTTTGTACTGATCCAGTGCCCCATATGCGGTGTTTACTCGAGCACCATTCATCCCGGCGCGATACATTCTTCTGAGAACGGTTCGAGAAGTACTAGCTGGGCCAACCGTACAGATTATCTTCGTTTTCTTCATCAATGCTAACCCCAAATCTGGATCCCGAACGCCACATAGAAGTCACATTGAGAAAGAGCATCAAGTTGTATTAGAAGATTGCATCAAATCGCTAAGAGAAGCATTTAATCGCCACGAGCGTCTTCTACACTTGGATTCTTGCGCAGAATTGACCAATGTCTTCTAATCATTATGACTGTAAAGCCCATTTGACAAGTCTTATACGGTAATAGCTGTCCTACTTTGATGTCAAGGGGCGAAATACGTGAAACAACTGATAGTAAAGAGCACCGCCTTTGAGAACAACAAGCCTATCCCGAAAAAATACGCTTGCGATGGTGAAAACATGAACCCTCCGTTAACCATCGATGGAATACCGCCCGAGACAAAGAGCCTTGCGATAATAGTCGAAGACCCAGATGCACCCTATGGGACCTTTGGTCACTGGGTTGTCTGGAACTTGGCGCCAACAAAGAAAATAGAAGAAAACACGTCATCTGGAATTGCGGGTCTCAACGACTTCGGAAAACACGGCTACGGAGGACCTTGCCCTCCCTACGGCACCCACCGGTACATCTTCAAAATCTTTGCATTAGATAAACAACTCGACCTCAACAAAGATCTGAGAAGAACTGGACTTGAGACAGCGATAAAAGCCAACATAATCGCAGAAGGAAAAATTGTGGGACTTTACAGCAAAAAATGAGCGGCTATTTGACACTTCCAGAAAGCGCTGAACAATGGAAATAGATTCTGGCAATTCCTCAGTTACGACATTGTGCCTGAGTTGACGAAAGGCTAATAAAAGTTGTACCTGCTAGTACCGTAAGGCGCGGAGGATAATGCTATGAAATCGAAGATACTTTTCGCAGATCGAAGACCCATGTCAGACGTATCCATGAAAATCTTAAACGACGCAGGACAGGTCGTGTGGGCAGAAGGGGACAAGGAATCTCAGCTGATAAAAGAGATCGAAGACGCTGAGATTGTGATAACTGGCTCTCGTTTGATAACTAGGAACGTGATTTCTGCGGGTAAGAAGTTGAAGGGCGTGATTGCTTATGGGGTCGGTTTTGATCACATCGATGTCGCAGCTGCGACTGAAAAAGGAGTTTATGTGGTCAACACGCCAGGCGTGAATGCGGTGACTGTTGCAGAGTTTGCCTTTGGTTTGATGCTGAGTTTGGGGAGGAGAATTCCGCAGTTGAATGCGAGTCTGAAGGCTGGAAAATGGGTGCGTTGGGAACTTATTGGAAAAGAACTTTGGGGCAAGACCCTTGGTTTGGTCGGGCTTGGACGGGTAGGGACTTACCTCGCCACGATTGGAAAAGGATTCGGAATGAAATTGTTGGTTTTCGATCCATATGTCCCAAACGAAAGAGTTGTGGAGATCGGGGGTGAACCTGTCAAACTTGACGACGTTCTGCGTCGGTCAGATTTTGTCGTCGTCTGCTGCCTGTTGACTGATGAAACAAAAGGCTTGATTTCCGAAAAGGAAATAGGAATGATGAAACCGACGGCATACCTCATTAACGTCGCACGTGGACCAATCGTTGACGAACGCGCATTGATAAAGGCATTGCAGGAAAAGAGAATAGCGGGAGCTGGTCTCGACGTGTTTGAAAAGGAACCGCCCACGGTGGACAATCCCCTGCTGAAATTTGACAGCGTTGTAGCTTCTTCACACATGGCTGGGTTGTCAGTAGAATCTACTGAAAGAATTCAACTCACCGTAGCAGAAGAAGCAGCGAGAATACTCAGAAGGGAAGAGCCCAAGTATTTAGTGAACAAGGAACTTTCTCGCGCGAAGCATTAGCAGTCAACGGCTGAATCGTTGCCGTTCGAGATTTTCCCAAACGTAGCGTAGATCACGAAAGCCTCTTGAGCAACGCTTAAAACTGTTTCTTGCTGAAAGAACACAATGTTCGGGTGAGGGAATCAAAATTGAAAAAGATAATTGCTGACAGAATCCAAGCAGTCCAGCCATTTCTTGGCAGAATAATGTTTGAGAAAGCCAGAGCACTAGAGGCCAAAGGAGAAAAACTGATCCACTTTGAGCTTGGCGAGCCTGACTTTGATACCCCCGTTAACATAAAAGAAGCCGCAAAAAAGGCTCTTGATGAAGGAGCCACGCACTACACCACAAACGCTGGTCTCATTGAACTTAGACAAGCAATTGCTGGAAAACTGAAGAAAGAGAACAACATCGACGTGGATCCGGTCTCGCAGATATGCGTCACCGTTGGATCGCAGGAGGCAGCCTTCCTTGCCATAATGTGCACGATTGAGCCAGGAGATGAAGTTCTCATCCCCGAGCCTGGCTACTATACTTACAGGAATTGCGTTCAAATGGCAGGCGGAACACCAGTCTCCGTACCCTTGAGAGAGGAAAACGATTTCAAGCTTACACCTGAGGATTTAGAGAGAAACTTGACCTCAAGAAGCAAGATGGTAGTGGTAAATTCACCGTGTAATCCAACAGGTTCGGTGATGACCAAAGATGATCTTCTGGCAATCGATGGGTTGGCAGTGAAACATGATTTCTTGATACTCGCAGATGAAATATACGAAAAGATAATTTACGACAACGAAAAACACTACAGCGTTGGCGCATTGTCAAAAGAGCCAGACCGAATAATTACGCTCAATGGCTTTTCAAAAGCCTATGCTATGACTGGATGGCGCATCGGCTATCTCGTAGCCAGCAAAGAAATCATTTCTCAGTGCGTCAAGCTGCAACAGAGCGCCGTAGCTTCTGCCACGACCTTTGCCCAGAGAGGAGCCGTTGAAGCATTGAAAGGACCCCAAGAGTCCATAGAGAAGATGGCGAAGGAATTTGCACGAAGAAGAGAAGTGATCTTTGAAGGATTAGGCAAAGTGAAGGGATTTTCCGTAGCCAAGTCCAAGGGAGCATTCTATGCCTTCGTGAACATAAGAAAACTTGGAAAAACATCGCAGGAACTGGCAGAGTACCTGCTCAACGAGGCAAAAGTCGTCACAACCCCTGGAGCAGCGTTTGGTACAAGCGGCGAAGGATACCTGCGAATGTCATACGCAACATCTGTCGAAAACATCAAACAAGGACTTGCCAACATCAGCAAGGCTGTTGCCAAACTCTAGAAATAGAAGATTCAGACAACATCGCGCTATTTTCAACGTTTCGAATTGAGTGCCCACTCGGAAGGATTTAAAAGATACGAAACATGAGCTAAAAACAGTGAGGAGTGCCCCTATGAAAGAGATAATATTCCATGGACGTGGAGGGCAAGGCGCAGTCGCAGGCGCAGACATTTTGGCAGATGCTGCAATGAGAGACGGAAAGTACTCTCAATCATTCCCAACGTTTGGACCTGAAAGAAGGGGCGCACCTGTCATGGCATTCACGAGAATTGACGACAAACCAATTCGAGTCAGATGTCAAATCTACGAACCAGACTACGTCATAGTTCTAGATTCTACTATAAGCAAGACCCAAAACCTAACTGCGGGTCTCAAGCCTGATGGGTCCGTCATCATAAACACGCCTTTGAGTGTCGAAAGAGTGAGAGAAGAGAAAATCGTCAATCAAGGCAAGATATATCCAATAGACGCAACGTCGATAGCGATGAACGTTATCGGAAGCCCCATACTGAACACAGTAATTTTGGGCGCCTTTTCCGCTGCAACAGGCGAGGTGAAACTAAAATCTCTGTTTGAAGCAGTGGAGAACCGTTTTTCCAAAGTCGTCGCTGAAAAGAATAACAAGGCGATGGAAGAAGCCTACAACGCCGTGAAAAAGAGGAGCGAGTAGGAATGTCTAAACCATACTGGACAAAAGAAAACTTTCCCATAACACCGAACATTCGAAATCCAGCAGGCTCTTTGGCCTTCAAATGTGGTCAGTGGAGAAGTGTTAGACCCGTATTGGACGAGAAAAAATGCACAAAATGCGGCATATGCGTGCTCCATTGTCCCGATGATGCCATCGTGAAAAACGAAAAAGGTATGATTGAAATAAATTACGACTACTGCAAAGGCTGCGGAATATGTGAAAACGAGTGCCCAGTCAAAGCCTTACGAATGATTATTGAGGTGTCGGAAAAATGACCACTCGAAGGTTAATGTCTGGAAACCGAGCAATAGCCGAAGCAGTCAAACTTTCAAAAGTCAACGTTGTAAGTGCATACCCGATAACGCCTCAGACCTCTATTGTGGAATACCTTTCAGAATTCATAGCCCGCGGAGAACTTAACGCGGAATTTATTCAGGCAGAGAGCGAATTCGGCGCTATGAGCGCGTGTATTGGAGCGTCATCTGTAGGCGCCCGAGTTTTTACTGCAACTTGCTCACAGGGACTAGCGCTAATGCATGAATTAAACTACGTTGCTGCAGGACTGAGACTTCCAATAGTCATGGCAGTAACGAACCGTCAACTTTCACAGCCATTGGGCATGTGGTGCGATCACAGTGACGCGATGGGCGAAAGGGACTCGGGTTGGATGCAAATATACGTTGAAAGCTGTCAAGAGGCTTTTGACACAGTCATTCAAGCCTTTAAACTCGCTGAGACAAGAGAGGTTCTGCTCCCCACTATGGTGTGTTTGGACGGATTCATTCTTTCCCACACTTCTGAACCTGTTGAAATTCCTCAGGAAAAAGAAATCTGTGACTTTTTGCCATCGTACAAACCTGACGCCGATTATCATACGCTGCTGGATGTGAAAAAACCGTTGGCGGCAGGCGGAGGCTGCCCACCCGCTTTCACCATGGAGTTTGACTACAAGAAATATGAGGCACAAGAAAAAGGAAGAGAAGCGTTGAGAAAAATCGACGAAGAATTCGGCGAAGCCTTCGGCAGAAAGTATGGTTTAGTGGAAGCGTACAAGTGTGAAGACGCAGACGCGATATTGGTAGGAATGGGCACATTAGTCGGCACAGCCAAAGACGTTGCGGACAAGTTGAGAAGCGAAAAAGGCTGGCGCGTAGGCGTCCTTAAACTAAGATCTTACAGACCGTTTCCCAAAGAAGAAGTGCTCAAAGCTGCGTGCGGTTCAAAAGCAGTTGCAGTTGTGAGCAGATCCATTTCATACGGCTTGGGCGCCCCAGTTTTCTCAGACCTGGCCTCTACGATGTCAAATGCATCGGAGAGACCCGTCCTGCTCAATTTCATCGCAGGCATGGGAGGCAGAGACGTAGACAAGAAGGGTCTCACGACAGTCTTCGAAAAAGCCATCAAAGCCGCGGAAACGGGAAAAATAGAAAGAGAAGTTGATTGGGTCGGATTGAACACAAATCTGGTTGGAGGTTAAATCTTGGAATCCACTTACAAAGACAAAGTATTAGTTTCGGGACACAGAGCATGTCCCGGATGCGGTGCAATTCTGGCGGTGAAGCACGCGTTGAACGCACTTGGAAGGGACATCATTGTTCATATAGCAACCAGCTGCATGGAAGTGTCAATAATGGGAGGAGGCGTTTTCCCCAAGGGGGAATATCCGCTCACGTGCCCATCTTTGCACACGGCCTTTGAAACTGGTGGAGCTGTCGTTTCAGGAATGGACGCCGGATTGAGAGCACTAGGAAAGAGAGACGGAGTGACGCTTGTTGCAATTGGCGGTGACGGCGGTACAGCGGACATCGGCATCCAGACTCTCTCGGGAGCGGCTGAACGCGGACATGACTTCATCTACATCTGCTACGATAATGAAGCTTACATGAACACAGGAAACCAGAGAAGCGGAACCACAATGCCTTTTGCTTCGACCACCACGACGCCGGTCGGTGAGAAGAAGCGCGGCGAACAGCACATTCAGGGAAAATTGAGAAAGGACATGCCTGCAATAATGGCCGCACACGGCATACCCTACATCGCCACGGCTTCAATAGCTTACCCTGCGGACCTCACTAAGAAAGTCAAGAAAGCAGCGAGCATACATGGACCAAGGTATATTCATATACACTGCCCCTGCGCAACTGGATGGGGATTTCCCGAAGCCAAGACGATCGAGATTGCACGACTTGCAGTTCAGACTGGGGCATGGGTTCTTTACGAAATAGAGAACGGTAAGCTAGCGGTAACTCAGAAGGTATCTCAAAAAAAGCCCGTCAAAGACTACTTGCTGATACAGAGACGATTCAAACACATCACAGAACCAGAGATTGCTCAAATTCAGGAACTCATAGACAAGAAATGGAAGGAACTGGGCCTTCAGTAACCCAGTCTCATTTTTCGAGAACAGTCTACTTCAGTTTCTTCGAGAAAATTCCTGTCATTCCAGCATTCTTCACGCGTTCTCTTATCTCAGAGACATTAGTTGAGTAAAGCCCTAACTTTTTCATTCTCTCGAAGTAGACCCCGCCCGAGAACGTGTAGCGTTGTTTTTGACCTTCCTCAGTTTGTGTTTCCTTGTTTACGTAGGATATGAAGTCTCCTATGGTCGTCGTCGAAGGTATTTCCACGCCTTCCATGCCCGTTGCATACCGCGCTGCATTGTGTCCAGCCAATAGCCCCGTTACTGCAGCTTCCGTGTGTCCAACGTGCGGTCCTGCTTTTTCGCCGCCGCAGAACAGGTTGTCAACTCCTTGAACCTTCAATTTGTTATCTTTTGGAGCGATTGCCATAAACCTGATCGAGTTACCGACACCCCCTGAAAGGGGGTCTTCGTATCTAGCATGCTCAAACCCGGGTACCCTTCTAAGATCGTCAAGAGGGAAGAATGGTGTCATCAGCTTAGCCGGCCCAGTGTCGAGCAAAACTATGTTCTCTGCAAACTCCTTCAAAGCGTACTGTACACAGGCTTTCTTCTTGAGCTTGTCTTGTTTGATGAGTTCTTCAGGTAGAGGCACCACCACGACGCCCTTCGTGTTCAACTCGTTTCGAATCGCGGGTGAAAGTGAATCTTTGACGAGCTTGCATGCTCCGCTGATCGCTCCATATGTTCCATCAGCTTTTTTCCCGATCCACTCTTTGACTCCTGCTTTCTCAGTCAAGCTAATTCTCTGTTTAAACGTGTGACACCTGAGGATGCACATGGCACACCCATAACCGTACTTCATGCAGTATCCTGGAACGCCAGCCGTTCCAGTGCAATCGACAAAAACATCTCCGTCAACTTCGGCTTTCTCGTCTGTGACAATTGCCGCGACTTTTTTTCCATTCATTTTCACGTCTGAAGCTCTCGTCTGAAACCGTAGTTGTATTCCTGCGTGTTCTAAGCATTTTCGCGCTTCAGGCTCGATATTAAGTACGTCATAGAGACTAGCGTGTTCGTGTCCAGGGAACTTGATATTCTTGTGTTTTGCGAGCGAATCCATTAGTTCGATAGGTTCGCCGCCACCCATTGCAAGCGCTTCTTCCGCTGCAGTGAAGCGCCCATTGTTTCTGAAGATACCTCCCACAAGTCCTGTCCCGAGGAGCATGTCGCTTCTTTCTAGTAACGTAACTTTAGCGCCTGCTTTGGCTGCTGCAATAGAAGCTCCGAACCCGGACCATCCGCCCTCCGACAACGACTACTTTGGTCATGGATTTTCACACACCTATGGTAAGCAAGTGGACATGCAAATAAGAGTTACGAAAATTCGATATCTTCTCCATATTTCTTCCTCGGTCCAATGTCGCGTTTTCCAACAAGAACCCGATTTTGAATTCGCGCACTAGATAGCGACTAGTACAGCGCCGGTCACGACTGCAAGTGCTCCGAAGATCACTTTCTTGTTAATGGACTCCACTTTCTGAATCAGCAGATAGCAAGCAATCAGCGTTATTAGTGGACTTGTGTTTATGATGGGATTCACCCAGACAACATCTGCTATTCGCAAAGCCGAGTACTGGGCCAGTAAAGCAAATGTCGAAACTATGCCTGCCAAAAAAAGAAACACAGTCTGCATTTTTTCCCGTTTGAATTCCCTCCTTGCAAAAAACAGCACGATTGAACCCTGAAGCAAAATTGCGAAAAGATACGATATTAGACTAGCCATCGTTGGCGAGTTCAGGCCCCGACCGCCTTCTTTGAGAAAGAGTTGGGATGCTCCCCACAAGACTCCGGCGATGAGACCCAAGAAGACCCCTCTGCTAAATTTTTTGGAAGGAATAACGTCCTTGCCTTCGCATTTGGCGTTACTGAATGATATAAGAATGAGACCAAGGAAGATTGTGACTGTTCCGACAGCCAGTTTCAGATCCATTTGTTCTTGCAGAAAAATGACGCTGAGTATGGACGAGAAAATTATCTGAGTACTAGTGAGTTGACTTGCCCTTGCCGCCCCAACGAGGTTGATGCTGGAGTAAGCGAAGATTCGACCTATTGCTAGGTAGAAGACACCTGCCAAAGCCAGATACGTGATCGTTAAGGGACTAAAAGTGTATGAAATGGACAAATCTCCATTGAACAGCGCGAAGCCTAAGAGAATGGGCGGGGCCAGAAGGAAAGTGTAGAGCACGCTCACGAGGGGATTGACGTTGTTAGCTTTCTTTATCAAGAATTTGCTTGTCCCATAGCAGAAAGACGCAATCAAGGCAAACGTCAAAGCAAGCTCCATACTCATACCTTTTTGAACCTCCAAATCTGAGAGCAAAAATTGAAGTCTACATCTAAGTAAGCCTTATGGTCGAAGTTTTGTTTTGCAAAACGAGCGGCTGCCAATCTGTGAGAGATCGCTTAGTAGGCTAGCCTTTTAGGGATACAAACCCCATCAGAATTCGTCAGTTCTTGCTGAACATAGCCTTTTTATTCGGCAAAACCCATTTTTGAAACAGTCCAAGTTGAGAAATGTGGTAAGCATCTCGGTGAGGTATCTCGTTAATTTCTCGGTGGTCACGGGAAAGAAGAAAGAGGACTTATTGCTCCGTGAAAAGTCTACCGTGAAGGATTTGTTGGACAAGTTAACTGAGAAATACGGAATCACCTGGAAGAAAGAGATCTTTGATTTAAAAACAGGCGAGATAAAGCCGCATGTTTTGATTCTCATTAATGGGCGGTCTTTGGACCAGTTCAAAGAAAAACTGCAGCTTGTTCTTGCGAATGGCGACTCAGTAATATTCACTTTCCCCGTTACGGGTGGCTAGCACTCTAGGAAAAATGAAATGCCGAAGCTGTTAACTAAGGAGTTGCAAGTTTCGCTATTAAATCGCCTAGTTTGTTCGCTGCTTCTTTCTTCTTCTTATATGAGGCTTTTGTAGCGTTCTTGTATTCTATCGTTCCGGTCGGACAGAATTTCGCGCATTGCGGATCGCCGTCGCAGAGGTCGCATTTTATGGTCTTTCTAGTCTCAGGGTTTATTGATGGACCTCCGAAGGGGCATGCCATCATACACATTCTGCATCCAATGCAGACATCGTAGTCTATGAGCATCGCACTGGTTTTAGCGTCCCTTGAAACAGCCTTCACTGGACATACCGTTTCGCACACGGGAGTTTCACATTGTTGACAGACCATTGGTACGTCCAGACCTGCAAACTCCCACTTCAAGACGTGAATTCTCGCCTTGGCAGGATTGAACTCTTTTTCATGGTAGAAACTGCAGACAGATTCACATGTCCTGCAGCCAGCGCATTTCTCTGGGTCAATTACCAAGACCTTCGCCATCTCTGAAACCCTGCTTTGGGTTGATGTTTTCATGTTTATTTAAATATTCTCCAAACGTTTAATAGGAGTCACTCGGTTTAGTCAAAACCAAGTTAACGTGGCCGAATGGCATGCGTCACAAAACGATTCTTCACAAAATCATTAAAAACACGAAGCCTCCCAATTTTGCATATGAATTCGAGGCGTTCCTTTTCAAAGAAGTGGCTCTTTCTGGATTTTTTGACAATTGCAGGACAATTACGTCGCTAGTGGTCAATAATGGAAGCACAGTGAATGTTACAGATTTAGCGCTGAAGAGGCGGGAACAGTTGGGTCTTCCGCCTCTGCCTTGTTTCGATCCGACTGAAATCAAAAGGCTCGTGGAGAAAACGGGAATAAGCAGAAGACTCGGAGAAAAACGATGAGACGGTACGCTTTTTTTCCAGGATGCATGATACCGTCCCGCTTTCCACAGTTCGAAGCTTCGAGTCTCAAAGTTCTCAAGGCACTTGGTGTAGAGTTGGAACGAATCGACGGATGGACTTGTTGCCCAGAACCTCTTTCAATGCAGACGATGAGCAAGGAAACATGGTACACCGTTGCTGCACGAAACATTTCGCTGGCCGAGGAGAAAGGGCTTGACATACTAACTCTCTGCAACGGGTGCAATGAAACCCTGTTTGAAGTCAACAAGGAATTGAAAGCGGACAATAGGTTAAAACAACAAGTCAACAGAAACCTTAAGGAAATCGGAAGAACCTTCAGAGGAAACGTATCGGTGAAAAGTTTCCTCAGAGTCTTATACGAAGATGTAGGGCCAGAAGAAATAAAGAAACACGTCAAGTCTCCGTTGAAGAATACTAAGGTCGCGGTCCACTACGGATGTCACATCATCCCTGAACTTGAAGATTTCGACGACGTAAAGAACCCTCAATCGCTCAAGAGAATTATCAATGCCATCGGTGGCGAAGTGGTCGCATACCCGAGCGAGATGACATGTTGTGCAGCCTTTGCGCGGCCTATTAACGAAGATATCTCCCTCGAATTCGTGAAGGAAAAAATCATCGATATCGGAGCGGCACATGCTGAATGCATCGTTGTCCTTTGCCCCTACTGTTTCCTCCAACTCGATCTGGGGCAAGTACTTGTCTCGCGAAGAACCGCAAAAAGAAGCGAGATTCCAGTATTGTACCTGACCCAACTGATTGGATTCGCGATGGGTTTCAATCCAAAAGAGATGGGCGTTGGCTTCCATGCAATCAAGACCAACGGCCTTGCAAAGAGAATGGAACGCACCGAAATAGGATCCAACAATGCATCTTTCACACGCTGAGGCACTCGAATCTGCTTTGTTTTCTCAACAAGCTTTGACGCAAGCCAAGATCAATCGATTTATATTAACGCGGATTCATGGTAGTACGTCAATCCTGAAAAGAGAGTTATGATTATGTTCGGCTGGGCTGGACTAATACTCAGAGTGAATCTAACGGAAGGAAAAATCGAGAAGCAACCAATTCCAGAAGAACTAAGGACCAAGTTCATCGGGGGAAGAGGGATTAACGACAAAATCCTCTTCGACGAGGTCAAAGCAAAAACGGATGCCTTTGACCCTACTAACCGAATAATCTTCGGCACGGGTCCTCTAACAGGAACCATTGCCGCTGGATCTGGAAGGTTTAACGTTACTTCAAAGTCGCCATTGGGTTTCTTGGGAGATGGAAATTGCGGCGGTCACTGGGCACCCGAACTGAAATTCGCAGGCTATGATCACATCGTGGTTTTCGGGAAATCAGAAAAACCCGTCTACCTAAACATCTCCGACGATGATGTTGAACTCAGAGATGCAAAAAACTTGTGGGGATTGGACACGTGGGAGACTCAGAAGGTTATTAGAGATGAACTGAAAGACGAAGAAGTCCAAATTGTATGCATAGGCCAAGCCGGAGAGAATCTCGTTCGAATAGCCAACGTTAGGACAGGACTCAAACACGCTGCTGGCAGAACAGGCACTGGGGCTGTCATGGGATCAAAGCAACTGAAAGCCATCGCTGTGAGCGGGAGCAAAGGAGTAAAAATCGCTGATCCAGAGAAGTTTATGGAAAGCGCAAAAATAGCCCGGGCAAGGCTTGAAGATTGGAAATATGTATTTGGGGCTCTTTCGCCACAGGGAGGAACCTACGGACAACTATGGTTCAGGCACAACAACGCATCAATGACCGCTACCAAACATCAGCAACACGGGTATTTCGTCGAAGCGGAAAAATTGGACCCGAAAATCTTCTTCGACAAATACGTCACTAAGATGCACGGGTGCTTCGCGTGTCCTTGGTGCTGCACGCCAGTTTTCAAGATAACAGATGGCCCTTACAAGGGAATGATAGGTGAAGGCCCAGAGTATGAGCATTTTGCATCGTTCGGGTCAGCCCCGTACGTCACCGACCTCCAAACGGTGCTTAAGGCGTCTCAATTATCAGACCAGTATGGTTTTGACTGTGACTCAGGCGGGCGAATCATTGGCTTCGCAATGGAACTCTATGAAAAAGGCATAATCACTGAGAAGGACGTTGGTTTTCCATTAAAATGGGGTGACACAGAGGCGGAGCTGAGACTCATAGAAATGATCGCGAAGCGTGAAGGCTTTGGAGACATATTGGCTGAAGGCGAAGTGAGGGCTGCCCAGAGGATTGGGCGAGGAGCAGAAAAATACGTTCTGACGATGAAAAACTTGGAACAGCACGAACCTTTACGTGCCATAGTAGGGCATGCACTCTCGCAGTCAACTTCGACAAGAGGTCCAGACCACCTTAGAGGCGCTTACCATGCTGAACGAGACATGAGCCCTGAGGACGCCACCAAGTACAATTTCAACCCTGATCCATTGTCATATGACAACAAAGCCTCAGGTGTAATATTCTATGAGAGCGTCGCAGAAGTGGCAGACATGGTTCAAACTTGCAAGTTTCAAAGCCCATGGCTTTCGATGCACTTCTTAGACTTGGACCTATGGGCAGATCTTTTCACTTATGCCACAGGCACAAAGATAAGCGGAGCCGAGCTCCTCAAAGCAGGTGAAAGAGCCTACAACGTCGAGCGGGCCTTCATAGCCAGAGAAGGCGCAAGAAGAAAGAATGATTATCCTCCGTGGCGAGAATTCGAAGAACCATACAAAGTAGGACCACATAAAGGTGCAGTCCTCGACAGAAAGAAATACGATGCGATGCTCGATGAGTACTATACACTGCATGGCTGGAACGTGAAGACGGGAATTCCTACGAAGGAGACCCTCAAGAAACTGGGATTATCAGATGTTGCCAAAAATCTAGAAGAACTCGGACTGTACAAAGAATAAGCGGACTATTTTTCCTCAAGATTTCCCTCTCGAAGATTTCTCGTTCTGTCGAGGTCATTTGCGATGGCTGCCAGACCAAGTCTTTTCAGTCGTCCCCTGCTCGGAATTCCCGTTTCCACATCCCACCCTCGAGCTTCATAATACTCGTCCAACATCGGTTCCAGTCTCAAAACTTCTCCTTTCGCTACTCCAGCTGGAACCGGCTCATTCAGAAACCGGTTTGAAAGGGTGTCGTCTTTCCTAACAAGTCCTTGCCGTACGTTAAATGCTCTTTCAACATTTATGATCCGCTCACCTGTCTTCATTATTTGCTCTGGCGAAAAATCCAAACCAGTGACAGCGTTGAAGAACCTCGCTGCCCACTTGGGCGGCATCAGCACAGTTCTTGTAACGAACTTGCACATTTCCAGAGAATCAGCCACAGCTCTCTGTTCTTCACACCACTTGACAAGTCTTCCTTTGCCTTTTACACCTCTGGGCATCACCGCGTCTCTTGTTCCAAACAATTCCTCTGCTTCTTCAGGAGTGAAAAAAGTCTCCGCGGTAGGCAGAGCTCTCAAGTGGTCCCCACCTCGACTGGAGACCGCGTATCCGAGCCCCCATGCCTTGGCTGCCCTTGGATCGGTAATCGCGGGGTCTTGGCCTTTTGAGTGCATCACAAATTCCTCTGAACCCTTGCCACAAGCTTTTGCTGCGCGGTAGGCACCTTCAGCCAAAAGATTTCCGAATCCCTTTCTGAAAGCTATTCTTTTAATGAGTTCTATTATTGTTTCATGATTGCCCCATTCCAGCGAAAGCCCATCAGTTCTTCGTTTATCAAGAATCCCTCGTTGTGAGCATTCCATCGCCCAAGCAATTGCGCTGCTGACGCCTTGGTGGTCCAGTCCGAGTCTATTGCAGAGCGTGTTTGCATACAGTATCGATTCCAAGTTGGAGTTGCCGCATTTTGACCCGAAGCCTCCGAGCGTCACGTACTCTGGACCTTCTCCATCGCATTCGTAGGGTCCGGAGTTTACTTTGAAATAGTGGCGGCAGTGTAGTGGACAGCCAAAGCATGCTTTGGATTTGACCCAGTATTTCTGTTCAAGTGTTTCCGCATTTATCTGCTCGTAGCGATCAAATTGCGTTTCCTGATAGTTTTTGGTTGGCAGTCTTCCAGTAGATTGATGCGCATCCACTAAGGAAGCCGTACCATATTTTGAATATAACCTTGACTGGGTGTCACTATAGAGCATATCGATTGCTTCTGCCGTCGCCTTCTGCAATTCCTCTGGTTTTGCCACTTTGACGCATCCGCTCCCCCTAACTGCAACAGCCTTTAGCCTCTTAGAACCCATCACGGCGCCAATTCCACATTTACCTGCAACGCCTTTCGAGATTCTGCCTCCTGAAACAATACAGGCGTTCCTGCACAAATTCTCGCCAGCAGGCCCGATACACGCGGTTTGGATTTCTGGGTCTCTAACCTCCTCCTTGATAACGTCATCTGTCTCCCAAGTGTCCATACCCTTAATGTGCACCGCTTTTTTGATGACGACATTTTCATCGTCAATCCACAAGTAGACGGGCGCATCGGATGCTCCGGTGACTATTATTTGGTCATATCCTGCAAACTTGAGCTCGGGGCCAAAGAACCCGCCTGCATTAGCATCTCCAAGGCAGGGTTTGTCATCGCCAACTACTGTTGAGGGTGAAAGAGCTGTGACCGTGTATCGGCTTGAACCAGGAACCAGAGTTCCATTCAGAGGTCCGACGCCAAACAGCAAAGCATTTTCAGGTCCCAACGGATCGGTTCCCGGCGTTATTAGATCGTAGAGGGTTTTTGAATTGATGCCTCTTCCGCCGATGAAGTTCAAGGCTAAAGGCTTGGGCAGAGGTTCCTTTCGGATCTTTCGCTTCGTTAGATTCACGAAAAGCCTGTTGTTGCTCCAGCCGTACTTCATGACGTTCACCTCGATCTAACATCTTGTTCGTAATTTTTTCTCGTCTTTGCAGACTTCATCATCTTTTTGACTGCGATTCCTTTCGCAGTAGGGTCCCACTGGTTCTTTCTGACGTACTCAATTGCCTTTGGCTGGCAAAATTTCACGCATGAAGGATCACCATTGCATAGGTCACACTTGATTATTTTCTTCAGTCGAGGGTTGAAGAATACGGCTCCGAATGGGCACACTTTGACGCATATTTTGCATCCATTACACAGGTCATTGTTTATCCAAAGTGCACCGATATCGCTTCTTGTTATCGCTTTTACAGGGCAGACTTTTTCGCACACAGGATCCTCACATTGCAGACAAACGATAGGCACATCTAAGCTTTCATTTATCTTGATGACTCTGATTCGGGAGTAACGTGTGCTGCATTCTCCCTCTTTTTCAAGAGAGCATGCCATTTCGCACATTCTGCACCCGTTGCATTTGTCCAGATCAATTGTGAGTTGCTTATCCATGTTCAGACACTGAACTATTGCAAAGGGTCCAAGAATAAACTTTCTTTTCAGAAGCCTCGAAATGCGTTGACCGTTGCTGAGCAGCAACAAGAAAAAGTGCGTCACTATTGGTCTAGGCGAAAATGTGATTTTTATGATATATTCCGAATTTCCGCTTGTGATCGGCATTGAAAAGTGACTTGAAAAAGAAAGCTACTCAGAACAAGTATTGTTGCTTGGGTGTATATCCTAACGCCAATCCGGAGTCGGTTCGCCTTCAGTTACGGGCGCTTTGAGCCTGAGTTTCCATTCTCCGTTCTTGGCTCTTTGCAAGCAATCAGAGCATATGCAATATCTCTTTAGGTACTTCCAATGCTTTGAACCGCTCCAGTTTTTCAGTGTCTGATAATGCTGTTTTTCGCCTTCAGGGAGAATCTTGGTACATACGACACATTCAACGACGCCTTCTGAAGGAACTATCGCGCATGTCCCGCAAGGTGAACGTTCTTTGAGGTATTTTCCACATGAGAAACAAGCCTCGGTCTTATACTTTACCAATCAGGCCACCTCCTAATACTCACCACTAGTACCTTGAGTGCCCCCAGAAGTGTTCGTGTATCTGCATGAAAGGCTGAGCGCCAGCTTTTTCTACCATTTTTTCCGCTTCTTCCTGAGCCTTTTCCATCACCTTGACTTCATCAACCGTCTTGACTTTCCTGTGCTCCATTAAGATTTTTCCGTCGACGATAACGGTGTCTACGTCGTGTCCCGATGCCTCAAAGACTATCCTGTCCCATTCGGTGAATATCGGGACCAGGTGAGGCTTGAACATGTCTACTAGAATTACATCAGCCTTCTTGCCTGGTTCAATTGATCCTATTTGCTTGTCCAACCCAAAGGCTCTAGCGCCATCTATCGTGACCATCTCGATGAGTTTTCCTGGCGGCATCACATTAGGATCTTTGAAACGCACCATCTGTAACCATTGTGCCCCTCTCATTACCATAAACATGTCGAACGGAGGATTCGTTGTGGCGGCGGGGGCATCTGATCCAAGCGACACGCTGGCACCTGCATCGATCAGTTCAGGGGCAGGACAGTACTGCCCAATCGCATTGATTGCATATGGGCAATGGGCTGCATGCGCACCTGTCTTCGTTAAGATAGGAATCTCCTCATCTAACATTCCTACGCAGTGAGCCAAGATCACGTTCGGCCCGAGAATATCCAGTTTTTCATGCGCGAACTTGATGACGCCCGGTGCCGAAGAGTGCGAATGTATTCCTGTGTGATATTTAGCGGCAAGATCCTTCCATCTCTGAGCCTTTTCCTTCAACGCGGGAATGTCATCTTCTTTCAGTTTGTCAAAAATCGGTGATATGCAGATATCATCTCCAGGGCAAGGCCAAATGTGTATTCTGCCGTCAGCCTTTCCATGCCATCGGCGCATTATTTCCTCAACTATGTCGTAGTAGTCATCATAGTATATGGTTCGTTCAACTCCCTCTTTTGTCCTGTCTGGAAAAACTGTCCTTGTCGGATGGACACTCGGACCGACCGTGATCACGGCTCTGATTCCGACTTCCGCATTTGCTTTAGCAAATGCGCTTGGAGAATCTGGGTCGTCGCTTCTTCGATGCATCATTGACATTCCGCAGGTGGTCCCAAACTTCATTTTTTCGAGTGCACAAAGTAAGCCTCCCCAGTACCATCCTTCTTTGCTTTCAGAACGGTAAAGATGATCTGTGAGGCCGTCGTGAACGGGTTCGTGGTGAGCAACAGTCTTGTGCAACATATCTGCGTGAGCATGCGTGTCTGTCAAACCAGGCATCACCACCTTTCTAGTTGCGTCTATGACTTGTTTCGCCTTGTATTTCTGATTGAGCTCTCTTGTCGTGCCCACATCCAAAATCTTGTCTTTTTCAATAGCGACTGCGCCGTCTTTGATTACTCGCCGATTTTTGTCAACTGTTATGACCGTCCCGTGTTCGATCAGTATGTCGACCATTTTGTGCCGCCTTTTTGGTTGAAAACTCAGAGAATCAGGGGGTATTTCGCTCTTTTGGTGTTTTTGCACGCGCACGCGAATGGGTATTGCACAACAGATCGGGAAACTGCGAAAGTTGACAAGAACTAACCACGACCTTAACCAGATTCTGAGAAAAACCATCGTTTCAATGAAGGTCAAGACGAGACAAAGAAAGCTTGATTCTTGAATCTGAGAATTCGGGCAAATAGTCCACAAGAATAGAAACTTTATGCACCTTGCGTTATCGGCGAAGACTTTGAAACAGCAGTTAGCCTGCATAGAAAGGTAACGCAGATAAGCTAGAGAACTTCCAATTGGAGCAGGAAGTCTGCACTGGATCGAACATGAGTCAAAAAGTGGTTTATGAACTGCTCGAAGAACTCGGGGGCAAAGCAACGACCACGCAAGTGTCAGAACTTGCTAAGAAGAAGTATCCGAAATACACGGTTTACACTTATGTGTCGGTTCGTCTGAAGAGCCTTAAGAAATGGGGATACGTTACGCGGAACAATGAGGGGACATGGTCCACCACGAGAATTCGACCATAGTGGAAAGCTGAGATCCGCCGAAATTCTGAAAAGCAAAGCAAGTTGTGAACTCAAAGATCTTACCTCGTACAATATGAACCCGAGAATAATCCGAGTTGTCAAGAATTCGGTTCTAGATTATGCTTTTAGCGTATCGTTTCAATTTAGTCAAGAAACGGAAGCACTTTTCAAAGCAGTTGATTCTTGAAAAACTATATAAGCTCAATGATGACAACTGTCCATGCGTGATCAAAATGAAGCGAGGAATAAGTACAGTAGTTGTTGCATTGCTCGTTCTACTGATAATCGTTGCTGCAGTCGCTGCATACGGATGGATAAGACCAACCACAACAACCACGAATTACACGCCAACGACATTGGAAGAGAACGCCTTCAAAGAAGGAGGTCTGACAATTTACGGCGTCATGGACACGACAGACTTCACAAAGTGGGTGCAGCCCGCTTTCGTAGCCCAGTATCCGTGGGCTGCGGGAATGATAAACTATGTTGGCAAGTCTCCAGCTGATATCGCCACTTCCGCTCTGTCCGAATACAGGGCTGGCCACGTCACTGCTGACTTGTTGATCGACACTTTGGGAAGCATGGAATCAGCTCTCGTCGCCGGAGTTGCAGTAAACTACACAAACCCCATGATAAGTCTCATGAACTACTCATCAGGGACCTATGATCCAAATGGCCTATGGACAATCGGTTTCGGAATACCGATCGTGGTCGTTTACAACAAGAACCTCGTCGACGCGGCTCATGTACCCACAGCATGGCAGAACCTGACCGACTCATACTGGAATGGTAAGATGGTAATAGATGATCCCAAGACCCTTAACGTTGCAGGCACGCTTTTCGCTCATCTCTATCCGATAATGCTCAACGCAAGCTGGACCACACTGATGCAGGGAATTGCGAACAACCATCCGATCAAGACGACAAGTGCAGGAGACTCTTTCACCGACGTTGCGCAGGGAACAGCGGCAATAGGCATAGGACTGGTAAATGATTATTTGGCGGCGTTGTCACAACCGACAGTAAACGTTTCAGTAGCGTGGATTCCACCGGTGACAAGCCTGCCAGTGCCATGTGCTCTATGTGCAGGTGCACCACATCCGAACTTTGCGAAACTGTTCCTTAACTGGTTCGCATCAGGCGCAGGACAATACTCAATCGCTGACACGGGAAGAGTACCGAGCAGCGCGGCCATAGCATCATTCACGATACTCGCAGGCGTACTACCACCAGGAACTTCAATTGTAGCAGCAGCAGGCAACAATCCAGACTACTATCTGAACCCGACCAATTGGAGCACTACGTACCAGGGCATATTCGGGTAAACACCGATGAAAGGGTCACAGATACCCATAATACTCTCTTTTCTTTTTTTGGTCATCTTCATAATTCCCATAATTTATCTTGTCTACGGCAGCACGTTTTTCCAGCTAGGTGGTTCCACGCTTACGTGGAACACATTCGTGAGCATAATGGTTTCTTCCACGACAGGTTACCTTCTGATTAACACGCTTGAATTCGCACTCGGAGGCGCTGTGCTTGCGACAGTACTTGCAACGTCTTACGCGTGGATAATAGTCAGAACTGACGTTCCAGGAAAACGCGTGTGGGAATTGTTGCCAATCCTTCCATTAACTATGCCTTTTCTCGTGAAGGCTTTTGCTTGGTCATACCTTTTCGCGCCGACAATTGGTATTACAAACATATTGTTCAAGCAAGTTACGGGTTTAGGGCCAATCGTCAACATTTTTAGTATGCCAGGTTTGATATTCGCCATCGGAACTGGCGGCGTCCCCCTTGCCTATCTTACGGTAGAGCCCGCTATCAAATCCATGAACCCCGCTTTGGAAGAAGCGTCAAGAACTGCCGGCAACGGCATCCTAAAAACCATTTTCAAAATTACCATCCCCGTCCTAATTCCTTCAATACTCTCAGCGTTCCTTCTTCTAACGATCATAGGACTTACAAACTTCGACTACCCCTACATGCTTGGTAGATATGCAAACATCAACACTCTGGCGACTCAGGTGTATTACTCGATTTATGCATCCATACCCCCCCAGTACGGACAAGCAGCCATCTACAGCATAATATTCATCATATTGACCTTTATCATAGTAGGTGTATACATATACGTAACACGACAAGCGTACAAGTTTGTCGTGGTCACTGGAAAAGCACCTCGCGAAACCGTGCACAAGTTGCGTCGATGGAAATACGCGGCGCTGTTAGTTTGTTTTTTGGTTATGTTCATTTCCTTCCTGCTGCCATATGCCACACTTGTTATGATGTCGTTTACGACGTTCCTAACAACCGTAAGTGGAATCAGCTTCCACTTCACTTGGCAGAATTATGTCGACGCTTTGAATCTTCCATTACTGTACACTTCTATTTACAACAGCGTTTTTCTGGGACTTGTGTCAGCGTTAATCGGCACTCTAATTGCCTCGTTTATGTCTTATGCTGCCCTGAAAAGCAAAGTCAGGGGCGCTCGTCTTGTGGACCTGATTGCAAGCGTACCTATGGCTTTTCCAGGAATTGTCTATGGCCTTGCGCTCTACTGGACTTTCCTTCTTCTACCGGTTGTAAACTTTCTTTACGGGACGATCTGGCCGCTAGTAGCAGCCCTAGTCTTCATCAGGCTTCCTTACAGCGTCAGGATGGTTTCCGGCAGTCTGATCCAAATATCCGATGAGCTGGAAGAATCATCAAGAGTCTCTGGGGCGTCATGGTCAAGGACCTTCTACAAGATCGTCATGCCACTGATGAGAAGAGGGATGCTCAACAGCTTCATATACGCTTTCGTGAATTCTCTGAGAGAACTCGGCGCTGTGGTTCTGCTGGCAACCGGTAGCTCGGTGGTCTTTATGACACTCTTGCTAGAAATTCAGTCTCAACACGCGTTGGCGCTCAATATGTTAGCTGCGGCGTCCGTTTTGCTAAGCATGTTCATAATGGTCGCGCTTGCGATACCGAGTCTGATACAGTACATCTTAAGCAGAAGAAGAGCGAAATAACCGAAACGTTAAAACCCACGCGATCGAAGGGATGTGTTAGACCAAAATGGACAAGATAGAAGTTAAGAATGTAGTGAAGAAGTACGGAAAGGTCCTGGCTGTCGACAACGTGTCTTTTTCTGTCAAAGAAAACGAAACATTGTCTCTCTTGGGCCCAAGTGGCTGTGGAAAAACCACACTTCTAAGAGCTATCGCTGGCCTTGAGGACATTGACGACGGAGAAATACTGATAGACGGCACAACGATCACTTCGCCAAAGAAGAAACTTTTCGTCTCCCCCGAGAAGCGGCATCTTGGACTTGTTTTCCAGAGTTACGCGCTCTGGCCTCACATGAAAGTTCGAGATAACGTTGCATACGGTTTGAAGGTGCGCAAGTTCTCAAAGGCGGATGTCGACAAAGGAGTGAAGGCTGCGCTTGAAACCGTTGGATTAACTGGGCTTGAAAACAGGTATCCTGCCCAGCTCAGCGGTGGACAACAGCAACGCGTGGCCCTCGCGAGAAACATAGCGTACGAACCCAAAGTACTGCTTCTCGACGAACCCCTCAGCAATTTGGACAAAAAAGTCCGCGATAGAATGCGAGGAGAACTACACCTCCTGCTCAAGAGAATAGGAGTCACAGCGGTGTACGTGACCCACGATCAGGAAGAAGCCTTCGTACTCTCTGACAGAATAATACTGATGAAAGACGGCAAGATCATTCAAGAGGCAAAGCCAAGGGAACTCTACGACGCCCCGTCGTGCGCGTTCGTTGCAGAATTCGTAGGAAGGGCAAACATTCTAGGCGCACACACAAAAAGCGTCAACGAGAAGGAAAAAACAGCCCTTATCGAAGTCCCGGAAATGCACACAGATCTAGTCTGCATGTACGATGACGAATACCCAAAGAACATGACGAAAGTAATTCTGAGGTACAATGAAATCGCGCTTTCCGAAACAAAACCCGACTCCGAAGAAAATGTGGTCAAAGGAGAAGTCACTGCGAGAGAATTCCGAGGAACCGTGACAGACCACAGAATCAAGGTCGGCGACGCCAACCTATGCGTGACAACACACAAGTTCTGCAACGCCTCATCGTCAACAGAAAAAAAGAACGTGTACCTCTACATACCACCTGGGGCGGTCAGACCTTTGGCTGAAGATGAGTAAACTAGACACCTATTGTCTGCATCTCTTTTTCGGATGTATCATCCAGTCGCCTTACAGACCGCTATAGTTCAAGCCTGCACCGGCAAACAATTCTTGCTCCAGTTCATTTTTCCTTGTCCAAGACCTGTGGGTTGACTGGATGTAAAGGTCTTTCATACTTGAGAACCCGAACGATGTCCTCGGCTACCCAGACGCTGACTCTTTTGTTGGCATCCTTCGCCAGTGCGGCCACGTGAGGACCAGCGACCACGTTCGGCAAAGTCAGTAAGGGGCTTTCATACGGTGGCTCCTTCTCAAACACATCCAACCCCGCTCCCGCGAGCTTGCCATCTCTCAAAGCATCGTAAAGATCTTGTTCATCCACGAGCTCACCTCTCGCTGTATTGATGAAGTAAGCACCATCCTTCATCAGAGAAAACTGCTTTTTCGCAATCATCTTCTTTGTGTCCGGGTTCAAGGGGACGTGTATAGAGACAACATCGCTTCGCCTGAGCACGGAATCAAGATCGACGTATTTGAATCCAATTTCATCCGCCCTTTTTTGATTAGGATAAATATCGTAGCCGATGACTTCCATCTGGAAACCCCCAGCAATTTGAGCCAGTTGACAGCCGATCGCCCCGGTCCCTATTAGACCCAGCGTTTTCCCAGCCAATTCGATCCCAGAGTAATCAAGCCTCATAGCCCACCTGTGTTCCCTCAGAGCCCTGTCGGCCTGTACTATCTGCTTTGTCAATGTGAACATCAGAGCTGCCGCGTATTCGGCAACTGATTGAGTGTTAGCCCCAGGAGTGTAAGTCACTACGACGCCTTTCTCAGTCGCAGCATCGACGTCTATGTTGTCATACCCAACGCCAAACCTTGCGATCACCTTCAGCTTGCTGGCGTTCTCCAAGATTTTTCTCGTAATAACAGCGGGAACTCTGACAACCATTCCGTCAACGTCCTTAACCTCCTTAACCAACGCTTCTTCCGACGAAGATGACGCGAATTTCAAGTCTGCAACTTCCTCGAGAATTTCGATTCCAGCCTTGTCAATCTTATCTGTCAACAGAACTTTGAACGGCTTCAAAACGATTCCTCAGTTTGTTTTTCAGTCTTCTAGGAGATTGTCAAGAATATAAAAATCTATTCGATTACAAGAAAACTCATACCTCAACACTCAGCTTCACTTTTCCGAAGCCGCGCAAGAATCAGAGCGGTTCTTTTCCAAGAATTCTTCGTACTTCGTTAAGGCGGCCATTGATTTGACGGCTCTTTCAGGTGTTTCGTAAACTGGAACGCTGTTTTCTTCGAGCTTCATCACCAAATCCTCAGCAGACTTGTCAACGGTCCAAGAAAGCACCAAAGGTTTGCCGTACTTCAGGGACACATCTATGTGCGCTTTGACGACTTCTTCAGCGTATTCTCTCGGCTTAGACCCAACAAGTATCGATATGACACCGTCAATTCCTCTGTTGCTGAGAAGAATCTTGAAAATCTCCCCGTTAACTCTAGGACCCACCTGCGGAGTTGTATCAATTGGGTTCAACGCGCTCGCGAAAGACGGAATCAAAGCGCGTATGCTGTTCCTCGTGCTCTCATCAATTTCTGCGAGTTCCAGACCTTCTTCCTCACACGCATCTGTTGCAGCAACACCTGGACCACCAGCGTTAGTGACTATAGCCATCTTCTTGCCTTTTGGAAGAGGCTGCGTGGCAAACGCTTTGGTGAAGTCGAACATTTCCGTCGTGTTTGCTGCTTTGATCACGCCTGACTGTTTAAAGGCAGCGTCATAGATCACGTTTGAACCAGTAAGTGCCCCAGTGTGGGATTTTGCAGCCTTTGAACCTCTACTGCTTCGTCCAATCTTCATTATCACGATGGGCTTGACGACTGAAACCTCTCTTGCTGTCTTCAGGAATTTCCTTCCATCTTTCACGCCTTCCATGTACATGACAATGACCTTGGTCTTCTCGTCAGTTGCTAAGTACTCAAACATGTCTGATTCATCAATGTCACACATGTTGCCGAAACTGATGAGTTTGTCAAAGCCTATCCCTTTTCCCTGCGCCCAGGAGTACAGCGAAGCGCCGAATGCTCCACTCTGAGAAATGAACGCGATGTTTCCGCTCTTGAGTTTCTTCGGATCGATCACCCTGGAAATCGTTGCGTCCAAGTTTTCTGAGGCGTTGATGACCCCGAGGCAGTTGGGTCCCAAAATCCGTGTTCCGCCTTTCTCGGCCGCTCTCACAGTTTCCTGCTCACAGGCCTCGCCCTGAGGACCAACCTCTCTGAACCCAGCAGAGATTATTATGGCAGCCTTGATGCCCTTTTGCCCGCACTCTCCAATGACCTTCGGGACCAAAGCAGCAGGCACAGCTAAGATGGCCAGATCAACCGTCTCAGGCACCTTCAGAATACTCTCGTAGGCCTGTAAACCGAGGACTTCACCAGCTTCAGGGTTGATTGGGAATATTTTCCCCTTGAAACCTCCTTCGATGAGATTCCTCAACGTGATGTGCCCCAACTTCTTAGGTTCCCTAGAAGCACCTATCATCGCGATAGAACGAGGTTTCAATATGTTATGGATGATTTCAATCGTCATAAATCTTCAGCGATCCACCTGGCTGTTGAGTTGGCGGTTCTGACAATAAGCAACGATTTTGTCCATTCTTAAGGTTTTCTAATCAGACCTCAAAAGGGAGCAGAGGACATCTTCAAAGAAGGTGCCTATGAGGAAACGTCTTTTCCAAGGATGAATTGGCGGAGCAGAAAAATAAAAAGGGAATTGCCTACTTGTAGGCTATGAATTCTTTCCCGAGCATTTCTCTAGCTATGACTGTTCGCTGGATGTTTGTAGCTCCTTCTGCACCGACGCAGTAGGACATTATTCCACGCATTCCCATTTCGATCGGGCATTCTTTGGTGTATCCGTATGCGCCGAGCCATATCATCACGTGTTTGTAGATGTCGAAAGCAAGGTGTGGTGCTAAGAGTTTGCAGGCAGCAATCATCTTTGTTACTTCCAGAGGCGAGAACTTGTTCTCCTTGTAGCGTTTGTCCATCATCCATGCCGTGCGATAGCCCAACGATCTTAGTGCTTCAAGGTGTGCCCAATCGTCTGCCATCTCAAATTGTATGCCTTGGAACTTGCCGATTGGTCTGCCGAAGGCTTTTCTTTCTTTTATGTACTCCATGCCTATGTCGAGCGCACGTTTTGCTGCTCCGACGCACACCGAAGAGATGAGAATACGCGCGGTATCGAAGCCTTCCATTGTCAAGTAGAAGCCTTTGTCAACATCACCCAAACGGTAGGAATCAGGGATTTTCACGTTTTTCATCAAGAAGCCGCCGGTTGATATTGCCATTCTTCCCATGTCTTCGTAACGTTTGTTGATCTCCACTCCAGGCGCGTTCATTGGAACGTAGAAACCGGTCATTCCCTTGTGTGACGCTTCTGGCGGTGCCGGTGATGTTCGAGCAACGACGAAATAGCCTCCACCAAGTCTCTTTGCTTCTTCTGTGCCGCTGATGTAGGTCTTCTCACCGTTGAGTATCCAGTCGCTTCCTTGTTTCTTGGCTGTTGACTTGAACGCTGCAACGTCTGATCCCCCTCCAGCCTCAGTTGAGCCTATGCCTATGAAAGCGTCGCCTTTGATGGCTTTGCGAATCACAGCATCGCGTACGGTTTCGGTTGCGTACCGGTCAACAACATAGCCCCAAGATGATTCCACGAGCCAAAGTACTGGAAGCGCGATGCTAACGTCAGCGTAGCCAAGTTCTTCTGCTGCAATGCACGCGGTAACCCAATCAGCGCCGGTCCCACCGTGTTCCTGTGGTGCAGTCATTATGTTTAATCCCATTTCGCCCATGCTTTTCAGTATACTCTGCGGGATCGCTCCTTTGGTATCCATTTCCCTGACTTTTTCTATCGGTAGGTTCTTCTCTGCCCATTCTTTGACAGCTTTGCGGAAAAGTTCTTGTTCCTCAGTGAACTCGAAATCAATCATTCTTCCACCCGTGAGGTGAAAGTTCTGGAAGATCTCATATTAAAGTTGTTTGGGTGTCCAAACCAGAATATCCTATGCAAAATTGCTCAAGAAACTTGGATCCTGTTTGGGCGCCAGGTATGTTGCGAAAATGCTTTTTGCTAGATAATTGACGCATCAGAAATAGAACGCTACTGAAATCGCAGGTCGAATACCCAGAAGTCAGAATCCTACAGAAATCTTGTTCTCAACAATGAAGGGAGCTGACGCAAATCCCTTTTCAAACCGATTCGTCTTGTTCTAGTCGAGAAGTCTTACAAGAGTGTCAAAAATATCCAAGAAGCTTCTCCCCTTGTCGGTTATTCTGTAAACAGGTCTTTTCGAGTGATTCGAGACTTCAAGCAGCTCGGACTTGACAAGCACGGGAACGTACCTATCCAGTTGAGCGGAACTCAGCCCCACCTTGTACATCAATTCAGTCTTGCAGACACCCTTCGCCGCGTGAGATAACATCGCTGACAAAATCACGAGTCTGTCCCTCCTATTCCCCTTCATTTGCGCGAGCGAATGTTGGGTTAACATTAAGAACTTTGACGAGGTACCGACCTTTTATTCATTGCTTACAGAGAAGAAGAGCCAAGGTATCAACTAATACATAAGAAAACCAAGATTAACTTGGGTGAATTCGCAAAGGAGCAAAATTGCGGATATCTAACAATGTAAATCAATGAGTCCAACAGATTGTTGTTGGAACGCCATGCATAGACTCATTCTTCTGAGCTCGAGTCTCGCCGAATATATCGTCCAGACACCGCCAAGGATTCGACACCTCAGGCGGTTGGAGACCGCGGGCTGAGCTGGTCGGTCGAAACCTTCCAGCTTACACCCCGGTTCCATCAAACCCATCTTTTATGGGAGCCTTCGTCCTCTCTTAGAGGAGTGGCTGCCTATTTTCAGGAGAGACTTCGGGCTTAGATGCTTTCAGCCCTTATTCTCAGCGGCGTGGCTGCCCGGCATTTGCCCTATCGGACAACCGGTTAACTAGAGGCCACAGCGTCCCGTTCCTCTCGTACTGGGGACCCTTTCCCCTCAGGCAGCCAACACTCCCAGCAGATAAAGACCGACCTGTCTCACGACGGTCTAAACCCAGCTCACGTTCCCTTTTAATAGGCGAGCAGCCTCACCCTTGGCCCCTTATGCAGGGCCAGGATAGGAAGAGCCGACATCGAGGTACCAAGCCGCGGGGTCGATAGGGACTCTCGCCCGCGACGAGCCTGTTATCCCTAGGGTAATTTTTCTGACACATCCAGCCCCCACCAAGGGGGACATGGATGATCGCTAAGCCCGGCTTTCGCCTCTGGATCCCTTACTTTGGAGGATCCAGTCAGGCCGGCTTTTGCCTTTGCACTCTACGACGGGTTTCTGTCCCGTCTGAGCCGACCTTAGGGCGCCCTTGATATCTTTTCAAGGGCGTGCCGCCCCAGCCGAACTGCCCACCTACCGTTGTTCCAGCGCCGAAGCGCCGGTTAGAAACACGGCCGCAGAAGGACGGTGTTCCATTTTTGCCTCCCCCGATTCCCTGAGAAACCAGGATTAACGGCTCCCGTCTACGCTCTGCATCCGCAAACGTATTCCAGCGACAGGCTGCAGTAAAACTCCACAGGGACTTCTTTTCCCGCTGGGAGTTCGTGGACTGTTCGTCCACGTTATGTGGTTTCACCGGGTACTACGTGGGGACAGCGGGGCCCTCGTTGATCCATTCATGCACGTCGGAACTTACCCGACAAGGCATTTGGCTACCTTGAGAGAGTCAGAGTTACTCCCGGCGTTTGCAGGCCCTTGGCCCGGTTGGACCCAGGTTTCAGGTACCTGTACTGGCCAGGATTCAGAAACCGTTCACACGCTTTCGCGCTTGCGGTTTCCTGTGTTTTTATTAAACAGTCGGGACCCCCTTGTCACTGCGACCTGCTGTTCCGGCCAAAGGCAGAAACGGCAGGCACCCCTTATACCAAAGGTACGGGGCTAGATTGCCGAGTTCCCTCACACTAGTGTATACCCGACACGCCTTAGGTTTCTCGCCTTGGGACACCTGTGTCGGTTCTAGGTACGGACACGAAGGGTCCATCCCAACATCCTTTTCAGTGACTCCAAGAATCAGCCGAACCACCCTAAAACGGGTGGCTATTCCCGCCTTCACCTGGTTCTCGCCATTACGGCACTCCCCAGACTTATACGGTTAAACAAGGCGACGACCTTGCTCGGCCTACCTCGAAGCGTCAGATGTTGAGCTTGCGTTGCCGCGCGTACCTTCGTGGTTCCGGAATTTTAACCGGATTCCCTTTCGACATGGTCGGTTAGGCCATATCTTAGGACCGACTTACCCCCGGCTGACGATCGTTGCCGGGGAACCCTGGCCCTTTCGGCGGAGGGGAGTCTCACCCCTCTTAGCTGTTACTACCACCGGGATCTGCAATCCTGAACGGTCCACTGGACCTCACGGCCCAGCTTCTGCCCAATCAGGACGCCCTCCTACCAACGCAACCGAAATTGCGTCCTGAGGTATCGGTAGCTGGCTTAGCCCCGTCAATTTTCGGGGCCGTCAGCCTCGGCGGGTGAGCTGTTACGCTTTCTTTGAAGGGTGGCTGCTTCTAAGCCTACCTCCCCGCTGTCTGAGGCGGACGACGCCCTTTAGTTTGACATTTAGCCAGCATTTGGGGACCTTAACCTCAGTCTGGGTTGTCCCCCTCTCGGTCGTGGACCTTACGCCCACTAACCCGTTTCCCAGAGTCTACGACGCTGAAAGATTCGGAGTTTGAAAAAGAAATGGACCCTTTCGGATCCTTACTTCCTAATCAGTGCTCTACCCCATCAGCCGCCTCGTCCGGGACTGGGCTGCGACCCACTTTGGAGGGAACTAGATATCACCAGGCTAGATTGGTCTTTAGCCCCTAGCCCCAGGTCTGAAGAACGATTTGCACGTCAGCACCCTTGCGAGCCTCCACTGGGCTTTCGCCCAGCTTCGCCCTGCCCAGGGCTAGATCGCCTGGTTTCTAGTTTCAAAGCCGTGACTCCGAGCCCTTTCAGACTCCGCACCTCGCCAGACAAGCTGGTTGCGTGCATGTCGGTTTCCCTACGCCTGCAGGCCTTAACCCTTAGGCTTGCCACAGCTATGAACTCCCCGGCCCGTGTTTATAGACGGAACGTGCAACCCTGGTCCCCCTTTCTCGTACAACCGTCTCACGACGGGTTCCTTCAAAAGGGATCTACCCTTCCGGGCCGCACACGTCTGTGACCGTCTGGTTTCAGGCACTTTTCACCCCCCTTCCAGGGTACTTTTAATCTTTCCGTCACCGTACTAGTGCACTATCGGTCTTGAGTTGTATTTAGTCTTGGGAGTTGGTGACTTCCAACTTTACGCACCCATACTAGGGTACGGTACTCAGGGACTCCAGCTCAGCTCCTTCCAGCTTGCACTTACGGGGCTCTCACCCTCTATGGCAGGCCTTTCCAGGCCACTTCAGCTTCACTGGCGAGGAGGAAGCCAGGCCCATAACACCACATCTCCCACAAGTTTCCCTGCGGGATTCGGTTTAGACTTTTCCCTCTTCGCTCGCTGCTACTGAGGGAATCCCGTTTTGGTTTCTTTTCCTCCCCCTACTAAGATGCTTCCGTTCGGGGGGTTCCCGCTCCCTAAAGGGAGCATCAAGATTCCGAAGAACCTTGATAGGAGGTCCCATTGAGGAATCCCCGGTTCTAAGGTTGCATGCGCTTACCCGGGGCACTTTCGCGGCTTGCCGCGCCCTTCATCAGCACTCAAGCCAAGCCATTCTCCAGACGGCGTAGCATATCGAACCTTTTGGCAGTGTCTGTTTGACGTTTCGGTGAAACTTCTGCTCAGGTTCTTGAGTCTATGCATGGTGTCATCGTGAGCATACGCTGCTGTAGCTCATTTTCACCCTTCACTCACCACCGGTCGGTGGAGAGTTGCATCTTTTTTATGGCTACAAGTAAGTAGCCAAATTACTTCAGAAGCACTTTTCGCAGATATAAGGATTACGTAGTAGAAACCAGATGCATCCAACTCTTTCTTTGCGTCCCTAGCTACGGAACGTTGCCTCGATGCATGAGCCTCGGCATCGTTGTGAGACATATTCGTGTTCTCGGTTTCCCATTGACTGGTTCACAAGTTATGACCTTTAGTGAAAACACGAACCAAATAACCTTAAATCAAGCCTCGCCAATCAACATACGACTGGGAGTCTGATGCCTCGATAGCTCAGCTGGTCAGAGCGATAGCCTTGTAAGCTGTAGGTCGCGGGTTCGAATCCCGCCCGAGGCTCTTTCTTACGAAAAAAACGTGTTCTCAGTTCATTTGTTTGAGCAGTAACAACAGGCGCGTGGTAAGCGCAACAAATAACTTCTGGATAGACATCATGCTTCGATTGGTCAGAAAGATGCGAGAATTCATTCTGTATTCACGAAAGGGTCAGACGGATGCGAAATTCAGGAACTTGCACGACGCAGGACGCCTTGACGTCGTTCATGAGTGTATCGTCGCATCATTGTTTCTGTCACACGGACTACGAAGAAATGTTGTTTTCAACGCCGTGCTCAGTGGACCGCCAACGCCGCCGCTTCATTTGAAATTCGATGGACGAACACTCTATGACGTGCGAACTGATCAAGGAACATGGGAACGCATTCTGCGAAAAGTCTTATCCGGAGAAACCCATCCAGGTGTGTCTATGCATAAGGTCAGTTTTGAGGCTGTTCTGAAAGAAAAAGCCAGAGATCACCAAGTCTACGTCTTAGAGGAAGGAGGCGAAGATCTGGAAAGGGTCCGCCTGGACGATTGTCCGATTTTTGTTCTGGGGGATCATATTGGTCTGCCCAAAACTGTTGAGGGTTTTGTGTTGAGATACGGAGAAAAGGTCAGTTTGGGAAAACAGGCGTACCTCGCGGCCTCATGCATAACGATTCTCAACTTCATCATGGACAAAAGAATCGGGCGTTAGAAGTCCATCTGATGTCCACGCTGTTCCAACACGTTCTTTTTCCTTGTTCTTGTTCCTGCAAATGTTATTCGAAGAGAACGTCAATCAATATTCGAGGTTAACAACCCTTTTTATTTGCACTTTTCATTTTGAAGCGTGGTCTTTATGAGCGAACGGAAGAGCAAACGTCTCTCCGAGACGGACAATTCGGATGCTGACTCTGAAGAAACGTTCATCGTAGAACCAGTGCAGATCGAAGTTGGCGCCGGATACACAGTCGCAGTCAGTCACGATGAACATGCTAGAGAAGTTGTTGACATCAAGACGTACGGACAAGTAGACATGAATCAACTGGTTAAAGAAATCAAACGGATCTTTCCAGGCGCTGAAATTCGGAGATTCAACAAGGCAAGCTCTGTTGCAGTCGTCAAGTCGAGCAAAAAAAGAAATAAGAGAAGAAAGAAATAAGCGGCCTATCATCGCCCGAAATTTCGGTTTCAGAGACGAGACAGAAATAAGAGCGAGACGGCTCCAATATAAGTATTCCTTTGAAAGACATTAAACACAACGTTGAGCCTTGATCGTCGCCAATAACGGCGTCTGAGGTGTTTCATTCTCTTCAGTCGAGTTGCGCGATGATGGCGCGCGCGGGGAATTGACGCGCCTTCTTGCACTTCACGATCGAAGAGACGCTGAAAAAGTAAGTGTCTCATGACTTAAAGTGCTCATATCCTCGCGGTGAAATAGCAACCCGTCCCGAACCGACCTTTAACATGACGCCTTTTTCCGACGTCACTTTTCCAACCTTGAGAAGTCTGCCACCGGCCTTTTTGACAGCCGCGCAAGCATCTTTCCAGTGATCAGGCTTCACCGTGACGACGAGTTCATATTCTTCTCCGCCGTAGAGTGCTAGAGCCTTTGAGTCGAGCTTATTTATGCTCGCAAAACTCTTGCACTCTTCAGCTATCGGTAATGTGTCTAAGGTGATGCCGATCTTGCTAGCTGCAACAATTTCGTGGAGACTCCATGCTAAACCGTCGCTCGAATCGATTGCAGCACTGACTCCTGCGGATTTCTGCAGGGCAAGTCCCTCCTTCAGACGAGCGTGAGGCATCAGAACTGAGTCGACCAAGGCTTCTTTGATTTCCGCAGGAGCTTTAGTGTTTTCAGAAAGAATCTTCAAACCAGCCGCAGGCTTGCCGAACAACCCAGTCACCGCAACGAAGTCCCCCGGTCTCGCACCGCTTCGCAGCGCTAGCTTTTCCCTTTCGGCCATTCCAAAGAGTGAAATGGCAATTACGAGATCAGAAGCCTCACCAGTATCTCCACCGATGATATAAGTATCGTATTCGCGCGCTCCTGCGTTCAAGCCAGCTGCAATATCCTCTACATCTTTTTGAGTAAGGTTTTTCGGCAAGCCAAGAGAAACAAGAGCTGCCTCAGGCTTGACCCCTTTGGCAGCAAAGTCGCTGACGTTCATGACGATTGCTTTGCGGGCTGTTTGCCACATGCTCATGCTCGGGGGGACGTCGGTTTTGTCCACTAGCATGTCAGTCTTCAAGACAACGAGTTTGCCGGTTTCAACTTCAAACGCGGAGATATCATCCCCGAAAGGAACGGCCATTTTTGGCGTCCGGTCTAGGTGGCGCTGGATGATCTTGATTATTCTGCGTTCTCCTAAGTCTCTTACTTTCTTCAGTTTGATTCGCCTCGTCAAGACTTATTTCTTCATAATATTCTGTTTTCTCAGAAACTCGGCTATTTTGATGTTGGTGGTTTTCACGAAGTCTTCTTTGTAATGATCTGCATAGGTTCTCCCATAGCTTCTTTCTCTGATGACTTTTTCCACGGTCTCTACGGGGATTTTTCTTTCATTTCGCTCCAAGTCACCAAACATGAAGTTTCTCCAATAAGCTGAAACGTCGTCCATTTCAACGTCTTTGTAGCTGTCATAGCAAACGATCACGTCGTAGTCCCATTTCACTCTTGGGCGGGGTTTATTCTTGGGATATCCTACGCAGAGGATACATATAGCAAAGCACTGTTCTGGCAACTCCAGGATTTTCTTTGCTTCTTCCGGATGTTCTATTATCGACCCAATCATCACGCTTCCCAACCCAAGAGCCTCTGCCGCTAAGCGTCATGTTTTCCAGAGATAAGGCGGCATCTAGAACGCTCATCGTGTAGGGAAGAAAGCCTGTGTAATCGTATTGAACTCCGGTTAGGCTTGCGGCCTTTAGGTGACGGTGAAGGTCAACGCAGGCTACGATCCAGAGAGGAGCCTCTTTCATGAAAGCTTGATCTTCACACAACTGATAGACTTCTTCTCTCACCTCCTCATTCTTCAAGACGATGAAGGTTCTGGGCTGGATATTTCCCGCCGAGGGAGCACGGATTCCAGCGGTCAATATCTGTTTTACGACGTCTTCTGGGATTTCTCGTTCTTTGTAAAAATGTCGGACGGAGGTTCTTTCCAGAATAGTCTTTACTAGAGTTGAATTTTCCATGGACATACCGTCCAAGGCTACTTCCGAACATCTTAAAAATAAGGGTTCCTCTCACTAGTAAGCGCGCGTGCCTCGGTAGCTCAGCTCGGTAGAGCGGCTGCCTCGTAAGCAGCAGGCCCCGGGTTCAAAGCCCGGCCGAGGCTCTTACTGTCCGTCATGTGTATTCTTGTTGTGCATAACAACAATAAGCTTTATTAAATCTTAATATTAACGATATATAGCAGGGGTCTGTGAAGGATGAATTTGTCGTCATTACACCTCCATGGTGGGCCAAAGCTAAAATGTCCCTACAACGGGTGTGGCAAGTCGTTTGAAAGACCCACCATCCTCACAGACTCGACCACGATGCCCAGAAAGACGTTCTACGCTTGTCCGCACTGCATGTCGAAGATAGACCTTCAGGTCGAAGGCCTCAAAGTCGTTGATGTGAAAGCGATGGAGTATGCCAAGGTCTTCGACTCACCCGCTAAATGCGCTCACTACTCAGTGTTCGTGGACGCAATTTCCTTTGACATCCCTATCCCCGACGACTGTCTCGTCTGCCCCAAGATCTTGCAGTGCGGCACCAAGAAATACAGATGAATTCCCCTCGAAAACTGAGCCGTAACACTGCGATTCCATTTTTCTTCTCTTGATAGTTCTATGCTGAAGTGTCCAAACTGTGGAGCGCAAAATAAGTAAGCGCGCGCTATAGAAGGGTCATTGTTTGAAAGCTTCCTAGAAGCGATGCACACCTTGAAGACATAGAATCCTACGCTGTTCAGCTATAACTTTTCCGGAAAACCAAAACGCGCGCGCGGCCATCCCAGCTATGTTTGCGGAGTCCCGATGGAGTGGGCAACCGTTCCGGCTCCGCTTTGGCCGGGCGTTCCGACGATGATTATCAACTCTGAGATCCCCTGATCGTATCTTGGCAGAGCCGTGCGGACAGCCGCTGGCGTTCGAGAGAGGTAGCAGGCGAGGAGTACCGAGCGATCGTTGGACCCGTCGACTAGACTCGGTTAGAGGAGATGTTCAGCGCCACCGCTGCGCGAACGAGTGCCTTCAGGGCCTCCCCGTCGACCTTGTCACCCTCGTGAAAGTCGATGGCGCGCCTTGCGTTACCTTCGAGACTGGAGTTGAAGAGGCCCGAAGGGTCCCTCAGCGAGGCGCCCTTGGAGAAGGTCATCTTCACGACGTTCTTGTACGTCTCGCCGGTGCAGATCAGCCCGCTGTGAGACCACACCGGAACACCTCCCCACTTCCACTCCTCTACGACGTCTGGGTCGGCCTGCTTGATCAGAGCCCGGATCCGAGATAGCGTCTCGCCCCGCCAATCGCCCAACTCCTTGATCTTCGCGTCTATCAGCTGAGATGGAGACTCGCCCTTGGGCTGGCCTATCTTCTTCATGTTGCTTAAGAGGTCCTTCAGTTGGCTTTTATGTCTTGCGACGAAGATTACGCCGCTTTCAGTCAGGCGAATTCTTCTTCTACGAGTGGATTCGTCAGTTTCGATGTAGATTAGGTTCTTTGCTTCAAGTTTCTTGAAAGAGTCTTGCAGCTTCGACCAAGATAGGTTTGCCTTGTACATCACGCGCGCGCTGCATTGTGGTTCAGAGATTGAATCTATGGACTTAGTAGATTTTCTTAAGACGGTACTATCCTAGATTAAGGCGTTATCAGCATTCTATGAGCATTTTTCAAAACACGTAAAACTACATAAATTATTGTTGCGCTTGCTTGTGTCCGCATTCTGGGCAAAAACGTGATGAGACTGAAATTCTGTTGTGGCAGTTAGGGCAGATTTTCAATACAAGTTTGGTTCGCAGCAATGCCCCGCAAAAATTACAGTAGGTTGAAACTGAAGAGACATGCATGTTGCAATTTGGACAAGTCAGGTATTGACCAACCAAAGGAAGTGGAATCAGAACCCAGCCTGCAACATTCAATCCGTTCACTTCGGTTGAACAAGTGAATCCTGCCTTTTTTCTCTTCTCATCTATCTTTCTATGAAAGTATACGCCAGAATTCTTTCTCAACCGAGGATACATCTGAAGAATCAGATGGAGTATAACATTTTCAAAACACGAAAAACCCCATATAGATACCTATAGTGGAAAATCCCTGTTTTGACCTGAATCGAAATGTATGGCTCTCAACAGGCATTAGTAGTTCAAACACAAATGAGAAAAGAAGATAAAGATTCTCTGTTTTCACATGAGAGGGTGGCAATAGTGGGCTACAAAAGAGGTAAGACAAGAGAAGAACTGAAAAAGCCTAAACCTGAGAAAAAGAAAGATAGAGAAGATAAGCGAAAAAAGAAGAAATTAGCCCGACTTGAAAGAGAGAAGCAGCTGTAGACTAGAAAATCTCGAAAGCAAACTCTGTTTTGACTTCAAGCGAGAAATGTTCCACAAGCGTGCGCTTCTTGCTACAAGAGTTCTCAGAAAGATGACACCGTACGCCTATTTGAGCACAGGATATACTATGCCTAAGGCAGACCCAAAGAAAAGCTTATTCGACGATGACCCAGAAGTATTCTGGAGGATGATTGGAAGTGAGTGAGATCTTCGAGCTTCAGAAGAAACTTACAAAGGCACGAGAAGAATTTCACAAGAGAGAAGTGGATGTCAGAAGTCGATTGGTAGACCTTGAGAAAAAGAAGGTGGAGACTCTGAAGAAGACTGAAGAAATGAAGCACAACACTTTGCATGATATTGAAAAGGTTGATGAGGGAATCATGAAGGCGAGTCTCGACACAGAAACAAAGACGAAACTCGCGTCGGAGATCGCAGAGTTCAAGCAGGACATTGAAAGGAAGTATGCGGAGCTAAGGGCCACTGTTCTAGTCAAACCATCTTGACGCGCACGCGTTTGCTATTTTCGTTTCCTGAACAGCTTGACTCCATCGACATCAGTGACGAAGTCAAAGCCCTGCTCTATGAGCTTCGCTGCTTCTTCAACTGTTTTTGCAGTTGCGCAAACATAATCTCCCGGAAAGTCAGCTAAACCCTCAGCCAGATGAATGTAGATAAGAGTATTTTCGAGTCTTCTGTGCCCGAGAACATACTTGACACGGAAAATATCTCTTGTCTTAATGTAAGTCATCGTTGCAAACCAGTGGCGCAGATCGTACAATCTTATTTTCAAAAGCTCAGCGTCCTCAAACTTCCCGTAAGCTCTTCGCCTGTATCCTCTCCAATTTTCTTTTATCTTGCCCGCCGAACCAAACAGCCTTTTGTCAAGAGTGTAAATCCGTCTTCTATGAACATAGTCCCTAAGAATATCTGCAGACAATTTCTGAAGCTGAATCGTACGTTGAGCGCCAAGCTTACTCGTTGGAACATTAATTCTGCCGTTTTCTAAGTCAATGTTTCTGAGCGTAAGCTTCGCAATCTCATCAGGTCTAAGACCATGCTTGCTCAGGTTGAAGACTGTCGTGTAAACCCATCCGCAGCATGCAATGATCGTGTCGATTCTTTCCTCAGTCGGAACATTGATAACAAACTCTTCGCTCTTCAACTTCTTCGGCTTTCTATAACAGATACCATTCGCACAGCAAAAACGCTCGTACGCCTCAAAGAGCTTGTTCTTGTAAACATTCTTACAGTTCATAGAATAAATGAATCGTTCAACATCACTAGAAAGCTGAAGATTAACATGTTTGCCCAAGCATGTGAGTCTGCTCCAGATTGCTTTTTGATTAGCTTTGCTCAAATGCTGAAGTTTAGCTACGGTCTTTACGATGAGTGCAAAATCATTAATAGGCTGAAGGGGTTCTAGACTCTGCGAAAGGGGCTGTCGGCTAGTTTGGTCTAGGCTTGGAGACTTGGGCTCTCTAGACCCCGGTTCAAATCCGGGCAGCCCCATGAAATGCTTATAATTTGACGCATATCAGATCGGTTTCAAAGGAATGAATCCATGAGTAGAATGCTGCTTCTCGTGCCAAGGATGTACACCGAAAGCGAGGTCAAAAGACTCGTGTCAGTTGTCCCTGAGGATTTTGGGCAAAAGACTCAAGAGTTCTGGAGTTACGTTGAGGACAAGCTCAAGGTTTTCGCTGGCAGGATCCAGAGAGTCTACCGAGATGAGATCTGTCAAGGCGGAGAAGAAGGTCTTGCTATCCTGTCTTCTATGCAGCATGAAAACTTTCTGATAGTGAAAAAACTCGTTGAGAACGGTGCCGTGTTCGAGGCAACGGAAGATCCTCTACTTGTCGCTGAGTCGGAGTCATGGCGTGACATGACTAGGCAGAATCCTTTGGATATTGTGTCTCTTGAAATGTTCCAGGATTCAGTCCGAGAAAGAGACGATTACGTTTCGAGAAGGATTAACGAAAGCCTCCTTGATGAGGAAACGGGAGTGCTCTTTGTAGGGCCGACTCGAACAGTTAACGTGGACGAACGCACCAAGATAATCAAGGTTTGCGGATTTGACCCAGCGGACTACTTGAGGTCGTGGCAGGTTCAGTTGCACCTATCGACTTTTCCACTGCACCTGCATACAAACCACAGATAACCCAAGACCTAATAAACTTCGCAATAGACATGAAGCAAAACGGCAAAGCCGACGCAACAATTCTACGTGCCCACTTCTTCTCCGACCACTCCATGACGAAACAGAGCAGTAACCGCATTCGCGTTGAAACTCATCGCCGTAAGAACCAACGCAAGCACTCCAACGTTTTCTCCAATTGCAAGTCTGAAATAAGCGAATCCAGTTAACATCAACAGCAAAAGATCATCCACTATCATAAGCCAAAGCAGGCTCTCCATTTTCTTTCTCCCTTAAGGAAGAACACAAAGACCAAAAAGTATGCTCGACCCTGTCACTAATCCGTTCAACATCTCAACACTGATAGTACCATTCCCTTTGGGGGATACCCCAAATAATTTACGATAGGTGCAATAACCAAGAGCACATACAACAAAGGAATAATTCTATTCACCCAACGTGGACGCTTTGCGCCAGTCGTGAACAATCGTTCCGTTTACTCGGAACGCATTCGAACTCTTAACTATTTCGCGCGCGCCTTACCCAAAACTATAAAAATCCTGAGGAGAACTGAGATAATATAGATGACGGATTTTGAAGAAAGGACTAATTTCAAGGTTGATCCTGCCTTCATTACTCATTGTTTGCTTATCTCTGGTTTTTGGCCAACAAGTATCACACGCGCAGTCTCTACGTCCCTTTGTGATCCCGAGAGTAGGTGACTTCCTCACCTACAACAATTCCGCAACTGAACCAGATGGAAGCATCAACTATACAAACGTAGTTTGGAATCTCACCTTCGCCGCCAACCCATCCCAAGACGTTTTCGGCGTCTCGTTTCAATCTTTCTATGATGCCCCACAATATCCACCATCTTCGAATCCACCTGCGAATGGCAGCTACTGGTTGGTGGACGTTGCCAATATGATAATCACCAGCACCACCGGCTTTCCTTACATCACGCCGAGCGATCTGCCGATGGCCTTCCCGTTCCTTCTCCCGACGAACGCATCACTAAGCTCCAACATTCAAGTAGCTTCAAAGAATCCCCCAAGTTACAACCTAGCCGTTGTCGACGAACAAAACATAACTCTGAATGGAGCAACCTATCAATGCTGGAACGCTTCCGGGCAGAGCACACCAACTGAGATAACGAATGTCCTGTTCGAGAAGTCGTCAGGAATTGTGCTTTACTTAGACAAGCATTCCAGCCTTAACTTTGAATCCAATGTCTTCCAACTTGAGGTAGCAAGAGTGGGAGACTATTCTATTGTTAACGAATTCTTGCCTATCATGTTGTTGCCGTTGCTCATCGGAGTATCGATTGTCCCGGTCTTGTTCCGGAGGAAACGAAATACAAGCACAAGCAATGAAGCCTAACCGAACTACACTCTTGTTTTAGCGCGTACCTGTAACACTAGGAGGAAGACTCGATGAAGAACAAGCAAAAGCGGGTTGCCCTTGTAGCGCGCGCGAACTGGAATATCTTGGCGAACGGCAAGCCAAGTCGCTTGGTCTATCTCTGCGAAGTCTGTCTTAG
>CAVTZU010000012.1:0-24675 GCA_963739305.1 Candidatus Bathyarchaeota archaeon | reverse complement strand
ACGAGCGATGTTTAACGACAAACTGTGGAAGAATGCGTAGAAGGAAAGGTGTATTGGGATTATCTTTCTCCTTTGAGCCAACCTTTGATTCCAAGCTCCTTAACCGTTATGCTTACAGGTTTGGGCTCGCAGGTTTTCTCCTTGCCATTCTCATCAAGATATGTTATTTTTGGTTTGATGTGAAACGTGCCCTGGATCTTTGGTATTAGAACAAGCTTCACTTCCTCTTTTTTCATGGGATCAAGCTGCTTTTCTTTCATGTTGAGGCAATTGCCTTCGACGCGGTAGGATTCAGGTCTCTTTGCTACCGCGAAACCTTCTGGAACAACCTCTGCTATCTTGGTTAGCAACATGGACCCTTCCTTGCGCGTGTTTGAGAGTTCTATTTCCAACTCGAGGCTCTCACCGATTTTCAGCTCTTTCGGAGTAGCTATCATGTTGCACTGGAGGTCAATGACCTCATGAGCTTTTGGACTGACTTTTGTTTCAAGGGTTTGGGTTGAAGGAGGATTCAAGGCCTCGAGCAACGTCATTGTTTTTTCGATGTCTTTCTTGGCTTCCATTTTCTGGAAAATCTGCAAAGCTTGGTTGAGCAGGTCGCGGGCTTTTTCTTTGTCGCCCGGTTGGTTTCTCTCCAAATACACACGGCTATATTCATAGAGAACAAGTTTGGCGAACCAATACGCGTTCCAACGTCTTGCACCCAAAGCCTCGTTTTCTTGAAGGCTTCTTTTGAAGAGTTCGATGGATTCGTCCCATCTTTTCTCTCCACGCAGCAGCATAGCTCTCCTTGTGTCTTCATCGGCGATGAGTTGTTTGTCTTGTATTTCGTGGGCAAACTTGTGAATGTCGTCCAATAGGGCTTTTGCTTTGTCAATATCGCCAAGCTCTATGTCGTTCATAGCAAGCCATCTATAACCATATACTTGGAGGGCTTTTCCTCTTTTCTCATTGACTTCAGCCAGCGCGTCAAAGAATTCTTTGGCCTTAGAATATTGGCCCATGTCATAGTAGGACCAGCCAAGCCCCCAGTAACTAGCCGCGATTTCTTGAGGATTCTTTATTTTTTGGGATATGCTTAACGATTCTTTTAGGCACTGCTCGCCTTTGTTCCATTCTCCCTTAACATGATATAGAAGTCCAAGAAAAGATGTGGAGCAGCACATATTAAACAAATTACCTATCTTCCTACTCAACGTGTCTGATTCCTCCGCCAAGGTAAGTGCCTTTTCAATGTCACCCATGCGGAAATACTCTGTAGCCATAGCGTATTGACCCCAGGATATGCCCGTAATCATCCCTGCTTTTTTTGACAGCTCCAATGCTTTTTCATGACAATCTAATCTTCTTTCATTTTCCTCTGCTGGGAGTTCAGCGGCAAGGTTGTTATAGGCAAGTACAGCATTTCTAACGTAACTGTTGTCGAGCGCTATTTTCAAGGCTTTTTCCATGCATTCAACGGCTTGCTTTTGCTCTCCCGTGGCGCCGAACACGATTCCCAAGTCATGGTATGCGCTTCCAGCAACTTCAGAAGCATTCAGTTTCTTTGCAAGTTCGAGGGCTTTCTCAGCCCATGAGCGAGCTTTCGTTATATCTCCGGGGTGAAATACTGAAAAGAAAGCCCAAGCTTCATAGAGTGCTGCCAATTCTACGTTTTCAGGTCCGGCTTCCAAGATCCTTAAAGCCTTTTCTAAATTCTCCTGAGCCTGCTCCGTATCGCCAATCTCGGTCCAAAGAATAAATGCCATCTTGCGGTGTAGTCTTGCAACTTTTTCTTTCTCATCAAGTTGCTTCCACAGTAGCAAAGCTTCATTCAAGTATTTCACGCCAAGGTCATTTTCTCCAATAAGCATTTTGATTTCTCCAAGTCTCTCAAGAACGCGTGCTCTTTCCCGAGTTTCGCCTTCTTTGCTTTCAAGAAGTTTGAGAGCAGACTGGAAGTAGGAAACAGCTTCGTTGTTTGCATAAACATCGGTCGCCTTGTCTCCTGCTTTCAAAAAATAGCCAAGCGCCTTGTCTTTGTCTCCTGCTTCAAGAAAGTGTAAGGCCAATTCGCCTAGGTGTTCATCAATCTTTGCAGCATAAACCTTCTCCAGAGCCGTTCCGACTACTTCGTGGAGTTTCTTGCGTTCATAGGTTCCAACCTCCTCACTCACCACGTCCCTCACAATTACATCAGCAAAAGAACACACGTCTTCTCCTCGCACATCTCTGTGCTTGAGCAATCCTGTTTTGAGCAGCCCATCTACTATCTTGCGCAGTTCATCTTCGTTTGAACCAGTGACTCCTTGCAAAGCCTCAAACGTAAAGTCATTTCCAACAAGAGAAGCCATCGTCAAAACATTTCGCTGTTCATCATCTAGTCGACCTGTTCTTGTCTTTATGACGCTCTTTACGGTCTCAGGAAACTCGATCTTCGTGACTTCTTTGATTTTCCACTTGTTCGCCTCTCGATAAATCGCTTCCTCTTCTTTCAGGGATTTTATCACTTCCTCGGCGAAAAAGGGGTTGCCCCTTGTCTTCTCATAGACTAACTTGCAGAATTCGGTTAGAACATCGTCCTGCTCTAATATCTGCTTAATCATCTCCGAAATATCCTCAAGAGACATTCGTTTTAGAGAGACAGGGCGCGCCAGGCGTTCCCTGTTCAATTCCGTTAAGACTGGCGACAGCGGATGTTCAGCGTCGATGTCAGTGCTACGGTAGGCTCCCAAAAGAAGTAATGGCGTTTTCTGCACGCCACGAGCCAGATAGTGAAATAGTAGAAGTGAGGATGCATCGGTCCACTGTAAATCGTCAAGAACCACAAGCAAAGGAGCCTCTCTGGAAATGTTCGTGACAAACTGCGAGACAGCTTCAAAAAGCCTGTTTTGCTCCTGCTCAGGACCTATGGGAAAAGACTGAGGAATCGATCTTAGCTTCTGGCTGAGCTCTGGAACCAGTTTTGCCACTTCAGCCGGATAGTAGCCTATCACCCTGTACAATTGCTCAGGAGTGCTTATTTCCAGATACTCTTTGATGATTTCCTTCCAGATTACGTAGGGTGGAACTCCATCCATCCTGAACAGTGCAGGACACCTGCCATAGAGAACCTGCATCCCACGCAAGTGCGCATATGTGGCAAGTTCTCTGGCAAGCCTTGTCTTTCCGATTCCCGCCTCTCCATAAAGAAACACGAGGCCGCCCTCGCCTTGAATCGTCCTGTCGGCGGCCTCTTTCAGAAGTTTCATTTCTTCGACTCTGTCGATGAGCGGGATCTCTCTTGCAGGGATGGGACGTTGAGTGGGAACACGCTCGCGTTCAATGGATCCCAAGAAGACGCCTCCTCATCAAATCGTCAATAGAATGTTATTAGATTATACGTTCTTATCCCTTGCGGAACAACATCTAATTCATCCTTTGTCCCCAACTGAAGAGAACTAGTAAGCCTCTTGCTATGGGCGCGCATTTTAACTGTAATGCTTTTTCATATAGAACAATAAATCTAATGTTCCTATTCTGATGGCAATCCTGCAAACAATACCCCGAAAGCGCGCACAGATCATATAATTGTGTGTTCCTCGAGGATCACCATCGTACCTTTTCTCGCAAAGTTCTCGGCGGCTGCCATGACTTTCTCAAATGCTGGAGAGGCCATAATTTTCTGAAGCGTCTTCATGTTTTCGAACCAGAGCTCCGCTGTGCCCTGGTACCCAGGCTCTTCGCCATCGGCTGACATAACGATGTTGATCACGTACTTCTTGAGTTTGTCACCGAATTTCTTTTTCGCTAATGGAGCATGCTTGGTCAGCCAATGGTTGACGAACTCGTCTTTGCTCATGCCCTCCTTCGCATACACTTTCATCATTATCTTCACCACCATCCAGCTCTCACCTCCTAGATCGATCGATACCTCGCGCGCGTGCTAACGCAGACCTTTCTCCATCCGATTAACGACACCGTTTATTATCATGTTCTCAAACCACCCATTTGCTAACTGTTTGGCCGTTGAAAGCCTATCTTGATAGATATGAAGTTGCTGAACCTTTTCGTTTTTGAACTCAAATAGGTCCAGTCCTGCGAGCCGTAGATTTCTGCCGCCACCCCTTGGAGAAATTCCTTTCATAACAAACTCGAGGACAGCCTTATCTCCTTCGACAATGATCCCTTTCTCTGTAATTGTCAGCTCTGAGAAGTTAGAAAAGGTCCAGGCGTAATACCGCCCTATTTCTTCTTTTCCCTTGAAAATTCCTTCAGGTCGTACATATGTCGCATCATCTGTAAAGAAAGAAAGCATACTTTTCAAGTCCCTCTTGTTGAACGCTTCAAGCATATTATGTACAGTAGTCTTGACTTCTCCAGGCTCCAAATCAATCACTTCTTAAACGAATAATTGCCATTTCTTTCTAATCGTTATTTATAACTTTTGACACGTCATCTCAACGTAAACCTCCCGCGCGTGCGGATTCCAATACGTCACAACAATCGAAGGAATACAACTATTCAAAAAACGCAATAACCCTCCTTTTTTCAACAATGAGCGTGCGCTGTGGTGTCAACAGAGTGATTCTATGTCTTGTCTTCCACTTCGTTGAAATGGAACCTCTCCGACCCTTTTTATCCCTTGGATTTGAACGATGACGAATATAGCCAACACAATTCCTGACGCCAACGAAAGATAGATGAGATTCCAAATAGAAACATCAACACGACTGCTAACTGTAATAGCATGTAACTCGATATTATTAGACGATTGAAAAGCTACTATTTCTCTCGTCACTGGAGGAAGATTTCTGGAAAGCTTCATCAAATTAGAATTAAACCATGCTAACATAACATGAAACAAGAAGAACAAAGACGCCAGAAAGAAAAGTATAAACTGAACTGTCAGACTTCCCAGAACAGGATACAGACTAAGCAGTATCGTGATGCCTGTAAATGTAAAACCGCTGAGGAGAACCAGTATATTTAAAGTATTTGCCGTAACCTGAAAGTAATCTGATAATCCTTCTCATTCTCTGAAATTGCAATCACTTCCAAGTCAGCATTTCTGCACCAGTTTGCGTTTCACCGATATCCTTGACTAGTAGCGAATTCCAGATTCGACCGATATAGGTCGGCCACCACATGTGGAGAGGCACTCTTTTTCTGTCGGCTTTCTTCTTCGTTTTCGCCAACGGTATCAAATCCTTTAGCTCACAGGCCAGTCTATTTGCATCATCAACGCCCAATGGAAGGACAATGTCCACATGCCGTGGTATGACCAGTTTCAGTTGCCCCTTACCGTCAACCTCAACGGAATTTATGTCGCACAGTTCAACATCCGAGGGAATCTTGCTCTGGAGAACATACCCTATTGTTTTGCTGAGTAATGGATCCTTCTCAATTACACGTTCAAGTTTTGCTTTGCCTCCCTTTTCAAATCAACGTCAATCCATTCTTTATGAAGCCTCACGACAAAATCGGGCTTGTCAATAACCAGAATTGGATCTTTTTCCATAGAGACCACTCCTATTAGCCCACTGGTGTGTTTCACGAGTTAAGTTTTCTGGTAAAACGCCAGCGCACACACTTTAACTGTAATGCTTTTTCATATAGCACAATAAATCTAATGTCCCATTCTGATGGCAATCCTGCAAACAATACACTCGAAAAGGAAGCGCGCTTTGCTTAGACGTTTAGCATTCTGTTGATGTAGAGGAGAAGGAAAGCTATTCCCATCACGCACAATGAACTTGTGATTGAAATGATGGGTTGCAAGAATGATGCTGTTCCTATTGATAGTTGTGGCAGTATGAATAGGTTTATAAAAAGAGGTGTCGCGATGAAAGCAAGTACGAGATAGAAGTATTTGCCTCGGACGGTGTTTGCGTTTTCCATCTGAGAGAGTAATTGAGGTATTCTGTCTTGATGAAGTTGTCTGCCGATTTTGCCGATGTCTTCGGCCAGTTCGTTGTAGATTTCTTCGGTTTCGGCACGGACCTGTTTTGAGTCTTTGTCAAGTCTTTCTTTTAACGCTAGGAGGGAAGTGGAGTTCCTAAGGTCTTGCTGCAGTGACGTTCTCTTTTCGTGTTTTTCTAGGACTAATGTTTTTGGTCCTTCCCACGTGTCTACTATTTGCTTTATTATGACGAGTATTTGCCATTCCTTTTTAATTTGATTTCTCTCTTTTTTGTAATTCACATAAAGCTGAGGATCCATTCCTGAAATCATCAGATCGGTCTCGGCTAGTCCCTGTTGTGTCAACTTAAGGTCTGACAGAACCGCGAAGCCCACAAACATTGATGATGCTTTCTCAATTACTCTCCTGTAGAGATTTTTCTCTTCTTCTACGGTTGTTTGAGTTTCGAGTAGCGAGAACGATTTTCGTAGAGCAAGGAGGTTGTTTCCGATCGTCTGAACTTTTTCCAAGGATAGCGTGCCTGAAAGGTAGTCAGGTGATTTTTCGTCGAGTTCAGTTGCGAGTTCACTGAATTTTCCATGGGTGAACATGAGTCCAGCCGTTATTATGCCCAGCAGGCCTCCGAACGTTTCTGTTGTTGTTGTCAACACGGTTTTGAGGTCGGCAAAATCGATCGGCGACGTGATGTTTCGCCAAGCTAGAAAAACAGCTACTAAGGAAGTTCCTACGAGAATGACAATCAAGAGCGTTCTTGATTGGTTCATTTTGTCTTCACAAGTTCAAACGCTACTGTGCATTTACGGCCGCCTTTGATTAGGGCTTTATCCCAGCTACAACTGCCTGCCTCGCCGAGCACGAGCTGCGCCATAGCTTTAGCTGTTGAAGAGCAGAGTACATCACAGAACTTGCATCTGACTTCGGTGCTCACGTTCTTGCCCACGTGCAGCATGGGACAGTCTGAGACGCTCAAACAAAAGCGATTTTCCGACAACTCAACGGGCTCGTATTTCTGACCATAATAACTGAGCAACACTCCGAACATTTTGGATACAGTTCTCATATTCTTTTCCTTCAGGTTCAGAATCTTCATTATACCACTTAACACGGACATGTCTACTTCATGAACTTGATTTGCAAGTTCCTCCTCTCCCCGACCAGCTCTCTCGAGAATTGGAATTGCCACTTCAACCGGTGGGTACGTGTATTTAGTAAGCAGGGTTCTCATTTGTTCTTCAACGGTTTTCTTCACCCGACTCACCAGCAATCATAATGAAGGCATTTGATAAATAAACGCTTTCACCCGGGAAGACTACCTTGACTTTTTTGGAAAGGGCGCGCGCGCTAAACTATTATAGTACTTGGCATGATTCCTTGGATTGTCTTTCTGGTAAAGAGGAGGTGGTGGGGGTGGAGGATGTGAAGATTTGGCTTGCTGTTTTGTGGTTGGTTAATACCGTCGGCGGGTTGACGAGTCTGGTTTTTGAGTTTTACGAGCCTGGTGTGCTTGATGAGATAAGATCTGGCGTGAAGTACGGTCTTGCAATAAGTCCTCAGTTTTTGTTGGCACTTGTTGTCTTGTTTACAGTTTCCTTGATTATGGCGTTTCTTTCTGTGCGTTTGCGGGATAGATTGAATCGCGGTCTGAACATCGTTGTGGGTTTGGTTTACGTTGCGTTTTCGCTGATATTGCTAGTTCAGAAGCTTGAGAACCAATCCGTCCTAGCAGTTGGTTCTGTCGTCGGAACTATACTATCTGCTTTAGTTGTCTGGTACGCGTACAAGTGGCCGAAGAGTTAACCTTCAAAGCGCATTCGGTAGCGACTAGGCATACCATTCACGAAAGGTCAGTTTTTTCTTTGGGTTTGGGGGTAAAGTCTTATCCCAACCCAAAAAACCCAAGTCTATTGTGGATGGTATTATACCGCGTGCGCTAAAACTGCAGAACTCTGGTTGAAGATGAAGAAATAGATTGAAGGGGTTCCTGAGAACGATTTCTTCATAGCATTCATTAAATTAGGTGCATTATAGTGGTAGAGATAGCAGCTTCCATTAATGTTAGAGCATCCTCCGCCATGAATCAGAACCTCTATCTCAACCCAAAAGCTTCCAGAACTAACCGCGCGCCCTAGATATCTTATATGCTGAAGAAGAGATAGTTGGATAGACAATTAGGGAGGAGTTATTTTGGTTAGGATAGAAAAGTCAGTTGTAATCAAGGCTCCGCCTGAGAAAGTCTGGGAAATGCTTGGCTTTCGACAAGATGCTAGAATGGATGTACTGGAAGAGTGTCGCGTTCATTTCCGAGGTGCGCACTCCCGAGGACAAGTATAGACTGGGTGCATCTGCTCACGTGACTGAGAAGCACGCGAAATATGATCTGGAGATCACGGAGAGTCTCAAAAACGAGAAGATTATGTATAGCTCGAAAGGTATCGCAGGGGGAATATCGCATTTGACTCTAACATATACCTTGAAACCCGTTGAGGGGGGAACTGAAGTCACATATGCATGTGCTTGTTGGGGTTGGGGGATTCTTTGCTCAATTTGCGGATTGTTCGGGGACAAGATTTTCGGTGTCGAGGCATCCTTAAACAATCTGAAGAGCATTCTGGAGAAGTAGATGCTCACTAGAGTGACCCGCTAATGAATGCAAAACCAAGGCGCGCGCTACAACGTTTTCGCAAAACTGGTTTGAGGTTATCTTTCTCCTTTAAGCCAGCCCTTGATGCCGAGTTCCTTGACCGTTATGCTTAGTGGCTTAGGCTCACAGGTTTTCTCTTTGCGATTTTCGTCAAGATACACTATTCTTGGTTTGATGTTGAACGTGCCTTGAGTCTTCGGTGTCAGAACAAACTTGATTTCCTCTCTTTTGAGAGGTTCAAGCAGTTTCTCTTTCAAGTTGAGATCATTGCCTTCTACGCGGTACAATTCAGGCTTCTTGATTACAGCGAAACCTTCAGGGATGGCTTCTGTGATCTTCGTAAGCTGAATGGTTCCAACTTTGCCAGTATTTGTAACTTCTATTTCCAGTTCTAGACTCTCACCGATCTTTAGTTCTCTGGGCGCAGCCGTGATGTTGATTTGAACATCGCCATGTTCAAGATTCGCTGTGATGATCCCCCCTTCAAGCGTTTGTGCCTGAAGCGGGTGCAAAGTCTCAAGCAATCTCGTAGTTTTCTCAACCTCTATTTTGGCGTTCAATTTCTGAAACATTTCAAGTGCTTGGTTGAGGAGATCGCGGGCTTTCTCTTTATCGCCTTTTTGGTCTCTTTCCAGGTAAACCCGGGCGTTTTCAAAGCTCAGTTTAGCGGGCCAGTAGATACTCCATCGCCTTGAATTGAGAGTGTCGAGTTCTTGAAGACTCTTTTCGAAAAACTCTATAGATTCTTTCCACCTTTTCTGGGTTCGAAACAGCATTCCTTTGCCAGCGTCCGCAAAAGCAATGAGCAATTTGTCTCCTGCTTCGACAGCATATTCGACTGTTTTTGCAAGGAAGTTTTGGGCTTTGTCAATTTCTCCTAGCTCTGTGTTCACCCAGGTAAGCCTGAAAGAGGTATATGCTTGGTAGTATTTCATTCCGGCCTTTTCAAATACGTCAAATGCCTTCCTAAATTGCTCTTCTGCCTTGATGTATTCGCTTTTGTAGGAATAGAGCCATCCAATGAGTGCATGACTGTAGCCAGTTTGCTGGTTATTTTTCGCTTTTTGCGCAAGGACTAGAGCTTCCTTGAAGTATAGCTCGCTCCTATCCAGTTCGCCCAATATGAGGTGAATGTATCCGAGGTTGTTCAGGGAATTGGAAAGATTAGTAAGGTCACCCGCCTTCCTATCCAGTGAAACCGAGTCTTCAGCCAAAGGAAGTCCCTTTGCCGCATCTCCCATTTCAAAGTATGTCGATGAAAGGCCTGTGCCTATCCAAGATATCCATCTTATAGCTCCAATTTTCTTTGCCAGTTCGAATCCTTTTACGGCAAACTCCAATGCTTTCTCTTTTTCTCCTTCAGTATCTAGCTCTGCTGAAACGTTGTTGTAGGCACGCAATGCGATGTCCATGTAACCGTTATCAAGCGCTATCCTCAAGGATCTTTCATGGCATTCAATTGCCTTTTTTGCTTTCCCAGTTTCAGCGAAGATCACTCCCAGAGTGCCGTAAGAACGTGCAATGACTTCATGATCGTTGAGTTTTTTGGCCAGCTCAATTGCTTTCTCAGCCCAAGAAAGAGCTTTAGTTTCATCCTGGGTGCGAGAATAGAAGCGGGCCATGTCTTCAAAGAGACTCGCTAATTCGGCACTTTCAGGTTCCTTCTCCAAAACTCTCAAAGCCATCTCGTGATGTTCTGCGGCCTTCTCCGTGTCGCCAATTACCATCCAAAGAACGTTGGCTGTCTTGCGGTGCAACCTTGAAGCCTTTTCTTTCTCACCGATTTGTTCCCAAAGCTCTAGCGCTTCAGTCCAATATCTAATGCAAGAATCATATTCGCCTACGAGATTCTTGATGTCACCAAGCCTTTCAAGAACATCTCCTCTTTTTCGAATCTCATTTCTCTCGTCCTCCAGTAGTTTAAGTGCGGACTGGAAGTACGAGGCCGCCTCTGCATTGGCATAAATCTTTGCGGCTTTTTCTCCGGCTTTGAAGAAATATTCAAGCGCTTTGTTCTTCTCTCCACCTTCGAGAAAATGGGACGCCAGTTCTCCAAAATGCTCGTCAATCTTCTTAGCGTAGACTTTTTCGAGGGCGTTCCCGACAACCCGGTGAAGACTCTTCCTCTTCAGAAGACTAACGTCTTCATACACGACATCCCTAACCAATATGTCGGCAAAAGAGCAGATGCCTTCTCCACGGATCTCCCTCTCTTTGACCAGTCCTGTCTCGAGCATCTTGTCCATCAATTCAAGAAGCTTGTTCTCTTCGATTCCAGTGAGTGCACACATTGCTTCCAACGTGAAATCGTTTCCAACAAAGGAAGCCAGGGTCAAGACGTTCTGACATTCACTATCCAAACGATTAAGCCTTGTCTTAACGACATTTCTAACGCTTTCTGGAAACTCGATCTTGGAAGTTTCTTTGAACTTCCACTTGTTTCCCTCCCTGTGGATGACCTCTTCTTCTTTCAGAGATTCTATGACCTCCTCGGCGAAGAACGGGTTGCCTCTCGTCTTCTCGTAGACCAGACTGCAGAATTCTGGTGGAACTTCATCTTGCTCCAGTATCTGTTTGATCATTTCTGAAACGTCGTCTCGAGACATTCGTTTCAAAGAGATGGAAACCGGCAACCGCTCTCTCTTCAACTCCGTCAAGACCGGAGACAACGGATGCTTTGCATCGATGTCTGTGCTGCGATAAGCTCCCAGAAGAAGTAGAGGTGTTTTCTGAACGCCGCGAGCCAGATAATGTAGTAACAAGAGCGAAGACGGATCAGTCCATTGCAAATCGTCAAGAACGATGAGTAGAGGAGTTTCCCTAGAGATGTTGGTGACGAATTGTGAAACTGCTTCAAACAATCTGTTTTGCTCCTGCTCAGGACTTATCTGGTAGGACTGAGGGATTGTTCTGAGTCTTTGATTGAGTTCAGGAACAAGTTTGGCAATTTCAGCAGGATAAAAGCCGATGACCCTGTCCAATTGCTCAATTGTACACGTTTCCAAATAGTCTTTGATAACCTCCTTCCAAAGAATGTAAGGAGGAACTCCATCCATTCTGAACAGAGCAGGACATCTGCCGTAAAGAACACGCATTCCACGAAGATGTGCATAAGCCCTAAGCTCTCTCGCCAATCTTGTCTTACCGATTCCGGCCTCTCCATAGAGAAAAACCAGACCGCCCTCACCTTGAATCGTCCTGTCGACAGCTTCCTTCAAGAGTTTCATTTCTTCGACTCTGTCGATGAGAGGTATCTCTCTTGCAGCGATAGGACGTGGACTCGGAACACGTTCACGTTCAATGGATGCCAAGAAGACCTCTCCTCATCAACCTGTCAAGAGAACACTATCAGATTATACGTTCTTATCCCTTGTGGAACAGCATCTAATTCAATCATCAGCTGCAAATGCTAGGAATGAACAGGCCCGATGGCCCGCCGTCATTTTCTTTTTCTGAACAGTATCTCATTCCTATAGTGCAACAAATCTAATGTTCCACTCCAAGTATTCAAGAGCAAACTGTCTAAACCATAATTGGCAAAAGAGACGCGCGCATTAATAGCGCGCTATAAACCGTCCTTGTAGGTAGCTATCTTGCCGTGGAAGCTGCGCGGGTCATTTTGGATTATCTGCACTAACGCTCTCGCGGACGCTTCGGGAGTTAGGAGCCCTCTCTCCTTCAAGTCTCCGAATACGCGGTGCAACACCTTGGCCCCGCTGCCCTTTGCTTCACGGCCACTCTTCTGCATCTCAGTGTCGACAGCCAGAGGTCGATACACGAAGCAAGTGATCTCTGGAGCCTCAACGGCAAGTTGTTTCGCCAAATGCTCTTCCGCGGCCTTGGAGAGGCAGTAGGCTCCAGTGCCTTCTAAGTACATCTCCGCAGCTCCTGACCCAAAGAAGACCGCCAAGCCACTCTTCCTTCGCCGCAGTTCTGGATAAGAGAAACGCGCGATCTGGTAACCAGCTAACACGTTGGATCGCCAAACATCCTCAAACTTGGCCTCATCCAGTTCATACAAGAATGGACCAGGATGAGCGATTCCGGCGTTGTGAATGAAACCGACGAAATCGCCAATACCAATCGCGGCTTCCACCATTTTCCGGGCGTTGCTGGCTAACGCGGCATCACCTACCACTGTCAATGCGTACACACCTTTCCCTCTAGCGGCAGTGGCCACCTCATCCAAGAGTGCACCGCTTCGGGCGTTCAAGACAAGGTTGACACCATTCTGAGCCAGTTCTGAAGCCAAAGCTCGGCCAATTCCCCTTGAAGCTCCTGTTACAATCAGCGTTTTACCTCTAAGGTCCAATCCACTTGCCCCCTTCATCACGCGTGCCAGACAGTCCGTATGTCAACCATTCTTGGCACCTGACCTTATTGTTACGCACTAAGTTGGTATTAAGACTGAATCAAGCGAGCGCGCGCGCTCACAGCCGCAGCCAACCCAAACCACTCAAAGCACTTGACATGAGTGAGCGTGTGTCTTATAGCACATTGTCCCAGTGATGAATTCGACAAAGCGTTCTTATGAGATCGTCGAACTAGCGCGCGCTATCTCATGTTCCGACTCGGCAGGTTCAGTTTTCTTTGATCGGTCTCCTAGTGTTAATCATTCAGGAGTACAGTGCAAAGCTTAGGCCCTTTGTCAACTCGTTTAGTCTCTGATAGGTTTCGTCTTTGAGGTTAATTTCGGCTATTTTACAGTTTTCCTCGACTTGTTCTGCGCTTGAAGCCCCCACGATGGGCGCTGTTATCGCCGGGTTTTTCAGTATCCACGAAATGGCTAATTTTGAAACGGATATGCCGACTTCGTTAGCCACACTTTCAATCTGCTCTAGAACTGCAAAATTCGATTCTTTGTTCGCGCGTTCCCAGAGTCTCGGATTGTACTCGAACCTGCTGCCTGTTGGCGGATGCGCACCTTTCGAATATTTTCCGGTTAGAAAACCTCCCATCAGCGGCGTGTATGTTAGAATCCCTAATCCTTCTTGCTGGCAATAGGGGATAATGTCTTTCTCAATGTCTCTTTGTAGAAGATTGTAGGGTGGTTGAACCGCGATGAACTTCTCCAAATCATGCGCCTCGCAGATCTCGTGGGCTTTGGCTATCTGCCAAGCCGAAAAATTGGAGCACGCTATATACCTCACCTTTCCGTTGCGTACGAGGGAGTCGAACGTTCGAAGCGTCTCCTCAAGAGGCGTTTCAGGGTCGAAGCGATGCAGATAATAGATGTCGATGAAGTCTGTCTGTAAGCTTCTCAAACTGTGCTCAACCTGAGAAAGAATACGTTTGCGCGAGAGCCCGGTCCGGTTTGGTCCTTCACTGGCGCCGAATCCCACTTTTGTTGCTAGGACGACTTCGTCCCTGCGGCTCTTCACGGCGTTTCCAATTATTTCTTCAGACTTGCCTCCCGTGTATATGTTTGCTGTGTCTATGACGTTTATCCCGCAGTCGATAGCCTTGTTAACTATCTTTATGGAAGCTTCTTCATTGATCTGTCCACCGAAATTATTGGTTCCCAGACAGATCTGTGATACTTTAAGGCCAGATTTGCCGAGATTTCGGTAATTCATAGGTACTTACATCCCACCGCGCGTATTTCAACGTATCCCGAGCCGACGGCTCATAACGTACAGACCTATGATTAATCATTGTTCCAGCCTGCCGTGCGTGCTACGAGAATCTGCAGATTTTTTTGACGGGGAGAAAGATCAGTAGGTTGGTTAGGCAAGACTTTGCCTCCGAACCACAAACCAGATTACACGGCTTCCGCGCTGGACCCCAAGATTCGTGTCTTCGCCATTCTGACTAAAGAGATTATTGCAGTCAACCCAAGAGCGTATAGGGCAACGGCTAACAGGTAAATTGGCCCCGCAATGAATGCACTCGCCCAAATTAGCATCCCCAGAGCCATCCCGAAACCCCACAGGAACTGAAGCCATACGAAGGGCAAGACCCATGCTAGCACAAACAAACATGCAGAAAGTACCAGGTAATAACGCCTCAGCCTCGGCAACGTCCGCTTCGTTGAACTCAGCAACCGAACGTCACCCACGCCGAAATCGCTTTCACTTTCAATCGCCCGAAGGAGCAACTTGCTCTCCTCTAGGGCCTCAACCGACTCTTCAACCACGATCAAACTCAAACCCACGATTGAAATTAACAGCGTCAACAACAGACCCGCATTGATGATTACGAACAAGAGTACGGCCGCTGCAAACCCCATAATCGGGGGCAAGAGAGGCAACAGAATCAAGAGCCTGTGAAAAATCGTTCTCTCCGAGTACGGATCAAAGACCACAAACGTTCGGTTGAACACGTTGGCTACAGGACCTTTGGAAACCCTGGCCAAACGTCTGAGTCTGTAATGGAAGACAGAAGACAGCCCAAAAGCTATCACGCCCAGTACAACCAAGGTAGTCGAAGCGTAGGCCAGGTAAGCGTCCAAAGAAACCCCGACAACCAAGCAAACAAAGGAAACAGCCATTATTAATGCTTGGCGCATCAAACCATGATTGAAGTTACCCCATCGTGTATTACATCGCTGCATCGGATGGAACGGTCACGATACTTCTTCGTTTTCATTATGAATAGGACTTTGTCTCAGACCAACACTGTCCCAACACAAAGCTTAAGAATACAACTCAGCATGTAGGGTAGGGCTTTGAACCAGAAATTAGCGAGACCAAAAGAAAGCGTTGAAGCGCTCTTGCTTCTCGAAGACGGGTCTATTTTCTCAGGTTTTGGGTTTGGTGCAGCAAGACAAGTTTCTGGCGAAGTCGTGTTCTCAACATCTATGGTGGGGTATCCTGAGGCTCTGACAGACGCATCGTATAATGGGCAGATCTTAACGTTGACTTATCCGCTCGTAGGCAATTACGGTGTTCCTCCAGGGGACTCGGAGAACGGGCTTTTGAAGTATTTTGAATCTGATAGCATCAAAGTGAAAGCGCTGATTATCCACGAATTATGCAAAGATCCTTCTCATTGGCAGTCACGTAAATCGCTCGATGAGTGGCTCGCGGAAGAGGGTGTGCCGGGCATTTGGGGAATTGATACAAGAAAGCTAGTGAAGAAACTTCGTGTCAAGGGCGTCATGAATGGAGTACTTGAAGTCTGTAAGGAAGGTGACGAGCCAGACCTAGAGAAGCTTCAGCGGCAGATGAGGGCGGTTCAGGATCCTAATTCGAGAGATCTTGTTGGCGAGGTTACCATCAAAGAACCCGTGTTCCACGGCGTTGGCGCATGCAAGAGAATAGTGGTGATCGACTGCGGCGTGAAATATGGCATTCTGCGAGGCCTGCTGAGACGCGAAGTAGAGGTCGTCCGAGTCCCCTACGATTTTTCCTCGAGCGAGATCCTGGAGTACAGGCCTCATGGTGTTGTGATAAGCAACGGTCCAGGAGATCCTAAGAGATGCGTCAAAACGGCGAAGTGCGTGAGAGAGCTTGTTGAAGAAGGCGTTCCGGTGCTTGGAATATGCTTGGGCACGCAACTTTTGACTCTTGGCATGGGCGGAGACACGTTCAAGCTGAAGTATGGTCACCGATCGCAGAACCAGCCTGCGCTTGACTTGGAAACGGGAAGATGTTACATCACAACGCAGAATCATGGGTACGCGGTGAACCCTGACTCAGTGAAAGGCACTGACTTGTCCGTTTGGTTCATTAACGCAAACGACAAGACGGTTGAAGCCGTAAGACACAGACGTCACCCAGCGTTCGGCGTTCAGTGGCATCCCGAGGCAGAGCCAGGGCCTCTAGATACAGAATTTCTTTTTGATGATTTCTTGAAACTGGGAGGAAAATAGAGATGCCAAAGTTTGATTGGATAAGAAAAGTTCTGATTCTCGGCAGCGGAGCTATAAAGATCGGTGAAGCCGCGGAATTCGACTACTCGGGGAGTCAATGCCTCAAAGCTCTGAGAGAAGAGGGCATCGAGACCGTTCTCGTCAACCCCAACATAGCCACGATTCAAACCGACCCTCACCTCGCTGGAAAAGTCTACCTTCTGCCAGTGACTTCGAAGCATGTGACAAGAGTGATCGAAAAAGAAACCCCCGACGGAATACTTCTTGGCTTCGGAGGACAAACGGCTCTCAACTGTGGGGTTCAGCTTGACAAGGAAGGTGTTCTTGAGAAGTTTGGCGTCAAGGTTTTGGGGACGCCGATCAAAACTATTGAGGACACCGAGGATCGCGAGCTTTTCAGGCAAGCGATGATTAATGCTCAAATCTCGATACCCAAAAGTGGCTCGGCAACCTCGGTTCAAGAAGCTCTCGCGTTGGCAGATGGAATAGGATACCCAGTCATCGTTCGCGTTGCTTACACACTCGGCGGAAAGGGGTCAGGAGTGGCATACAACGACACTGAACTCAGGGACATAGTCAGCCGAGCCCTTGCACAGAGCATGATTTCTCAAGTTCTCGTTGAGGAGTACCTAACTCATTGGAAAGAGCTTGAGTATGAGGTCATGCGAGACTACGCTGACAACTGCCTGACCGTGTGCAACATGGAAAACATCGACCCGATGGGAGTCCACACTGGCGATTCCATTGTCGTGGCCCCTTCTCAGACTCTCTCCAACGCTGAATACCACTCGCTGCGCGAAGCATCGATCAAAGCCATAAGGAGCCTCGGCGTCATCGGCGAATGCAACATCCAGTGGGCTCTAAACCCCAGATGTCTCGATTATCGCCCCATAGAGGTAAACGCACGTATGTCCAGAAGCTCGGCTCTGGCGAGCAAGGCAACGGGCTATCCTCTGGCTTACATAGCCGCCAAACTCTCCGTCGGCTACCTTCTTCCAGAATTGATGAACAAAGTCACTGGGGTCACCACGGCATGCTTTGAACCGGCTTTGGACTACGTGGTAGTAAAGTATCCGAGGTGGGACCTTCAAAAATTCAGGAACGTGGATCACCATCTCGGGCCCCAAATGAAATCCGTGGGAGAAGTAATGGCGATCGGCAGGTGTCTAGAGGAGGCTCTGCAGAAAGCTGTCCGCATGCTCGACACAGGGAAAAGAGGCCTCGTGTGCAACAGCGACGAAAAATACGCCGAACCCTCTGAAAAGCTCAGGGACGAAATCGCAAATCCAACCGATGAAAGATTCTTCAAAATAGTCAAGGCTTTGAAAAATGGGTTATCGATCGAGGAGATCTACCGTCTCAGTGGGATTGATCCGTTCTTCCTGCACAAGCTCCAAAACGTAATCAACATGGAAAAAAGACTCCGCAGCGCAAGCTTGGACAAATCTGAGTGTCTTTCTCTGATTAGGGAAGCGAAAAGACTTGGGTTCTCAGACGAACAGATCGCCATAGCAATGAAGACAGACGAGATGCTTGTGCGCAAAACTCGTAAGCAGTCCGGCATCGTTCCTGTCGTTAAGCAGATTGACACGTTGGCTGCAGAATGGCCAGCGAAAACCAACTATCTGTATCTAACGTACGGTGGAGACGAAGATGACATAGACTTCAGCGCCAGCAAGAGCAAAGTCATCGTCCTCGGTTCTGGAGTATTCAGAATAGGCTCAAGCGTCGAGTTTGACTGGTGCAGCCTAAACACGATCTGGGCCCTCAAGAAGAACGGCATCCAAGAAGCAATCATGATCAACTACAACCCCGAGACAGTCTCAACCGACTATGACATGTCTGACAAGCTGTACTTTGAGGAGTTGACGAAAGAGCGCATACTCGACATCTATGAAAAGGAGAATCCGCTGGGAGTGATTGCCAGCGTCGGAGGACAAATCCCGAATAACCTCGCTTTGAAACTCGACAGCCTCGGCGTTAAACTGCTCGGCACATCGGCAGAGAGCATAGACCGCGCAGAAGACCGAGCCAAATTCAGCGCACTTGTCGATGACCTTTGGATCAGCCAGCCCGACTGGAAAGCGCTCACGGACCTCGAAGAAGTGAAAACGTTTGCTGACAAGATCGGATACCCGGTTCTCGTTCGGCCCAGCTATGTCCTCTCTGGATCTGCGATGAGAGTTGCCCACTCAGAAAACGAACTTGAGAACTATCTCGCTCTTGCAACCAAAGTCTCACCTCAGCACCCTGTGGTGGTTTCCAAGTTCATCAGAAATGCAAGGGAAGTTGAAGTTGACGGAGTATCTGATGGAGACGATACACTGATCGGCGCAATCATTGAGCACGTCGAGGACGCTGGAACTCACAGCGGAGATGCGACGATGAGCATTCCTTCGCAAACGCTTACTGCTAGGGTGGAGAGCGACATCGAAGACTACACCAACAGAATCGCGAAGGAGCTGAAAATCAAGGGGCCCTTCAACATCCAATACCTCGTTAAAGATGGTCAAATCGACGTCATCGAATGCAACTTGAGGGCATCGCGATCGATGCCATACGTCAGCAAAACGAGAGGCGTCAACCTCATCGGCCTAGCGACGCAAGTGATGCTGGGTAAGAAGCTGAAAGATGTTGGAATTCTCGGGCTTCCTCCAGTCAGACACGTCGGCGTCAAGGTTCCTCAATTCAGCTTCATGCGCTTGAGCGGAGCCGACCCAGTTCTGGGCGTGGAAATGCTCAGCACCGGCGAAGTGGCATGTCTAGGAGAAAGCTTCACCGACGCTCTTTCCAAAGCGCTGCTTTCTGCAGACTTCAAGATTCCATCCGCCGGAGGCTCGGTTCTGATAACGGTGGGCGGCAAAGAATTGAAGAAACAGATCGTTCCTTTGGCAAAACAACTCTCCCAAATGGGCTTCCAGATCTACGCGACACAACACACCGCCGAAGCTATAATGGATGCAGGTGAGAAAGGCGTATCTGTTCTGCATAAAGTGAGGGAAGCTGGTAGAAAACCAAACATTGCTGACTATATTAGGGAGGGGAAGATCGATCTGGTCGTCAATATACCTCTAACTAGTGCTTCCAGAGAGCAAGAGGACGTGCTAAGAGATGAGTACACGATTCGGCGGCTAGCCATCGAGTACAACATACCGGTTCTGACCAATCTTGAATTGGCTTCAGCGCTCGTGAAGATCTTGAAGGACGAGGAAGATGGCTACGAGCTTACTCTGCGTTCATTGAACGAATACTTGGAAACCGTGTCTTCAGCCCAATGGTAGAACGCAAGTTCTGGCTAAACGCTTCAAAGAAAACTCATCTGGGGCGTATTTCCCGACTTCGATCCATTGCGAAATCTTATATCGCGGGTCAAACGAGACCTGACCTTTATGAATCGAAAGGAAACTGCAAGAGAGACTGTTCTGAACGCTTCTCGCGCCTACTACGCTCATCGGGCATACTACGAAGACCTGTTGGATCAAGGAGCAAGCGCGCGCACTAAGCTAAAACGTGAGCTCGACTTTCTCGAATCTGCGTTCCGTGCCGATGCAGCTCATCAGGTCAATGACGTGCTCGATATTGCCTGCGGAAACGGGCGACACATAATCGGTTTAGCTCGTCGTGGCTATCGATGCACTGGATTGGATTACACTCCTGAACGAGTTCAGGTAGCAGAGGCCAGGGCTCATCGGGAGGGTGTTTCCGTGAAAGTGTCGCGGGGCGACGCCACGAAACTGCATTATGAGAGTGAGTTTGACGCGGCACTTGCACTCTATATACTCTTTCTGCTGCCAGATGATGACGACGTGCTGAGGTGTCTGCTGCACATTTATCGCGGCCTGAGATCAGGAGGAGTAATGATCTGCAACGTTTTCAACCCTGTATCAGAACGTGCACACGCACGCATGCATGGGTATCACTTTCAAGAGACCCGCGCGAGAGGAATACGATGCGTTGACACAGATCGCGTGGAAGACTTTGACCAAGTGCGTGGTGTGACCTGGTGGGAAGAAATCAGTGTTATCGAGGCTGCTGACGGTACACACGTCTTCCGTGACCGTGAACGCATGAGACTCTTCACCTACTGGGACACCGTTCACTATCTTCAAGAGGCAGGCTTCAAGGAGATCAAGTGCTACCCCGACTGGAAGATTAAGCCACCTAGAAAGCCGAAGGCGGATTGGCTGGTCTTCGTTGCCCGAAAAGACTGATCCACCTATCCCGCCGAAGGCGATGGTCAGAGCTGTAGACGCTTAGATGCAAAACTTCCAAGTCAATCCGAAGCCTGTGGTTTGCCGTTCGCCTTGTGTTTTCGAGCCCATTCTTCACGGATTTTTTGCGACGTCGCCCCGTCCTCTACTATGAACGCGCCGTAGTACCCGCAGTTTCTGCACTCCCAGATCGACCATAGTTGCGGCAGGCCACGGGCGAAAAAAATGTCTGTGGAACCGCATCGTGGACAGAACTTCTTCCTGCGCCCCTCAGCTTTCTCTTTGTCCTTCTTCTTTTCAGAATCTTCCATGCGAGACCACGGTTCTCAAAACAAAACTTGTCCGTTGCTCTCTTGTAAAGTTTTTTGCTTCTTTGAGGGTCAATCGACACACGCGCCAGCGTTACGACGAGACATTGGCGAATGCGAATTCTGTGAAACCATAAATATCCTGAAGAGACTAAACATCTTTTCTGGATCCTTTGCTGCTTGATTGATGTGAGATGTTGAAATGAGCGTTGACTACAAACGCAGATTGATTGGGCTTCAGGAAAAGATGGAAGAACTTTGTCTGGACCTGGTTGTTTACGGTTCCTGTCAGAATTTCCAGTATCTGACAGGGTTGCTCATCGATTGGCGACATTGGACAGACCTGGGAAATCCCGCGAACCTTGTTTTCGTGCCCAGGAAAGGAGAACCTATTCTTACGGTCGGCGATGAATGGGCGAGAATGACACGCGAGACCTGGATCAAAGATGCCAGAACGTTCACGGACAAAGACCGGCTTGAAACGTTGATCATGAAGGTATTGAAAGATCTTGACTTGCATGGAAAGAAGGTAGGTGTGGGCGATCACGTTTGGGGTTCCGCGTTCATCGAAATGAAGAAGGCTTTGAAGAACCCTGAGTTCTCCAAGGCTGAACATCTAATGGATCACGTCAGGATGATCAAGGATTCAAGCGAGATAGAAAAACTCCGGAAAGTGGCAGGACTCACCGACAAAGCCGTAGCAGCGGTCTTGCCAAAAATCCAGAAAGGCGCCACGCAACGGCAACTCAGAATCGAGCTTGAGTGTGAAGGCAGACGGTTAGGGGCGTCAGACGTTTCGTTTCCCCCATGGATCGGCTACGTCAAATCAGGTTCTAAAGTGTCTTCCACTCTCGTTACCGTTCCCGTGGATGAAGGTCTGAAGCCGAGAACTTCGATTGCTTTTGACAACGGGTTCGTGCAGGACGGGTACTGTTCAGATTTTGGAAGAAGCCTATATTTTGGACCGGCAAGCATAGAAGTCAAGAAAGGCTACGAAGCTCTTCAACACGCGGTGGTTGAAACCGTCGACAAGATGAAAGAAGGAAACATGCGAGTCTGCGATGTCTTCCCAACGATTGAAACAAGCCTAGACAAATCAGGCTTCGGCGACTACTTGCGGGCGCGACTGCCAATGAAGTCTGTGGGACACAACATCGGCGTGGAAGTCCACGAACCGCCTTGGCTCGACCCGAATTACGATCAAGTTCTACTGTCACACATGGTGATGGCCGTGGAACCAAAGCTCTGGCACGCCGGCGAATATTATTTGCGCGTTGAAGACATTGTGTTGATTGGAAAAAGGAAAACAGAGTTTCTGACCAACTTTGACAGAGATCTTTTCCAACTCTGATTGCAAGGGAATACGAAGAACAGATAGGGCAGAAAGGAGAAACCTCGTTGTAGAGGAAGTGCTTTGAAAATCAAATTCTTAGGTGCAACGCGTCAAGTGACAGGTTCAAGCTACCTGCTTGAAGCTGGCGGATTGAAGATACTTGTTGACTGTGGGCTTTTTCAGGAAAGAGATTACTCCTACAGAAACTGGCAAGCATTTCCTGTTCCTCCCGACCAGATTCAGCACTTACTCCTGACTCATGTTCACATCGACCACTCGGGGCTCGTCCCCAAGCTTGTGAAGGAAGGATTCACTGGGGAAATCCTACTGACCCCTGCTTCCAAAGAATTGTTTCCAATCGTGCTTCTAGATTCTGCTCGAATGCAGGAAGAAGACGCTGCCTTGAAGAAAAGACGCCATGAAAAGGAGGGTCGCGAAGGACCTCGCCCCGAAATCCCGCTCTATACGGTTCAGGACGCTGAGAAATGTTTTCCTCTCCTCAGGGCTCTTCCCTATGAGCAGCCAAGTCAACTGAACGCCCAAGTTACAGTCTGCTTCCACGACGCCGGTCACATCCTCGGGTCAGCCATGATCGAAGTCACCGTTCGAGATGAAAACGAAACAAAAAACGTTGTCTTTTCAGGAGACATAGGCCAATGGAACAAACCTTTGCTCAGAGATCCTTCATTCATTGAGCGAGCCGATTACGTGGTTATGGAATCAACTTATGGAGATCGCAAACACGAAAGTCTCCAAGACGCGGAGGATAAGCTCGGAAAAACCGTAAACGACACCATCAACGCGGGCGGAAACGTCATCATACCAACCTTCGCTATCGAACGCGCCCAAGAATTAGTGTACTATTTCAACAAACTGGCGCGTGAAGGAAGAATACCGTACATTATGGCTTTCTTGGACAGCCCCATGGCCGTCGAGATAACGAGAGTGTTTGAACGATGCATGAAATACCTCGACGAAGAAACACAATCCCTTTTCAAAGATGGCCAATCACCGTTTGATTTCCCAGGATTGAAACTAGTCGAATCCGTTGAGGCGTCGAAAGCCATCAACCTCATCAAGGGCTCAATTATCATCATGGCCGGTTCGGGCATGATCGACGGAGGCCGAATAAAGCATCACCTTGTTAGAAATATAACTCGCCCAGACTCCACACTACTTTTCGTAGGATATCAAGCAGCCGGTACACTGGGAAGGCAAATTCTAGACGGCGTCTCACCTGTTAGAATCTTTGGACAACTCTATCCCGTACGGATGAAGATTCAGGATATTGAAGGCTTTTCTGCTCATGCGGACATGAACGATTTGGAACGTTGGCTCAACAACTTCAAATCCCCGCCCAGACAAGTTTTCCTAACTCATGGCGAAGAGAGCTCAATCCAGAGTCTAGAGAATTATCTTCGTTCCAAAGGCGGATGGCAAGTCAGCGCGCCAACATACCTAGAGGAATACAACCTCTGACTCGTTGATGACCGGTTAGCGCGCGCTAATCCGGCAGAGTCCATTACGACCTCGTTCTCCTGGATCTTGTGGTCAGGATTGCCAGAACCAACGAAATAGCGATGATCACCGCGCTTATCTCGTTTGCATAGACGACGTTCTGGTATGTACTCTGCTTCACCGCTATGCCGACAAGAGCCCAAATAATGACTAAGTCGTATGCGATGTCTCTGCGCGTGAAAGTGACAAGCAACGTTATGATCAAAGCCACGATGACCACGAGGATCGCCCATGTTTCATTACTGATGCTAAATCCGTCCCAGTTCACTGAAACCAGCGCCGCGGCAACGTCTGCAATTGAGGCAATGGTTATCCAGCCTAAGTAAACGCTGAACGGCAAATGAACACTGAGTCGTTCTCTCGTAGGGACGTTTGATCTGCCGATGTTCAACCGCAAATAAATCGCGATCAAGGATGCTAAGAGCGCAAAAATGAGGGGAACGGACAACGTGATGTATTCGTACTGCCACAGGAAAAGCCATACAACGTTGAAGACACTGCTCAACAAAAAAGAGAACACCTATCTGTTTGTGGAATATCTTGCCATTTTGACTGGGCAACGCCTGATAAACCACGAAAACGAAGAGCAGAATGTAGATCACGCTCCAGATAGAAAAAACGTAACCCGCAGGAGTGATCAGCGTCGCATATTTGTCCGAAACGGCTCCGGTTGAGATTCCATTGAGCAGACCTATTCCCGCAACGGAGTTCACTATTAGAGTGACCACGAAGGCAACGATGTTCGCTCCTTTCAGTAACAAAGGAGTTTTTGATTCGGTCAACCTAACCAACCAAAATGGGTATTCGTGGTCGAGAGTATATAAGCCTTGGAATCAGCCGCGCGCACCATTGGTGCGGTCGCCGGGATTCGAACCCTGGATTGCAAGCTTGGAAGGCTTGTGTCCTAACCAGCTAGACGACGACCGCTCTCCATTTCGGCATTAGATTACTGAAGTGAGATAGATAAGAT
>CAVTZU010000011.1:0-156151 GCA_963739305.1 Candidatus Bathyarchaeota archaeon | reverse complement strand
CGTCACGTTCGCGCGTTGTTAGCGAGAATGCCGTTCGTATCGTCTGATCCGGTTCATTTGGTCAGTTTGCATTTGTATAGTGCGGTTTGATAAACCTCGATGATAGTGTGAAACATGTATGGGAGGAGAAGCGAAGGGTGGCGAGCGGTGTACTTGAGGTCGTCACCCATGAAACTGAAGTGTCTAATGGTCCAGACAGTGTTCGAGCGAAAATGAAGGCAGTATGGCTCATAGACCCCGATTACCTTGTAACCTTTTCCACAGATCCATGATTTGATGTATGCATCCTCATAAGTGTGCAACTGACAGGGCACTTTGATGCCTTCAATAGCCCTGCGTCGTATCAGCAAGTCGTGCATTCCGCCTCTCTTTTCAAATATCTTTAACGAAGCCCTTTCATACAGCTTCAGGACCTTCGCTTTTCTCAGCGCGGACCAGATTTCCATTCCCCAAATCGCGCCTACGTCATCTCTTATCAGTTTTTCCGCTTTGTCAAACCAGTTCTTAGAAAGAACGACGTCACTGTCGACAAACATGAACCAGTCACTTTTCACCTTGTTGATTCCTGCCTGTCGAGCACTGCCCCTGGTTCCTCCGTCTTGAACGAAGATAACGTTTCTATGCCTTTCCTGACATTCCTTCACTATCTGAATAGTTCCGTCAGTGGAGTAGCCATCAACAACAATCAGCCTGTTGACGGGCACGTTTTCGTAGACAGAATCAATACACTTCCTCAACATCCTCTCACTATTCTTTGTGAGTATGACAACGTCAACAGGCTTTATCATTGTCAATCCCTTATCCATTGACCGCATTCTGGTGTCTTAGTTGAAGCACGCCATTCTAAATCTTCCGAAGGACAAGTGTCTATGTCGAACTCAAATGAGATCTTATTCTTTGGCCAGTCAAGCCTGATTAAGGTGGCCCGTTCCATTTTCTTAGTCTACTCGATTTTGTTTCTGACTTGTTAGAAACTTATATAAAAACGAGTTTAAATCATGATTCAATAGGCAGGGCAAATCATCCAAACTGCCGTGTCGCGTGGTTACCAGAATCCTATGTCTCGGCGCCCGATTCGGTATCAACCGATTCTGGGTAATGGAAAAGAAGGTGAGGTATTTCGGGAAAATAACAGAACGGCAGTCTCATCTTGATCATGCAAATTCCAACTAGACAGGCAGGAACCGAATCCCATGAACGTCAGTGCCTTTTTCAATACCGGGCTGGTCCTTCTTTCCCTCAGCGCCGCTTCTATGGCGCTGTTCTTTTCCATCCTATTCTTCGGAGTCCTGTCCCCGACCTATTTCCTCGTCGTCTTCCTCCTTACCTATGCCGTATACGGCATGGACAGACTAGTGAGTCTGGAGGAAGACCGACTCTCGCATCCCGAAAGGACGCGTTTCCTGCAGCAAAACAAGTGGCCCTTCGCCGTGTCAACTGTGCTGGCTTTTTTTGGCTCGCTTCTTCTCGCTGCGACTTCAGGTTGGGTCGTTGCACTAATTCCCATCGCGCCATTGGCGGTGATGTTCTATTCTGGGAACTTGCCCAAGAAAGTGCTTAGGGGTCGAAGGCCCAACCTCAAACAACGCTTCATTATCAAGAATATTTGCATCGCATCCGGCTGGGCGTTCCTGTTGCTCGTGACCTCGTTCTACCTTAGCCACCCGATGAGCACTGGAACGTGGCTCTTTCTGGTACCGCTTCTAATGAAGCTGTTCGTGATGGCGGTGGCCTACGATTTCAAGGACATCAGTTCCGACAAGAATACAGGCGTCCGAACACTTCCAGTCGTAATGGGCGAAGATGGCAGCAAGCTTGTGCTACACATCCTGAACGCTGTGGCAACTGTCCTTATCCTACTGTTCATTTATCTTGGTCTTCTGCCGTTTCTAGGAGTCGTCTTCGTCCCGGCATTTATCTACCAGTTCTTCATGATTAGTCTCGTCCGGGAGGACGCACCGGGATGGGTCTATTTTATCATATGCGATTTAGAGCAGTTCTTCTGGCTAGTGTTTCTCGGCATAGGAAGTTGGGCGATTGGCTATCTTTAGAAAACTGAGGAATGCTCAGACCTACTGGCAGGATACTGCTCTCTGGTTGGTCTTCTTCGTCGAGACCAACCAATACGCATACTTGAAGACTGAAGCCCTGTTAGGCGAATGGAAGAATTGCCACGCTCTCTCTTCGCTACTGAAGTCCCACCTGAGAGGTTTCGTATGAAAGTCTCCATCTTCACCATGAATGGAGGACACGGAACGATAAGCGCCTCGCTGGCTCTGGGCAAGTATCTCAGAGGACGGGGCGCCGAATGCTCAGTAGTCGATTTCATGAAGGAGGCCAACCCACTGGGCAATGTTCTGGCAGAGATCTACAATTCACTTCTTCGAAGGGATCTGCGATTCGCCTCAATCTACATGGAACTGGCCCACCGCTTTCCATTCAACGATTTCGAACCCGCCAACGCCCTGTCTCGAAACAGAATTCTGCGTCTCCTCGAAAAGGAGAGGCCGGAAGTTGTGGTACTCATCTGTCCATGGATAATCGGCCCGGTATTGCAGGCCCTGCGGCAAAAAGGAGGCAAGAAGCCAAAAGTCTACACGGTCGTCGTCGACCTCGGCAGGGGAATGACGCCGAGCTGGTTTAATCCAGAAGCAGACTTCACGTCGCTTCCAACGCGACAGGCGAGAGATTTCTTGAAACAGTTCGGGCTGAGCGATCATGCTGCAGCGGTGATGGGCATGCCTCTGACGCCGGACGTCGAGCTGCCTCCCTCATCGCCTGAGTACTTGCAAGACGTCAGAGGCCCGATCTGCACCATACTGGGTGGGCGAGAGGGAGGACGCAATTCACTGAAAATAGTCGATCTGTTGTTGAAGCACCGACTGAACACGACCATCCTGATTCAATGCGGAAGGAACAAGTCGCTCGAACGGGCGGCGTCGCGAAGAAATGGCGTCATAGTAATAGGCTTCCCCAAATCGATCATTCCATTATTCCAAACATCCTCCCTTGTCATCACCAAGCCGGGAGCGCTGACCGTTTCAGAGCTTGTGGCACTTAAGAAACCGTTCATACTTGATACCTCGCCAGCGGTAATGCCTCAGGAAAGGGGCAACGTGGAATTCGTACGAGAGGAAAACTGCGGCCTCATCGCCCATAGGCTGGGGGATATTCCTCGATGGTAGAGCGCATCCTGGGCCGGCGACCCGAATTCAGCTATCCACGCATCTATGGCACAGACAGAATCGGCGAGTTCATCCTTAAGCAAGGAGAGATTTGAGGAAACTTCAGTTCTGATATAAAAGAATTTGGAAAAAACATACAAACGTGCGCATGCTTGATAAGCGCGTCAGGGCAAAAAGGGGGATTTCGGGAGACATCGCTACTGCTGTTGGGGTTCAAGTCCCATCCCCGCACCTATATGTTGAAAAAGCCGGGCGTTTACGAAGGATAATAGTTGTTGATGGTTTCAGTTTTCCTTCTCCCTGAAAGTGACCCTCACAATCTTAGAGCTCCGAAGTTTGTTTGAGACGCATCTTTGCTGTTAGCAGAGCGCGCTGTTTTCTGAAGAACCAAACCGTCTTTTCCCGTGTAACCCTGCCTAATTGCACGATGTGTTTGATCGTAGCTTTATATTCAATCGTGGGGAACACCTTCAGCAAGAGTGGAGCCTTCACGTACAAAACCCTGGAAGTCCTAGGCCCAGAGCACGAGTTTTCAATTGTGAATGACGAGCTTGAGGCATTGCCCATCGTAGACAAAATCATAAAGGATTTCCATGGCCGAATCGTCAACTTCGTCGAACAGCCAAGCTATACCTTTGGCAAAGAGCTTCAGCTGCACGTCATGGAATTCAAGCCCAACGCTCCCTTCAAAACACCGGTCGAGTTTGAGGAAACAATGCAGGAAGCCATCTTGACGATTCAGGATTTCCTGCAACGTAAATTTCAGGCACATCTTCTTGGAACGGGCATGCACCCACTACTAGAACTCGACGAAACGGGAATTTGGCCCCACCGCCACAGACAAATCTACGAGGCTTACAGCAAAATCTTCAACCTCAGACGACACGGATGGCTCAACATTCAGAGCTTCCACCTCAACCTCCCATACTCAAACGAAGAAAGCGGAATCCTGCTTCACAACACGCTTGCAAACATATGCCCATACTTGTCCGCAATCAGCGCTTCTTCACCAATCTACGAAGGCAGGCTCGGAGACGGAGTGGACAACAGACTGTACTTCTACACGCAAAACCAAAAAGAAATCCCATCAGTAACCGGCGACGTGATTCCAGAATACACATCCTCATTCAGCCAGTACAAAAAGAACATCATAGGCAAGTACTCAGACGATCTATCCAAGGCAGGCGCAGACAAGCCTCTCCTGAACAAGGAATGGGTAAACAGCCGAGGAGTGATTTTCAGGTTCGACAGAAGAGCCATCGAAATTCGAATAATGGACGAACAAGAATGCATCAAATCAGACGTCGCATTGAGCTGTTTCATCAGAGCGGTACTGAGGGGACTAATGAATCAGGACCCAGAGTTTCTCCCTCACACAGTCCTAGTACAGAATCTCAACGCAATCATTATGAATGGACTCAGCGCCAGCGTTCATCACCCACACGGAAAGACTGCACGTCGAGTCTGCGAATATTATTACAACATCGCTCTGCGGAAGGCCACAGCGGACGAAAAAAAATATCTCCCTATAATCCAGAGAAGGATAGAATGCGGAAACCTCTCTGAAATCCTGCGGGAAAAAGTGGAGAAAAAAAGCCAGAGAACGGATTTGAGAGAAGTCATCATCGACACCTACTCTGAACTTGCAGAGAGCCTTGCGAGAAATCAGCCCTACTTCTAACGTTGAATGATACTGGAAAAAGTCTCAGTGCTCTCGCGCGCGTTTCGATTGTCCACACTTTTTCGGCCAAACCTCGGAGAAAAATGTTGACGATTGCTATGAGTCCTTCCTTTTCGACGCCTTAGAGAAGAATACTGGGAGAATTAGCACGAAGGCAAGCAACGCTAGAGACTAGCCATGCAGAACCATATCCGAAACTAATCGCGACGTAGGAGAAGAGCAGTGGAGGAACGAAATCACCGAACAGGGCGATGCCGTTGACCCAACTCACGGCCAGCGTTTCATATTCAGGACCGAATCTGTTGGCTTCTCTCGCAGCGGCAAAGCCAAACGTGAAACCAGCGCCTGACGCCAAGCCTACGAGGACACCTGACGTGATCGCAGAGTAGAGTGTCCCGATGAATGCTATGCCGACGCCGAAAGCCATAACTGCGCCTGTCGCAAACAGCAGCCATCTCGCATTTCCAACCCTGTCAAAGACTCTTCCAGAAAACGGTGCTGTCACGAGAGCAGAAGCCTGGGCTAATGACGCGATCGCCACCGGCTTCTCCAACACTGACATGTGACACGTTCTCGACGTAGTAAGCCATGAAATTGCCCACAACGGTGCTGCCGACCCCTAGACCCAGCAAAGCGATTGATAACGTTATCAGCCATTTGTCAGACAGGATGAGCTTCAGGCGGTGAGGGTCGATTTTGAAGTCTGAGCGAAGGTTGTCCTTAGGTGCAAGAAAGACGAGTAGAACAGACGTTGCCAAGCCGAGCGATCCACTTATGATGAGGCTGTTGCGCCACCCAACGCTGCCTGCGAGTACTGCCCAGCCCGACAGCCCAATTGCACCGCCCAAAGAGAAAGCTGAATTGTAAATTCCAACGCCCAACCCCTCCGATCCTTTTCTCAAGAACCTAGTGACCAGAACAACTGCTGGCGCGAAAACGAGAGCCATGCCGGCGCCCACAAGAAAACGTAGAACCGCTATCTCAACCAGATTCCCCGCGAAACCGGTTAGCAATGCAGAAAAGGAAGCGATCGTTGTTCCATAAATCACGGTTAAACGCGGACCAAACTTGGCAGCTAGGATTCCCCCAGGCACTTGAAACGCTCCGATGCCTACGTAGAACGCCGCTGTGACAAGCCCTAGTCCAGAGACATCCTGCTTCATTTCAGAAGCTATCAACGAAAAAACCGCGGCCATGTTGAACCAGTTTATCGCATACACGATTCGGCCCAAGATGAGCGATGTTATCGCAGCATTGTTGATCGTATTCTTGTTTAAGCCCACTTATCCCAGACTCTCTCAGAGTATCTGACAACTAAACCATACAAGTTAATGAGTTTTGGCTAGTCTTGTAACAATTATCGTGCAGAAAGCTTCGTACAACCTCTTAGCGTGCGCTATTGAATTCTGTCACGCAAACTAGCTATCTCACAATAAGAACGGCATATTTTTTCAGCATCCGCGCGCGCCTCGAAGCTGCCCCACCGTTACAATTCAACATTGCAAAAACCCTTACAACAAACCGACCTCTCTTCGCCAACAAAACCAAAAAAGATCCCTTCAAACCTTCGAATCTTCAACTCCGAACCATCACAAAAACAAAAACGTAATCTACTCCACAACAAGAAATAACAGAAACAAGGAGAAAACACCTCATGAGAATCGGATTCTTCGTCTGGGAATACCCGCCACAACTCGTCGGCGGACTCGGAACCTACGCCCAATACATCACACATCAGTACATCGAAATGGGCCACGACGTCACCGTGTTCACATTAAACCCAGGAAACCTCAAAACAACAGAAGTCCTCAAAGGAGTCGAAGTGCACCGCCCCATGATCGCAAACGCAAGCAACGTCTTCCCAATGTTCGTCGCAAACGACCTCGTGAAATGGGGAACAAACATCCGTTTCTTCAGCGACATCTTCATGTACAACGTCCTAAGCGCAACCAAATTCGTCAACCAACTCATCAAAAAAGAACATTCCAAGTTCGACATCGTCTGCGTCCACGACTGGCTCAGCAGCATCGCAGGCATAATAGCCAAAAACGAAACAAACCTCCCCCTCGTATTCCACGTACACAGCACCGAATGGGGAAGAAGCGGAGACGGAGGCTCCGAAGTAGTATCACACTTTGAGCAGGCCACGGCGCAACTCGCAAACAGAATAGTCACAGTCAGCTACGCCATGAGAGACGACCTCACCCGCCACGGCTGGAACGAATCCAAAATCAGCGTCGTCTGGAACGGCGTCGACACAGACCGCTACAACCCTAAAAACATCAGCGAAGACGCGATCGACACCATAAGAGAAAAGTACGAAACTCCAAAAGACTGGAACCTCCTACTGTTCGTCGGCAGACTCACATGGGTCAAAAGCATCAGAAACCTAGTTCAAGCCCTACCGCTAATACTCGAAGAATACCCCAAGACTAAACTCGTCATCCTCGGCAAAGGAGAAGAACAAAGCGACATCACCGAAATGACCGCAAGGCTCGGAATCAAAGAAAACGTCATCTGCCGCTTCGACTTCGTCCCAGAAGACGAAAGAATCCTGCATTACGCCGCAGCTGACACATGCATATTCCCCTCTGTCTACGAACCATTCGGAATAGTCAGCCTAGAAGCCATGGCCATGGAGAAACCAATAGTCGTCGGAGCCCACGGAGTAGTCGGCTTCAGAGAACAAGTCATACCCTCCGGCCCAGACCAAACAGGAATCCACGTCAACGGCCAAGACCCAGTGGACATAGCCTGGGGAGTGAAAGAAGTTCTCAAAGACCCACAGAGAGCCAGAGAATGGGGCCAAAACGGCAGGAAAAGAGCCATTCAATTCTTCACCTGGAAAAAAGTAGCCGAACAAACAGCCGAAATATACAAGTCAATCATAGCCCAGGATTCGAACGCTACTTAGCTAGCTAGCACAATATTCCGCAGGGCAAGATGCATGCATCGAGCAAAGGTTTATAGAAGTTATGTACCTCTTCTGAAAGAGACTATGGCGCTTAAAATTGTGGAATTCACTGACGAGGATTTGCTATCTCTAGTTGAACTGCTAAATGAAGAATACAAAAACTCTAATGAATTTATTCCGTTCAACGAGGAAAGAGTCCTCTCCCAGATTCGTAGACGCCATCTCAACATTCTTGTGGCCAAAGAAAAAAGCAAGATACTAGGCATCATAGGCACGCATCTTCATGAAAACTCCGAAAAAGACATTTCCTGGCTCGCCGCAATCAAGGGACCGAACCAAGAAACCGTCGAAAATACGCTCATAACCGAAGTTGAAAAAGACCCCACCGTGAACACTATCGTAACATCGATTGACGAAGGAAACCCAAAGATTAGCAATTGGATAAAGCGTGGCTACGAATTGCAACCTGGTTTTGAGCGAATGTCCGCAAAACTCAACGGTGTCATACCGATCCCAAAGGTCGGGACGGACGTGATCCTTCGAAGTTTGAGGAGCAATGAAGAAAAGGAATTCGTTGCAGCTGTGAATGCAGGATTCGGATGGCAAAGGTTAGAACTCGGAGATTTAGAAATCTGGAAATCTGAAGACCCCCCTTTCAAGGAGGACTGGGTTCAACTCGCAGAAATCGAGGGAAAAATCGTATCAACCGTCGTGGCGAAGCCAGACACTGACGCGATCAAATACATGCACTTGAACAGGGGGTACCTAGGACCCGCAGCGACGCTCCCAGAGTTTCGCAACCGTCACCTTGCATCGGCGTTAACAGCTCGATCGATGAATTTTCTTTTTGAAAAAGGAATGGACTCAGCGAGGTTAGGAACGTCCGAACAGAACGTTTCTTCCAATGCTCTACTGCGAAGTTTAGGTTTCCGCGTAGAAAGCGTCAGGAAGACCATGAGGAAAAAGTTGAGAAATACGTAGCGCAGAGAAAGGACCATTTTGGATTTCTTGAAGAAACGAAAAAAAGAAACATGACCCTGCCTGAAACAATAGGGTTGCGTTGCGCGTCAATAGTTCACACTAGCCTGCTTCCCATTTGGTTATCAGAGAACCCACGACCTTGGGCAGGATACGAAGCAAGATGCCTCTCGAGAGAAGAACTTGAATAACCGCCTTGAGAAAGTCATTCTGTGAGCGAGTGATGCCAATGAATTATGTACTCTGGCAACCTTAACCCCTTATCACCCAATCTTTCAACCATCTTCACAGGTAACGGGCTCAAAACATACGCGGCCCGCATGTAAAACCGCCTAGGCTGACCCTGCTTAGCTTCCTCCTCCAACACTATCTGAAGATCCGATTTGTCACACAACGTGCATTTCTTTGCTCCTGTAATCGCCAAGACCGTACCGCTCATCTTCTTCAACGTGTCACACCAAGCAACAACTGCCTTGGTCTCACCGGAAAAAGACAATAGAATCTCCAAGTCGCCTGGTCTTGGAGCTGGAGTGTTCACACCGCGCGCGATATACACGTTGTCTCCCAAAGTGCTCTTGATATGGAATAGCCTGATCGCCGTCATCTTTACGATCTGGCTGGCCGTGCCCTTACCACCCAGGAAAACGCTCGTTCGCTTCTCCAGAATATCGACTAGCTGAGAATACGTGTCAGACTCCACCGCCAAATCCACCATTGGCCCCAGCCTAGCAAACTCTTCTTCGCACAAGCGCAGCACTTCACCTGCGTCTAGGTTTCGAAAAATCGCTTCAGTCATCATGGACATGAGCAAAAGACTGCCCAGCTCAAAGATGTCGCCCATAATCCCTGTCTCGCTGTAGTCAAGCGAAGGCTTCGTCCTTCCTCGCCCCTTCACCTCAACCACGTTCCCGTGCTTCTGGACGATCTGGGCCAACGCTGAATTTACGTTAGATGTTAACAAACCCATCGAAAACTTCGAGTGCCCTTTCTCCTCAATGTACTTATGAAGATCCTGAGCCATCATCACTGGATCTCCTGACACGCCACTGCCGGAATTCATCAATAAAAGAACCTTGCTAAACCGCCTCTCCAACTCATCAGCTGCCTCGTACATGTTCTTGCCTGGAAAACCAGGATCATCAGGAGTCAGCACAACTTTGTTTCTCCAACCAGTCTGACTGATCGCAATCTGACTCATGGCAGCATTGAGAGAATAAAGTGACCTACCAGAACCACCGCACACCACACAGTCCGCAGACTTCAAATCCTCATACAGTTGAGAGAGTTCCCGTCTCCTTACAGTATGAAGGTTATCCCTAATCCTGTTGATGTATCCGACACCACAGACTTTGCTTCTAATCTTCTCCACGCCCCACTAACTCAAAGGCATGACCATTTTATATTTGTCTTGTGTGTCCAATGGACTCGAACTTCCTCCTTAGTGCGCGCGATTCGTCGAAAAGACTAATTCCTTAAAGATCAATCTAGATGGCGGAGCAGGAGAGGGCTTGGACGAAAACGTCAGACGAATAGCGAGACAACGCATTCAAACGCTTTTCAGCCTTGCCAGAAACAATGTCAGTCGAGACCCTCAACTCGCTCAGCACTACGTCGACATGGCCAGGAGAATAGCCATGTCTGTTAAGATCCGGCTGCCAGTGGAATATAGACGTCAAATTTGTGGTCGTTGTAAAAGCTTTATCTTACCCGGCGTAAACTGTCGAGTGCGCGTGCAGCAGAAACGAGAACCACACGTAGTGGTCACGTGCTTAAGGTGTGGTGGACAGACGAGGATACCGCTTGTGAAAAAACGAAGAAACGTGGAAAGATGACTGGACTTACCGCAGGCAAGAGAAGATACGTCATGAGGCAGCTAGGCGACGCGAACCCTACAGTGTGGATCGGCAAAAGCGGAGCGTCAGCGGAATTGCTCAAGGAAATTGAGAAGCAACTGGAAAAAAATAAGATGGTCAAAGCGAAAATACTGAAAAGCGCTCTTTCTGATAATGAAGCAAAAGAAGTTGCAGAAACCATCGCCCAACAAACCATCGCAACACTGGTAGAAGTGAGGGGTCACACCTTCATTCTTTACAAGCCCCGCGCCAAGTGAAAGCCTTTATATGTCGCCTCATGATTTTACTGAAGGAAACCTAAAGAGGATAAAGAGTATTGGTAACTCCGAACGACGTTCCAGTATCGAAATTCATCCCGAAACTAGCCAAGTACCTAAAAGAGAACGTTGAAGCAGTAACACCCCCAACATGGGCAAGCGTCGTGAAAACAGGCACTCACGTCCAGCAGCAACCTCAAAACCCGGACTGGTGGTACGTCAGATGCGCCTCAATACTGCGGAAAACATATGTTCGTGGCCCGATCGGCATTGAAAAGCTAAGGGCCGATTACGGAGGAAGAAGCAGCAAAGGCGTAAAACCCAAACACGCGACGAAAGCAGGCGGATCAGTTATTCGAAAAGCGCTGCAACAGCTGCAAGCAGCAGGATACGTTGAAACAGTGAAAACTCGCGGCAGAAAAGTCACACCTGCTGGGAGAAAAGTTCTGAAGGAAATAGCTGAGGAACTCAGTAGAGAAATTGTGAAGGAGCGTCCAGAACTCCAGAAGTACCAAAAAGGTGAGTGAAATGTCAGATGAAGAGCTGGAAGAGCTCCGCAGAAGAAAGCTCTCAGCCCTGCAAAGACAGATGACGGATGAGCAAAAGGGCGCACAAGCAGAACAACAGATGGAGCAACAGAAGCAAGCTCTCCTGAGAAGCATACTGACTCCTGAGGCGAGGCAGAGATTGGCAAACCTCAAGATGGTCAGGCCAGAATTCACTGAGCAGCTAGAACTCCAACTGATCCAACTAGCGCAACAAGCAAAGATCCCCGTGCCCTTGGGCGATGAACAACTCAAGAAAATACTAATCCAACTTCAAGCTCGCAAACGTGAAACAACGATAACGAGGAGATAAGAAATGGCACGAAACAAACCAACTGCGAAGAAACGCAGGCTTGCCAAAGCAGGTAAGCAAAAGAAACCAGTTCCAACGTGGGTCATGGCCAAATCAGGCGGCAAATTTAGGCAACACCCTAAAAAAAGACAATGGCGGAGTAGAAAAATAAGGGCATAGGAGGAGAATTTCATGGAAAAGAAAGCAGAAGAGAAACCCGAACAGAAAGAAGACCAAGAGCTAGCAGACCTCGCAGAGGAACTGAAAGAAGAGGAAACAGAGGAGCCTGTGGAAGCCGAAGAAAAGCCTGCAGAGCCCGAGGCAGAAGCTGAAGCGAAAGAAGCGGTACCGGTTGTTGAGGTGGAAGAGGAAGCCAAGCCTGAGAAAGGAAAAGAAAAGGAAATAGTTGAAGAACGGATTTACACGGTGCCGCTTAGCAAGGCATGGATCAGTCCGCCTAACAAGAGAACGTCACGAGCCATGCGGATCCTCCGAAGTTTCATGATCAAACACATGAAGTTGGAAAGCCGAAAAGAAGGAGAAGCCGAAGAGGAAGAGGAACCGGCACGGCTTATTATTGACAATGAAGTAAACGAGAAGATGTGGTCAAGAGGGATCGAAAAGCCCCCGAGAAAAATCCGTGTACGAGCAGAAAAAGACAAAGAAGGAAACGTGACTGTTTATTTGGCTGAAGGAGACTAATCCTTGGCCATTTACCTCTCAGGCCTCGTGGGGAGCGCAAGCATAGGAGTCTACTCACTTGCGACGGACCACGTCTTCATCGCTCCTAACTCCGTACCGCTCAAAAAAGCTGAGAGGCTAAGTGAATGGCTCAAGGTCAAGTTGATACAAACATCGATCGGCAGTTCAATTCTCGTCGGACCATTTGCGTGTGCCAACTCCAACGGCATCATTCTTCCAAGCCTTATAAGACAACAAGAGCTTGAGAGTATACGGCGTTCTTTTGAAGGAAACATCACCATAATGGAAACTAAAAGAACCGCTTATGGAAACTTGGTTCTAGCAAATGATCATGGAGCAATCGTTGATCCAAGGCTAAAAACTCCAGAAGTGGAGCAGATAGCAGAAACACTTTGCGTTGAAGTCGTTCGAGGCGAAATTGCAGGACTGCCTTACGTTGGCTCGTTGGCGGTGGCCACAAACAAGGGCGCTCTTGCGCATCCCTTGCTGAAAGACTCAGAACGGAAGTTGCTTGAAGACACGCTCAAAGTCCCTGTGGACGTAGGCACGATCAACTGTGGAATACCATACGTTGGCACGGGCTTACTTGCGAACAGTCACACTGCAATAGCAGGATTACTCACGACCGGACCCGAGATATTTATAATAGGGAACGCCTTGGATGTTGTAAAAGAGGATGAAGAAGTTGAAAGTCTTCAGAGTCACGGGTAAAATCTTCAAGCCCAACCTAAAAACGACGTTCAGAAAAGAAATCGTTGCAGAGAAGCCTGAGCATGCAGAAGAAAAAGTCTATGCGGAGTTGGGCAGCAGACACCGTGTCAAACGTCATCACATCAAAATTACTAGTGTAGAAGAAGTTTCGCCTGAGAACATTGAGGACCCGCTTTTGAAGAAGCTTGTCACAGGAGAAGAACAGGTTGGCAAGCAATAGCGAAGAGGAATTCCGCAGGTTAAACATGGAACTGAGATTTCTAGAACAAACCGCCGAAACTCTGCAGTCCAGGATGAACATGATAAGCGCGGCTGCAACAGACCTCAAGTATGCTCAAACGACCTTGGAAGGTTTAGATGCGGTTAGTGAAAAATCTGAACTACTTGTCCCAGTAGGAGGCACATCCTACATCAGGGCAAAACTGGATAACCCAGATCAAGTGATCGTAGGAATGGGTGCCGGCGTGTCCGTCGAAAAAACAAGGCAGGAAGCAAAAGAGATCATCAAAAAACGCCTTGAAGACCTAGACAAGGCGAGAGCTTCAGTGCAACAACAGTTCGCACAAGTTGCCCAAAAAATAAATGAAGACAGGGCGAAAGCAGAAGCATTGGTGGCGGCTGCACGAGAAGGGAAAACTCAACCAGATGTTTGAGAAACTCAAATCCGGGTTGAAAGGTCTCGTAAGCAAGGTTACTACAACTGAGCTGAAACCTGAAAACGTCCGGCCAATCCTCTCTGATTTTAAGATTAACCTCGTCGAAAATGACGTGGCCTTTCCAGTCGCAGAGAAAATATGCGCGGAGATGGAGCAGCGCCTCGACAAGGTTCAAGTTAAACGCCTTGAAGACCGAACAAAAATCGTTGAAAAGAACCTACGAGAAGTCCTCCTTGAAACGATGCACACGAACAACAAGATAGACCTTTTAAAATCCATTGACGAAAAACGCAAGAAAGGAGAACCATACGTAATAGTTTTTGTTGGGATAAACGGCACAGGAAAAACTACGACGATCGCTAAGGTCTGCCGCTTCCTGAACAAACACAGTTACTCAGCAGTCATAGCATGCAGTGATACCTACCGTGCAGGATCCATCGAACAACTCGAAGAACACGCCAAGAGACTAGGCATCAAAATGGTCAAACACGCTTACGGCGCTGACCCCGCTGCCGTAGCCTACGACACGATCAGCCACGCCAAAGCCCACGGAATGAATGTCGTCCTCATCGACACTGCTGGAAGAATGCAGACAAACCAGAACCTAATGAACGAACTTGCAAAAATCAAGCGCGTAGTAAAACCAGATCTGACCATACTGACCGTTGACTCCCTGATTGGAAACGACGCCGTCATGCAAGCAGAAGAATTCAACAAGGCCATAGGAATAGACGCCACGATACTCACCAAGGTCGACGCCGACGTAAAAGGCGGCTCAGCCCTAAGTGTCACATACGTCACTCAGAAACCGATATTGTTCATCGGCACGGGTCAAAACTACGACGACCTAGAAGAATTCAACCCTGAAAGATTCGTCCAGATGATACTCAAATAGACGTGCAATTCTATAGACCTACGTTAAACGAACAAGAACGCCGCCAGCAAGATCAAAGAAGACAATTCCTATTTGGATCCAAATATCCATGATACATTGAAACCTAGGAGGGGAGGAATCCGCTTTTGTACGGTTGTGAAAGATTCTCAATCGCACCCGAACGCCCGTGTTTCGCTATGGCAACTCAATACTTTCCTAACAGCTTCAACAAAATCGCCTTCGCCGAGTACAACCTGTTCTCACTCTGCTCAAAAATCACCGACCGCTCATCATCTACAACGTCACCAGCAATCTCGTAGCCTCGATGAATAGGCATATCATGCATGACGAAAGCCCTGCTGTCCTTCAACAGTTTCATGTTGACCTGAAAGGGCATCATCTCCGTCAGCCGCTTCTCCTTCTCCACGGCAAACTTCGGATCAGCGAAGTACTCCATATCAACCCACGTATCTGTGTACACAAAATCCGCATCTCTCACAGCCGTGTTGACATCCATTGTTGTCTTCCACAGTCCACTTGCCTTAGCCTCTTCTAACAATTCATCGTCTCGACTTGGCTCATTAAAGATAGGCGTCACTGTGGTAATCGTGACCCCCGTCTTCGTACAGCCCTCAACAAGAGAATTACACACGTTGTTATGGATCCCCACGTACACCAAACTCGCTCCCTTCAGCTTCCCCTTCCGCTCTCTCACGGTGATCAAGTCAGCAATCGCTTGACTCGGATGATATTTCTCATCACAACCATTGATCACCGAAACACGAGAAGCCCGCGCCATCGCCTCCAAATCCACGTTTCTCATCAACCTAGCCATGATGCAATCAACGTTCCTCGACAAATACCGGGTCTCATCACCCAAATCAGCCAAACCAAAATTCGTCGTCCTCCAATCAATGAACAAGCCGTGACCACCAAGCTGAGTCATCGCCACCTCAAACGACACCCTCGTTCGAGTCGACGTCTTCTGAAAAATCAAAGCACATGACTTTCCCTCCAAGCTCGCCGCGAACCGTTCTGGATGATGCTTGACTTCAACGCCCTTCTCCACGACCTCAGCTATCTGCTTCCCACTCAACTCCTTGAAGTTAAGCAAATGCATACAATCACCCACAATCAAACAACAAAGCCTTCAACCACAAACAACAATTATAAGCTTTATGCAAACCTCTCTCCCACAAACTCACAGTTCCGTATGGAAGCAAAAATCATGATCCTCATAGTCGCCTCAAACACTGACATAGCTAGTCTAAACATCCGAAAACAAATCCTCAGCAACTACGACTTCAACGAAAAACAAGTCCAATATCAATCGAACCCAAATTACGAAATCACAATCGCAAACCGAAACATCGAACTGATCACTCTGAACAACGAGTCCATCAATGCACAAAACCTCCCGCACTCATTCACAAACCTAGAACTCATAATCTTCATTTCAAGACACAGCAGCCTCAGCGGAACACCTACCCTTTCAGTACACACACCAGGAAACCTGGCAGAAGCCGAAATGGGCGGAATCCCAAGAAAGGTCTCAACATCGCCTCCTAACGCAATGAGAGAAGCCTTGAAAACAATGGCGAAACTCAAGAACGAGTTCAAACTCAATTACCAAGTCAGCTATGAGGCCACACACCATGGACCCTCACTAGACGTCCCAACAATGTTCACCGAACTAGGAAGCTCACCAAAAGAATGGAAAGACGCTAAGGCCGCAGAAGCAGTCGCACACGCAGCCATGAACGCAGCCCAACATTTTGACAGTCACCCAGCAAAAGCCGTACTAGGCATAGGCGGACCACACTACAACGAAAAATTCACACGAATCGCGCTAGAAAAAGAACTCGCCTTTGGACACATAATACCAAAATACGCCGTTGCAAAAATCGACGAAAACGTCCTAGAACAGTGCATCAAGAAAACATCAGAAAAAGTCGAGACCATCATCCTCGACTGGAAGGGAATCAAAGCAGAAGACAAACCATCATTGATCAATATCATCACGAAAACTGAAGTGCCCTATATGAAAACCTGACAAAATGCTCATAGAATGTGATCTGCACTCACGACGAAAAGTTAATAGAAAACGCGCGTCTTTATCTACCAGAACTTACAGTAAACTTTATATCAAAACATAATGTTGAGAAGGCGGTAACCATGGGCTTAAGAGATTTCCTAACTCAATGCGCAAGAACCTTGAAGCTAGCTGTCAAACCTGGGAGAAGTGAGCTTTGGCTATCAATAAAAATCTGCCTCCTAGGATTAGGAGCAGTAGGACTAGTCGGCTTCATCATCAAACTTTTGTCCAGTACCCTCCAACCAGGGACAACGGCAGCCTAACAAGGAAGAAATCCTGAATGGAAAAGCCTGCAGAGCCCCCAGCCAAAATCTTTGCTGTCAAAACCACAACAGGCCAAGAAAGAAACGTCGCCAGACTCGTTGCAGCCAAAGTTGGAATGAGCAAAATACCCATAAGATCAATCCTCGCACCTGAAACACTACGAGGCTACGTTTTCATAGAAGCCGAAGGACCACATTTCGTCGAAGAAGCAATAGCAGGTGTAAAACACGTACGCTCTAGAATCCCTGGAATAGTCAACTTCGCGGAAATCGAACGATATATAGTCAAAAAACCAATCATCGAAGAACTTCACGAAAGCGACATAGTAGAAGTGACAGGCGGCCCCTTCAAGGGAATGCGCGCAAAAATCACGCGAATCGACAAAACAAAAGCAGAAGTCACGCTCGAACTATTAGAAGCCACCTTCACACTACCCATAACAGTCAGCTCAGACTACGTCAAGCTCGTGGAAAAAGCAAAAATCGAAGCCAGTGGTGAAACATAAAATGACTGACAAAAAAACCGTAGAACTACTCGTAAGCGGAGGACAAGCAAACGCCGGACCACCCCTTGGCCCAGCACTTGGACCACTAGGCGTCAACGTCATGGCAATTGTAAACAAGATCAACGAACTCACAAAAGACTATTCGGGCATGAAGGTACCAGTCAAAGTCATCGTTGACCCAGACACCAAAGAGTTCGAAGTAACCGTTGGAACCCCAACGGCATCCGCACTAATCGTCAGCGAACTGAAAGTCGAAAAGGGCTCAGGCACACCAAGCACACAAAAAGTCGGAAACCTCACGCTTGAACAAGTGATACGAATAGCCAAAATGAAACGCCCAGAACTACTGTCAAAAACGCTGAAATCAGCAACTAAGGAAATTCTGGGTGTCTGCGTTAGCATGGGAGTCACTGCAGAAGGAAAAGACCCGCGTGAAATTCAAAAAGAGATTGATGAAGGCAAACACGACGACATATTGAACAAGGCCTAGTCCTAAGACAATATTTTTATAACTGCATCCCATTCCCTCAATGGCACGAGGCCTCAAATTGCCCTTAGACCAAAAAACCATACTTGCTGCCGTAAAAGAAGCAAAAGAGAAATCCCAGAAGAGAAAATTCAACCAGTCGATTCAACTTATACTGAAACTGCAAGACATTGACATGAAGGCCCCCGAAAGCAAGATCCAAGAGGTAATAGAACTCCCATATTCACTTGAAAAACCTAATAAGATCTGCGTCATCGGCTCCGGCGAACTAGCACTGAAAGCAAGAAAAGCCAATGCAGATCGAGTGATTGAAAGAGGAGAACTTGAATCGCTGGCCGGCAAAAAACAAGAAATGCGCAAGGTTGCCAATGCATGCGATTTCTTCATAGCCGAAGCCCCCTTGATGCCACTCGTAGGAAAAACATTGGGCTCAGTTCTGGGTCCGAGGGGAAAAATGCCCATCCCGGTTCCACCTTCCGCCGATATTGCAGGTCTGCTGAACAAGCATCATAAGACAATCGTTGTCCGATTGCACAACCAACCGATCCTGCAAAACCGCGTCGGAATGGAAAACATGAAAGACGAAGAAATAACTGAAAACATACAGGCGGTCCTAAGGGTTCTAGAAGGAAAACTCAAAAAAGGAATGAAGAACATCAAGTCCGCGTACATAAAAACAGCGATGGGGCCTCCCGTGAAAGTTACAGCATGATAAAGGACGAAAACCAATGCCTTCAAAGCAAGTCTTAGAACAGAAATCCAGAGAAGTGGAGGATATAACCAACCTTCTTAGACGTTACAAGGTTATCGGTATTGCCAGCCTCCAGAAAGTCAGAGCAGCTCAGCTTCAGGAATTTAAGAAAAACCTAGCAGACAAAGTGTTCATGCGGGTTCTGAAAAACACCCTTATGAAGCTAGCGATTGAGAATTGCAAGGAAAGAGCTGATCTGAAGAAACTCGAAGAGCATATGAAAGGACCAAACGTTTTCATGTTCACAGACCTTAACCCCTTCAAACTTGCATTAATCCTAGAAAGAGGAAAGGTAAAGACAACCGCCAAATCGGGAGACATAGCAGCTTTTGACGTTGTGGTTCCCGCCGGAAACACGGGTCAGCCTCCTGGCCCAATCATCAGCCAACTGAACGCGGTGGGGTTGCCGACAAGAATTGAATCTGGCAGCGTTTGGATAAACAAGGATACCCTCGTCGTAAGAAAGGGAGAAGCCATCAATGAAAGACTTGCGAGCATGCTATCAAAGCTCGGGATAAAGCCAGTTGAGACGGGACTGGCGATGACAGTTGCATTTGATGAAGGCCTAATCATAACACAAAAGCAACTCAAATTAGACGTGGAAGGAACTGAACGTGACGTTGCTAATGCTTACGCTGAATCGTTTGCTTTGTCTCTGAGCGTTACTTACCCGACGGACGAAACCATGGTTGCACTTATCCAGGTGGCAAACAAGGAAGCATACGCGCTTGCCATCGGCGCCGCGATCCCGACAAAAGAGACAATTGGTGATTTGATAAGAAAAGCGCACGCCGAAATGTTAGGTTTAAGTAGTAGAGTGCCCACGGTAGAGGCAAAAACAACAACTGAAAAAAGTTAAAATAGACGATGTAAGAGGTGAAAGGGTATGGAATACATTTACGCAGCAATGCTGCTCCACAAAGCAGGAAAAGAAATCAACGAGGCAAACCTGACGCAGGTCTTGACAGCGGCGGGGATAAACGCTGACACGATACGGGTCAAGGCGTTGGTTGCATCTCTCGCTGAAGTCAAAATTGATGAAGCAATTAAGTCTGCTCCAACCATGATGGCCGCACCGACCGCCGCAGCACCCACAGCAAACGCTCCAGCAGCTGAAGCGAAGCCAAAGGAAGACGAGAAGAAGAAGAAAGAAGACGAAAAACAGAAGGAAGAAGCAGCACTGGAAGGATTAGGCGCACTCTTCGGTTAAACCCTTCATAACTTCTCTTATTGTTGGAAACCTTAATTCTTATCTTTAGTTTCCTAACTTGACGCAGAAATAAGATTTTTCTTTGACCACGCGGATCTACGGCCAACAAGCTCCTTCAATATCACCAACGGTGCCCAACCACAAATGATCATCAGTGTTCCTGGAAAAGCCCCATGTAGATAGTTCAACAGGAACACTTCGAAGATGAAGAAGGACGTTGCCATGCCTATCATAGTAATGACTGCAAACCTTTTGCCGTATTTCTTGAGAGTTTGAACACCCAGTAGCCCGGCAAAAAAGAAGTCACCCAAACCAAGACTCAGCATCAGCAATCCATTACCAGTAGCCACCAAAGGAATTAGCGGAAGGGACACCATCACAGGTAAACTTAAACCTCTAGCAGCTTCCGCAGCCTGAATCATGGTTCCAGTCACGAGAACCAAAACAATATCCATGGCAGTAATTAGAACACCAAAGACCGCGGTGGTCTTCCACACAAACAGACTTGCCAAGTAAAGAGTGATCAGGACAGCGAAAACAAGTCCATAAATGTTGATTAGATAGGACGTCCAGAGCGGAGTATCTCTGACAAAAACGTAAAGCAAAATGAAGACTGCTGGAGGCAGAATGCCGATATACCAACGATTTTTGGAAAAAACATAAGTGAACGTGAACAAAAGCATGGAATAGGCAAATAGAAACAGTGCCATCAGAATCAGAGTCATTTGTCTGACGAAGACCACTAAGTATATCATTACCGACATTAAGCCAACAAGCAGCACCGCATCCTGAACACGAAATTCTCTGTCTTCCATAACACTCTTAAGCTTGCCCTCAACCCTGCCGTTAAGAAACACGGACACGAAAGTCACAGCAAAAAGAACAAGAGGCATCGTGAAATCGAGAACTAACTTGTTGTTGAAATAACCGTCAACTGTCAAATAGGGCAGCGATGCCCCACTGGAATCGTTGACAAGCACGTTCGCTAACTCAATATTCGTCTCTCCGATGCCTCTGACAGAAAAACTCAACCTAATCAAACTTCCGTTTCCACTTGCTACCGCTTCTGGCGATGTGAGGTTCACCGAAACATACGTTCTGCCATTTGCGTTATCTATCGTCGAGAACATTGTCGTATTCCCAAAAGCACTCATAAGCCCATCATTCTCGATATGGATGCATTCGATTATGCCTGGATCATAGGTCACATCGAATGAGAATCCGTGAAGAGACTCCACATTAGTCGCTGTCACATTGACAAAAAACCTTTCGCCCTGAACCTCCGAATTGTTGATCAGGCCTGATGGAGTGATTCTCAGCACCATCTGGCTCGAAGCGTTGCTCGCATTTGCTCGAGGGACGTGGTCAACAGTTAGAAATAGAAAAAGCGCAAACGCAATCGAAAGGATCACAATAAGAACAGCGATTTTTCTATTGTGCAAATTTTGTCGTTCTCCATTCAAGGGAAGTTCGGTATCTTGGTGCTAAGCCTGATCCATGAGTATAGAGGCACTTAAACAAACCTGCATTTATTCTTTGTCTAATTCGATAATTCCTTTAGGCTTACGTAAGACCTGATCAGGAGAGTTTCCCCTTTTTCCTTCCTGTTTCGAGCAACTCCTTCGTTAGAGATTTGAGCTTGCTTCTCTTGATAAAGTTGCATTAAAACAAGCCAAGGTAGCGATGAGTGCTTCTTCAGTTCTGACTGTCTCAGTTCCTTGCAATGGAAGTGTATTGACTGTAAAATCGACCAAGTCATTCAAACAAAGTCCTTCCCTTGCAATTATCTCGTTCAAACCTGCAGATGGAGATCCAAAAGCAACTAGAACATCACCTGCCTTGACCCATTCTTCCGAAATCTGTTTTATGGCAAGACCAAACGGTTCACCGTACTTAGATGTGGCAATCGTCAAGTCAAATCCCCCCTGCTTTATGCTTTCTCCTAGTGGACGTTTTTTGACAGTAACCAAGTATCCCCAGTATGCAGGGATTTGGTCGCGGTTTGCTAGTTCAACATCGACCGGCTTTCCAGTTTTCAAGATCCTTGTGGTAACACGCTTGCCAACTGGCAATTGAACATCCGTAGCCAAGGCTGGCCGTTCGACTCCAATGTCTATGAGTGAACCTTCTCGCGTGGTCGACACAATGACTCCTTCACGATACTCGCCGGTCTTCAGATCACTGCTTCTTCTATTCAACGGATGATGTGCAGTGCGCAGAGGCGGAAGAACACCAGCGTACTGAAGGCTGGGACTTAGCTTGAACAACGCTTTTCGAAGATACTGGGGTGTCTCCATGTAAGTGAGCAAAGTGGCTATGAGACTTGCGTCTTCCGCTTGGTTGGTCAATGGATTATCAGGGTAAACTATCACCTCATTGACTCTGAAGATCGCGGCAGCTCTGCCAACGAGACCTACTCTAGATGTCTTTTCGCGCAAATGCGGAATATCAGAGATGATTGAAGCAGGAATCGCAATTGACAGTCTATTCATTCAAGCACTAACCGTTTGTTTCTTACGTTTGAGAATCTCTTGTGTACCTTTGACTTAAAAACTGAAAGCTTCATATCTTCTTAACAATACTTGGAAAGGTCATGAGTAGATTGAGCAGACCACTTCTAGATGACCCTAGTAGAATCAGGAAAATCGACAAAAGCGACATGTTGTCGTTCTGTGTTGAAGCCGCCAGACACTATAGAGATGCTGCCGAACTGGCAGAAAAAGTCAGGATCAAATATCGCAGACCTAAAACGATCGTCGTAGCGGGAATGGGTGGATCAGCCATCGGAGGAGAACTCCTGAAAGATTGGGCTAAAGACACCATAAAAACGCCGATCGAGGTATGCAGAGATTACAGTTTGCCAGCTTATGCAGATGAAAACACCCTGTTGTTTGCTACAAGCTATTCTGGTGAAACCGAAGAAACCCTGAGCGTGTTTCTTGAGGCTTTGAAAAGAAAATGCATGACGATTACAATCAGCTCAGGGGGCACACTGCAAAGATTTGCCCAGGAGCTTGACGTGCCCCATCTGCTCGTTCCAAGCGGAATGGCTCCGCGCGCAACCTTACCATATCTTTTCATTCCCCTTCCTCGCATACTGCAGAAAATCGGCATTGCACCAGGCATGCCGAAAGAGTATTCAGAGACTGTAAGAATCTTGAAACAGATTGGTGAAGAGAATTCACCTGAAATACCCTCAGCCAGTAACCCTTCCAAGACGCTGGCGACAGAAATCCGAGGAACAATTCCCACTATTTACGGATTTGGATTCTATCGAGCTGTCGCGCAACGCTTCAAGACTCAAATAAACGAGAATAGTAAGAACCCAGCAAAATGGGAGTATTTACCAGAACTCAACCATAATGAAATCGTGGGCTGGGAGGAAGCAAAAGAATTCGCAAAATACTTCTCAGTAATTTTCATCCGTGACAAAGAAGAACCTAGAGAAATCAAACTGAGAATAGAAACTAGCAGAGAATTAATCAGTCGAACATTGACAGGGTTATTCGAAGTTTGGAGCAAGGGTAAGAGCAAGCTAGCCAGAATGGCGTCAGTCATATGTACCGGAGACTTCACGAGCGTTTATCTTGCTGTGCTCCGAGGCATCGACCCGACGCCCGTCAGATCGATAGATTTTCTCAAACGAAAACTCGTGGAAACTGGAGTCAGACAGAAGACGATAAATGGGCTGGAACAGCTTGTGAAAGAGCACCGTGCTCGCTAGACTTCTTCACTGACAAACTCTGCGAACAATTTCTCGGCAGAGTCAAGACGCATAATCTGCGGGGGGTGTTTGAAAGCGTAAGCGCAGATTGGCAATATTGTACCCTTCATTTTTCTTTCTCTGGCTATTTTGACGGCTCTTATTATGTCGAGCAGAACCGAGCCAGCGTTTGGTGCATCGACGGTTGACAGCTTCAAGTCCATTTGCATTGGAAAATTGCAGAAGTACGTTCCCCTTATCCAGAAGTAGCTGTCACGTCTGTTTTGAAGGAAATCGACATAATCGGTAGACCCAGCTACAACTGATGCAGGATAAGGTAAGGCCGATTCCACGGACTTTGTCTTCACCATACGCTTGACGTCTTTTGTTCGTTCAAGCGTATCTAGAGATTCAGTTCCTCCACCAACGTCAAGCTGATAAGTCTCTGTTATCCTAACGCCGTTTGCTGAAAGAAGGCCAAGCAAGGTTTTGTGCAGAGTGGTTGCGCCCACTTGGTCGATCAAGTCGTCGCCCACGACAGGAAGCTCAGCTGTTTCAAACTTCTTTGCCCAACCCGGGTCACTGGCGATAAAGATAGGAGTCGCGTTTACAAAAGCGCAGCCTGCTACCATTGACTGTTCCGCATACCAGCGAGAAGCTTCGACTGCGCCGCTCGGAAGCAGATTCAGCAGGATCTCTGCGTCGCTTTCTTTCAGAACCAAAGGTACGTTTGCTTCACTATGATTGCTTACGTGAACCACATTCTTCGTGTATTCTCCGAGGCCATCCATCACTGGACCCTTGTTGACAACGACGTTGGAGAGTGGCATGTCCACAAATTTCGGAGCGTTATTGGGTTCCGCGAAAATTGCTTGTGAAAGATCCTTTCCAACTTTTCTTTCGTCAATATCGAATGCTGCGACGATTTCAACATCTGTTGGACGAAAACCACCCAAAACGCTGTTCCGCAGACCGATACTTTCCATTTCTTTTCCGCTGCCACTGTAATATAGTAATCCTTGAGCTAGAGCTGAAGCACAGTTGCCTACTCCAAGCAACGCCACCCGTATCTTCGCCAAGCTTTGACACCTCGTTCGGAACTTCTTATCCTTGGTGCCTTAAAAAAGGCTACGTTGCCAGTTTGCCTGCTTCGTGCTTGAATCAGGTAACACAACTATTTGGTGGGCATCGTTCGTACGAATTCAACTACCAGCTTCACTGTGTTCCTCAGATCATCAATGTGAACAATTGAGACAGGGCCATGGATATATCTGCATGGAACCGCAACCGTTCCGCTTGGGACTCCTGCTTTGGTGAGATTGATCGCTCCGGCATCTGTTCCGCCAACCATCACTTTTTTGAACTGAAATGGTATCGCCTTTCTTTTTCCTGATTCAATTAAGGTCTTGAGAACTTTGGGGTGAGTCAATACGGTTCTGTCCATTACTGTTAGGACGGGACCTCCTTTGATCTTCGAAGACACTCTGTCTGGCCTAATGCCTGGAACGTCTGCAACGAATGTTCCTTCGAGTGCAAGTCCATAATCTGGGTTCACTTGCCAAGCAGCGGTTTTTGCTCCGCGTATACCGAGTTCTTCTTGTACTGTTCCGGCTGCCACGACGTTGCAGGGAGAGTCCTTTAGAGCCTTGAAGGCTTCTGCGAGAACGACGCATCCAGCTCGGTCATCAAGCGCCTTTCCTCTAAAGTAGCCGTCTCCTAGATCAGCAAACTCGACATCAAAGACGCCTGAGATTCCGACGTCAGCGCCCTTCCTCATGGCTTGGCTAGCGTTGTCTGCTCCGATGTCGATGAACAAGTCCTCTTTCGGAATTATCTTGTTCTGCTCTTCAGGCGTCATGATGTGTGGTGGTTTTGTGCCGATGACTCCTTTCAAGTAGCCTTTTTCTCCCTTGAGAAGCAAGCGCTGCCCTGGCATCACGTTGTTCGTTATGCCGCCCAATGTGTCAAAACGAAGGAAACCGCCTTCTTCTACGAAGGTAACTATGAAACCTACTTCATCCATGTGGGCTGAAAGCATGATTTTTGGATAATCTTTTTTCCCTTCATGATAAAATATTATGTTTCCAAGCTTGTCTAGGATTGTTTCGTCGGCGTACGAATCAAGTTCTCTCTTGAGAATCTCAGCAACGTCTTCTTCATTTCCAGATGGCCCAAAAGCGTTTGAGAGTTTTTCGAGAAGCTGTATTTCTTTTTGCATATCGATCATCGAGTGTCCCTTCATGATGTCTCCTAAAATAAGTTTTCCCGAACGGGCGCCGCTTAGTAAGATTAATGTCTCCGAGATGTTTACTCTAGTGAAAGGCTGATGAGATGAGCGAGAAGAGCAGAAGCCTAGACAAATTCACGGCTGTGAATGAGCTGGCAAAGCGGAGAGGTTTCTTCTGGCAATCATACGAGATCTATGGCGGGGTAAGCGGTTTTGTAACTTACGGCGTGCTGGGAGCCAGATTGAAGCAGAATATAGAGATGAAGCTTAGGGAACTCTTTGTCGGTAAACTTGGGGTCTTGGAGATAGAGTCTCCGGTTATTACTCCTGAGGTTGTGTTTGAAGCTTCAGGACATGTCGATCATTTCAAAGAGCCTTTGGTTGAATGTCAAAAGTGTGGCAAAAGGTTCCGGGCTGATCATTTACTTGAAGAATTTGCGGGGATGAGTGAAGCAGAGGCTGAAAAACTGAGTCTGGAGGAGATAAATAACCAAATCTTGAAGAACAAGATCAAGTGTCCGGATTGTGGCGGCAGCTTTGGAAAAGCCGAGACGTTTCTGACGATGTTTAAGACCACCATCGGCCCATATTCGAAGGCTGTTGGTTATGGAAGACCTGAAGCTGCGCAAGGTATCTTTGTCGAGTTCAGCAGGCTTTTCGGGTTTTCAAGGGAAAAGCTTCCGTTGGGTATTCTCCAGATAGGGCGTGCTCTGAGAAATGAGATTTCCCCGAGACAAGGGTTGTTGAGGCTGAGGGAATTCACGATAGCAGATCTAGAGTTCTTTTTTGACCCAGAAGAGCCCAACTGCTACCTCCTCAAAGAGGTTGAAGATGAGAAACTTCGAATCCTTTTGGCTGAGACGAGGTCGAAGGGTTCTGAAGACATTGCCGAAGTGAGTGTCAAAGAAGCGCTGAAAAAAGGAGTCATCAAGTTGGAATGGCAAGCAGTGTTTATGGCGTATGCAAAGAGGCTGCTTGTTGAGTTGGGGGTTCCCGGGCAAAAGCAGAGGTTCATTGAGAAATTACCTTGGGAGAAGGCGCATTACTCCAGTCAGACTTTTGATCAGCAGGTATTTGTTGAACGATGGGGCTGGGTTGAAGTTTCTGGCCACGCTGACAGATCCGACTATGATCTGAAGAGTCATATGACTCATAGCAACGCGGACATGCGTGTTTTCAAGGAGTATGAGAAGCCTGTTGAAAAAGAACAGGTTGTGATAAAGCCGATCATGATCAAGCTTGGACCTGTCTTTAAGGGGGAAGCAGGGAAGGTTGTTGAGTTGCTTTCGAGAGTTGATCCGACGGAGTTTGAGGCGTCTCTGAAGAAGAATGGCCGCTATATGCTTGGGAAGTATGAGATTCTACCCGAACTTGTTGATGTTCAGCGTCAGAAGGTTGTGGAGCGCGGTAGACACTTTGTTCCTCATGTGGTCGAGCCTAGTTTCGGTTCGGACAGGCTCTTGTACGTGGCGCTTGAGTACGCTTATCAGATCAAAGAGGACAGAGTAGTGTTGGCTTTTCCGCGAGATATCGCTCCGATTCAGGTTGGAGTTTATCCACTCGTGAGCAAGGATGGGCTTCCTGAGAAGGCGTTGGAAGTTCATAAGATGCTGGTTGATGAGCGGTTTTCGGTGGAGTACGATGAGGCGGGTTCTATCGGGCGAAGGTACGCGCGGGCGGATGAGGTTGGGTCACAGTTGGGTGTCACGGTGGACTATGATACTTTGAAGGACAACACTGTGACCGTTCGGGACCGTGATTCGTGGCGGCAGGTTAGAGCTCGAATTGAGGATCTTAGAGTGCGTTTGCACGAGTACTTCCGAGGTCAAATCGGGTTTGAGCGGTTGGGTGAGCCTGTTTAGGTTTTTGTGTTTCGTTAACGTTTTTAAGAGTACAGAACATCTATGGGTGAAGAAGCTTCGCCTGTTTTGCGGGTGGGAAAAGGATCTTGGTACTTCCAGCTGAAACTGAAGAGCGTGTGAAACGAAGAGCGTTAAGCGTCTGCCAAGAACATTTGCGGAAGGTTATGGACTTGAGCAGAAAGGTTCCGCAGTTGATAGAGTTTTTTGTGAAGAACGATAAGGAGAAGGCGAGGCAGCTGTACGATGAAATGCGAAGAGGGGAGGAGGAGGTTGATAAAGCGAGACGGCTTGTTTCGCAGGAGTTAGCTGAAATCGGGGCTATCCTGTTGAGCAGGGAGGATTTCTTAAGGTTTACGAACCTTACGAGTGAGATTGCTGATTTTTCTGAGGGTATCGCTTTCCGGCTTATTGAGATTTCGAATCACAGTTGGAGTGTTCCGATGGAGGTTAAGAAGGATTTGTTGAGGCTTTCGGAGGCTGTTTTTGAGACGGTGTTGAAGCTTAGGGAGACGATGATGGTTTTGAATTATGGTGCGCAGAAGACGATGGAGAAGGCGAAGGATGTTGAGATCGCGGAGCGGAAGGTGGATGGGTTTTATCGGGAGTTGGAGATCAAGTTGTTGTGTTGTAAGATGGATTTTCCGGCGATGGTGTTGTTAAGGGATGTGACGAAGCTTTTGGAGGATTCGGCTGATAAGGCTGAGGATGCGACTGATGCGGCGCGGATTCTTTCTTTTATGATGTGAAAGGACGCGCAGGTTGATGCCTAAGAAGATAGGCGTGGAGTTGATTGAGAATTTCTTGGTAGTGTGGAATCCTGAAGAGGGTTCGCGGCTTTACAGGACTGGTTTTTATGGGAAGCCTCTTGGGATTGCTAAGCCGAAGGTTCCGGAGTTTGATGTTCCGCTGATTCTTGATTTGATGGAGGGTTTGTATTTGGCTGAGAAGGGGGCGATAACGGTTTACGAAGGGCCGGAGAGGGGTAAGGTGGGACTGAAGAAGCTGCGGCAGATGGCGGAGCGGTTGTACGAGGAGTTTGATGAGAAGTATGCTGTTTATCGTGATCTTAGGGAGAATGAGTTGGTTGTGGCTCCTGGGATCAAGTTTGGCTGTGACTTTGCGGTTTACAGGCATGGACCTGGTGTTGAGCATGCGCCGTATATGGTTTCGGTGAAGGATGCTGATGCGGATATGACGGCGACGGAGATTGTTAAGGCTGGGAGGCTTGCGACGACGGTTCGGAAACGGTTCATCATCGCGGTTCCTGATTCTAGAAAGGGAAAGACGCGGTATTTGATTTTCAAATGGTTCAAAGCATAGACTGACGGACGGGGTTAGCACGGGTTCCTGAGTGTTTTCGGCTCAAGAACATTTTCCGTCCTAGGCTTTTTTTTGTAACGGTTTTTGTAATGTTGAATTGTAACTTTCTTCTTAGCGGTCGAGATGGGTTTTCTATGTCAGAAGAGAGGTTGTGAACCTCACTTTCTTTGAGCAACTGTTAGAATGCGAAAAGTTTCTTTTCTGGGCTCTTCAAACTTTTGCGTGCCTTGGGCATCGTAGGCAATTGCTGAAACCAAGGCGAAGCCACAGTCCTCTAGGTGTTGTTTCATCTCGGCAAGTGTGTAGCACCGTATCTTGTGTGTTTCTGAAAAGGTTTCTACGGGCTTGTTTGCCCACAGCGTGATGAAGTGGAAGTCTATCGTCAGGATGTTGGTCTGCGAGTCGAAATTTGATTCTGAAAGGCGATACAGCGTCAATCACCGAACATGCAGATCGCACAATCAAACTTTTTGTTCAGTTTGATGCTTCGCATGTCCTGAACGAAGAATTCGACGTTGACATTCTCTTTCGAGGCTTTCTTCTTCGCCTCTTTTACCATCATTTCTGAACTGTCTATACCTGTCACTTCATAGCCGCGCTTTGCTAAGATGAGGGAATGAGAACCTGTACCGCAGGCAACGTCCAGAACCTGTTTTGTTCTGTGTTCGCCAAATTCGGTCAAGATCTTTTCTAGATCGTCAGCTTCTCTTTCATAGTTCACGATTTCTTTGTAGATCAGATCGTAGAATTCTGCAAATTTCTCGTATGAACCCATAGAACGATGCCGCAATGGAAGAAGCGACTGTCACAGGCATTTAATGATTTCGCAGAGTTCTTGTTCCAAGGTCGGGTATCGTTTGGGAGACTCAACGATTCTGCCAATCTCTCTTCCATCAAGATCAAAAACGATTATAAGAGGAATCTTGTCGACACCAAAGGCTAATACCTCGGATGGAGACGGAGGAATTCTCCACTTGGAAGTGTGACTGAGCGGATCACGTCTAAGACCTCCGAAAACCCGAACTTCCAACCCCGTGCGTCCAGCAATCAAAGCCAAGACAGGAACGTACTGAGCACAGTCTTTACACCATGATGCCGAGAAGACAAGCATCATGAAATCATTGACTCTCTTTTTCAACTGATCTACAAGTTGCATCTGAAGTTGATACGTTTGCATGCGCGCCAAGAACCTATCCTTGAAAGGTTCCTCTAGGCTGTCAATGTATTGATCCACTTTGACTGCTCTTCTTCTGATCTCCGAAAGAATCACTTCTATTCCTCGATCCTGAACATTATAGAAACACCATCCTCAGATAGAGTTGCTGTTGTCTTGTGGAAAAAGCATTAAAGAAAGGTTACCGAGAGACTCCCTAACTGGGCATTAGTGTTTGGTTTTCGAATTCTCCTTTCACGAATTGATGCGGATAAATCTTCGTTGCCCACAGCGTACAACCTTGCTCGAGAACGACATCATCAGCTATGACCGAGACTGAGTCGATTTTTGTTGGTTTTCGAGAGCTTGAAGAAACTGTCACATGCCGTCCTACAATGCTCTCTTTTATCTGGGCTTTGTCCCCGACTATGACACGGTCCATAATCGCCGAGTTTTCTATCTCAACATCCTTGCCGATTTTGGTATAATTGTCTATGCACGAATCAACTATTCTGACTCCATCACTTATCTCGCAATGTCTCCCAATGAGAACAGAGCCTTCGACAACAATCTTCCCTGCCTTGATCTTCCTGAGTATCTCGTGTCTTCTTTTCATTGATTCTGAGCTTTCGCCTTGAACCCAGACTCTACATTCGTCGCTTATCCTTCCTCCAAAATCCGTCAATGATGCGAATTTCCCTTCAAGCATGTCGTGCATTGCTTCGAGATAACGCTTCGGAGTCCCCACATCATACCAGCTACCTTTCAGAGTGTAGCCATAAACGGGCCTCCCACTGCTGATCAGATAGGGGATGAAGTCAAAACCAAAATCTAGACGATGTCGTTCCCTAATGATCTGTTTGACACCTTTCTCCCTGAATATCTTTCGTATCTCAGGGGAAACCATGTAAAGACCAGTGTTTGCGAGATCAGATGGGGCCTCCTTTGGTGACGGCTTCTCCACAAACCTAGAAATCTTCATTTCCTTGTTTATGTCAGCTATGCCGTACCCTTCTACGTTGTCAACCTCTCGCAGAGCAATAGTCATCACAGCCCCCTTCTTCTCATGGAAATCCACAAGCTCCTTCACATTCACGTCGAAGATGTTGTCACCTTGCACTGCAAAAACCGGGTCTTTGACGTTGTAGTACTCCATGTTAATGCTTGCCGAATCGGCGCTACCCAAGTCATCGATGTTAGGCTGATACTTTATATGAACACGCGGTTCAATTCCGTACCTTGCGGAAAAACCGAAACCAGACTCAAAGTAATCGTGCAGGTCTCTGTAATTTGTGTAACCCTTAACGCCGAAAATAAAGTTCCTTATGCCTTGACGCGCCAGAGGCAAAAGCGAAAAATCTATGAGCGGACGGTTCAGCAGCCGAATACAAGCCTTGCTTGTCTCAGCTGTGAGTGGAAGCAGCCGCGTAGCTTTCCCGCCAACAGGAATTATCACCCTCAATCTATCGGTTGCATAAGTGTCATTCAAATTCAACCACCAGCGAACTTCAATGAGGATATTTCCATGAAACGTATTAAACTTTCGAGTCAAACACTGCAAACGATATCAATACAACTCAAAGGAAGCTTTAGTTTTCACAACAGTCAGGAATTCCGTGAATCTTCCTTTTATCAACTAAGGAACAATAAACATTCCAAATTCGCTACTCCCTCTCGACTTCCAGTGAAAGGTCACGTGATCCCTTTTAGGCTTGTTCAACCAACAACGTGCACACCTGATCACCATGCGTTTATTGATTTCCAGAGTCGAAACGTGAATCTTATAACTCACGTTGAAGGAAGACGCTATAGGTCAAACAAGGATCGAAGAAGAATGAGCAAGCTTGGTAGCTACCTACGCCTAACGCGTCCCGTCAACTGTCTAATGATGGGCGTGGCAGTCATAATTGGCGCAGCACTTGCCAATCTAGATGGCGTGAGCAGTGCCTGGGTCAGCCTGGTCTACGGATTCATCACAGGTTTCGCGCTCACCGCCGCGTCTATGGTAATTAACGATTATTATGATCGTGAAATAGACGCTATAAACGAACCGAAACGACCAATTCCAAGCGGCGTTGTCAGGCCAATAGAGGCTTTGGTGTTCGCGACGGTTCTCACTACCGTGGGCTTCGTGACCGCATATTTAGCCAATACCGTTCATCCTCTGCCTCTGCTTGTAGCGGTGATTGCTTGGAGCATTTTCACACTGTACACGACGGTGGGAAAGCGAAGTGGATTACCGGGCAATTTCCTGGTCAGCGCGTGTGTTGCAATACCGTTCATCTTTGGAAGCGTGACGATTGCCACGGAAGTGAAGCTGAACGTGCTACTCTTTGCTTCGATGGCGTTCCTCTCCAACACTGGCAGAGAGATAACCAAAGGTATAGTCGACGTGGAAGGAGACAGGACACAAAACGTCAAAACTGTTGCTGTGCGTTTCGGCGAGAAAAGCGCAGTTGTGGCAGCAGTCGTATTCTTTCTATCTGCAGTGACTCTGAGCCCGATACCGTGGCTTCTAGGCATTGTCTCTTTTTGGTTCGTCCCATTCGTTGCCGTGACGGATATCGGACTGATTGCCTCATCGGTCATGCTTCTGAGAGACTATTCGAGAGAGAAGGCAAGAAAAATCAAGAACACCGTGCTTCTATGGTTCGTTTTCGGACTATTGGCATTCATTCTTGGACTGATTAGGTGGCCATGATGCTTGCCAATGAGGTTTTCACGAATGTCCTCATTATGTGCGGCTGCTACCTCTATGTTCTGATCGTCATATTCGTTTCTGGCAGAATGGACAAGTTTCAAAGCATTTCGCCGAAGACCTCGCGAAAGTTTCTACACGTCATGATTGGCAATCTTCCGTTCATAATTCCTTTTTTCTCGTCACCGATTTTTCCAGCTCTTGTCGCCGCCCCATTCATTCTGGTCACTTTTCTCGCAACCCCATATTCTCCGTTGAAGAGAATAAACAAGAAGCTCAAAGGATTGTCTGAAATAACAGAAGAAGGACACCAGTGGGGGCTTGTTTTTTACGCCATCTCCTACACGTGCTTGGCGTTGCTGTTTGCGCAAAAATCTTACGTGATAGCAGCTGGCATTTTGCCGATGGCCTATGGGGACGCTGCCGCTTCAGTCTTTGGGGAGAAGTACGGCCGACACAAGTACAAACTAGTCGCCAAAAAGAGTTTTGAAGGCTCTGCAGCAATGTTTCTGGTGAGTTCAATGTCCCTTTTATGTGGTCTCGCCTTCTTCTCTCAGGTTTATGGATTCTCGTTCCTTTCAAGAATTCCTGCCGCCATTGGAGCAACTGCAGTCGGCACCTTAGTTGAAGGCTTCTCACCACTCGGCTTCGACAATCTGACAGTGCCTGCCTTCAGCGTTTTGACTTTCCTGCTTTATGGTGGGGGCGTCTGATCTATTGGTGTTGATTGTTATCGATGGCCTCGACGCCTCCGGCAAGAGCACCCAAGCCACTAGCCTTTGCGAACTGCTCAGCAACAACACAAGAACAGTGCTTCTTCGCATTCACCCCTCAGATGACAATTTCTTCGGCGTCAGGGCCAAAAGATTTTTGAACAAGAGAGGAAAAAGTGCACATTTCGCATCCGCCTTTTTCTACATGCTCGACGTTGTCCGTTCTATCCTACTCTATTCATGGCAGAAGTACAATTACACTATCTTTGTTCGATATCTGATGGGAACCGCATATCTTCCGTCACCTCTTGACAGAATTAGCTACCAGTTCTTTGCATCCGTTGTGCCAACCTCGAACCTCATGTTCTTTCTAGACGTTCCCCCAGAAGAAGCCGTCCGAAGAATAAAGCTGACCCGCATAAGACTTGAGATGTTTGAGAACCTAAACGAATTGAAAAAAATCAGGAAAAAAGCCCTCAGTTTAGCCCGCTTGGATAATTGGCAAATCATAGACGCAGGGAAAACAGTCGAAGAGGTTGAAAACGAGATAGCGAACGCACTGTCTCATCGTTCTAAAAATTGAAAGATTAGCGCGCGCGATCACACTCCCACTCAGTCTCTGCGTGGGACAGACATAAAAGACAATCTCAGTGTCGCCTTGTTCATGGTTCAAGACTCAATGAAGGATTGCTTGATAACTTCATTCTTAACATCTTGTTGCCCTTTCTCCATAACACTACTGTCAAGGCAAAAGCTCCAATCACTACAGCCACGATCACGATCAGGATTACGATTAGCCAAGTTTCTATGGAAGGAAGGAGAGGAATGAGAAAGAACAAGATAGCTACTGCTGTTGAGGCTTCTATCAATGGATCTCTGATGTCTTTCTTGAAATCAGCCAATGTCTCAATCGTCAAATCCATTCTGACTCTAGGATCCCTTGCTCCTTTTGTCAGTATTTCTGCTGTTCCCTCTTTGTTGAGTCCCTCAATTTTGCTCAGAGCTTTCTCAAGGTTTGAAAACACCCACTCCTTGTAAGCATACCACACTGTCACAACAAGGAGTTTGGGCACAGAGATCAATGTCAAGAACAAGGCAGCTACAAAGATGGATTGGTTTACTGCCTCAGATGAAAGAGACACAGGCAGCTACACTCCCCAAGAGAAGATCAAGCCCTGAGGCAGTTTAGGATTTTGCCTGATTGATGAAAGTTACGGGAACAGGGATTTCAAGCATTCTTGACACCTTTTTGAAGTTGCTGTTCTCTCTTTTTCATTTCATTGTAGAGATACTCAAACCACTCAAAATCCGTTGGTTCATTTTTGACTTTTCTGGCTTCTAGTGTGATATCCCTCAGCTTTTCCCATGTTCTTTTGACAGGCGTTGTGAACATGTCATCAACTAACTCTATGTCTATGAGTTTTCTTTTTAGAAGAATGCCTATTCCTTCGAAGAACATGCCAACGGCTAATATTTCAGCCTGACCATACTTCTTCTCGTAATCATTGAGGTCCTTGGCTTCTCTGTTCAAAACTTCTTCCCATGTCTTCTGGAATTCGAGACTATTGAAAGTTGAGTATAGTCCCATTACAAGGTCTGTCTGTCTCACTATGCTCTGATGTCTCATGTCCAGAATATAGTAGACAACACCTACTAGCACACCTGCTGCTGCAACAATAGCAGAGATTTCAGTAATGTCAACCACTATTGACACCCAAAAGACAAGATTGGGTAAATTAGTATTAAAGACTACATTACAGGCTATGATGAGCATAGATAATAGCAGTCAAGAAAGAGTTAGCAGACGACACTAGGAGATAAGTCTAGTTATTAGAACATATGTTCTACTAATTGGAACATTTAGAAGCGCACGCGGACGCGTACCATCCCAAGCAAGCATGTGGCCCACGACCGACGACGATACAACGATCTAGCAACATCTAGTTAAGAAAAACTGATATACCCACAGAGCCAAGTCAGGACTGACGATAACATGAGAAGCTTGATTGGGAACAATCTGAGAATTGGCTTGCTGGTAATTCTTGTGGTGGCAGTATTTGCTCCCACACTGGTTCATGCCAAAGATTACACGCTCGGAGTCAAAGCTGGAGACTGGGTCAAGTACGGCCAATTCGTCGTCAACTGGGGCGGAAACGGCACCGAGCCATCAGACCTTCAAGAGATAAAGCTAGACTGGGTTCGAATGGACGTCCTGAGCGTCACGGGAACAGCAGCCAGCCTAAACTTCACCATACAATACAGCAACGGCACACAACTCTCCGAAAACTTCGAAGACGACGTCCAAACAAGCAACCTCGTCGGAACCTCATACATCATCGCCTCCAACCTGACGGCTGGAGACCCGCTAAACCCACAAACACAAGCCGTCATAGACCAAACCGTGACAGGAATGTACGCGGGAGCAAACAGAAACGTCAACGTACTCGACTACAAAGGCAACAACACAGTGGCCCAAGTAAACTACCCGTACGAATACAGGACCTACTGGGACCAAAACACCGGCGTCATGGTTGAACTCTACACGAACCAAACCTTCGTCGGCATATCCGGAGGATACGAAGAAATCTCGTTCAAAGCAACCGAAACGAATCTATGGTCAGCAAATCCCCTCGACTTCATACAGAACGATCTAATCTACATCATCGCAGGCATAGCCGTCATAATAGCCATCGTAGCAGCAACTATCGTCCTCCGAAGAAGAAAAACCCCAACTTCTCAACAACCTTTACCTCCACCTCCTTCCACGCCTCCACCACCGCCATCATAAAACGACAAACCGTCGCCCACGCTTGAGGAGACTACCTGCCAAAGGGTAAGTTCGATTACTCCTCATGGACACGAATTATAAGAACATACTGTTCTAGAAATTGGAATTATAAGGGACCAATATCTAGTACATACCTTGGAAGAGTGCAGCCGCGTGATCGCTGATGAAGAAAGCTCTTTGGAGTATGCTCTCCGAGGCAAGGACTGGAAGGTCTATTGGCTTCTTCTAAGGAACGGTCACCCCATGAGCGTGCGGGAAGTCCAAAGAAACCTGCATTTCAGCAGTCCAAGCGTGGCGCAACATCATCTTGAGCAATTGCGTGAACTCGGATTGGTCACTAAGCAGGAAGTTGGAGGCAATTATTCTTTAGTCAGCGAAGTCAAGATTGGAGTGTTGAGACATTTCGTCAAATTGGGAAAAATGCTGTTCCCAAGATACTTCTTCTACGCTGTTTTCTCAACCACTTTCTACGTAGCCTACTTGCTTCTTTTGATGAATGGACTGACGAGGGAAAACCTCTTCATCGCTTCTTTTGGAGCAATTGTGACCGCGATCTTCTGGTACGAAGCCGTCAGAGTATGGCAAATGAGACCGTTCTAGTTTCTAGTACCGCATGTTCCAAGGCTTAGCATAAAATTCGGCCAAACCCATTACTAGTCAGGTGAATTTCAGTTGCAGAAAGAGATTAGAAAACGCGCATGGCTATACGGCATCGCAGGCATTCTCATAGCAACAGTGTTGGTTTCATTGTGTTATCAACTAGGGTACGTACCACAAATTCAGCTGCCAAAAACCTCTCCATTCATGTCAACGTTCTCCTCTTACAACGAACTCAAAGATTTCTTGAAAACCAGGACTCAGAACCAGTACACATCTCCTTACTATACAAATAATGGTGGCGTTTTCACTGCCAGTGGTCCTCAGGAAAAACAGGCCCTTCCAGGCATCACAAACTCTCTCGGCGCAGGAGAATTGACACATTCGGATACGAACATACAGGTCACTGGTGTAGACGAGGCAGACTTCGTCAAAGTCGACAACAAAGGATACATTTTCTTGCTCGTAGGCAATAACATAACAATTCTGAAAGCGTACCCGCCTGAAGAAGCACAGGTAACTTCGAGGATAACTTTCACGGACATGTCGCCTTCCGGGATCTTCGTAAACGGCAACAAATTAGCAGTACTCGGGTCCAATTACAGTATGACTCCGCTACCCTACTACGGCTCACCCCTCAGTCGAGGAATTACAGGGCCAGGTGCCTATTCATCCGACGACGATGTACACTCAAGATGTTACAACATTCGTTAAGATATATGACATCTCGAACAGAACGAACCCGGAGCTAGTTGAGACGTTCAGCACAAGCGGAGATTATCTTAGTTCAAGAATGATTGGCAACTACGTCTATTTGGTAGCAGGCCAACTCGCGTACTACAGAGTCGAGGTTCTTCCGAATATTACCGTTGACGATGTGAACCTCCCCAAAATCGGGTTGAACGGGACTGAAACAGGCGTGTCTTCATCAGACATCTATTACTCGAATGTTACTGACAATTACTTCACTTTCACAACCATCGCAGCATTGAACATTGAAAACGTTACCGAGACCCCGAGCTCGAAGACCCTCCTGATCGGGGGAACGAGCACATTGTACGTGTCCTTGGACAACATATACGTCACACAAAACGTGTATGATCAAACGGGTTACGGGCAAACACAGACATCAATCTATCGCATACACGTCGAAAACAACACGATCACCCCCGAAGCACAAGGTACAGTTCCAGGATCAATCCTAAACCAGTACTCGATGGACGAATATGGCGATTACTTCAGAGTGGTCACCACAACATGGGGTAGCCCCATCACATCGACCTCACCAACGATCAAACCTTCAAACGGCACCGTTACGGTAGTCCCAATTTCCGGAGGACAACAGAGCAATGTCTACGTGCTGAACATGAACCTGAGCATCGTTGGAAGACTTGAGAACCTTTCACAAGGAGAGAACTTCCACTCAGCGCGATTTATGGGCGACAAATGCTATCTCGTAACCTTCATGATGACCGACCCATTGTTCGTAATTGACCTCAGCAACCCAGCTAAGCCAAGCGAATCCGGAAACTTGACTATTCCAGGATATTCGGATTATCTTCATCCCTACGACGACAACCATCTGATCGGCATTGGGAAAGAAACCACGGCTTCAGAACAAGGGTACTTTGCATGGTACCAAGGAGTAAAAATATCACTATTCGACGTGAGCAACGTCAGCAACCCTGTGCAAATCGCCAAATACACCATCGGAGACAGAGGAACAAGCTCACCCGTACTAAGTGACCCTAAAGCATTCCTATTCGACAAGTCAAAGAACCTGCTAGTAATACCTGTTCTCGAAGCAAAGGTCGATCAGAGCCAGTATCCGCCTGGACAAGTACCTGCAGGCGCATATGGACAACCAGTCTGGCAAGGAGCATACGTCTTCAACATATCGCTAGACGGAGGCTTCACCCTCGAAGGCAAAATAAGCCACATGGAAAACGGCATCGATATCTATAATCAAGACTACTACGTTCAAAGGTCGTTGTACATAGAAAATGTGCTGTACACCATATCTAACGCAAAAGTGCAGCTCAACAACCTAGAGGATCTGTCGTTGATCAAGGAGATCCAAATAAGCTGATCCCTCCACCCACTTTTTCTACTCTGAAAACGTGATTACAACTTTTAGGGAAGTCAACTTGGCTCCACGTGCACCGTAACAGTCGTCTCAACAAAATGTTCCTTAATCTTCTCTTCAATCTGTGACGCAACCTTATAGGCTTCCTCAATTGAAATCTGTTTCGTGAAACTGCAGTCGACGTTGATGTAACGCTTCTTCCCGCCAACATAAGTAACTATTCTTTTTACGCGAAAAGCCCGTTGATAGGAGTCGGCTATCCCGTGAACAATCCACCTAATCTCACCTTCATCCACCGACGCGCCTTTTCTTCTCCTCCGACTAAAAGGCGCAACGGAAACCGCCACATCTTCGACATCCTTCACTTCGCGGTCGATTTTCTTCTCAATCTGCTCTGCAATATCATGGGCCTGTTCGACCGAAATGTTTGCATCAACGAATACGTGCAATGTTATGTACAGTCTACCATCCGTGTAAACCACGTTGACGTCTCGCACATCTTTCACTCCTTCGACTTCGGTTGAAAGCTGCTCCACAAGCTTCTCGGTCGGCACGTGCAATTCGCAAGGTTCGGTGTGGAGAGAGACTTCCACGTCACCTACGATGTCCTTTATCATCGTTTCTATCTTCAGAGTCAAATCGTGAGCTTCTTCAAGCCCCATGTAATCAGGAACCTGCAGTGTTGCTCTGACAAATGACTTGCTGCCAGCCTTTCTCATCCTGAAGTCTTTCAGGCTGCAAACGCCTTTTGTGTTAATGATCGCATCTCTGACCTTTGCTGCTACCTCTTTAGGAACCGTATCAGTGAGCTCCAAACCGCTGCTCCAAACAAGTCTTACGCTAAAATAGCTTAACATTGCGCCAAGCACAATAGACGCCAAAGAGTCTCCCATGCCAAACCCTAGTGTTGCCATTCCAAATCCGGCAAAAGCTATAACCGTGGAACTCAGGTCCGCGATGGCGTGGTAAAATCCAGCTTTCATCGTAACGCTTTCACTTGTTCTTGCTCGGAAGAAGCTCCCCACTCTGTAGAAATCTATGCAGAAGGTGTAAGCAACAGCGATGAAACCCACGTATTCTAATCCCAGGATCACAGTTTGGTTGTTCATGATTTTCAGAATCGCTTCATAGATTATCAATATTGCAACGCCGATGAGCGAAATCCCACCAATGAGGCCGCCAATTGATTCGAACTTTTCATGTCCGTACGTATGCTCTTCATCAGGAGGCTTGACAGACATACGCATTGTGATAAAAAGCATGAGAGTGGTAAGAGTATCGAGGAGTGCATGCAGCCCATCGCTCACAATCGCAAGACTGTTCACTGTCAGACCCAACGCAAGTTCAACAATCACGACGCTCGCAATGGCAGCGGTTGAACGCTTCAGCGTTCTAAGCTTATAATCACTTTCCAAGGTCTCTCAAACCAAACCGCGATACTAAGCTCATAAGCCGGAGATTTAAGAATTATGACCAAGAATTCCGATAAGTCTCACGGGCTTATACGATTGCGATCCCTCTGGTGTCAGCCAAGAAAGGGTCTCTTATCAGCGAGTCTTGACGAAGCCTTTCAGATCTTTCTTTTGGAAATCGTTATTGTTGATCCCAGAATCGAATCAAGATACATATTTAGCTTTGAAAGCGATATTGAGAGGAAAAGGTTGATCCGCATGAGCTACGTTTCCATTCGTGAAATTCTAGACGGGAAATTTGAAGAAAAGAAAGTTGCAATCCGCGGCTGGATACATCGGAAGAGAGAAGGAAAAGAAATGATTTTTCTTGTAATGCGAGACTCCACAGGGATCATCCAGTGCCCAGTTAAGAAAGAAAGCCTAGGATGGAGCGAAGCCGAAAAGATAACAATCGAATCCTCCTCGATACTCACTGGAAAAGTCAAGAAAGATGCGCGTGCCCCAGGGGGTTATGAAGTGCTCACCGACGAAATCACCATAGTGGGGTTGGCTGACTCTCCATTTCCCATTACAAAGGGAAGAGACAAGACAGGGAAGAAGGGGGAAGAGGACAGCGAGGATTTCCTCCGAAACATCAGGCATCTGTGGCTGCGCAGCCGTGAAATGACTGTTGTTATGAAGGTGCGCAGCGAAATCCTTGGATTTGTTAACGAGTTCTTTGATAAACGCGCGTTCACCCAGGTTTCACCTCCGATGTTCATAACGAGTGCTTGCGAGGGCGGATCGACACTTTTCGGTTTGAAGTATTTCGATCAGAACATGTACCTGACTCAAAGCGCCCAGCTTTACCTCGAAATACTGATCTACTCCTTGGAAAAAGTCTACTGCGTCGCCCCTTCGTTCAGAGCTGAGAAGAGCAGGACCATACGGCATTTGAGCGAATACTGGCATATAGAAGCTGAACAAGCATTTGCAGATATGACTGATTTGATTTGTCTAGAAGAGGAACTGCTCACTTACGTCTGCAAGAGAGTAGTTGACAACTGCAAACGCGAGTTTGAAGAGTTGGGAGCGGACATGAAGAAACTACTCCTCGTCAAGCCGCCCTTTCCGAGAATAACATATACCGAGGCTGTTGAGAGGCTCAAGTCGAAGGGCTTCAAGACAAAGTGGGGTGATGATCTCGGGTACGAGGAAGAAAAGGCATTAGCAGAAGACTTTGGCAAACCCTTCTTCGTTTACGATTACCCGAAAAAGATCAAAGCGTTCTACTGCAAGACGTACAGAGACAAACCGGACATTGCGATGTCGACCGACATGTTAGTGCCGAGAATAGGCGAACTGTCGACAGGCGGGGCGAGAGAAGACGACAAGGATCAACTAGTGGAAAGAATTAGAGAGCAAGGGTTAAGCGAAAAGGATTATGATTGGTACATTGATCTGCGGCGTTATGGCACAGTTCCCCACATGGGCTTCGGAATGGGCTTGGAAAGGCTCCTAACGTGGATGCTTGATCTGGAGAACATTATTGATGCAATTCCATTTCCGAGAACAACAAGAAGATTCTATCCGTGAAAAACAAGACGGTTTAGGTGGTCTACAGCCCTTCTGCTCTTGAAACAGTGGGCATTACTCCTGCTTGGACTCTCTTGTTCTGTTTCTTAGAAGATATACAAGCAACATTAATTCGACAAAGATGTTTCCGGCCGCAAACAACCAGTCAGAGCCAATATCTATTGACACAATGTAGAAGACCAGGAGACCTAACAGAACCCACACGAAAACGAAGTCTTTAAGTGAACGCGTCAACCTCCTCGTTCCCTTCACGTAGTGCGCGTTCCTACTTTTCCTACTGTTCAAATAGAGATACACCCCTACCAGCGAAAGGAAAATGCTGCCTGCGCTGATGGTTGCCGCCCACCATTGAAATAGATCAACACCTACCAAGCATATCAGCCTCCTCAAAACCCACATATCTTATAGAAGAACACCTTCCCTGCATCTACCAGCACCAAATAAGTAGCAACCATAAGTATCAAGAGCGCCCAGTAGTTGGGCGGAAGAGCGGTGAACCCTAAAAAGCCACCAATCAGAGTGAAAGGAAGAATCGTTCCAAAAGCCACGCAAGAAAGAGTCAGCACTAAAAGCCATTTGCCTGGGCGACTCGACCAGAAAGGAATGCGCCTCGTTCTAATAACGAACATCACGAGAACTTCAGTCCAGAAAGACTCAACAAACCAACCGCTTTGGAACAGCGCCGGATTTCCAGCGCCCGCCGCGGCATTGAAAATAAAGAGCATTATACCAAAAGTAAGGAAATCATATAACGAACTGAATGGACCGAAAAACAAGGTATATTTCCTCACGAAACCTATGTCCCAATGCCTCGGCGACTTGATGTACTCTTCATCCACATTATCTGTGGGCAATGTCATGTTGGCGACGTCATAAAGCAAGTTCATGAAAAGAATTTGAATCGGTAACATGGGAAGGAAGGGCAAAAACACCGCTGCCGCGGCAACGCTGAACATGTTACCAAAGTTAGAGCTTGTCCCCATCAAAACGTACTTGATGGTATTCCCGAAGATCCTGCGACCTTCGCCTATTCCATCAGCCATGACCAGCAAATCCTTCTCCAACAAAACGATGTCTGCAGCTTCTTTTGCAACGTCAACTCCTGTGTCCATGGATACGCCTACATCTGCCTCGTAGAGTGCGGGAGCATCGTTCACTCCGTCTCCTCCAAACCCGACCACGTGACCATTTTCCTTCAACGCTTTGATTACGTCGAGCTTCTGCTCAGGCGTTATCCGCGCAAAGATCGTAGTTTCTTCAACTGCTTCTTTGACTTCCGTCCAACTCATCAGTGTGAGGTCTGACCCGACGATAATCTTTTTGACAGGCACTTTCAGTTCGTCGCAAACTGTTTTGGCAACGAGCTCGTTGTCTCCGGTCAAAATCTTCACTTCAACGCCCATCTGCTTGAGTCTTTCAATGGCTTCATGAGCGTCTTTCTTAGGCGGGTCAGTGAATATCAGAAAACCCAGCAGAGTCAAGTCCTTTTCATCCTCGACAGAATAGGAAGACCTGTATTCTATCTGTCGGCTTCCTACCGCTAGAATTCGATAACCCAGCTCTGACAGTCTGAAAAACTTATCGTCAATAGCTTCCTTAACTGAGCTTATCGGTTTTGTTTCTCCGCTAATATCTGCGTATTGGCATCGGGAGAAAATCGATTCAGGAGCTCCTTTGCTGATCAAGAGATAGTCGTCGCCTTCTTTCACGATGACTGACATTATCCGACGTTGATAGTCGAAAGGTATCTCGTGGATTTTTGTGTAAGACTTAACGCTATCTTGCACACCGGCCTTGATAGCGTACTCCCAGATCGCTGCGTCCATAGGGTTGCCGACGACGGTATCTCCCACAACCGCTGAGTTGCACAACATGGAAAAAGGTAGCACTCTTTCGTCTTCTTTATCACCCAGACCACGGCAGTCGTTGAGAGCAACTTTCCCTTCAGTCAGCGTTCCCGTCTTGTCAGTGCAGAAAACACTCATGTTGCCGAAGTCTTCAATTGAAACAAGACGTTTCACGACGACTTTCACCTTCGCCATCCTGCTAGCGCCTCGCGCGAGACTAATTGTAACGATGGCAGGCATCAGCTCGGGCACTAAGCCGACGGCAACTGCCAGAGAAAACAACAAAGAATCGATTATCGGCTTGCCAACAGCAGACATCAAACCAAAAATCGCGATTGTCAATGCGAGAGTCAGCATGATGAGCATAGTCCCATACTGGCGAATACCACGCTGAAATTCCGTTTCTGGATGGGAACGCACCAGACTTCTTGAAATAGCCCCTAACTGGGTGGTCTTTCCCGTCGAAACGACGACGCCCTGACCAGAACCGTGCACAACAACTGTTCCCATGAATAGGTAGTTCGTGAGCTGTTGAGGTGTTGGACGCTCGATTACGATGGGTTCAGAAGTCTTCTCAACCGGGAAGGATTCACCTGTAAAGGTCGCCTCGTCGGCCTGAAGGTCATTATGCTTCACGATTCTCATATCCGCCGGCGCGATGTCCCCCACGTAGACTGACACAAGATCTCCGGGAACTAGCTGTCTCGAGTCAATTTGGGAAGATTTGCCATCTCGGGTGACGACTGCCTTGATGGCCACATTTTGGCGGAGATTTTCGACGATTCTTTCTGCTTTATATTCGTTGTAGAACCCGAGGACAACGCTGATGGCGATCATCAACAGTATTATTATGGCCTGTTCAGGCGCTTCGTAGATACCTGCTATTATTGCACATGCGATTAGAATTGCGAAAATAGGGTTCTTGAACTGTCTTAGAACAACCTGAGTTGTGCTGAACGCGTGTCTTGGTAGTTCGTTGCGTCCGTAGATTTTGAGTCGTCTTTCAGCTTCTTGTCCAGAAAGGCCCCGATCAGTAGTTTCAGCTAGTTGATAAACATCTGCTGTTTGAATTGACCAGCAGTCCTTTTGAGATGCGACGTCTTTTTCCTTCGCCGTGTTCTTGAATCCGCCTCAAGTATGATCCTCGTGCTAGACGTAGTTGAGTCTCACTAAGTCACTACCGGTGGTATTTAGGTATTGTGGGGTGACCGGCCATTCACAGGGCGATTTTTTCTAAACTGGCTCTTCATGAATGTCTATTCGAGTGATGTCAGGATAAGCCTCTCTGATCTCTCTCTCGAGTTTGCTCGAGATTCTGTGGGCCTTCTCAATGCTCAGGTTTGGGTCGAAGCGACAGCGAAGTACCAGGTGGGTGGCGTTTCCCACTCTGCGAACTTTGACGTTACAAATGTCTTTGACATCGGGGAAACTTTGCGCAATGTGTTCTACGAATGACTCCAACTCAGTCTCAACTTTAGCCATCTCCCTTGAAACACGTTCGGAAGCAGATTCGATGTGAACAGTGACCTCCGAAATGTTCGAATTAGCCATTTTTATCTTCGATTCAACCTGATCGGCAATCTCGTGAGCCTGTTTCACGGTCAAGTTGGCACTGACCTCCAAATGCAGATCGACATACAGGTTGTGGTCAATTCTTTGAACGTGAATATTATGAACACCCCTTGAACCAGGTACATCATCAGCAACGTCTCTAACGATTGCCCAGAGGTGTTCTTCGCCAATCCCGAAAGGCTCCGTGTTGACTACAACTCTGGCGTCGGGATACTCCGAAATGATTGCTCTCTCGGCACTCAATGCAACTCTGTGAGCATTCTCCCACGTTAGGTTATCATCTACAAGAAGGGTGACGTTCACATCCAGTCTTTTCCCGCTGACGCGCACGTCTAGCTGCCTAACAGCTTTGATCCCATTGACAGTTTGAACCCTCTTTTTTATGGCTTCAGCAATTTCTTCTCGTGATCGTTCAACGAGCGGAAGCGGCATAACTCACACCTAGTTGAGATTCAGAATTTCAAGAATATATGCGTGTGCACGCGTGAAGGTGCACACTTCGCTTTGCTAAAGAAAAAGTGATGAAAGGAGGAGGCAGCGCTTACTTCTTTTCCAGTTGTTTTCGCATTTCCTCGTAAGAGGCTTTTATGTCGTCGACGGAGCCTTCATCTTCCAGAGTGGAAACGTCGCCCAAGGCTGCGCCTGATAGCACTGCTTTCAGCAGTCTTCTCATGATCTTTCCGCTGCGCGTTTTCGGTAGCCTGTTTACGATCACAATTGCGTCGGGTGTTGCGATCGGACCGATGGTGTTTCTTATGTGTTTCACTAGTTCAGCGCGAAGTTCATCTGATGGTTGGAAACCGGTTCTGAGCGTCACGAAAGCCACGGGAACCTCGCCTTTGAGAGCGTCTTCTTTGCCCATGACTGCGGCTTCCGAGACTGCTGGGTGCGAAACGAGGGCGCTTTCGAGTTCAACTGTGCCGATTCTGTGACCTGCGACCTTCAATACCTCATCTGCTCTTCCGAGAAGCCAGAAGTATCCATCAGGATCCCTAACCGCGTAGTCACCGGTGTAGTAAATGTTTGGCCATCTTCCAAAATATGTCTGCTTGTATCTTTCAGGGTCTTTCCAGATTGTCTCCAGCATTCCAGGCCAAGGTGTTTTTATCACGAGAAATCCTTTGGTACCCGTAGGTGCCTGTTGCCCCTTTTCATCATAGACCTCTGCGTTTACGCTCGGCAACGGGTTCGTGGCTGAACCTGGTTTTAGTGGAACGAGCTCCAGTCCCGACAGGGGAGCTATCATGAACCCTCCTGTTTCAGTCTGCCACCAGGTGTCAATGATCGCGAGTCTTTCTTTCCCTACGAAGCGGTAGTACCATTTCCAAGCTTCGGGGTTAATCGGCTCACCGACTGTGCCCAGAAGTCTCAGAGAACTCAAATCGTGCTTTGTCACCCATTGCTCGCCGAATTTCATGAACATTCTGATCGCTGTGGGCGTCGTGTAAAGTATCGTTACACCTTGTCGTTCGATGATATCCCACCACCTGTCTTGTGCAGGATAATCGGGTGTCCCTTCGAAAATAAACGAAGTTACTCCGACAGCCAGCGGGGCATAGACGTTGTATGTATGGCCAGTTATCCATCCAATGTCAGCTGTACACCACCAAATGTCCGTTTCATCCGGGTTGAAACCCCACTTGAGGGTCCAGTAACCCCACACCAAAAAGCCGCCAGTACCGTGCTGGATTCCTTTAGGCTTCCCAGTTGTTCCAGACGTGTAAAGTATGAACAGCGGCTCAGTGGACTCCATCGGCTCAGGCTCGACGTAAACATTTGGTTCCACTTTGCCCATGGCCTCGTTGTACCAGATGTCTCGACCGTCCTTCATAGGAACGGTCTGTCCAGTTCGCTTTACAACGACTACATTCTTAACGTTAGGTGTACTTTGCAGTGCGCGATCGGCGGTATCCTTCAATGTGACAGTTTTTCCACGTCGATAGGCGCCGTCAGCTGTGACCAGAACCTTGGCTCCACAGTCGTTAACTCGATCTGCAAGTGCCTCTGCACTGAAGCCTGAGAATACAACCGTATGAACTGCGCCTATTCGAGAGCATGCAAGTAGCGTGATCGGTAGCTCTGGAATCATTGGCAGATAGACAGCGACGCGATCTCCTTTCTTGAGCCCCAGGTCCTTGAAAATCTTGGCGAGTTTGTTCACTTCTCTGTAAAGCTGATAGTAAGTGTAAGTCCGGACTTCTCCGGCTTCGCCTTCCCAGATGTAGGCAAGCATGTTCTTCTTTGGTGTCTTCAAATGCCTGTCGAGAGCGTTGTAGCTTATGTTCAGAATGCCACCCGAGAACCATTTGTAGAAGGGTTTGTTCGAATCGTCCAATACTTTGTCCCACGTTTTGAACCAGTCGATGGCCTTTGCTTTTTCAGCCCAAAACTCTTGCGGGTTCTTGATTGACCTCTCCCATTCGTCCTTAAGGATTCTTCCCGGGTAGATCTTCTCGTTGAAAGGTAAGCTTGTCTCTGACATTCTATAACCTTCAATGAAACTTTGTGGAAAGACCTTCTTACGTCAATATAAACTTTTTTAGGTCGAAAACAAAAAGGGGAAGGTAGGCTCAGAGGATAATTGGACCGATCGGTAGCACGTTTTTTCCATGAACTTCGTTGAGCACATGAGCAATACCCAAGTAAAACGCGCTTAGGCCGCAGATTATACCTTCGTAACCCGTGATTGTGAGCAGGGTCGCGTTGCCAGTCAGTTCGTGAGCCGCCAGGAGGAAGAAGAGAATGGTAAGAGAACCAAACACGAATTGCAGTCCTCTGTTTGCCTTTAGCGTGCCGAAGAACATTGCGAAGGTGAATAGGCCCCACATGACGAAGTATGCTGCCATTCCTGAAGCGTCTGTTGCAAATGGCGTGAAAACTTGGAAACACGACCAGAATTACCAAGGACCACCAGAATAGACCGTATGACGAAAAGGCCACCATTCCGAATGTGTTGCCTTTCTTGAATTCCATCGCGCCTGCGATCACCTGAGCGAGTCCCCCGTACGCCAGTCCCATCGCGAGAATCATGCTGTTGACACCGAAGTATCCAGCGTTGGCAAGGTTCAGAAGTACTGTCGTTAGCCCGAAACCTAATAGTCCAAGCGGCGCCGGATTAGCAAGCTTGCTTTCAGTCATTTCGTTTCGAACCTTCCTATTTTGACTTTGAAAAGTCATGTTCTCAGCGTTGGTCATATAAGGCTTTCTGAGCCGTTTTCTCCATTCGTCTTCTGCTCATAAGCCACTTTGCGCTCTCTAGCGTGGTGAAGGTTATGGCAGTGAACAATATCGCAAATGCCCAATCCAAAGGTTCAGGTGCAGTCACAGCGAAGGCTGCGTTGATCCCTGGTGTGTACAGATATGAAGAGCTGAAGGATGAATGAAGATCCGATAGCGTACCAGAGAAATTTGTTCTTGAACACGCCTACTTTCCACAATGGATACTTCAATGATCGTGCAGATAATGCGTTGGCCAATTCCATGAGAACCATGGAAGTCAACAATTGTGTTCGCGCTTCAAGTAATGGGTCGTATATAACTTTGCCAGCCGCGTTCAAGGTTGGGGGCATCCATGGTTGATAGTAGAAGTATCCAAACAGAAGCAATCCCGTCATCAATATGGGGACAAGAGATAGGTAGGTTTTGACGTCCCGAGTGAAGATGCTTTCATTTGGATCTCGCGGCTTTCTCTCCATTATGTCAGGGTCACCCGGATCAATGCCTAAAGCTATCGCAGGCAAACCGTCAGTGGTTAAGTTGACCCACAACAGCTGAGCAGCGGTTAATGCCACAGTTGCGCTGCTCACAATCGCCGCGTCGGTCGCGCCGTATGTTCTCGCCAAAAAGGGAACAGAGACCACCGCGATAAAAATGACCAGAATCTCCATTATGTTGCAGCGCATAAGGTATGTGAGGTATTTCTTGATGTTGTCGTAGATTTCGCGGCCCTCTCGAGTTGCCTTCACGATAGAAGCAAAGTTATCATCTGTAAGCACCATGTCTGCAGCTTCTTTAGTCACTTCAGTGCCTGTTATGCCCATTGCTACACCTATGTCTGATGCCTTCAGTGCGGGAGCATCATTGACTCCGTCCCCGGTCATAGCAACTACTTGTCCATTGGCTTTCCAAGCCTTCACGATTCTCAATTTGTGCTCAGGAGAAACACGTGCGTAGATGACGATGTTTTGCACTATTTTGTTGAGTTGTTCATCACTCAACTTTTGCAGGTCCTCGCCAGTCAGTACTTTGCCCTCAACTTCGTTCTCACCAAGCAAGTTGAGTTCTCTGGCGACCGCCACAGCAGTAAGTCTATGGTCACCCGTCACCATCACAACTCTGATTCCTGCCTTTCGGCAGATGTCAATTGCTTGCTTGACTTCTTCTCTGGGCGGGTCAATCATACCAGTAATGCCAAGAAACACAAAGTCCTTCTCAATACTCTCATCAAACGTGTTCACGGTTTCGGGCAATTCTCTGAAAGCAAGTCCCAAATTCCTCAGGGCTTGCTTCGCCATGACCTCGTTCATCTTGAGTATTTCTGCGCGTTCGCCTTCAGTTATTCTGACAATCTTTCCATTTGACATTATCTTCGTGCACTTACCGAGAACTATCTCGGGCGCTCCCTTCATATAAGCCACTTTTTTGCCGTCCGAAGAGATATGCACTGTTGTCATGCGCTTTGTTTCTGACGAAAACGGAATTTCAGCAATTCGAGGCTTCTGCTTCTCCAAGTCCTCTTTCCAAAGGTCGGCTTTTGCCGCCGCAACTATTAGCGCGCCCTCGGTTGGGTCACCCTTGACAACCCATCTTTCCGTGGCAGTGTCCTTTTCTAGCTTTGCGTCATTGCAGAGCACTCCGGCAGTCAAAAGCTTGCAGAGTTGTTCGTTCTTCTGGTCAATCTTCCGATCCTCGACGAGAAACTGCCCTTCTGGTTCATATCCTACACCTGTGACTTTTATGACTTGATCACCTAAGCATATTCTCTGAATAGTCATTTCGCCTTTTGTCATCGTCCCCGTCTTGTCTGAACAAATAACGCTCGCGCAACCCAATGTTTCGACTGCAGGCAGTTTTTTCACGATGGTACTGACCTTGGCCATTCGGTACATGCCTACCGCAAGGGCGCCTGTAACGATGGCTGGCAATGCTTCGGGAACAGCTGCCACTGCTAAGCTGATTCCCCACAAAAGCATATCGACGATCTTGAGCCCCTGAACGATCCCCACGATTGCTACGCCAAAACAAATACCTACAGACAGCAGGCCGATCCATTTTCCGATGGACTTGGTTCTTTTTTCGAGAGGAGTCTCCTCTTCCCTGGCTGTCTGCACCATCTTTGCTATTTTCCCAAATTCAGTGTTCATCCCTGTTGAAGTGGCAACCGCCACGCCACGACCATAAACAACGATTGTTCCTGTAAAAACCATATCTTGGCGATCGTTCAGCGAAGCGTCTTCTGCGCACACATCAATACTCTTCTTTGCTGGAGAAGACTCGCCGGTCAGTGAGGCTTCATCCACTTTGAGGTTGATAGCTTTCAGCAGACGTGCGTCAGCAGGGACTTTATCTCCGGTGTACAGGAGAACAACGTCGCCAGGCACGATCTCGGCTGCTGGAATCTTTACTTCTTTGCCATCACGCATAACAATTGCAGTTGGCGCAACCATCTTCTTCAAAGCCTCAACGGCCTTTCCAGAACGAAACTCCTGAACGAAGCCAAGCACCGCAGTCGCCAACACGATGGCGAGTATAACGATTGCGTCAGTAATCTCGCCGATTGCCACTGACAAACCGATGGCAATCAACAGAATAATCATGAGAATATCGGTGAACTGTGCAAGGAACATCTTTATCGGAGAAGCACGCTTTTCTTTGCGCAGTTCGTTCGGTCCGTTTTCAGCGAAACGCTTCTTGGCTTCCGCTTCGCTTAGCCCGGTCTCGCTGGTATTCAAAGCCTGCAATACTTCGTCAGGGCTCATCGCACAGTAGGGTTTTGACATGTTATTCTCCAATCAACAAATTCGGGGCACTGGGTCGCCAATGGGTCTGGAGATTATTCTCTTTCCACCTACGACTGTTTGCATGGCAACTCCTTTGAACTCCTTTGTTGTTTCGCCAATGATTTCCGCATCTCTTCCTTCTTCAGTTGTTCTCAGGAGATTCAAGAGATCGTTCGCTTTTTGCTTTACCACGCCTAGAATGAGTTTTCCTTCGTTGCCAACTTCAAGAGGGTCTAAGCCGAGCATTTCGCAAGCTGCCCGCACGCCTTTTCTAATCGGAATCTTGTCCTCGTATAGTAGAATGCCGACTCTTGATTTTTCACTGAATTCATTGAGTGCATCAGCCAAACCACCACGAGTAGGATCTTTTATCGACACAATTCCGCCTGTTTCTCCGAGTAAGCGCTGTACGAGGCGATTCAACGGTTTAACGTCGGACCGTATTTCACTTCCAAACTTTAGACCCTCTTGAGCGGACAAGACAGCTAGTCCATGATCTCCGATTGTTCCAGATATGATTATCTTGTCGCCGACATCGAGGTTCGAGTCAAGAGTCCACCGTGCCTTGATCCCGTGTTTGCAGGCTTTGACGACTTTGAAATTCTCATCCAAAGCATTTGTTCTCCTCCCGATTCCAGATGTGTTAATTATGCAGCCACCAAGGGCGCCCTTCTCCACGACCTTTGTGTCTCCCGTGACTATGCTCACTCCTGCTTCACTGCACGTCTTTTGCATGCTGGCCAATATTTTCTCGAAATCATCAATAGCTAGACCTTCTTCCAGCACGAAGCCGCAGGCCAGAGCGTATGGTTCAGCACCGACACATGAAAGATCGTTCACTGTGCCCGACACTGCTAGACGACCGATGTCTCCGCCTGGAAAGAAAATGGGCTTGACCACGTGTGAGTCAGTTTTCAGAGCTATGCCATCGACGACTGCAGCGTCATCCATTGCTTCAAGCGGAACCTCCGCATTGCTAGCTCCGCCAAAATATTTCACGACGTAATTCTTGACGAGACTGTGCATCACAGTTCCGCCAGCTCCGTGTAGCATTGTGATGTGCCCGCCTTTACTGGTCAACTTCAACTCCGCCTCGACTTCAAGCCTTAATTCCCATTCTGGACATAAACGTTTATCCAGAGAAAATAGGTTTACCACGATCCTTCAAGACGATGATTCCAAGAAAAGGACTTCCCTGATTTTCCGATTCGGCCGCTATGCCCATGTTCTATCATAGAGAGGTCAGGTTAACACGAAGAACGAGTGAGCTGACTGTGCAGATCTCTGCGTCACTCTGCTATGGCTTTGGTTGAGGTTCCCTCTTGTACCAGTAAAGCATTTTTGAACGATCAAACCCAGCAAGCTCAAACTCTTCACTCATCGCAATTGCCTTCACAGGACAAATCTCGGCACACTGCGCACAAAAGATACAACGATCCAGATAATACTTAATCTCACACGCCAACCCTTTTCCAACTATCTCTATCGCGCCCGACGGACACGTACTCTGACATAGAAGGCAGCCTATGCATTTCTTCATATCCCACACAGGTCGACCTCTGAAGCCGCTTGGCACCTTTGCTTTCTCAAATGGATATTGCCGGGTGGCTGGTTTTCGACCGATCTGCCTCAGCGCTTCTCTTACGACGCTCATCTTATCATCTACCGATCCCGAACTGTATAAGCACTATCTGGAAGATCGCGACAGGAAGCAGGTACTTCCACATGCCAGCGGTCATCTGGTCTATTCTGAAACGCGCAAAAACCGCCCTTAAGAACGAGAGAAGAAGAACAACAATCACGGTCTTGATCAAGAAGCTAACTATAGCGGGTACCGGACCCAACACTTGAGCTCCACCTAGATATAGCGCTGCCACAATCGCGGAAGCGAGAACCAACTCTAAGTCTCTCCCAACCTTGAACAGAGCAAGCTTTCTACCGCTGAACTCAGTTCGCCAACCTGCAACGATTTCAGTATCAGCTTCCGGAATGTCAAATGGAACAAACTCGAGCTCCGCAAGCAAACCGATGATCAACACCGCGAAACCGATAGGCTGAAGAAATATCGACCAAACCAAATGGCTGGCCTGCCAATTGGCAATAGCGCTTATCGATAGACTGCCAGCAGCAATAGCAGGACCGACCATTGCCAATCCCAACGGAATCTCGTAGCTCAGCATCTGAAGCGCCGCCCGTACCCCTCCTATTATGCCGAATCGATTTGCCGAACTCCAGCCCGCCAAGAAAACGGTCACGACCAACATAGTGAAAATGAACATGACAAAAATAAGATCTCCTTCAAAAGCGATGAGGCCGGTCGACTCGGATATCGGAACGACAAACAGGGCGGTCAAAGGCAACGCGAAATAAAGAATAGGCGTCAAGGCGAAAACAAGCTTATCGCAAGCCAACGGCACGATGTCCTCCTTTCCGAGGAGTTTAATAAAATCCGCAACCGGCTGAAACAGACCAAGAGGCCCCGTGTACAGTGGGCCATACCTGTTCTGAAGTCTCGCAAAGAACTTCCTGTCTATCCATTCGTAAAAGAAGGCTAGGACGACGAGCAGCATAAGCCCCGGAAACACGAGGAGCTGGAACACTTCATAAGGCGTCATTTCAAAGTTTTCCTTCTCAGCTCCTCCATCGACCAGATCCATCTTTTACTCGTTTTCGAATCGATGAAAGCCATCCGATCCATGCATGAGAAGCACGGGTCGATTCCAGCCAAGATCAACGGTATGTCAGCTATGTGACTGCCTATCAGCGTTTTGCACAACGCTGGGATGTTGGCGAGAGTTGGGCTTCTAATTTTGTACCTTTCAGCCTTCGTGGTACCATTCGATTTTGCATAATGCATCAGTTCTCCTCTTGGGGCTTCAACCCTTGAAACCGCTTCGCCTGCTGGGACAGCCGGAGGAACTTTGACCCGCAACTCTCCAGTTGGCATGTGATCCAGTGCAAAACGAACCATGTTTATGCTTTGCAGCATCTCCTCACACCTGACAATCGTCCTGCAGAGAACATCGCATCCTTCATGAGAAATCACCTCAAAGGGTATCTCGTCATAGGCCGCATAGGGGTCGTCAGCACGAACGTCATTCTTCACTCCGCTGCCACGCAATGTAGGTCCTACCGCGCCCAAGTCGATGGCATCTTGCTTCTTTAAGATGCCCACACCTTGTGCCCTCTTCTGGAAAGTCCTTTCCGTCTTCATAATCTTCGCGTAATCTTTTGTTCTCTTTTCGAAAGAGTCGAGAGTACTTCTTGTTTTTGATGCACCTTCAGACGTTATGTCTCGGCGCACTCCTCCAATCGTGTTCATAGCGTAGTGGACGCGGTTTCCTGAAAGCTCCTCAAGAAGACCCATTATGGCTTCACGGTCCCTCCAAGTGTACATGAACAGCGTGTCGAAACCTACTTCGTGTGCAGCTATGCCAACCCATAGAGAATGGCTGTGAAGCCTTTCCAACTCGGCGATTATGGTCCGAATGTACTTTGCCCTTGGTGGAACTTGAGCACCTAAAATGTCTTCGACAGCTTGCACATAACAGGTAGTGTGAGCATGACTACAAATGCCGCAGACTCTTTCTGCCAAGTATATATTCTGTACGTATGTCCGAATTTCAAATGCCTTTTCCGCCCCTCGATGAACGTAACCCAGACGTGGAGTCACGCCTACGACGATGTCGCCGTCAACTTCAAAAATGAAGTTTTCAGGCTCCTTCAAAGCTGGGTGTTGTGGACCAAAGGGAACTCTTATCGTTGACGCATAACCCATTTTCCATATCTCCTTACTTTTTGGAACCTATCTCCCGAAGTTCTTCAAACTTGCGATCTTTCCTAAGCGGGTAAATACCTTCAGGCCATTCCTCAGGCAGAATCAGAGGCGCAAGGTTGGGATGCCCCTCAAAGTTTACGCCCAATATTTCGTGAATTTCACGCTCATAAAGAACGGCGCCTGGAACCAAGTCTGTAATAGTCTTGACCGTCGGACTATCTTTGGGGATCTTAAACCCAACCGTAACCACTGTTGAGCCATCGTGAGTGAAGTGATAAAGCAACTCGATTTCTTGACCCAGATCTATGCCCGTGATCGTCACAAGATGATTCAGCTTCACGTCGTTGATTAGGCGAGGTAACGCTGCCTTGAATGAATCCGCCTCTACGCGCGCAAAGATCCTTCTCATCCTTGGATTCTTGATTTCGATTAGCTTCTCGCCGAAAATCAGCTGCAGATTCTTGGTAATCTCGTTCTCTCGCTCCATCAGCATCACTCTTTCTTCTTCGAAATCAACTTCGCTAAGCCGTCGATGATAGCTTCAGGCTTGGGCGGACATCCAGGAACATAAGCGTCGACGTGGAGTAAAGTGTCAATCCCACCGTGAACGTTGTAGCAGTCCTTGAACGGCGCCCCACTAATGGCACAGGCGCCTATAGCCACGACTTTCTTCGGCTCAGGCACCTGTTCATAAACCCGCATCAAGCGATCTTTTATTTGAACTGTCACGGGTCCTGTTACCGCTAGTATGTCCGCGTGCCTGGGGCTTCCCTGCAGCTTAATGCCGAAACGTTCAACGTCAAACGTTGGAGTCAACGCCGCAACCAACTCTATGTCGCATCCGTTGCATCCGCCCGTGTTGAAATGCAGCAGCCAGGGCGATTTCGCGCGTGCCCAATTACGTATACTCATCTTACTGATGCCTCCTCGCAATAACAAGCATTGCAACTGCCGTTAACACGATTAAAGCGTAAGCTGTCGGAACCAGACCTAATGTGAAGAATGACGTCGCCAAAGTGAAGGCAAGCACGTCAAAAATGAGAAAGTACACAGCAAACATAAGAAACCTCTCCATGTCCACCCTTAGATCCTCGATGGGCAGGTTTTCTCCACAAGCGTAAGACTCGGTTTTTCTCACGTCTTGCGACGTTTTCCTAGGCTGCATTCTTCCGCCGACTAAGTAAATCGCCGCGGCCAACAGGAGAGAGACACCAAACACTGCGGGAAGAAGATAAATCTGCTCCATTAAAGTCCCTCGACCAAGTAAAAAGCTTTTAAAAGAACCTTTAAAGCTTTTGTTAAACAAATCGCCAAAATCAAGGAGGAAACGTGGGGTGCTAACCGAGGTTCTTCAACTGATTTTGATGTTTGCCGCACTGATTCTGGCGTTTCTTACGGTCGAGCTAAAGAAGATACTTTATGCCGTCATCTCGTTCTCTGGCATGTGTATCGCGATCGGAGCCCTTTTTTGGATCTTGAATGCGCCTTATGTGGCCGTCTTCCAGCTTCTCATATACGCGGGCGCTGTCGTAACGATATTCCTGGCCGCAATCATGCTGACTTCTCAGAAGGAGAAACTGAGGTAGTTGAATCCCGATAGAATAACGATCGCAGGTTCTCTCGCAGCATTATTAACAATAGCACTTTTCGCGTTGATAGTAATTCAGTCGCCTTTCCCAATATTCAAATTTGCCTCCAGCTCCGATCGATTCATAAACGTTACGCAAGACATCGGAGCCAAGGACAGCGTTTTCATGTGGACCGACCGTACGCTAGACTTAGTTGCCCAAGCCTTCGTCATATTCGCCGCAGCAGCAGGATCTCTTGCCATCCTAAGGACAACGCACAAAGAGGAAGACGCGAATGATTGACCTTTCATACTATATAATCTTCGCACTCGGCCTCTATTTGATTGGAATGTACTGCCTTGCAACAAAACGAAACATGATCAGGCTCATCCTAGGAATAGAAATCCTCCTGAACGCAGCAAACGTCAGCTTCATCGCTTTCGGAGCTTACGCATTGCCAGGCTTCGTAGATCCGTTATCACACTCGATGGCCATCATTTCGATAGGCATATCCGGCTCCGTGAGCGCCGTTGCACTGATACTCGTCGTTTACGTCTACAAACACTTCGGCACCCTGGACGTTAGAGAAATAAGACGACTCAGAGGATGATCAATAGCTTGTTCAACCTCGTCCTCGACACACTCCTGCTGTTCACCGTCACTGCGCCGCTGGTCGGAGCGCTCGCTTCAAGAATGCGCAAACGAAGTTTCACCGGAGTCTACGCTTCAATCGGACTCATCGCCGCCGGAATAAGCCTGTACATCATGTACACGAACTTCTCATCAAACCCAACGCCTGCAACAGGCAGCGGATTGTTCTCTGCAATAGTAAGAACGGACATGCTAAGCATTTTCATGACAGGCATATTCATCGGCATAGGTCTCGCTGCGGCCGTCTACTCGATCAAGTACATGGAGAAAGACAGCGGCAAACCGCTCTACTTCACTTTACTACTCGCAATGATAAGCGGCATGATCGGAACAGTCTTCGCAGGAGACCTCTTCACTCTATACGTTTTCTGGGAACTCATGTCAATTTCATCCTACGTACTCGTAGCTTTCAGGAGAGAAACATGGGAACCAGTAGAAGCAGGCTTCAAGTACCTAGTAATGAGCGCCGCAGGCTCGGCAACGATCCTCCTCGGCATCTCCTTCCTGTATGGAATGGCCGGAACCCTCAACTTTCAAGGATTATACGCAGCGTTCAATCAAGCACCGTCAACCGTCTGGTTCTACATCGCCTTCCTGTTCATCCTCGTCGGGTTCGGCGTCAAGGCCGCAATCGTCCCCCTACACACTTGGCTGCCTGACGCGCACTCAGCAGCTCCAACACCTATCTCGGCAATGCTCTCTGGCGTCGTAATCGAAACCGGCGTTTACGCGTTACTCCGCACCTTCTTCACCGCGTTCTTTTCTGTTCAGCAACAATGGTTCAGCATCCTCGCAATTCTAAGCATTCTAACAATGACACTGGGAAACGTCACGGCCTTGCTGCAAGACGACGTCAAAAGACTGCTCGCGTACTCAAGCATCGGACACGTCGGCTACATGCTTGTCGGACTTGCCGTGGGAACACAGCTAGGTCTGACCGGCACGCTCCTGCACATCTTTAACCACTCCTTGATGAAAGGCGCGGCCTTCTTGTGCGCCGGCGCCATCATCTTCCGCTTGGAAACAAGAAGCCTAAAAGAGTTCTCTGGAGTCGGCCGCAAAATGCCCATCACAACAATATTCTTCGCTGTTTCCCTTTTCGCGCTGATAGGCATGCCTCCCCTTAACGGCTTCATAAGCGAATTGACGCTGCTAACAGCAGCGACAACTGCAAATGTCGCGTGGCTCGGAGTCGCCATAGTACTCAACAGCATACTCTCAGCGGCATTCTATCTCAGAGTACTCAAGGCACTCATACAACCTACATTGTCCAACGCCGCTGAAAAAGCAAAAGAAGCACCGATTCTCATGCTTATCCCAATTGGCGTCATGACCGCCCTCATAATCATATTCGGAATCTACCCTGAGCCAGTAATAAAACTCGCTCAACAAGCAGTCGCGGGATTGCTGCCCGCGCTGACCGGCAGGTGACATGAATGATCTGGAACCCTGACATTGTCCCATGGCTCATATGGATCTTCCCCGCGATCGGAGCCATACTCTCATTGGTCTTGGCGAGAGCCGGGAGAACAGTCAGAGGCGTCACCGTTGTCGTCTTCTCGTTCCTAGGCTGGCTCATGGCAGCTTTCATGATTCCAGACCTTTTCACTTCAAGCATCCTTGATAAACAGTTGTTCTGGTTCAGCCTTCCATTTGGCACAGGCTTACACGTCGGAATGCTCGTAGATGCATTAAGCATCATCTTGGCAAACATAGTCGCCTTCCTCGGGCTCCTCATACTCGTCTACTCTCTGAAGTACGTAGAAGACGACCCCAACTCTGGCCGCTACTGGTTCTTGATGTCACTCTTCATGAGCGGCATGCTCCTTTTGGTGATGGCCGACAACTTCATACTTTTCTTTGTCGGCTGGAAAATTGTGGGTCTATGCAGCTTCGCCCTGATAGGCTACTACTACAACGATGAAAAAGAACACTGGATAGGAGGACCACCGCCTACACCGTTCTGGAAACCGTCAAGAGCCGGCCTGAAAGCCCTCTTAGTCACCTCCGTCGGCGACATCTCGCTGCTCGCAGGCATCATCGTGATCTACCTGTACTCAGGCACCTTCAACTTCATGCAGCTCCTGCAAACCGCACAAGCAGCAGGCGGCGGTTGGTTAGCCGCGATGGCCGCAAGCCCCGGAGTCCTAACCCTCACAGCGATCCTTATCCTCGCCGGACCTCTTGCCAAGTCCGCGCAGTTTCCCTTTCAAGAATGGCTACCGGAAGCGATGGCGGGACCCACACCCGTTTCAGCCCTCATTCATGCTGCCACGATGGTGAAGGCAGGAGTCTACTTAGTCGCCCGAATCCTGCCGATATTCTTCGTCGGCTACTGGATGCTAAATCTTCCAGAAGCTTCGATCTTCTTCGTCCTCGTAGCAGCCATCGGCGGCTTCACACTTTTCTTGGGAGCATCCCAAGCGCTAGTGGCCCAGGAACTCAAAAAGGCGCTGGCCTACTCCACGATGAGCACCATAGGCTACATGATGCTCGCACTCGGCGTCTCCGGACTGAGCTCGGGTACACTCGCCGAAGGAATGTCCGCTGGAATATTCTTCCTAATAAACCACGGCATCTTCAAAGCAGCCCTGTTCCTGTGCGCTGGCATAATCATCCACGTTTCAGGTTCAATCTACATGCCCGACATGAAACTATCACGCCGAAAAATGAACCTGACCTGGCTTTTCATGTGGATCGCAGCTCTCTCACTAATAGGCTTCCCCCCTCTCTCCGGCTTCTGGAGCAAAGACGCAGTCCTCCTGACCTGCTGGCAAAGCGGCCAGTACGGCCTGTTTGCCGTGAGCCTGATAACAGTCATATTGACATCACTCTACGCCGTGCGAATCATGGGTATGATCTTCAACAAGAAACAACCAGAAGAAACAAATGCGGAACACAAGAAAGAAACCAGCAACCTGATGCTTGCACCACTCGGCATATTGTCGGCGCTCACTGTCGCGATCGGACTGGCAGGACCCTGGGTCAACGAGTTCCTAACCGACGTCTTCAAGAGATATGTAACAGATTCTCTCGGGCTGGTCAACATCGCCAATACAACCGCAACGAACATCGGGTCAAACACTGTGTTTCTCGAGATTTCAATCGCGCTAAGCTCAATCGCAATGATAGCAATAGGCATGGTGCCTGCCTACCGATTCTTCATATCCCACAAAGCTGACGCCGAAAGCCTCCTGTCCAAGCACACGGGCCTTAGACGGATACATCGGTTCCTCTGGAACCGGTGGTACATGGAAGCCTTCTACAACGCAGCATTCGTGAAGACCGCTCTCGCAATGAAAGAAGGAGCCGTACGTTTCATCGAAAACCCACTTGACCGCCTCCTCAACGTCGAAGTCCCAGCATTCTTCGCCGGAGTTCACAGAAGCGCAAAGAAAATCCAGACGGGGATACTATCAGTGAACTTGCTTTACTTCATCCTGCTCATCGCCGCCATACTAATCGGCCTACGCGGGCTGGGGGTCTTCTAGATGCAGATTCCTTACCTGCTACTCCAAGTCATCATCGTCCCAATTGTCTCTTCATTAGTCGTAGCACTTCTAGGAAAACGCATAGGTAAACGTCTAGGCTGGATCGTTTTCGGCGTCCTCCTGTACACGTCTCTTCTGCTATTGTACGCGGGTCTAGACATATTCTACAACGGGGGGCAGGTTTTTGAGCAGTACAATTGGAGCGCCACTATTCCAAATCTGAAATTTGGATTCCGAGCAGACGGTTTAAGCCTGCCGGTAGCCCTGGTAATGAACCTCGTTTGCACTGCATGCGCCGTCTATTCGATCCGCTATATGCAGCACAGAATAGAGGAGTTGTATGGAAAAGAATCGACAGGAATGTACAGAGTCTACTACTCAATCTACCTTTTGTTCTCAGTTGGCCTTACCGGCGTAGCGCTCTCCACAAACCTCATCGCAATGTACCTTTTCGTGGAGTTAGCGCTGATACCTTCCTACATAATGATTGATCTTTTTGGATACGTGGACAGGCATCGCATCGCCATGATGTACTTCATCTGGAATCACGTTGGAGCCGCACTCTTTCTAATAGGAATCGTCTTAGCCTACGCCGGAACGGGCAGTTTTGAAATCACTGCCCTCTCATTGATTGACAATACATCGCTTGGACTCTGGGTATGCTTGTTCATGGTCGTCGGTTGGCTATTCAAAATGGCAACCTTCGGCTTCCACGTCTGGCTACCCTACGCTCACGGTGAACACCCAACATCAATCGCCGCGATCATTGCAACAATTGTCGGTCTTGGAAACTACGTGTTTGCACGTCTGCTTTTCGGAAATATGCTCACCACTTTTCAATTGTTCCAGATTCCGCTGTCGATTCTCGCGGTTGTCACAATCATTTACGGAGCATTTCTTACGATGGCACAAGATGATGTCAAACGACTGTACGCCTGCTCGACAATAAGCCAAACCGCCTATTCAATCCTGGGAATCGCGAGTATGACAACCATCGGTGTTGTCGGCGGTGTTTACTATTTCATAAGCCACATGCTCGGCAAGTGTATTCTCTTCTCGGTTGCAGGCATCATGCTTTCTCAAACGGGAACGAGAAGCATAAGTAAGATGGGAGGGCTGGCACGAAAAATGCCTCTGACAGCAACGGTATGTCTTCTCGGTTCCATGATTCTCTCTGCGATCCCTCCGCTCAGTGGCTTTCAGGCGGAGTGGATGTTATTTACAGGCGTCTTCAAGCAAGGGATACTCGGTGGCACGTTTGGTTTAGCCCTGGCAGTCATAGGGATTTTGGCGACTTTTCTAACCGTCGCCTACACCTTCTGGCCGGCAGTCAGAATGTTCTTCGGAGAACTCCCACAGTCAATGGATAAGGTCAAAGAGGCACCGATTTCCATGGTTGCCCCGCTCTTCGCACTAGCCTTCATATCACTCCTCATCGGAATTTTCCCAGACCTGATAACCCGTCTCTTAACCTCAGTTCTGGCCTAAACTGGTCCAACGAAAGCACACCACAACATTTCTCTTGAAATGAACCAATGAAGCAAATTCTGCTTTCTTGTTTATCCAACAGTCAGCGAACTGCCTTTTGATATGATAGAAAGAATGGATATGCGGAAGATTTCCATTCCCCTCAGGGACATTTGAATCTAGTTCCAGTTGGGAAAAAGTTTTTATTTTGAACCAATTCAAGTGGTGTGAAAGGAGCCATATAAGATGGACTCAATTCTGACTAGCGGCATATCCCAGTTTGAGCAAACAGCTTTGTTCCTTGTCCTCGGCACCGGTATAGCCGCACTTATCTACGCTTTTTGGTTGTCTCGAAGGGTGCTAAAATATGACCCTGGCACCCCCAAGATGCAGGATATTTCGAACTCGATCCGCAAAGGAGCCGTGGCTTACCTTAACCGCCAGATGGAAGTAGTTGTCCCAATTGCGTTCATTCTTGCTTTGGCCCTAGCTTTGACGGCCTATTTTGCAAGATCACCCGTAGAAATCTACATAGGACGTGGGATTGCGCTACTGTTTGGAGCTGCCTGCTCGTTGGCGATAGGACAGATTGGACTCAGAATAATTGGAACACGAGCCAACGTCAGAGTAGCCCAACAAGCTCGGATTGGCTCCTTCCAAGGAGCCTTGCGCGTTGCTTATCGATCAGGGACCATTGCTGGAATGTTGGCCGACGGGCTGGGACTGCTTGGAGGTACGACAATATTCATTTTGTATGGCACACATGCCCCCGAAGTGTTACTGGGTTTCGGTTTCGGTGGTACCCTACTAGCCATGTTTATGCGAGTTGGAGGTGGCATTTATACCAAAGCCGCAGACGTCGGAGCGGACCTGGTTGGCAAAGTCGAGAAAGGCATTCCTGAGGACGATCCACGTAACGCAGCAGTCATCGCTGACCTAGTCGGTGATAACGTAGGTGACTTCAGCGGGATGGCTGAGGATGTATTCGAGTCATATGAGGTTACGATGGTTTCTGCCTTGATCTTGGGTCTGGCCGTATCGGTAATTGATCCGACTCACAGTCTGAAATGGATCATATTCCCCTTGCTAGTTCGAGCTATCGGCGTGTTTAGCTCGATCATCGGTACTTACGCAGTCGGGTGGTGGCCAACCAAAGGTGACGCATTTCGAGCGATGGATTTATCCTATGACCTATCGTCAATCATATCTACGACGGCCTTTTTCTTTATCGCCTACTTCTATGTTCAGGATTTGCGGCTTTTCGCGGCAACAGCGACCGGAATATTGCTGGCCATAGCTTTCAACAAATACACCGGAGCGTTCACTCAACGAAACACAGGATCAGTCAAGGAAATAGTAAAGTCCGCCAAAACCGGTGCAGCCATCGTAATAATATCCGGAATCGCCATAGGTTACGAAAGCACGGTTTGGGCTCTCCTGATAATCGTCATGTCAATCGTCCTGGCAATTTCGATATACTCTTTCACCGTACCGGTTCAGATGGGCCCTATGATAATAGTAGGGGCAGTAGTAGCAGCCATAATAATAGGATATCTGTTGGCTAGGCGAAGCAAAAAGATAGAAATTGGGGTCTTCGGAGCAATGGCCGTAGTGGTGCTTGGAGTAATCGTCAGTAGCTTCAAAGTCCCTGACAGCAATCAATCACTTTTCATATTCTATTCCGTGGCGCTCACCGGCATAGGAATGCTTTCACACACCGGAAACAACTTGGCCATGGACGCATTCGGTCCGATTTCCGACAATGCAAGCGGTATTGCGGAGATATGCAAAGAAGATTTCCAAAGTCCAGAAGGCCAGGCCACACTTGCTGATTTAGACGCCACAGGCAACACGACTAAAGCTATTACCAAGGGCATCGCTATCGCCTCAGCTGTCATCGCTGCAGTAAGCTTGTTCAGCGCCTTCGTGGAGACTCTCGGCGTGGCCACTCCTATCAAGCTTGACATTGCTGACCCCCGCGTGTTCATCGGCATACTGATCGGCGGAGCTCTACCATTTCTGTTCAGTTCAGTGTTGCTGCGTGCCGTTCAAAGAGCAGCCTCACTCATCGTAGAAGAAGTACGAAAACAATTCCGAATCCCAGGCGTCATGGAAGGCACAACTAAACCAGACTATGCGAAGGTTGTGCGTATATGCACGAATGCCGCACAAAGTGAACTGATCAACGTAGCATTGCTAGCTGTTCTGATGCCCATAGTAATCGGTTTCCTTATGGGCGAACTCGTCCTCGGCGGATTCCTAGCAGGTGTAATAGTGACCGGACAGTTGCTTGCCGTGTTCATGGCAAACTCAGGAGGAGCCTGGGATAACGCTAAGAAGGAGATAGAAAGCGAGAGAAGCGCCCCACTGGAGAACCTCGGCAAAGGTTCAGAACGCCACAAAGCAAGTGTCATCGGAGACACCGTGGGAGACCCGCTTAAAGACACAGCCGGCCCCGCTCTGAACCCAATGATCAAGGTCGTTAATTTGGTCTCATTGCTCATTGCTCCGCTACTTATACTCGTGGCAAGAGAAGGTGGCCTCATGCAGACGATCGCTTATGCGATCAGTGCTGTGTCCTTGGTCGTCATAGCATACGTGGTATTCCGTGGCAAGCGAAAGGTTCCGACGTTAGAAGAAATAGAGAAGACAAGTGTGTAGCTCCTTCAAACGTCTTTGCCCCTTTGTGTTCAATCGTTCCGCCCGCCACAATCGCAGACCGAATGACAAATTAGGAAATACCTGCTGATAACCACATAAACTGAAATTGAGAGTCAAAAAAAGTATGTTAAGAGCAACTCCGATGAAACGCTTTTGGATGGCAGTACCCTCAGAATATGAAGAGGGGGCTCTTCGAAAAATCGGTGAACTCGGAACGGTTCAATTCGTAAGGGAGGCAGTAGAAGAACATGGCCCTAGGCGAGATTCAGCAGAAATCCAAACAAGGTTCACTAGACTTCGTGACAGAATCCACAGTCTTCTGCCGGAAGTTAGAACCGAAGAACTTCTTCAAAGTGCTGAGGAAGAACCGCAAACCAACTTGGAGCAGATTAGTCTCTTTATGACGGAGATTGAGAAAGAACTCGACGAAATAACTAAAAAATTGAATGCGGCAGAAACTGAAAATGGCAATCTGCAAAAACTGAAAGAGCACCTGAAATTCCTTGATTCGTCTGGGCTCAGGGTTGACTCAATAGGAAACTTCAAACACATTTTTGTGAAGGCAGGCTTCCTAAATAACCTCAGATTGAGCAGACTGAACGGATACACTGCAGGAACCAGCATTGTCTATGCAACAAAGCCAGGAAAGGACAGAGAGAGTTTTGTTGCTATAACTGGTTCCGTTGAAGATGAACCTTTCATGGAAACGACCCTGAAGTTGCTCAACTTTCAAGAATTGAACTTTCCGCAAAACATAAGCCCGGAACCTAAAAAAGCGTTGGACGAAACAGAGAAAGCCTTACAACGAAAAAGAGAAGAAATTCAAAGCATTACAAGCCAGCTGCTCAGAACAAAGGAGAAATTCGAGTCATACGAGCCATGTGCCTTTGGAACTCTTCAAATAGAAACAACGAAGAACTCCATACTTCGAACCAAGAAAAACAGTCTGATTGAAGGATGGATCCCTACTAAACAAGGTAAATGCCCTAAAACAGGGTATTGAAGGAATAGTTCCCAGAGAAAATGTCTATTTGAAACTTGAAGACCCAAAATCCGAAGACAAAGTGCCTTCACGTTTTGAGAACAGAGGCATTCTCGGACCCTTTTCCCTCTTCGTGAACATCCAAGGTACTCCAGGGTACTTTGAGCTGAATCCAACCCCCATTTACGCGGCCCTCTTCATCACAATGTTCGGATTAATGTTTGGAGACATGGGTGAAGGGGCGATTTTCGTGCTCTTGGGTTACCTGTTGACCCGCAAGAAGACGGGCTTATTCAGTTTCTCTCAGAATACAACGCGAAGGCTGGGACAGATAATAATTTGCTGCGGCATTTCAGCCATCTTCTTCGGTTTTCTTTACAACGAGTTCTTCCTAATGGAAATATTGCCTACGTCAATCCTCAACCCATTGCAGAATTTCTCTCAAATAATAACTATTGCACTCATCTTCGGCGCCGTTCAGATAACCTTAGGTTTGATTCTGAATATTATCAACAGACTAAGAAGACGTGAACTATCATTGGCAATCTTGAGCGGACGTGGGATCACTGGATTAGTTTTCTACTTGACAGGAATAGTCCTCGCGGTCACTTACCTAAGAAGAATGGATTTCAGTGTTTTCCTACAACAAGACACGATCGTTTTCTCCGTAATCGCGTTGGCTGCTCTGGTTCTGATCTTCTTCTTTCCTCTGATTGAATCGAGAATCGAACGAAAGAAAGGCATGCTTTTTGACCAAATAGTGATGGGATTCGGCGAGGGGTTTGAGATTTTCTTGTCCTATTTGACAAACTCTGTTTCTTACATCCGTTTGGCAGCTTTTGCTATTGCACACGGGGCATTGGCTTACGCCGCAACGGTCTTCGGGGGAACGATCGGAAACATACCCAGCCTTCTCATCATGAACGTCATCGTCTTCCTGATAGAGGGATTTGCAGCTTTCATACAGTCGACGAGACTGATGTATTACGAGTTTTCCACCAAATTCTTTATAGGAAAAGGAATTTCGTACAGACCGTTCAAGACAAAGTTTGAAGCAAAGACTTAAATTTGAAAGCCCATTTTCTTATGGAGGGAAAAGCAAGATGGGCATAGAAGAACGTAAGAGCCGGAATCCCGCAAAATCCATAATGCGAAAGCGAACTTTCATCTTCGCGTTACTGTTTGGTGTCGCCGTGCCAACCATTTTGTTTGCTGTTCTTGCACGCAATCTAGCTTTTGGTTTTGTTCAACAGAGTCAAAGCACGATTCCAACTGAATTCTACAGCCAATACGGACTGGCACTGCTTGGGGCAGCTATAGCCGTGGCCGGATCATGCCTAGGCGCCGGAATAGCTATATCTGGAGCTGCTAGCGCTGGAATGGCAGCTATCGTGGAGAGACCAGAAACATCGATTTGGGTCTTGATACTGGCCGGTCTGGGAGAAGGTGTCGCAATCTATGGCCTTCTTATCGCAATATTGATTATGGGCAAATTGCCTTCCGTTGGCTAGATAAAGATCAATTTTCGAATCTCTTCTTCGCTTAACTTCATCTGTTTGCCAATAGCTAAAGTCGTTAAGTTTTTGGCTTCTCTGAAGCAAAGATCAAGATAGGCGAAAACAAACACCGAGCTGTTGGGTTTTCTAGTCATAGCTCTCTCGGCATTCGAATAAACGTACCGCGAGAACGAGTTCTCTATCTCCGTAAACTTTCCTTCTTGAAACAGATCAACAGCTTCTCTTGCCAAATCAACATAAGCCTGCCTAGCCAGTAGTTCGGGTATCGCTCCATACGGTGCATCACTCATTGCATCAATCACTCCTTTTTGCAGTCTATAATGAGAACTCAAAATCATCTCATCGAGAAGACCGCGCTCCATATTCTTCTGTTTAGATGAGAAAACTAGTAGAAGATTTCTGAGATCCATCTCAGTTCCCACAAGTTGTTCGATTTCGTTTTTTTCGGGGAGATTTCCGATTTTCTTCCAGAGGTTTTGATAGTAAACACTCTCTATGGTGGCTTCGAGGATCAAGGGGTTATTGTATTTCGTATAGAGATCGAGTTTTTCTTTTAGCACATCGTAAGGGGTCTCACTCAGGAAATAGACCATTTCGTTTATGTTACGAGCTTCCAGTAGTGCAGGAAAATTGACCGTCTGATACTTTCGGGCTATAGGGATTAGCTGGTTTTCGTTCAATTGAAAATTTTCATGTTCGGCCCTTACTATTCTCTTTAGATTCTCGACTTCAAGCTTCATGTAGTACTGTTTCAATGCGTCCCCTATCTTTCCACTCGCTATCTCGAGTAACGAAGAAAAACGACCTGAAAGTCTTCGATAGACGATCTTCTCCAGAAGATAAGCATCCACTTCTTTTGGAGGAAGCCTGTTCAGATCGGATGAATAGTCTCCGTGTGACAGGAAATCGACTATTCCCAGTACACTTTCTACTTTCAACAGTCGAATGTAGTCTTCAGCCCTTAGTAGATGACGCCTAAGTCCGTGAGCCCTCGTTACCAGGTATACAATCCTTGAGGATCTCAAATCTCATCCCTAACTATCATGTTTCAGGGAACTAAAAATATTAATCTACATTTTATAGCTTTTTGACAGTTGGCGATTGATTGCGTTTCACGAAGCTTTAAGTTTGTTCCGAAGGCAATTCTAGACAGTTAATTATGTAAGTCGAGTGCTTCCATTCTTCCCAAGAGAGTAAACTATTTCGATGTTACTGACTGCTTAGCGCTTGTAAGCAATATTGTTTCAAAGAAGGGCTGGACCCGACTCGCGACTACATTCGCATTCAAGCCTCTGCTCGCGTATCTCCGCAATGTCTGATCGATATTGGACAAGGAAGACTGCATCAAAAGAATCTGACCGTTCGAACTTAGATGTCCCGGCGCTTGATCGATGAAACGGTCAATTACCTCTCTTCCAGTCTTGCCGCCTGCCCAAGAGCGTCCAACCCAAGAAGCATCCTCATTTTCCAGAGGCAGATAAGGTGCGTTGAAGAGTATCAAATCAAACTTGGCTCCTTGGGCGACAGAGCAAAACAGATCTCCTTGAATGAAGACGAATTTGTCGAACACGCCATTCAGTCTTGCGTTTTGCTTTGCACAACGCACTGCGTAAGGGTTCACGTCGACTGCAAGGACTTCGTTAGCTCTTTTTGCTCCAATTACACCCAAAATGCCGCATCCGGCTCCCATGTCTATTACTTTGTGAGTTTCCTCAGTCGGCAGGTTTTCGGCGAAAAGAAAAGAGTCTTCAGCGGGTTCGTAAACGTTTTCGTCTACAAGAAAGGTGTAGTCTTCAAAGCACACTTTCTTATTCATCGATGACATTTGCCAGAACTCCGAAATCTTCAGGAGCCAATTCTCTGACTCTCTTGTCAGACAGGGGGAGCTCATCAGCGGCTTTAGCAGCATCGTCTTTTTGCATGTTCCTCGAATTTCTGAAAAATGACAAGGCGGCACTCCGCACTTTCTTGTTGCGCTGCGTGAAGAGAGAGCGGGTCAACTGGTTGAACAGCCTCTCGTTTTTCAGCTTGAAAGGAGGAGGCTTCTTTGGAGTGAGGCGAATTATTTTTGAGTCAATTTTGGGTTGCGGATAGAAGCTTGAGCTGGGCACCACGTCCATAGGCTCGATCTGTGCGCGATAGTAAGTCAAGACGGACAACCATCCATAGTCCTTGCTTCCGACCTGAGCTGTGAGACGGTCCGCAAATTCTTTCTGAAAAACCAATACGGCGGAATCGAAGGTCCGTTCGAAAAGCCACGGTAACAAGTGTGAAGACAATCCGTATGGAGGAATTGAAACTACCTTGTTGAATCCTGGAACGTTGAGCCTTAGGATATTTCCACATATTACGTTTACGTTTGGCACATCTGCAAGATTTGCGCGAAGCACCTCAACGAGCTCAGCCTGTGCCTCGACCGCTATTACCGTTTTACACTGCTTAGCCATGAGACGCGTCAGAAAACCCAAGCCAGCTCCAATATCCAACGCCGTATCGTTCGAGTTCAACGATCCATAGTAAATCATGCGTTCTAAAATCCAAGGTTTGATGGTGAAGTTTTGTCCAAGACTCTTCTTCGGCAGAATTCTATACATTCGAAGTAGTGACTTTGTTTTTTGCGTTAGGCTCATGTCAGACCGTCTAACGATCGATCTTTGCTATTGGGCTCGCGTGAACAATCGATACTTGCTGTCACCGCTTAACTCTTCCATGACTCGTTTCGTGATCAACTTGACTGGGTTGGGGAGTTCAGTGCGCTTCTGTAAATCATCGAAGCTTTCAAAAGGTTTTCTTTCGCGTTCGTTTATGACTTGCCACATGTATTTCTTGCCAATACCTGGAATCAATTCTAATGCGTGCATTCGAGGCGTGACGGCTCTCGCGGTGTTGAAGAATTGCACGAACCATTTTTCTCTGTTCAATACTATTCTGCTGATTACGGCAGAAAGCTCATTTCTTGCAGCCGTAGTCAATTCTTCATATCCTATTCGACCGATAATGTAGGTGATTTCATCGCGGGCTTCTTTGCCGACGAAGACCCTGTCGTGTGGTTTGAGCGTTACGCCTTCTTTTACGAGGGCCTCCAATAGGGTGAAGAATTCTTCTCCTACCAATTGGACCAGCGCTCCCGCTCTGTATCCGGCTCGGCCTGAGACGTGTACACCGGGTCTGCCGTGAGGCAGAAAGTCAAGTATGTAAGCGTACTCTTCGTACCGCTTCTCCATCATGGTCATATTCGCCTATACTTAGTCTGTCTTTGTTTAAAAACAGTTGGGGTGTTTGAGTTTTCCCGTTAGAGTTTTCGATGTTCGTCTAGAAGGTTGACCATGGCTTGTAATTTGGAGGTTTCAATTATTTTGCGGCCACCAGCCAGAAAGACTCGCAGTTCTTCAACGCTTTTTGGCATACAGTTAACTATTTCTACCGCTTCTATCTCGTCCACGCCGAAATCTGCTTGGAGTTTTTGCACAAGTTTCTCGCTTGATTCTAGATCGCTCTTTGCAAACTTCGAAATATAGTCGAAGGTTCGGCGTTGAAGTTGGTCAAGGTTTTCCTCGCCTATATCCTCCATTATCTTTTTGACCTGTGGTAGAGTAAGTTTTTTTTCAGTCAAACTTTCTTTTGACATTCTAATCGCTCTTGTAGGGTTCTAGATGCTCAGGTCTAACGATTATTTCCCTCAACGCGTCCCCTTGCGAAACGGACACGACGTAGCTTCTTCCTCGCTTGTTCAGGATTGTCCCAACTCTTCCGTGGTAACGTTTATGGGGCATTCCTTTGTGGACAGCCGAATCTATTTTGACAACAACCTGATTTCCCGGGTGATACTCGTAGAGCAACTTGCTCAGCCTCATTTTGCCTCGCTCCCTAGGCTCTTTCGTCAGAAGACGCCTTGCTCCAGAACGAAAACCTTTCGATTTCCTCATTTTCCCATCAACTCTTGATCTTCCATCGCCACGTTCAGAACGTCGAGTTTCTGTGGCTTCGCCCTATTGTTGAGAATTGCTGACACGTTAGGAACCGTTCTTCCTTCATCTCCGGTCACCAATTCTTTAACGTACAGTCCTCCTTGGCATCGTACTTTCATTTCAGCTTTTTTTGGTGACAACTTCTTAACGTTCACCTCGTATATGTACTTTTCCCGAGTCAAATCTGCACGGCGGTGAACGACCCTTAATGGCGTTTGTTGCTTGATAGTCACGTTCGTCAGCGTTTTCTCGACATTAAGCAGGTCCTTGTCAGTTATTCGCCTCTCAAACTCGATTAGTACACGATACTCCTTTTGCGTTGATTCGCCTTTCTTCAATCTTTGGACGACCAATTTGTCTGCCATTATCATTCTTGAAACTTGAACCTTGCCTTTCCCTGAGGCGTTCACTTCTTTCTTAACTCGTTCAAGATCCAAGAAACGTTTCTTCGGTTTCGTGATCTCGATGACGAAAGGTCTGCCTCTGCCAAGCATGCGTGCATCGATGTCTTCCCTGCCTGAAGCGTGGAAAGAGGCTTTCAGACCGCCTGTTGCTTCCAGAAATGGTTTTTCTATTATTTCCTGGACAGACTCTTGATACATTTTCCCAGTCCAGCCACATTTCTCGCAGCCATGCCCGTGGCATGTTGAACAGAACCATTTCGACTGAGGTATGTCTCGGACCAGTTTGCGATATCTCCCGGAAACGAAAAGCGGGTTTGGTTGAAGCTGGACACTCTGCTCGAAAGGTTTGATGAGCACTACCATTTCGGGGCGTTTGAACTCAACATCTTTCTTTGTCTGCTCAGCGATTTTTTTACCAACTAGCCGTCCGAACTCATTGCGCATGTTTTCGCCATGTTGTACGTTAAACTCGGCCCTGAATTCATCTTCGCGTTCTGCAATCTTCGAAGGCAGTTCAGTACCCACTAGAAAATTGTTGTACTCGAACTCTTTTAGAAGTTCAATGGCCTTCCCCGCCAAGTCGGTTTCAAGTTTGAACGTGTTTGCGCACAAATAGCATTCTGAAAGAAAACTCTTCTGAGGAACAGGCTTTCCCATTTCCTGGAGCAGTTCGTTTGCTGCCGCGAAGAAGCCATTTGTGGCCAATACCTTCAGACACTTGATGCCTTTTTTGTCCTCTGAGAGGGCCATGACATGAGCCTTGAGAGTTAGAACAAGCTTGAGGGCTTTTCCCCTCTCTTCATTTTCCATTCCATGACCGAGCAGGGCAAACTGCCTTCCCAGACAATGATCGCAAAGTGCATGCTTTGCTAACATGTCAAAGGCATCGTTCGAAATGTCCATCCCAGCTACCCTCATCGGAAAATCTTACTTCATGTCAAGCGGCAGACCCTTTCCAAAGAATGGAAACTTGCCTTTTCTCCGGCGCATCGTCTTCAGCATTCGCCGCATCATAACGTACTGTTTTAGGAGTTCTTTCACTTCTTTGTCGTTGGTGCCGGAGCCTCTAGCGACACGTTTCATTCTCGATGCGTTGAAAATTTTCGGGTTGTCTCTCTCTTCAGGGGTCATCGATTGAATCATTATTCGCCACTTTTCCAAACGACCTTCGGCCGAACTGAGCATTTCATCAGGAATGTTGTAGGACATCCCTGGAATCATCTTCATAAGCTTCTTGAACGTGCCCATGCCTTTCATGGCTTCGAACTGTTCATACATGTCTGTCAAGGTGAACTTTCCGCTGAGTATGGCCTTGGCCTTTTTCTCTGGGACAGCAATTTCGGCTTCCTTCACTTTGTCGAGCAGGGTTTCTAGGTCGCCCATTCCCAACAGTCGGCCTACGAAACGTGAAGGAACGAAAGCTTCAATGTCCTCGATTTTCTCGCCGGTTCCTATGAATTTTATCGGCGCACCTGTCCCTGCGACAGCTGACAAAGCTCCGCCTCCCCTAGCAGACCCATCCAGTTTGGTGACAAGAATCGAGCCAATGGGGGTTGCTTGGTTGAATGCTTTGGCTTGTGCCAAGGCTTGCTGTCCGATTGTTCCGTCAATTACTAGCATCACTTCATCGGGTTTGATGCTTTTTTCGAGCATCTTCATTTCCTTTATCAGTTCTTGTTCCTCTTTGTGGCGTCCAGAAGTGTCAACTATCACGACGTCTTTGTCTCCAAATTGTTTCAAGCCTTCGGACACTACTTTGACGGCGTCCTTTGCCTTTACGTCGCCGTACAAGGGGACGTTAATCCTGGCGGCCAATTGTTGAAGCTGAGCGTAGGCGCCCGGACGGAAAGTGTCTCCGCAAACTAGCGCGGGCTTTAGCCCTCTCTTCTGGAAGTATCGTGCCAGCTTTGCAGCTACGGTCGTCTTACCTGAACCTTGGATGCCTACAAGCATCACTGTCTTTCTTTTGCCAGGTTCTACTTTCATCGGAATGGCTTTTTCACCTAGAAAACGGGTCATTTCCTCATAGACGACTTTTATTACGTGTTCGCGTCTCGAAACCCCTGGGGGAACTTTTTCCTTCAGTGCGCGATCTTCTATTCGTTTGGAGATATCAAGGACAAGCTGAACGTTCACGTCGGCCTGTAGCAAGGCTCTTTGAATGTCACGGACAAGCTCTTTGACGGTTGCCTCGTCAACCACAGATGCCTTGAAAACTTTCCTTAAAGCATCGTAAAGTGAGGAGCCTAGTTTTTCAAGAGACATGGCCTATTCCAGTTCTAGAGACTTTCAAGTCTTTAATAGCTATATCGTTCCCAAAGGAGGAGATTCCATAAACCTTTTACATTTCACAAAACTCATAGAATGACCTGAGGGAAAAACTTGAGCGAAAGAGTAGAAATAATCGAGAAGGGCAAAGTTCCATCCGGAGCTACGTTGATTTTCGGGTTTCCCGACGTTGGATTGGTTGGAGTGATCGCCGCCTCATATCTGGTTGAAGAACTGAACTTGTCGGAAGTCGCCTACTTAGAGTCTAAAATTCTTCCGCCTCTCGTTGTCCTCCATAACGGGTTACCCCATTCCTCAATCAGAATCTTTGGAGATGAAAAAATCCTCCTGACAATTTCCGAAGTACCTATACCGGTTGACATCGTGTACCCAGTGATGGATGCCCTGATAGAGTGGGGCAAGAGCAAGAACGTCAAAATGATGATCTCTCTCGGCGGAATTCCTCTCCAAGACAGACAGGACGCAACAGAGCTGAAATCCTTTGCGGCAGCCTCAAGCCCAGAAGCACTGAAACTAGTTGAAGACAAAAACGTCGAACCTTTGACAGAAGGATACATAGTCGGCCCTCAAGCCATCATGCTACAACGCGCCGCAAACACGGAAACACCTGCTTTGGCGCTGTTGTCTCAATGCTTCTATAATTATCCAGACCCTGAAGCAGCCGCGGAAGTTCTCAAGAGCTTGGGAAAAATAGTCGACGTGAAAGTGGACGTTACAAAGTTGTTAGAGAAAGGCGAGGAAATCCGATTGAGAGCCAGAGACGTGATGAAGAGAACGCAGGAAGAAATGGGCAAAATGAAGAAGGGCCAAGAACTAGACATTCCGATGTACGTTTCGTAAGGAGAAGGATGCACATGAGTATTAGAAAGAGACGTTCATTCTCTGAGATGATAGATGAGTATTTCCAGAACATTGATCAGTGGGTTGAGGAATTCGGAGGACCTCTTGCTGAAAGACCAAGCTGGGACCTTCGGGACTGTTCATTAGAACCCTTGCGCGAAACTGTGATCACCCCAACTGAAGTTCTCATTACCGTCGACTTGCCGTTTACGAGCAAAGGCACAGTGAAGGTCAAACCTGCAGGTAAAAACACGCTTGAAATATCCGCAAAAATGAACCGCGTCATAAAGCTGCATGAGCTCGGAGTAACACATTGCACGGGGGAATTCCAGAAATATCACAGCTATATGCACATCCCGGTTCCAGTCAATATGGATAAGATAGGCGTCCACTACAAGAAGAGGTTATTAGAGATTCACTTACCACGAAAGCACTAGGATAAAGTCTACGACAGAATTAACAAAGCCTCAGCACTTGATTGTCGTCACGAATCAGACGGCTCTTCTTTTCATCATCGGCTAGCAGACAAGTTGTGAATGGGTCAAATAAGCTTTGACGGAAAATGTTTTATCGACAGAGCTGAGCTAATCTCTAGAAATAGGCGAAGATAGTTGCCAGGCGAACGGGCCATCCATTTCGGGATATTCATACTCATCCTCATTGGCTTGTGTAGCGTCAGTGCTTGGGTGAGCTACGCGTACCTTAGCGGAACTCTAATACTGGTAATAGCAGGAATTGCGTTGAGCTGGGGGACGATACTCTTGGTTCTTTACGTGAGTTTTCTGAAGCTTCATTGGGATTGGTGGACTGAGAAGAGAACGGAATACACTGGAAAAAGCTAAACCCTAAACGGTGAACAGCCTACTTTATGCGCATTATCTTCGTTCTGCCCAGAATCTTCCAGTACTCGATTTCTGCGCCCTGGGTAAGCTTACCTTTAAGCTCTTCCTCTTGTGGATATGGAGCGTCAAAATACTCATACGTCTCTAAATCCATTATCTGAACACCGCTTGGAGTGACAGCATACACTTGACCCATCCGTTTGTCAATAATCGGGACCTCCGCGCCCAAATCCACAGGCTTGACAAACTGTCGTTTTTGACCGTCAAACACGCCGATGGCCACTATTCTAAACTTGGCAGAACCATGTTTGCCAGGTTTTGACTTCGTTATGTCGACTATGTGACACGGTTCACCGTCAATAATCATGTAGCCTCCCACTCTGAGGCTCCCCACATCAACAGGTTTGCTCATTCCTGCACCAACCTAAAATAACCTCTACCCACAGCAATTTTAAACAACACCCATATATAGATTTAGCACTTACTTTTCGGCACCTTTACATTGTCGACGTCCAAGGCTTCTGAGCGCACGAGGTTTTCCGTCAGCAAACGGCGTCACTCGCATCGATGGGAGTTTGGCGAGAGCCAAACGACTTCATGATCGAAACAAAACATCATACCTTTTCCCTAGAGACAATAGGGGAGCGACTACACGGAGCGAAGGGGGAGTCGGGAGCGATGCTACTCCCCCAAACCGACCTTCACTTGATTATTCTGTCAATTCGTGCCATGGTCGTAGTGTTATTGGCCGAGATAGTGATCGGGTCTGGCTTAAGGCCCGTCTTGGCAAATTGCGAAAAATTAAGTTGTAGTAGAACGCTAGACCTGCGTGTGTAGCGCGTCCGAGTACAAGACTTGACTTATGCCTCGCGCCTAGCACCCAAGCTATATATGTGATGTTGAATATTGAGATGTGCGCGTCAGATCTATTATTTTGGCGATGGATTTGTCGAGTCAAAAACAACAGAGTGGAAACAAGTTAGATGGCTAAGCAAATTTGGAGAGGTAGAGGCAGGCCTCTTGACAGCATGTTTTCATACAAAGATAGAAGGATTCTGGAGAACCTTGCTAAAATAGCGATTTTGCATAAGGTTGATGCTAGTGAATTCTTCAATCGCATTGTGGAAGCCTGGAATCACGGCAGGTCAGAATGTAAGCCGTTGGCTATAAAGTGTCGTAAGAGGACGAAAAATTCAGCGATTTTTCTCTTTACCAAGGGTCGAAAGCGCGCGCGAAAGGTTGTAGCTCAATTTCCTATATCGATTGCCATCTTGCGAGGAAAGAATCAGCTCGAAGGCTACACGGAAACAATTTTGGCCAGAACTTCCTCAGTCAAGAATTTCGAGGGTGTAACATCCAAGATTGGGAACTTGAAAGTTGGAATGAAAAAGGTCAGCCTCAAAGCAGAGGTGCTCGAGATTCCAGAATCTAAAATGGTCTACACGAGATATGGAACGACTGCGTGTATATCAAACGCACTTATCAAAGACGAAACAGGTTCAATGAAAATGAGTTTATGGAACCACCAGATCAGCATGGTACACAAGGGCGACGCAATTGACGTCAAGAACGGCAAAGTAACCTGGTTCAGAGGTGAAAGGCAGTTGCGACTGGGGAGAAGCGGAAGCTTAAGCGTCATCGAATGCACGCGCGCACCATAAGAAGTGGTTTCTAATGCCGAAGACCAAAGCTATAGTAATCATTCAGAACGTTGTTGCCACTGCCACTCTAAACCAGAAAATTGACTTAAACGCTATTGTGAAGAGTTATCCAAGCGCAGAATATCGTCCCGAACAGTTCCCGGGACTTGTGTTTAGGCTTAAGAAACCGAAGACGGCTACACTGATTTTCAACTCTGGAAAAATGGTTTGCACAGGAGCGAAATCGGAAAAATTGGCGCGCAGGGCTATTATGACAGTTGTCAAAGAGTTGAAAAAAGGCGGAATAATCATCATCAGCAAGCCCGAGTCAAAGATTCAGAACATAGTTTCCTCAGCAAGTTTGGGCGGAAGGATAGAGTTGGAAGAGGCGAGCACGCTTGGAAAAACCATGTATGAGCCGGAGCAGTTTCCAGGATTGATCTACAGGATGGACGAGCCTAAGGTGGTCATATTGATATTCGCAAGCGGGAACCTTGTTTGCACTGGAGCGAAGAGAGAACAGGACGTTTATGACGCAGTGCATAAGCTTCACGAAAGATTGGAGGAACAAAACCTCATATTCTACGAATAGAAACCTCGCCCTATTGTCTTCGCACGCACGAGAATAGCGCGACTGCGTGAAGAAAACCAAGCGATTAATTCCTTTCGTCTATTAGAAGAGCAACTCGTGATTTCTTCGGCAGAAAGGCCCCAAAGAACTATAAAGTTTGCAAAAAGGCGGATTCGTGAGATCAAAAAGGTTGCTAAGAATGAACAATGCCCAACGATTGAGCCTACTTCTTCAAGCGTTTCTCTTTGTGCTTTCTTCTTTTCTCTTCTCTTTCCTTTTTAGTCATTGGTTTCTTCTTAGTGCTTCCAGTGCTCAACGCAATCACCACACTCAGATAGTCAGAATAGGGAATTAAGTTTTTGCGCAGCGCGCGCTAGCCTTTGGCACGTAATCGAAGAACCTTTCGATCGTGTTGCCCGAGGTCCATTCTGCGCGGATTCTGGTCTTCTTCTCGGCCTTACGCATCTCTGAGAGTAGCATGCGGTTTAGGTCCCTGGCGCTTTCTCCATTGAGCTCTGCGTTGACTTCAAATCCTTCGCCCGTGGGCTTGATGGTTCCTTCATTGTCTATGATTCGTTCAAGCACCGGCTTGATCGCTGATGAATTATCACTACTTATGCGTGCAGATAATTTGAACCTCTTCTCAACCATAGTGTATCCAGACCTTAAATAAAGCTGGAAGTTCCAATATAGAATAGAGCGCGCGCGCTACTTGCTGACCTTTTGTGCTACTTCTTTTGCCGGGATTTTGTTTCTGAACTGTCTCTTCCAGACCGGAAGTATTCCACGGCTCACAATTAGGACGACTCCGAGGCACGCGAAGCATAGCGGCACTGCGATGATGAGTCCTTCGGCAATCCAAAGCAGACCTGTGGTCAACAGAGGAACGACTGCGCCAAGTTGGTTCATGAAAGGTGATGAGCCTTCCACGTATTCTTGAAGGTAGATGCTGATATCCGAGAGTGGTATTTCTGGCGTCTGGGTCTGGTTCACTTCAACTTCATTCACGTCTATTAGGATGTGCGTGACTTTTCCGTGGGCGTTGATGAGTCTTCTGACTTCAAAAGTGAACCATGTAACATTGTCTGTAGGCAATTTGCATTCCAGTGTTCCGCTCCATAACTCATTGTCATAGGCCATATGCAGACTAGGGATTCTTCCACCATAAACCAAGGTAAGATTCTTTAATCCTTCAACTGTGGTCTCAAATTCCCCTTTTCTCAATTCACCTTGAATGTTCTCGGTGATGACTTGTTGAGTGGACGTGCCTTGAAAAGATGACGAACCATAGCTGCGAATTGACTGAATGTACAGCACGGTTCTATCTGGATTTTTCGGCAGGCTCGCATAGATCGCCAGGGACGCAATTGCAAGAGTCATCAATATGGCCAAAACTAGTTCCAGTTTCATTCGTCTCTTCATTTTTTCACCCTAAAACAATGAGAACACTGAAGTGCTTAATGCTAAGCCTTAGAACATCATTGTACCAAAAAACGAACAGTGGGCTCTGAAGCTCTTTTGATCTTGATAACGTAACAAGTGCATCTGGGGATTACCGCGTTGAGCATACGCGCGCGGTTGAATCGCGCACTGAAAAGCGAGTTATCTCTGAAAACTAGAATCAGTTGACGAAAGAGAGCGGCAATTCAGCTCGGCGGTGGTATTTCTTGTGATACTTGGAGTTAGTTGTATACGGAAGCATCGCCCAAAGTCATCAGACGCGCGCTTTGCTGTCTTATGGCGGCGGGGGTGGAAGCGTCGGAGGAGGTGGAGCTTGTTGGGAAGTTGAGGGTTTTCTTCTTCGGAGGACGATAGTTGCCGCCGCGATGACTATTATGACGGCTATTCCAGCAATGATATAGATTAAATTGTTCTGTATAATGTCAAGAGTATTTGCTGACCACAGGTTTGTCTCAATTGCCTTGAACGAGATTTCTTCGTACCCGCCAGAATTGGTAATGTCTGTCGCGTTTATGTATAGTTCAACCATGACGCCGGTGCTTTGGTCCCAGTATGTCTTGTATTCGAACGTGTTGTTCGCCCCCATTCCTGGCAGGTTACCTTTGAAGTCTATTATGTTGACGTTTCTGTTTCCTCCTGCGTACAGCCCGGTCACAGTTTGATTTATGGTGGTTCCGGGTGTTTGTGGCCTGATCGGGTCTCCAGCTGTCAAGTTGGACGCGATGAGGTATGACGCTCCGGGTGAGTTACTGCTTTGGACGTCTGTGTCCAAGCTTTGGGACGTTTGCGTACCGTTGTTGAAGTGAACAGTTTGGTTCAAGCTGGCTGTTGTACCCGCAACGCTTAGGACGTCTATTCTCGTCCAGTCAATCTTCCTTGTCTCTGCGACGTATGAAGGCTCGGTTCCGTTTCCAGTCCAGCTGACCGTGATTTGGCCATACTTGACCCAGTCTCCAGCTTTGACTCCAACTGTGTAATCTTTGGCATGAACCATTGTGGGAGCAAATACTGCTAACACAAGAATTGCCAGCAAACCAATTCTCAGATTGTTCCCATTCAAGTTTCTCATGTTATCGCTCATCCTGACTTGGTTCTGTGGGTATATCAGTTTTTCTTAACTAGGCGTGGTGGAAACAGGTGAGACGATTAACCCCTGCGTAAAGAACCACTTGCTGCGTTAATAAGTCGGTTGGTGTATGAAGTGGCGCGCGCTACGACTCTGTGACCCTTCTCATCTTTGCTTCAGTTTCGTCTTCTAAAGATGCTTCACGAATCAAATCGAGCAATTCATCTAAGTAGAATACGTCTTCCTTCTCTCCTTTCTTCCTTTCAAGCAAGGCTCCCAGTTTCTTACCGCGCGCAAATTTTAAACAGCACCCATATATAGATTAGAGTGTCGGAACTAGGCTCAAGGGTGAAAACCGTGTTCAAGAATGTCGGCTTGGTCGCTCGCTACGACAGGAAACGTGCGATCACGCTCGCCGAAGATCTTGCCAAACACCTCAGAGCACGGGGACTGGAAGTCTATGTCGAAGACACTTTGTCCAAGAAAGTCAGTGGCGATGTAACATTCGTTCCACTTGACCGCATGAAGGCTGATTTTGTCATAACGATAGGCGGAGACGGAACAATACTCAGGACATGCATTTCTTTGCCCAAACCCGAGCCACCGTTGCTCGGTGTGAACATGGGAGTCAGGGGTTTTCTGACTGAAGTCGAACCGGAAGATGCCTTGGCAAAGGTCGACAGAATACTTGCAGGCAAGTTTAGGATTGAAGAATGTATGAAGCTTGCCATCAATGCTGACAGCTCGCAGTTTCCTGACGCTTTGAATGAAGTTGTGGTTTCTCCTGATGAACCAGGCAAACTACTCTACACGAAGATTTTCAGGAACGATGAACCAATCGTCGTGTGCCAATCTGATGGCTTGATGGTAGCAACGCAGACAGGATCCACGGGTTACTCGCTCTCTGCGGGAGGACCTGTATTGGATCCGTGCATCGACGCGTTCGTTCTCACCCCAGTGTGCCCCTTAAGCATTTTCCGCCCGATAGTTTTCCCTGCAGACACGACACTCAGGATCGAAGTCAACAAGCCGAGGAGCACGCAGGTGCTGATCGACGGACATTACAAGAAGCGAGTAACTTCCAGGCTTCCGTCCCTTACGATCACAAGGTCGAAGAACGCCACTTCATTCATAAGGTTCACGGAGAACTTTTATCCACGTTTGAGAACCAGACTCGTCTTCAAGGGAATGAGGTGAAGACTTTAGGCCACCCAGCCGGCAAGAGAGTTGTAGTTCTGGATACATCGGCTTTTGTAGCCGGGCTCGACCCTTTCTCTATAAGTGAAGAACAATACACCGTTCCTTCGGTCAGAAGCGAGATTCCGGAAGATTCTGTTCTGAACTTCAGGTTCAAGACGGCAGAAGAGAACGGTAAAATAAGAGTTGAAACCCCAAACGCCCAGAGCCTGGAAGAAGCCAGGAAATCTGCTTCGACGGTGGGTGACACTTACTTTCTTTCTGAAACCGACCTTCAACTCCTAGCGCTTGCGATTGAACTCAAAAACCGAGGCTACTGTCCGCTGATCGCAACGGATGATTATTCTATACAGAACGTCGCGAAGCAACTGGAGATCGAGTTTGCTCCGCTGACCACGTTTGGCATTCGTCGTCGTTTGGAATGGCTGCGCTACTGCCCTGCATGCCGCAAGACGTATCCCACAGACTACAAATCTTCCCAGTGCGAGGTTTGCGGAACGGATCTGAAGCGTAAACCGCTGAGAAGAGAATCTGAAGGACAGCCTCGGTAGTTCAAAAACTATAAAAAACGCAGGGTTGTAGCAGCTAACCGATGTGAGTACCATGAATTCCGTTGAGAGGAAGGTCACATATTTCGAAGAGGCAGGCAACTCAAACACTGCGGGTCTGCTGAAAACCGTAAAAGAGTATGCTGAAAGAGAAGGCATTAGGGACATCGTGGTCGCATCGACCACCGGTCAGACTGGGGCTGAAACAACTCAAATGTTCAAAGGTTTCAACGTTGTGGTCGTTGCTCATGCCTTTGGCTTCAAAGAACCTGGAAAGAACGAGATGGAAGAGCGGTACGAGAATGTCATGACTGCGAGCGCCGCCAAGATCTTTGTTGGAACTCACGCCCTCAGCAGCGCAGAAAGGGCAGTTCGCGAGAACTTCGGCACGATACAATCATTAGAGTTAATCGCAAACGTACTCAGACGCATGGGGGAAGGCACGAAAGTCTGCGTCGAGATAACTCTGATGGCCGCTGATGCGGGCATGATTCCGGTTGACAGAGACGTCATAGCTATTGCTGGAACTGGCCGAGGCGCAGACACAGCTTTGCTGATACGTCCTGCCAATTCCGCCAAATTCTTCGAATTGAAAATCAGGGAAGTAATCGCAAAACCGCGGGACTTTTAGAGTCTCAACCTTGCATGAAGTGCATTATATGCAGCGAAGAAAGACCCGAGTGCCTGCTGGGCAATTCTCCGTTATGGTCAGCTGCCGTCAGCCTTTCTCGGCGCGTGAGTGGACGTTTACTTCCCTTTTTCAACTTCTTTCATGACGTCTTCAATGATGTCTAATGACGCATCTATGAGTTCTCTAGTGATGATCAGCGGTGGCGCAATTCTGATTGTTGACGCCCCGCATGTTATTACGTTCACACCGCGTTTCCAAGAGCGCGTCATTATTTCACTTACCTTCTGGGGCGCGGGCTTCTTGCTTTCCTTGTCTTCAACGATCTCCATTCCAATCATCAACCCCTTGCCTCGAACGTCGCCTACGATTTCGCTTTTTTCCATCAGTTCTGTCAGCCTTTTCATGATGTATGCGCCCTGTTTGGTTGCGTTCTCAAGAAGCTTCTCCTCTTTTATCGCGTCTATCACGGCTGATGCAGCCACACATGAAAGAGGATTGCCACCGAAAGTGCTCGCGTGTGACCCTGGAACCCAATCCATGATCTTGGCTTTTGCAACGGCTGCCCCCAAGGGAAGCCCCGACGCTAAAGCCTTGGAGGAGGTTACTATGTCTGGTTCGACGCCCCAGTGTTCAATGGCAAACCACTTCCCAGTCCTGCCCATCCCGGATTGAACTTCATCATCTATGAAGAGGAAACCGTATTTGTCAGCTAGTTTCTTGATTCGCTGGAAGTACTCCGGCGGCGGCACGACGTATCCACCCTCACCTTGTATTGGCTCGACTACTATTGCGGCCACGTCCTCAGCCGGCACATACTTCTGCAGAACGTATTCGTCGATAAAATCAACGCACCAATAACCGCATTCAGGAAAAGACATTTTGAAAGGACAACGGTAACAATACCCATAGGGTACGTGAGTCACTCCAGGCATTAACGGAGAGAAGTGACGTCTCTGTGTTGGTTTGCTAGCCGTAAGAGATAAGGCTCCTATCGTGCGTCCGTGAAACGCGCTTATGAAGGCCAGAAAGAGCTGTTTCCGAGTGTGCCATTTGGCAAGTTTGATCGCGGCCTCTATTGCCTCGGCGCCGCTGTTTCCAAAATATGATTTCTTTTCGGGGCTTCCTGGCGTGATGTGCGCGAGCTTGTCAGCAAGCTCGATGACCTCTCTGTAGAAAAAGTCCGTGTTCGAATAGTGCAGAAAGCGGTCAGTTTGACTCTTTATGGCTGCGACAACCTTCGGATGGTTGTGACCCACATTCATGCATACCAATGCAGAGTTGAAGTCGATGAACTCGTTTCCGTCTACGTCTTTGACGATGCAGCCTTTTGCTGATTCGACGACGAGCGGGTAGAATCGGCCGTAGGATGGTGAGATCAAAGTCTCGTCTTTCTTGACCCACTCTCTCGCTTTCGGACCTGGAGGCGTAACGACAATCTTAGGGTAAGTGCTCATTCTCAATCACCCATCGGAACTAGAGGTTTGGGAAGCCACTTTTATATAATTATCTCTGACCCTTCCGCGAAAAGCACCGCAAGAAGCGAGTTGCCAGCTAGAAGTTAACGATGTTTTTGTCTGCGTGGATTCAACTCTATGCCGTAACCGCAGGCTCAGAAGCTTCTGTCGAAGCCAGCTTGCGATATCGTTCCCAGTCCTCGTCAATCCCTATCTGGATTCGTTGAAGATCCGGTTCTTTCAGACCGCGAAATCGACCTTGCAATGAGAAGTATTCTGTGATAGACTTCCGTTTTGTTTTGTCGACGAGTCGGTCGCTCGGAGAATTGAGCTTAAACTTCCCATTTTCAATCTCGTACAGAGCCCATATACCAGTGAGAACCGCGAGTCTGCCCAGCTCAATGGTTTTGCTTGTGTCACATCGCCAGCCGGTGGGGCATGGTGCAAGGAGATGAATGTACTTTGTCCCTTCGATATCCTTTGCTTTTCTGAGCTTGTTTACGAAATCCAACGGGTACCCTGTGCTGGCAGTTGCGACGTATGGAATTCTGTGAGCAGCCATGATCATGGGCATGTCTTTCTTGCTCTCTTTCTTTCCACTGGGAGTGGTAGTCGTCCACGCGCCGTAAGGTGTCAACCCACTTCTCTGCATACCCGTGTTGCCGTATGCTTCGTTGTCGTAGCATACATAGATGAAATTGGTTCCTCTTTCAGCCGCTCCCGACAAAGCTTGAATTCCTATGTCTGCTGTGCCGCCGTCTCCAGCCCATCCAACTACGGTGATGCCCTGAAGCTTCCGAGCCTTCAAAGCTGCAACAATTCCGGAAGCCGCAGCCCCCGTCGATTCAAACAAGATGTTTTGAAGAGGAACGGCAGATGAAGTGAATGGATATGGCCCTTGAATCACCGTTGTGCAGCACGCAGGAACGACTAGCATGACTTTGTTGCCTAACGCTTTTAAAAGTAGACGTAGTGAGATAGCGGGACCGCAACCGGCGCAGGCTGCATGACCTTTGAGCAGATACTCTTCTTTCGGAAGCTCCTTTATTGTAACCATTCCTGTCACTCCTTCAAATCAACCCATTCCGTTCCTTTTTCGATCTTACCAGCATGCATCCACTTAAGAGACTTCTTTGCCATGCGTTCAATCGTACCAGCTGTCACGTCTCGTCCTCCGAGCCCCGCGATGAAGCCGGCTACAAGCGGCTTGTCTTTCTGATCAAACAACGAGGCTTTCGTTTCTGAGGCAAGAAACCCTTCCATTCCAAAGGATATGTGGCGATCTATCGTCGAAATCATTTGAACGCCCTTGGCTAGTTTCACGATCTCTTCAACGGGGTAGGGACGATAAACGCGAACCCTGGCCGAACCTACCTTCAACCCTTCCTTGCGCATCTTATCGGCGGCTAACTTTGCGTCGCCCGCCATTGTCCCCATCGTAAGCATCACGAGGTCGGCGTCTTCGCACTTGTATTTCTCCACTAGTCCACCGCATTCTCTGCCAAAATGCTTCCCATACTCCTGGTCAACCTGCGGAATGAGCTTTTTGGCGTTTTCCATTGCTTCTTGGATCATGTATCGGAATTCCATGTAATACTCGGGCGCTACAAGGTTTGCATGCGAATAAGGATGGTCAACGTCCATTGTCCAACCACACTTATACTCGGGTAAGAACTCGTCGATCTTGTTCTGATCAGGAACGTTTGACGCTGCGTAGGTGTGGGATAAGATGAAACCCTCAAGACAGATCATCGCGGGCAAGAACACTTTTTCATTCTCGCACAGCTTGTAGGCCTGGATTATGGTGTCAAAAACCTCTTGATTGTCAGCACAGTAGAATTGTATCCACCCCGTGTCCCGTTGAGAGAGTGAATCACTGAAGTCGGGCCAAATGCTCCATGGAGCTCCCATGGCACGGTTGACGACTGCCATCACGATTGGCAGGCGCGAGCCCGATGCCCAGTGCAAGGCTTCATGCATGAGGGCCAAACCATGCGACGAAGTTGCAGTGAACGTTCTGACGCCAGCTGAAGCCGCAGCAATGCACGCGACCATTGCGCTGTGCTCAGATTCTACGCGGATGTACTCTGCGTCCATTTCTCCGCTCTCCACGAAATCCGCTATCTTCTCGACTATCGTCGTCTGTGGTGTTATTGGGTAGGCTGCGACAACCTTGACTCTGGCAGCTTTTGCAGCGTAACCTGCTAGGTGATTGGCTGTGTCAACTATCATCTGTGTCATTCTATTCTTCCTCACGCTTCATCGTTATCGCCTTGGTTGGGCACTCGTTCGCGCATATACCGCAACCTTTGCAGTAATCATAATCTATTTTCGGAGAATCGTCCTCCTGTCGAGTAATAGCTGAATCTGGACAGTAGATCCAGCAAAAAGTACAATGTGTACATTTGCCGTAGTCAACTTCGGGTCGGAAGGTTCTCCATGATCCCGTTTTCCCCATGCTCCCCTCGGTCGGCGAGGAAAGTGGAGTAACGGGCATTTCTTTGCGGCGTTTTGCTGTGCTCATTATGCATCACCATTCCACCATTTTTTCGAACGCTCATACGCAAGCTCTGTCGCGCGAGCATTCTTCTCTCCTGCAGCGCCTGACCACGTGTCTCGCACGGCTTTCAAGACACTTTCCAGTTTCACTTCACCAGTTCCCTTAGCGAACGCTCCTAGAATCGAAGTGTTGACAACAGGCAAGCCTGCAACGAGCAAGTTGAGCTCAAGAGCTATCCGTGTTGCATCAACTGTGGCGACCCTGCAATCACCCAAACCAAGCTCCTCAGGTTTCTTCGTCGTGTTCATCACGATAATTCCGTTTTTGTTCAAGCCTTCAGCGACGTCGACGACTTTGTAGATATAGGGATCAAGCACTATCACGTAGTCGGGGCTGTAAACTTGGCTGTGAATAAGTATTGGTTCATCACTTATTCTCGCGAAGGCTTTGACGGGAGCGCCTCTTCGTTCGGCTCCAAAATACGGGAAAGCTTGGACCGCTTTGCCCTCGAGAAAAGCAGCGTGAGCCAGAACCTCTGCAGCCATTACGCTTCCTTGGCCTCCACGACCATGAATTCGGACTTCTCTCAACAAGAATTCTCCCTTCTACCGGGAAGTTAACGTTGGGAAATTTCAACCTTATTAGTGTTAGCTCATAGAAACAGCAAAAACGACATCAACACCAGTCCGGCGACCAAGAACACAGGGAGAGCAATGCGCTTGGCTGTCCGAAGACTCTTGTCTATGAGAACACATAACGTTTCAAGTTGCTTCTCACCCAGAACCGTAACATCGTTTACCGTGATGCTTCTGCACGATCCCTGAACAGGCTCCAATTTTGCAGTCGCAGCGGAAGTCGCTTGGTCGATGTATGCAACCAGTCTTTCCCTGTCCATCGCCTCTCCAACCGGATGATAACCTTGGTCGCCAAGTATCAAGGCACTGACCGAATGCGTGTCTGTCGTGAAGACTTCACCATCATCGACACCCATCTGCTTCAACGATGCTAGAATCTCCTCACGCAAGCCTGAAACCATGTTGTTCCCATCGATGACGACATACGCAGACCTCTGTTTTCCCGTCTGGATGACAATCACCGTGATGCCCCCAGTTCCCATTCCATCCTCTAGACTGAATTCCTTGGGCAGGATGGTTGCTGCGCCGATTTCGAAAGGTAATTGATTCAACGCCACGGCTTTCTTCAAGCATTTATTCGCGACGTCCTTCAGAGAAGCTATTGCATCTGCCACCTCCGCGTCCCCATCCATGCTGTTGTGCGCGTTCACTATTGCGCAGAGATTCAAACCGTTCCGTTCGGCCTCCTCATGAACCAGCAGGCCTAGTTCCTCGGGCAAATCTTCGATGGTCTTGGGTGCGAGCGTAAAGGAGATTATTGCGGACTTACCGAAAACTTGGCAGCATGCTGTCGCAAGGCCATTTGTTTCTTTCACGAAAGGAGAAGCTGTGGCACCTGAAGCTTTCAGGTCGCGAATGGTCGAAATGACACTGTCAATAACTTTCTGGTTCTGCCGTTGAGAAGCGAGGTCATATTCGTGACCAAGCAAACCATGAGGTACGCAGGCAGTGCAGCTGAATTCTCTTTCGAGAGCTCCCTTGAGAAGAGAGGGCAGAAGGCTACTGCCGATGTTCTTGAATGGGCCTGGATGAATTGAAGGTACGACAATGACCGTTCTGGACTTCGCTGACACGAAATTCAAAAGAGAAGCCTCAACGTTCTTTTTCTCGCCCAACTCTTCAAGCAACTCTTCAAACGGGGCATTGAGGCCCAGAACCCAATTGAACATGAACGCCCTGAAAAGCAACAACGAACGCATGCCTAACAGGCGTCTGCCGATACGATCCAAAGGATAAAGAAAAGCATAGCTTGAAACAATCCCCACGGCAACTGCAAAGACGAAGAAAAGAGGAACATACAAAGTCAAGGAGTTCCCAGCAGCAGTCCAAACAGCAAGAAATGGAAACACACATAGGAAAGGTTCGAGAAGCGACCCAGCAAGAACCCTGATTCTGCTCATAGTCGTTGTAGACGACAGGACCACCAACCGCAGGATTATCACTGCGGCGAAACCCATGAGGCAAAGCCGAAACCACCAGTTCTGAAAACCCGTAAGTGCTGTTAAGACGATTCCCAACAGGATGAAGAAGAACCAAAGCCCCCAAGAGAAGAGCGAAATCGCCATCGTCCGCCTTAGATTATAGATGGCGTCCTTGGTCATAATGAGCATGTGGATGACGAAATCCGCAACCAAACCTGCAAAGAAGACGATCAGACCTAGAAGTAGCCCTCCGACTACCCCCGCATATGAGGGAATGACTAATAACGTGGGTAGCAGGCCACAAACGATGCAGACAAAGGCCAATCCTAGGAGGATTTTCCGATCTGATGGTAGTCTGAACAGTGATGAATAACGCTTTTTTGCTTTTTCCATAGACTGTCTCAGCGAGTCTTCAACGGACACCGATGATCGCCAATTTTGAGTCTCCTAGAAGAGGAGCGCGTCCATATTAAAGTGTCGCGTCGTCAAGCAGCGAACGAAGATTCTGATTGAATGAACCCTCGCAATTTCCTGCTCCTGGAGCTTGCTGTCCTTAACATAAACTAGTCTAGAGGAACGCATGCTGAGACAGGTGTGTGGACGCGAGACCATTAGTACAGTATATAACTGTGTTCCACCAGTAGTCTAGTATCAATTAACCGAAACACGGAGTTTTGCGAGCACTATGCCGGAGCAGAGTCTCCCGCCAACAATATTCCATATGCTTGAGAAGAACGTTGGAAACAAGGTACGCGTGATCTTGGACCCTGCCTACGGATTTGAAGGAACCTTGGTCGCCATCACCCGTGAACCCGCGGGCATTTGGCTTTCTGACGCAGAAGCAATTATCTTGCGGGCAACCATCGCCCAACCAATTCCACAAGTTGCAAGCAGAGAGGAGGCAAGCGAGATATTTCTCCACTTAGACTCAGTGCAACGAATAGAAGTGTTGCATGTGCCTTCGCGTCGTTAGAACCTGATCTTAGAAGAATATGTCTGCCAAGACGCAGACAACTATCAAAGCCACCGCCGCGCCCATCAGGAGTTCTGGCCGAATCTTTACGCCTTCGGTTTCTTCTTCAAAAAACCTGAGTAACCCTGCGCTTGCAGCGGGCATCGGAGACTTCTTTTCTCCCTTTTTCCTTCGGGTACTCATATTTGACGCCTAATCCTTGATAACTAATAACTTCATTAAGCACGCGCATTATTAACGTTACGCTTAGCTAAGAGTTTTTATTTCCGAACAAAGTTTAGAGTGTCATACGAAGGATGCTCTCAAATGGCTAGTCCGAAAGATGAGTATGATCACGTGTTTGATCTTCTTCAGCAACATCACAAATGGTTCCAAGAAAGCATTCCACTTATCGCCAGCGAAAACGTTCCAAGCCCAGCTGTTCGCGAGGCAATCATAACCGACTTTGGAAATCGTTACGCGGAAGGTTGGCCAGGAGAACGCGTCTACGCCGGTTGCAAGTACATTGATCAGGTGGAATTCAAGTGTATCGACCTCATGAAGCAGCTCTACCGAGCAGAGTTTGTTGATGTTCGACCGATCTCAGGCGTCGTTGCCAACCTAGCAGTCTACACGGCTTTCACGGAACCAGGAGACACTCTTTTGGCGCTTTCGATCCCGAGCGGAGGACACATCACCTCGGGCAAGAAGGAACTCGGCGGAACGGCAGGCGCCGTCAAAGGACTAAACGTTGAATATCTACCGTTGGACTACAAGGAGCTCAACATAGACGTCGACAAAGCAAAGATTAAGATCAAAGAGCTTGCAGCAAAAGGGAAACCTCCAAAGTTCGTCATGTTCGGCGCAAGCGTCTTCCCCTTTCCACACCCAGTCAAGGAGTTGGCAGAGACCATTCGTTCGACAGGAGCAACGGTCGGCTACGACGCGGCCCACGTAGCTGGGTTGATTGCAGGTGGACAGTTTCAAGACCCAATAAAGGAAGGCGCCGACGTCGTGAGCCTAAGCACGCACAAGACGTTTTTTGGTCCCCAGCACGGCGGCATCCTTTCCTGGGACAAGTATGCTGACAAAATAAAGAAGGCAACTTTTCCAGGAATGGTAAGTAACCACCACCTACACTCCGTGGCAGGACTTGCCATTGCATGCTCGGAAATGTTAGAGTTCGGCAAAGAATACGCAACCCAAATAGTCAGGAACGCAAAGGCTCTCGGCCAGGCACTCTACGAGAGGGGCTTTGATGTGCTGGCTCAACACAAGGGATTCACGCAATCGCACGTCATCCTCATTGACATAACCAAGCATGGTGACGGCGGCACGATCGAGGAAACCTTGGAGAAGGCAAACGTAATCATAAACAGGAACTTACTCCCTTGGGACATCAAGGAAGGAAGACACTTCATGCACCCCGGAGGGATAAGGCTAGGCGTCTCCGAAGTCACACGACTGGGCATGAAGGAACCAGAAATGCAACAGATAGCCGACTTTATCAAACGCGTGATACTGCAGAAGGATTCCTTGGACAAAGTGAGGACAGACGTCACAGAGTTCAGAAAAGACTACCAGAAGGTGCATTACTGCTTCGAGAACGCGACCGAAGCGTACAAGTACATCAAAATCCGCTGATTTTTCAACGAAGACACACAACACTTGCCGAGGAAGATGGAGTGAACGCACTATGCACATCCATGAATTCCAAGAGATGATGCGCCGCTTATACTTCCACAGAGATTCTGAGCGGGGCAAAATAGGAACCTACGAGTGGCTAACTGATGAATTGAGAGAGTTGGGTGAAGCGTTGAACTCGACCAATCGTGCAGAGCTGGAGGAGGAATTTGCGGACGTGATTGCATGGCTAGCTTCCCTCGCAAACCTCACAGGAATAGATCTTGAAGAGGCGGCTCTCGCGAAGTACCCTAACCGATGTCTTAAGTGCGGTCACTCGCCCTGTCAATGCACCTTTTAGCGTGGAGCGACGAGACGTTTCTGTCCCTTGCCCGTTAGCGACCAGATGCGTGGTCTGTGATCCCTGTGATCAACAATTCCATCAGCTGCCAGGAGTTTCAAGTGATGCATGGCTACTCCATACGTCAACCCTGATTGCGTCGCCACTGCTTTGGCGTCGCCGATTGTCTTCTCCAGAGAATTCAGTATCTCGGTTCTTGCCTTCAGGCCGCGGCTAACGTTCTTGACGCGTGACAGGTAGGCGTTTGGATGATAGATCTCCTTGACCATGCCAGTTCATATCGTGTTTAGCTGTTTATATAGAAAAGTCTTGTTAAGCAAAGTCGGTCAAGCTAATTTGTTTCGGCTTCTTTCCGTCGAATAAGGCGTCTATCTCCTCCCTAACGAGAGCAATCCGTTGGGAATAGTAATTAGGCAAGCCGTATTTTTCAACGAGCTTTCCTGCTGCCTCCAGATATTTCTCTATGCCACCACGGTAAACAGTCAGGGACAGTTCACCACCACATGAAGGACACTTCCCGCGGAGCGGCAAACGTCGGAACTTGCGGTTGCACGTTTTGCACCTGAAGCCTTGGGTCGAGAAAGCCCGCAGGTTTCCCGCGATATCCGGCATAAAATGCGTCTTCAAAACCTTGAGAGCCACCTTGCTAGCATCTACCGCATCGATCTTTTCAGCCAGATCCATCTGACCGTCCAACTTGTCGGTCATAGTTTTGAACTTTTTATACGCGCTTTCAGCGTTGCACTTGTTGATATCGGAAACAGCAGTTGTGAAGTTGAAGCCTTCGAACTGGGCTTCCGTTCCTAGACGACATTCAATAAGATCAATCAATAGGCTCGCCTGCCGTGCATCTGTTTTTTGCCAAGTCTTCTCATAAAACTCAAGAGGATAAGATTCTGCAACGTCGAAGTCGTGAGCTTGTCTTTGAACTTCTTTCGTATTTACGACGGGAGTGAGCAGAAGTGGAGCATCCATTATCCCGCCGATTTGTGCAGGCAGGTATACACGGGAGAAGTTCAAGAGCGCATCCAACCCGAGAATCAGCGCGTCTTCATCACCGTCGCAGTCTCTTCTCTTAGCGGACTGCCACACTGGATGGGCATAACAGAGGTTAAGGTTGGTGAAGCCGATTACACGCCCAAGGATTCCAACGCAAGTGTGCGGAGCCAACCCGAACACTAGATGCCCCACCAAGTCTCCAGGTAGCTTGATGTGGTAGTACGGAGGAAGCTCATACACCTTTGACATCAGTTCGTCCACAAAATCCGCCACTTTGATGAAGTATTCTGCTGCCTTCGCCGGGATCACCACGTCTTGAAGCTTGAGTTCACAGATCTGATTTGCATCCGTAAGGGTCACGCCATGAACGTCACTCGTGTACCCCAGTTCTCTCAGCTTACTGACCGGAACTCCAATCTCAGCTGGTTTGAAATGCGTTAGCGGCGCGTTGGTTGCGTCGAACCTTATTGTTCCATCCTTGTAAACTGACAAATCATGCTTAGCCCGAAGGACCCCTTTTTCGAAGATTTCGGGTGTTTTGGTCTCGTTTGTAAGCCCCTTGACCCCTTTCAAGATTTTTGGCATTGAGACGGCGAGGCCATTGCAGGCGTTTTCAAGGGATTCTTTGAAGTTGATCACTTGCTTCTGGAACTTGATGGCTGGAATCCCACAGGTTGGGCACTCATCGTCTTTCAGGCTCTTTCCGCATTTTCGGCACGTCTTCTCAGGAATGGTTTCAGAACCGCAGGAGGGGCACTTGACGCGTGAGGTGTAAGTTTTGCAGTCTGGGCACTTCCGCTTCGTGATCTCAACGAAAGTAGGTCCGTGTTTTGCGGCTTCAACAATGTCCCTCTGAGAGCCCCCAGCCAAACCGACCGGGAAAAGTGCATGGACCAACGGTTTCATCTCGCGTCTCTTGGCCTTTTCAGGTCTGCCCATGCGGGCGCCAACCGACGTCGGAGCCTTGTCCCTGATCTGCAGGCCCGAAAGAGAGTTTACTGCTTCCAGAACTGTCTTTGCTGTTGACGGACTTAACTCTGGGGCGGTTCCGTAGCCTAAACACAGTGCAAAGGCAGCTGCATCGTCGCCTTGAATTATGACCTTGCCCTCGATCACCTTGTGAGGAAGCCCTATCAACTCTAGACTTCGTTTGACGTCTCCATTTAGTTCCCCAACTACTTTCGTGGCAAATCGGTCTTCCGCTTGAACCTCAGACGTCAACAACCACGTTCTCGTTTTCTCTAACTGCTCAAGTGAGAGCAGATTTGACCAGCAGAACGTGTAAGCTGGATGCATTGGGACGTGCAGTCCTAATGATAGCCCAACGGCTTCTTTGAAGTTGGGCCTGTTGTCATAGGGGTTGTTGAAGAAGCTTCTTAATCTTTCAGCAGAAAGACCAATGCTTGCCGCGGCAGTTTCAAGTTTTCCGTCGCACCTTTCTGCGATCGCTTTTCGCACCTCTTGAACCCACCACTCTTCAACGTACCCCGACGGCGGCAAGATCTTGCTGTTGTAGAGAAAATCTCCAAAGCTTATCAGCATGTCTCCTAAGAACAGAATCTTCTCGACCTTGTCTTTGATCTCGTTATAATTCTCGGTCGAAACTCGGACAACCGAACCGTCCTTCAATCGGACTACTGGACCGTCTATGGCGTCAACAGGAACCGAGATTCCGCCCTTTCCTGGAAGCTCCATGCGCATCTGGGTTCCGCCAGCTAGAAATCCCTTCAACACGAGCATCGTTGCTGGGTGAATGCCTACGGCAGACAACCCCGTGTTCCTTGCCCTTCCATACCTCAACCGGAACCCTCCTCGCCTGGATGAGAACGAGAAAACTGGGCGACCAGCTATAACGTCATCCATGAACCCGTCCGATTTCTTCCCGGACTTGCCCCGAACGTCCTTAAGCCACTCCCACTCTTGAAACCCAAGCTTCTCGATTATTGTCCGGACTTTGGGAGCTCTCCCAATGATCCCGTCGTTAACAACTCTGAGCGCCCCACCCCTTACGCGGTTGGTTTCTATTCGTGGCAGGTTTCTGAACGTAGAAACCTCGATGGGATCCGACTCCGTGCCTGTCACTTCCACTGGCAAGCATTGAAGAGTCTTCTTCAGTTCTTCATCTGATATGTGATACTGAAAATGCATCCCAGAAGAGCGTTCGTAGATTCGTAACTCTTCAACAAACCGTAAAATCTCCTGCTCCGTTGGTTTATAACGGTCGAGCCCCAGAAGCCGGCGTACAAAATCGCCTACTACCAACGTCAAGGCTTGATCGGTGCCCCCCGCCGACCTAATCGGTCCCGCGAAGTAGATAGCAAGGTAACGCGACCGGTCACTATTCACTTTTATCTTAACTTTAGCGACGCCCTGTATAGGGGCGGCCGTCAACCCCTCAGTGAAAATCGCCAATGCAGTTCGAATTGCCTGCTCCGCGGCCACCTCCTCCTCCATGTGCCCGAACTTGCCGTACACAATCTCTTCTGTTACTTTGAAAGCCAATTCTTCTCGCGGAAGCTTCGTACTCAATTCTCTGATGCTCTCTGCGACGCCTTTGGGACCCACGAGCCCCTCCACCAGGTCTGCAAGGTCCTTTGCGATTTTGCTCTCCGGCGTGAGCGAAGGATCTAACCCTTTCCTCCGTGCCTTCTCGCTGAGACTGTACAGTTCAGCAAAACGGGCTTCGAGGCTTTCAACGTACTGCCTATAGCCTTCGCTCATCCGATGGTTCAATTCTCCCACTCGCGACACCTCCTTTTCGTTGATCCAGCTTATTTCTGTATTCTAACAGAAACAAATCAAAAGAAAAGTCTAGGAGATCTTCTGGCACATTTGATTTGTACACAAAACAGGGCGGCAGTCTTCTACGTTCTTCCGCGCCTTATGCCTTCAATGATCTCTGAGACCTTTCGTCTGATCCCTGTTTCTTCAACCACGTTTCCAGTAACGATTACGTCCGCGCCTGCCGATGCTGCAGCCAAGGCTTGCTCCCTGGACCTTATGCCGCCGCCAACGATCAAAGGAACATCAATACAACGTTTTACAGTTCTGATCATGTCTGGAGAAACAGGATTCTTCGCACCGGATCCAGCTTCCAAATAGATGAACCGCATGCCCAAGTACTGTCCTGCCAAGGCATGTGCGGCCGCCAACTCGGGTTTATTGTGTGGAATCGGAATAGCCTTGCCAACCACACCAGCTGTGCCGCCTTCGCCCACGATGATGTACCCCATTGGAAGAGGCTCCAAACCGTACTTCCTTACAAGCGGCGCACCTAGAATCTGAGCCCCCATAATAAAGTATGGATCGACCGAGTTCAAGAGCGACATAAACCAGATGGCGTCCGCGTACCGACTGATTCCCGTAACATTGTTAGGGAAAAGGATAATCGGAATCTTCACGGTCCGCTTAACAGTCTTAACAACGTCGTCTAAATGAGCCGAAGACACAAACGTCGAACCTCCGATCATAATGGCGGAGGTTTCACTTGCTCTTGCTCTACGAGCAATCTTTGATGCCTGTGGAGGAGTGACCTCCTCGGGATCTATAAGCGTTATATGAATAGAGCCTTCGGACTCAATCTTGCCGAGAAGGTATTTCTCAACGTTGCCTTCCATCAACATCAACCTAGCCGTCCGCCTTTAACCGCGGGCGCAGATGGTGCCCTGGGCCGCCCGTATATCTTGTCAGTGAACATACAATAAACATCGACTTCACCCTGCGCCGGCTTCACAGGAAACTGCTCCTTCAACCCACAGCTCCCGCATCCCACCATGGCGTTACCTTCGTCTCGAACGATCTCCACTCTCACCGTTTCCTTCCCGCACCTAGGGCATGGATAGAACTTTGGCAAATGCTTCTTAGGGATGCGTACAACCTTTTTCCTTCGTCTCCCCATGTCTAGGTCCTTCCAAGGGTTGAAATTCTCGAATTCATATTTGCATTTGACCTTAAATAGTTGCCGACGACCATAAAACATCTGGAAGTCGGAACCCATGAAGCTAACGCCTGATGTTCTACGCATGAACATGCCCGAAGTGGAAACAAGGATACTTCGGTTCATAAAGGACTACGTTCAGAAGACAGGAGCTGCTGGAATTGTCCTGGGGCTATCAGGCGGAATCGACAGTTGCACTGTCGCTGCTCTGTCAGCCAAAGCAATAGGAGGAGGACGAGTCCTTGGGCTCATGTTGTTCGAAAACGAAACCCGCAGCACAATAGACGTTCACCACGCAACGCTCGCGGCCAGAAAATTCAAACTGAAGACAGAAAGCATAGACATCACAGCTTCCCTAGAAGGACTCTACAAGACTATTCGCATATTCGATCCTGCGGACAAACTGAGCAAAGGCAACATAAAAGCAAGAGCTAGAATGATTTACAACTACTACTATGCAAACAGGCTTAGACGAATCGTGTGTGGAAGCTCAGACAAGTCAGAATCGATGATGGGATACTTCACAAAATGGGGAGACGTTGCCGCGGACATCTCGCCAATAATGGATCTGTACAAGACCCAAGTCAGAAACCTCGCAGGCCACATGCAAATTCCCAGGGCGATCATCAAGAAACCGTCGTCCCCGGCTCTGTGGCCGAACCAGCTCGCAGAGGACGAGCTCGGCATGCCTTATGAGCAGCTTGATCTAATTCTCTATGGACTCGAACATTTCATGAAGGAAGAGGAGATAGGAGCCCAACTCAGAATTGAGCCACGAATCGTCAAAAAGGTAAAGCAAACCTGGCTCTCTGCGGAGCACAAGAGAAGAGTGTTATTGACAGCAAAGCTTGAATATCGAACAATCGGTACTGACTTCAGACTTCGAAGAGACCCAAACCATACAACCTGAGGGATATGTTTGAAAGACAAGTTCGGCGTCGCTCTAGCCCAGATTGAAAGCAAACCTTGTGACAAAGAGGCAAATTTGAGAAAGTTCGAGAAGGCCGCGGCCAGGGCCCAGAAACAAGGAGCTAAACTGCTGATTCTTCCCGAACTCTCTCTGACTGGCTACGTGGTCAGAGATCAAATCTTCGAACTCGCGGAAGAAATCCCTGGAAAATCAACGGAACGCGTGGAGAAAATCGCGAGGAAAACAGGACTTCACGTGGTTTTTGGCATGCCTGAACTTAGTAAGAACACTCAAGCAACGCTCCACAATACATCAGTCCTGGTAAGCCCAAAGGGCCTTGTTGGAAAGTACCGTAAGATGTATCTACCAACACACAGCGTTTTCGAAGAGAAGAGATACTTCCGCCCTGGGTACCAGCCTGCAGTATTCTCCACCGACCTTGGAAGGATAGGCCTCATGATATGCTACGACATCTATTTTCCCGAGGTGACAAGATGCGAGAGGCTGGAAGGCGCTCAGTTCATTATCTGTATCTCAGCTTCGCCTACAATCCGTCGGGGTTTCTTTGAAGTACTTACAGCTGCAAGAGCCATGGAGAACACCGCGTTTTTGGCTTTTGTCAACCTCGTCGGCGTTCAGGATGGCTTGCAGTTTTGGGGCGGAAGCAGACTACTGGGTCCCAACGGAAGACCACTCGTCCAGGCTAGGTATGATGAAGAGGACTTCGTAGTTCACGAGGTTGATTACACGGACATAAGATCCGTCGAAGCCTTCGTCCCAACACTTAAGGACTTGAGACCGGAGTTGTTTGACAAACTTAGAAGGTTGGCCGAAGAACTGTAGAACCCGGAATCTCAGCCTTTGAACAGTCTTTCTGCAGCGATAGTAACAACTTCAATCAAAGTTGACGTTTGTGATCGGGCGTCGAATCACAATCACATCACACCAACATGAAGAATTCGTCAACGCGAAAGCGTCACACGTGATCTTACTTGTGACAAGTGACGTCACGATGCAACGCAAAGAATCAAACGACGCTTCAGTCGTATCACGAAATCCGTTCACCACACAGATTCTCCCACTTCACGCATCAACATTGATTCATGATGCGACCTGTAACGTCGTCAACACATGATCCTTTCCGATGCGCACGCCAAAGACACGCTAATCACCTCGTTTCATAACATGGTTTGCACCACGTCCTGCCCAGTCTTCTCCACACTTCATCTTTACCCAAAAATTGACTCACTCTCTTTCATTAACAACTGAAGTGATGTGACTCTGAATTCTAGGTCAAGCGTCATCACGACCCATTCCTTCCCTATTCGCCAATTTCCACCACTCTCCGCGCCTCTTACGCCCGATCGTCGGTCCTGACAGCCATTCACCGCACAAAGAGCCCAATACCCCCCTCTCCAGCCGGCACCAATCCCTGGCATTAAGAATCCGAAGGCCTTAAAAGCCGAGCCCGTATACAGAACCGTATCCATTTGCATAGTCCCCACAGGTGAGCGACTTGAGGCTTAAAGAAAGTGTTCAATCTTGGCTGACAAGCTCCATTAACGACCCCGTTGCCAAAATCATCGCCTCAAGCAGCCATTTAACGAAAACACAGCTCGAGACGCTCCTCATTGACATATTATCCGAGCAATTGGCTGGCAAATCGTTGAAATACGACGAGAAAGCCAGCTTAAGGCTAACAAAGGCCAAAATAAGCCGCGGATCCTTTAACAGGACATTAAAACAGGCAAAGGACAATGTCATAAAATCCATTTATACCGTCATACTTCTGGGGTACTTAGGAGTCTTCGAGAGCACAACTCTCGACCCCTACCTGGAAATCGCCAACAAACTGAAGACATACTTAGAGGCCTATAGGAACATACCCAACGCACCCACAGAACAAAGCGAGCGCGTCAAGGTCATTGAATTGCTCAGAGAGGAGCTTGAAACAAGTCTAAAACAGCTATCCAGTCCATCTGAAAGCCAATTGTGACATCACAAATCACACCACAAAATCATATTTTCTCAGGTACCTCACAAACCACGCGCAAGAAGCCAGCAAATATGCCTATAATTGAAAACAATGGCAGCAAATAGCCTTATCTCTGAATACCCATAAGCGAGGTCAGACAATCGAATTTGCCGTCAGACTGTGACGCGTGACGTCATGGTTCTCAGATTTCATGGACTCTACCGTAAATTTTATATTCCCAACCGTCAAGATGTGATCTGTGATGCAACGTGACAAAGGTCACAACTAATCACGTATGTATCACAGGTGATACACTTGGATGAATTGATCCTGGCCCTCGTGACTTGCTTAGCAGCAGTAACGGTTTTCGCAGCCATCGAGTATTACAGATATCTCCGCCGTGCTCAGAAGGAGTTTGAGAAGGCCAAAATGGCCGTCGAGGACATCGTCTTGAGCTTCAACAGGCAATTCAAACGCGAAGGCGACAAGCTTGAAATCGTAGCGTACAAGGTGGAGACTATCGCCTCAAAGGCAGGAAGCACTCTTGACATTGCAAAAGGTGTCGAGAAACGCATGGGCGACCTAGAGGCTAAAGTTCAGGCAGAAAATGACGGCAGAACATCCGCTGTTTCTCGCTTGGATATTACGGAGAAGAATTTGCGTGACCTCGCCACGTCACAGGACGCCCTCAAGGTCAAACTGTCCGAACTCGAGCAGAAAGCGACCCAGTTGCCCGCTGTCCCCGAAGCAAGTTTCGAAGCTGTCATCCCCATGAGAAAGGACAAGGCAATAGCGCAACTTACAGAAACCGAGCTGTCTGCCTTAGAGTTGCTTGCCTCTGAGGGGCCAAAAACGGCACCTGAGATCAAAGAACACGTGAAGCTAAGCAGAGAACACACAGCGCGTCTGATGAAGAAATTATACGAAGAGGGCTACTTGGAAAGAGACACCAGCAAGATCCCATTCAAGTACAGCGTCAAGAAAGAAATGGAAAAGTTCCTAAGGAAAACGGAAAGTCAAACAACCTGACATTCTAAAGCTTTGATTGCAAAGTTTATGGTACATGTTGTTCTAGGGCCGCACGGGTAACATTCGTTGCAACCTTGTACTTCAGGCTGTTACTGGGACCTGTCTTCAAGACGAGCCCCTTGGCCGCCATTCTTGCCAGATAAGTGGCAACGGTGCTTAGGGCAATCGGTTCTTTATATTCCTGCTCAAAAACCGATTGGACCTCTCTCGACGAAAACCATACCAAAGGGAAGTGCCTAACAACCATAGTCCTCATTCGTTCGAACTTTGTTAATTCGAAGGCTGGAGAAGGAGACGCGGTGCTTGGGTTGCTCCCCCCGGTTGGGACTCCGCCCAAGAGTTCAACCAGGTCAAGCAGACGTAGGGCCTTATCTCTGGTAATCTGTCCCTGAAAGCTTATCGAATAGCGGTTGCCTTCGCCGTCAAACAGTTCGACGCGCATTTTCCTTGTAGGCATCGGTTGGCAGCACCTAGATCTGTTGTTTACAATTTCACAGTTCAAAGGTTATAGCTGTTTTGGTGAATAGTGCCTCCAGGGAAGCATCAAACTGAGCTTCAAATGACCCAGCGAACCCTCTTTCCAGTTCTTTCCCCATTACATATGTAACAGCTCCTCTGAAAGGGAAAAACAAGAGCAGGCTGCATTCTAATTGGAATCTCCAGTAGAAGCGTAGGGGTGAGCTATTCACAGTGGAGAGGCATAAAGGGCGGCATAGAATCAGAAAAGGAGCCCGTCTAGAGACATTAAGAAGTCAATTTCACACGACGTTCGCGATTAGTGAAAAGAAAAGCTGCGCAAACGTCACCGGAGGTGTGTCATTGATGGGAGGAACTCACGCCTAGAATGAAGACTCAGGCATATTGTAGAGCTGGCCAGAGAAGGATATTCGTATGTTATTGTTCGGAGCGCGGCACCCCTATGTTTCCGGTGGAACAGGTGTGTTGAACTGTGTTAATTCTTGCTTAAGTGTTGAAGTTTTCTTGAATACCTCTAAAATGTTTAAGGATAATGATTATAATACGTTCGATACTATTACCAAACGGAGTATATTTCTTCTAAACAGAAGGAATCAACATTATTCTTCAGATAGATACAGATTTCCACTCGAAGCGGTGGTGTGTGTCCATTCTGTTTTGCAGGTTCCAATTGAGAAGTCACTTACCTTTAGGAATATCGTGTTCGAAATTTAGATTTCTGTACGACAGGTGTTATGTCCTCCACAGGAAGAAGTGCTGTTACTCCTGAACTCTGAGATGTGTAGCTATGACCGATCCTGCTTTACTTGATGATGTATTTGACAAGTTCGTTAGCAACGTGAGGATTTTCAAGGATCGCGAGGTGTTGCGTCACGACTATCTTCCAAGTAGGTTACCTCATAGGGAAGATCAGATTAGGCAGCTTGGTGAGAAAGTAGCTCCACTGCTCAAGGGGGCAAGAAGCTCCAATGTTCTCATCTACGGAAAAACAGGTACTGGAAAGACAGCAGTGGTCAAGTACGTGCTGGGTCGCCTGGAATTCAAGGCCAAGGAGTTCGGTGCACCCATCAAATTATGCTACGTGAACTGCCGCTTAGCTGGCTCTGAATATCGCACCTTTGCTAGCATGTGCCAAGCTTTAGGCGTAAACGTCCCTTTCACTGGGCTCTCCGTTGGAGAAGTGTTTGACAGGTTCAAGGTTGGCCTAGAAGTCTCTGGTGTAGTTTTCATGGTGGTTTTAGATGAAGCTGACGCTTTGATCAGGACGTGTGGAGACGGTCTGCTATATGAGCTGACTAGAATGAACGAAGTTCTTAAGAAAAGCAAGGTGACTCTCATAGGCATATCTAATGATTTACGGCTAAAGGAGTTCTTGGATCCAAGGGTTCTCAGTTCGTTAAGTGAGGAAGAGATGGTTTTTAGGCCTTATGACGCGGACGAGTTGCGGAACATTCTTGCTGAACGCGCGGGCGCTGCTTTCCTCGAGAATGCATTATCTGATGCTGCACTCGGTCTTTGTGCGGCTCTTGCGGCAGCAGAACACGGAGATGCACGACGAGCCTTAGATCTTCTGCGCGTCGCTGGCGAAGTGGCTGAGCGGAAGGGAGGGAACGTTGTTACAGAGGAGCATGTTCGCGAAGCCGAGAAACACATTGAGCACAATCGTGTTGTGGAAGCCTTGAACAACCTCACTTTGCACTCTAAGCTTGTGACGCTGAGCATTTATCATCTTGACAGAAATAGTTCCCGAGGGGCGATTACAGGTGAGATTTTTGATGTATATGACGAACTGAGCGGAGAGTTAGGTATTACACCATTGACTCAACGGCGTTTGAGTACGTTGATAAACGAGTTGGACGCAATGGGCCTTTTGAACGCGAAGGTTGTGAGTATGGGGAGGTACGGGCGAACCAAGAAGATACGCCTAGAAATAGCACGTAGCCTCATTCGGGATGTCTTCACTGCGGACAATAGGCTTGGACGGCTTGTGGCTTACGAGCCCCGTTGTCTTTCAAAAAGACCTGACAGAAGACATTGAAGCATCCGATGGCTCTGACTTTTGGAATGTCTCAAAAAGGTTGCCCTCAAGCAAACGGGACCACGGTGGTTTCTAGAGTTTGAAGATTTACTACTGGGACCTTTGCGGGCATGGGTGTGAAACCGTTCCTGACCATATATCCTGTCCGCTCCTGCCAACATCCCGAGTTGACGTTGAGAACCCCCCTGTAAGCTGCATATTCCAAGGCGTGGACATGTCCTACATGGAAGATGTCCGGCACCCGGTCGACGACAAGAGAGTCCCTCTTCTCTGGTGACAACGGAGTTTTTCCGCCGTAGAGCGGGGCCAGATGCCGTGCCTGAAGCAACAGTCGCATCGCTTTTTCGGGGTGGCTGTGGCTCATTCCCGGCACGGTTGAGATCACGTCGTCTAGGCTGCGCCCATGGTACATCAAGATCTCGACTCCGTGCAGGCTTACCAGACAGGGGTCTCCTAGCGAGTGGACTTTCCTCGTCTCTGCAAGTGACTCCAAGTATGCGTCTTCTATCGGTGGTTGGGGTAGCGCCTTTCTGGGTGCGTCGTGGTTTCCAGGTGTGATTATGACTTCGATGTAGTCTGGGATGTGCTCTAGGTATCTGGCAGCGAGCCTGTATTGTTTGTTGACGTCCTTTATTGCGAGCTCCTTGGCTTGGTTTGGGTAGACGCCAATTCCGTCGACGATATCTCCTGCGATTAGGACATATTTGACGTGGCTTGCTATGTCACGCGTTCTGTCGTCGCCGTATCTGCCATTAAGCCATAGAACGAACCGGTGGAATGCATCTCTCAGGAAGAGTTTGCTTCCGACGTGCATATCGGAGGTGAGAACTGCGTAGATGGGCTCGGACGCTTTGTGCTGATATTTCTGCGCGATGTCTGGCAGTGTTATATCTTCAGCAACCAGCAGGCCACTTCTCGACTTGAGCACGCTGATGCATATGACTTGATCCAGCAAGAGGTTTCTTGTCTTTGTCTGCAAGTCCAGAGACGCATTTTGCGGCACCAATACTACGGTGCTTGCCTTCAGATCTTCGATGGTCAGAAAGGTCTTCTGCTTCGATTCTCTTTTTTCAGTGAGCATTCCTATGACCTTGAGTCTTGAGCTGGCTTGAGCCTTTATGGCGTCCATGACTGATGCTGCGCTCTTAACATCCATTCTTTGCCTCAACAGTCTCTCAAGTTGTCTAAATCGGTCTTGGAAGTAGCTTACGTAATCTTCGATCGTACCGCCTGAACTTATCTGTGAACCTGGGTCTTCAAGAACCTTCATGTTCGCCTCGATATCCTTTGCGTAGGGATGGAAGGTCGTTTTCCCCGTGATTGCCTGACCTAAAGTTCTCTCTCGTTCTTCTGTTCCGTGAGCTTCTAATTCTTGGTTTGTCACTTCCTTCGAGAGACCTGATGGTGAAACAAGTTCTTGTAGAAACTGTTTATCGATAAAGAATGGCTTGTCTTGAAGTTTTTCGATCTGATGAATTGCTTTGGTAATAAACAAAGCGGGGTCTTCCGTCGTTGGCAGCATGCTCAAGAACTCAAAAGCGTCTTTGTTGAGTTGGTAACCTGCTGCTATAGTAAGCTCGACAGCTTTCTGAAGTTTCTCATGCTCGCTCATGCTGGCGGGTACTCCCCTCTATCTTCTTTGGCACAACTAAGCCGGTGGTTTGACTTTCTCCCTTTCTTTCGTATCTCTTCTGCGGCTCTTAACGTGTTCGGTCCTCTTTTTGTACGCACGCTATACAGTTTGCTTCGTTCAAATATGATCCTGAGGCCTTAATGTTTCCGCCGTCTTCAGATGTTTTAATACTTCAGTGTCAAATACCCTATCGTTGGGGATTACAAAAATGCATGAATTGCGTAAGGTTCAGCGTACCGCTGGGGGCACTTTCTTTGTTTGCTTGCCGAAGTCTTGGGCCGAGCGCCATGGCTTACAGAAGGGTGGAGTGGTCGATGTGAGCGAGACTGTTGATGGCACGCTCACAGTCGACACAAGGTTTGGGGCTGAACCAACTCTTAGATCCGCTGTATTGGAGCCTGGGCCGTATCTTGGGCGTCAGATTATCGCAAAATATCTTCTTGGTTTTGACATCATACGCGTCGAGGGAAAGGATAAAATCGGGTTTGATGTTCGTGATGCCGTGAAGACGACAGTTCGTAATCTGGTTGGGCTAGAGATTGTTGAAGAAGATCATTCGGGGATTGTCCTTCAATGCTTGCTGGAACCTTCGGGATTTCGCCCGGAAAAGATTCTTCGGAGAGGTTACTCGATAACTGCTGGGATGTATCGAGATGTTATCAACGCCTTTGTTGAAGGCGACTTGCAGCTTGCGAAGAGTGTCATAGCACGTGACGATGAAAGCAACAGGTTGTACTTTCTGCTAGTGCGAATCCTGCGCACGATAATTCAAAACCCGAGTCTAAGTGAAAAACTAGGAGTCAGCCCGATCGATTGCCTGGACTATCGTTTGGCAGCGAGCCTTGTGGAAGCCATTGGAGATGACTGTGTTCGGACTGCACGGAAAATCATGGAGTTACGTGGCGCGAAGCTCAACAAAAAGCTAGGTAAATTGTTCTTGAACCTCCAAACGGTCGGGTTTGAGGCCCATGACAAAGCGCTAGGCGCCTTTCTTTCAGGCGATATCGGGATGGCGGAGGGCGTTCGCAGTATGCGGTCGAAGGTTGAAAAGGAATTTGCAGACATTGAGGAATTAGCGCGGTCTCAGTCGCTTGACTTCGTTCCCCAAATTCTCGCTGTGGCTTCTTTCCTCAGGCAGATATATGAACACAGCGTGGACATATCAGACTTGGCGGTTCCAAAGAAGGATTGATTCCTTTACAGTTCAATGGGGGAGTATTGTAACCCGCTTCGGTGGTTGTGCATACGAAATATGTTCGCCTTGCTTCAGTTCGTTGGTGTATTGTACTTCGCCATTTATCCTGCAGTGAGATTCTATCGTCAAGTTTTCGCCATAAACGTTGCCGGCGCTTGCTTCATTTCTCAACACGATATGCTTGCCGTATAGGTCTTCAACTTCGGCGCCTTTTCCGACGTCTATTTCCTCTGCGCGTATGGAGCCATGCACTGTTCCCCTGTTTCCTATTTCAACGGAACGTGCTAGAACACCTTCCCCGGTGTTGATTGATCCTCCAACTTCTACGTGTTCTTGCGCCGTGACTTTTCTCGCGCGCAAAGTTCCGCCGATTTCTATGTTTCGTGTTGTGATCTCTCCGCTGATGTCCGCTCTGCCTCCGACTTCCATTGTACCAGAAAGTCCCAAAGATCCGTCGATGTCAACGGTTCCTCCGACATCCATGCTTTCGCCTAGAGTTTGGCCTTTGATCTGTACCTTGCCGCCGGCTTCCAGTTCCGCAAACGTTAGATCGCCATTGGCTCTAAGAAAGCCACCGACCTCGATTTCTCCTCCTTTGCTTGTTCCTGCGAGGTCAACCGTTCCTCCTACGTCTATCTTTTCGAATTGTAACGGACCTTTTGACTCGAAGGTTCCTCCAACATCAATCTGGCGGATGATTCCTCCTGCTACGCTTGCGGTTCCACCGACGTCTATGCTCTTGATGTCAACTTTTGAGTCGATGGAAAGTCTTCCGCCAACGTCTACACTGTCCGCCTCGACTTCGCCTTTTGCTTCGAAGGTTCCGCCTACGTCTATGTCTTCAACCATGGTTTTTCCCTCAACTCTCAAGCTTCCACCTACCTCAACGTCGGTTGCGTGAAGGTCTTTGCTAACGAACACCGCGTCATCTACGTCCACGTCGTCAGCTGTCATTTTTCCATAGACCTCAAGGCGACCATCTTCGATTTCAACGTCATCTTTGACCTCTAGGTCGCCATGAACTGTTACTGAGTTTTCGGCGTTGAGCTCTCGTGCTGATAGGCTGCATTCGAAGACGTTGTGGCCTTCGCAGTAGACTGCCCCGTTAACCTTGACCGCTGGAGGGTTACCAGTTCCTCTTACGATCGTGTGCTTGCCTATCTCGAGGTCTCCGTTTACGACGTCCAAGGTCACTGTGGTTCTTGATGGGATTGAAGCTGCGCTGCTCATCGTTTTCACCTTGATTTGTTTCCATTTTCACCTTTAAAAGGGGTACTCACATCTCGTTACTGGGCGTCACTGCAGTAGTTGCGTTCTTTTGAGTAGTAAGACATCAATGGCTGCCTCAGTATAGTTCTTGCTAACATGCTCATTTGTAGTTAACGACAGATCATACGCAGTCAACATAGAGGCTGCTCCATATATCTTCGTTGAAGCTTGATCTTTTGTGATGCCGAGTTTGGGCGCAGTTTTGCCCCTGGTTCTCTTCCAACCTAACCGCCTACTTATACTACCTGCCATTTGAACCACCTCAAATTTTCCGATGAATAGGAGTACCCTTTAGAACTCTTAAAAGGCGACGCACGTAAGCGGAACACGGTTTGTAGTCACAAGTTGTGAGGTCGATCCTCTAGGGCAGCGAAGAATTTCCTCATATGTTTGAAGGTTTCGAGGTATTCGAGTCCCCATTTGGTCGCTCGATACTTCTTTGAGTCTTCCAGAGTCACTTCGGTTATGAAGCCATGCGCAACCAAGAAGGTCAGCTCTTTCTTTGTTCGGTCCACTGGCATGTTGGCTCCATAGGAAACTCTTGTTAGAGAACACAGTCCTTTTCTGGCGATGATCTCTATGATGTCGGCGTATATGTCGTATTTTGTTCTTCTCTGCTCATCAGACAAGTTGCGGCTTCTCCGATCTGAATACTATTGAACATTGAACAGTTAATTTTGGTTGCGGTGAAACCTGTCTATCCCTAGACAACTGCAAATAGCTGGTGCGGATAAAGCTAAAAGCCACGGCCAAGAACTTCTAGCTAGTGCCGGGGTGGCGGAGTGGTTATCGCGCTGGCCTCGAGATCACAACACAAAGGGCTCAGAACAGAGTTGACAAGCTAGCCAGTGGGCCTTTGGCTCGCGGGGGTTCGAATCCCTTCCCCGGCGCCATTTTGTCAGTTAAGGTTCTGTTTAAGTTGAAGAGAAATCGGATGTTGTGGGAACTGTTTCGATTTCTGGAGATTGGCTATTATAGAAGGTTTTGTTGGCTTCGCTAATGTTGCCTTGTTGCTGTAACCAGTGCCTTCACAGGTTCTCTATCTTGGGGCACGTTGGCAATCTTGACTCCGATTTTTCCTACAGCTATTCTCGCCGCTTGTTGGGCTTCTCTTCTCGTTGCGTATTCTCCTCTTAATTCTATCCAAGGTAAGTCTTGGTCGATCTTAACGATTATGCAATACATAGCTTTCACCGTTCGGCACGTTGAGAGTCGGCCGATGTGATTAAAACAATTATGAATCTGAAGTAATGATGCTTGATCAGTACCTATTCTCGGAGTCTGTGAGCGGGGCAGAGGTGTCTGGTTTTCGTTACGATTGATATTGATTATGGCTTCATCAACACTATAAGGGACAGGCTCCTTTTTCTAGTCGAGGATGACTATGGCTAAAAGGAAAGAGCGCACGCGAGAGACTGTAAAATCCAAGTTTACGTGTTCAAATTCCTCATGTGGACTTGTTTTCTCTAAGCCGATCAGAGTGAAGAACTTGTGCGAGGATTCCGAAGTGTATGATGCGTGCCCTAGGTGCTTCACAGCCATTGATGAAACGGGCAGTGCACCAGTGATCGAGGCACGGGCAAGTTCAACGGTGGATGTCCGTGAAGAGAAGGCTGTGCGTGATGTTGAAGACAAGAGAACGGAGCCTCCAACAAGTGCAAAGTGTACTCACCGTTTTGGGTATCTGAGTGAGCGGCCTAAGAGTGAAAAGACAATACCTGACGAATGCGTGATGTGTGAAAGTATAGTGAAGTGTATGCTCAAACGTGTAAATGGTTAGGCTGGTTAACGCTAAAGAATGCTCTGATTATGGCTTCAAGGTTCTCACTAATGGAAAGAAGGTGTCCAAAAAGAATTAGATAGTTGAGTTACTTTTCAGTTCTCTTCTTTTCAGTTTTCTTTGCTTCTTCCTTGGGCGCTTCTTCTGCTACTGGTTTCTCCTCGGTTGCCTTCTTCTCTTCTGTTTCCATTTCGCTTGTTATCTCTTCAATGGGTTTCGGTGGTGGTGTCGTAGCCATCGTCCAACCTATCCATGCGCCGATGCCCATTATGGCGATGAATGCTACTAGAACTGGCACTGCAATTATCCAGAATTGGATGCCGCTAGTGCTGAAGTTTGTTGAGAAGGCTGTGTTTATCCAGTCTGGCCAGAAGAGTGTGATGACGTAGAAGATGCCAACTATTGCACACACAATGAATATGACTGCGCCTATCGCTTGATCTTTACTTGCCATTTGATATCACCCTTAGATAGCCAAGTTTATCTTCTTAATGCCTTTTAAAGTTTACCATGTGTAGAATTGGGCTGTTACGTTGTGCCCAGTTCCCACGCTGATAGGTATTTTTTCTGTTCCTTCGTCAGTTTGTCAATCTTGATTTTCATGGCTTCGAGCTTCAGTTTTGCAATGTGTTCATCGATTTCTTTCGGCACCGGGTACACTTTTGGCTTGAGTTTGTCATTCTTGGCTATATGCTCGACGCAGAGGGCTTGGTTTGCGAAGGACATGTCCATCACCTCTGAGGGGTGACCTTCGGCGGCTGAGAGGTTTACGAGTCTCCCTTCGGCTAGGAGGTAAAGCTTTCTTCCGTCTTTGAGAGTGTATTCTTGCAGGTTGGGGCGTATGCTTCGCTGCTTGGTTGATAGTTCTTCGAGAGTCTTGGGGTTTACCTCGACGTTGAAGTGTCCACTGTTGGCGAGGATTGCGCCGTCCTTCATTTTTTGCATGTGTTCTTTTCTTATGACGCTGGTATCACCTGTGGCTGTGACGAAGATGTCGCCGACGCTTGCGGCTTCGGCGATTGGCATGATTCTGAATCCGTTCATTGCAGCTTCTAGGGCTCGTGTGGGGTTTACTTCAGTTACTATGACATTGGCGCCCATGCCTTGAGCTCTCATGGCTATGCCTTTTCCGCACCAGCCATAGCCGCACACTATGAAGTTCTTGCCTGCGAGCAGTATGTTGGTTGCTCTAAGTATTCCGTCTAGTGTGCTTTGACCTGTGCCGTAGCGGTTATCGAACAAGTATTTGGTGTATGCGTCATTGACTGCTATGATCGGGTACTTGAGGGCTCCTTTCTTTTCCATGGCTCTTAGGCGTAGGACACCAGTTGTGGTTTCTTCGGTTCCTCCTTTGATTTTCGGCAGGGCTCGTTTTCTCTTCCGGTGTAGCGTGCCGACAAGGTCGGCGCCGTCGTCGAGGGTTATGAGAGGGTCAAAGTCCAGCACGCGGTCGACACACCAGTAGTATTCTTCTGTTGATTGTCCGCGCCAGGCAAAGACGTTGGCGCCCCTTTTGACGAGTGCCGCTGCGATGTCGTCTTGAGTTGAGAGTGGGTTAGATCCGCATAGGGCGATATCTGCACCTGCTGCGAGGAAAGTTTCGACTAGGATTCCGGTTTCTTTCGTTACGTGCAGGCAGGCTCCGAGTGTGATATTTTTGAGTGGTTTTTCTCTGTCGAGTCTTTCTCTGATCTGGTTGAGAACTGGCATGTGTTTCGATGCCCATTCCATCTGCAAATTACCACTCGATGCGAGGCTCGGGTCTCTAATTTTAGATTTCTGCATGCATGTCTCCTTGCCATAGTTGTCTTACGGTTTCGTATTTAAGATTGAGCACGACGTAGCGTCTGTTCACATCTGTCTTGAACTGTTTGATCGTGAATTGACTGTTTTTCACTCCAAATAATGTTGAGCAGCAGTCGCATCGCTAGACTTTTAACTTATGAACAGTTAATGTTGGTTTTGAGTGGGTTATCTTTGCTCGAACTGCATGCTGAGAAGGTGGAGGAGTATCTTTTAGGCGTCTATAAATCGCCGGTGAAGGTTTTGGAGATATCTCCGCTTCGCGGTGGGGAACCTGCGGACTTGAAGGGTTTCGGTTACGGTGTTCCCTGTCTGATTCAGTGCGAGGTGGAAGGGCAGGCCAAGCGGCTAGTGTTGGAAACCATGAAGCCTGAAGGTTTTGGGCACGATTATTTTTCTGACAGAGCTGGGATTCTGCTTTGGCAGCATTCTGTTTTCAACAAGCTTGACAGGCACGTGCGATCTGTTGACGTGGGCTCGTTTCTAAGCGACGGTCAAAGCCTTAGGGCCTTAGGCGACTGCGCCGAGTTCTTCCTGCTGACAGAGTTCGTGGACGGAGAACTCTATCACATGGACCTTGACCGCATCAAACAAACAGGTCATGTAACCGACAGGGACGAAGAACGCTGCGTCGCTATGTCCAACTATCTTGTCGGGATACACTCTTTGAAGAAAGACGATCCATCACTATATGCGAGAGCTATCCGCGACTTAATCGGCCACGGCGAGTGCATCTTCGGGTTGACCGACAGCTATCCTCCCAAATTGGATTATGTAGATGAGAAGTTCTTTGTCCAGTTTGAGAAAAACTGCATCGATTGGCGGTGGCGACTCAAGCACCTAGGGCACAGGTTGTCTCAAGTTCATGGTGACTTTCACCCGTGGAACATTATTTTCAAGGAAGGCGTGGACTTCGCGGTTCTGGATCGAAGCCGGGAAGAGTGGGGCGAGCCTGCCGATGATGTTGCTGCGATCACGATAAACTACATTTTCTATTCCCTGCAGACGTTTGGAGAAATGAATGGTCCGTTTGGCAGATTGTTCATACTCTTCTGGAAAAACTATCTTGACGAATCTGGAGACGATGAGATTCTGAAAGTGATTCAACCTTTCTATGCTTGGCGCAGCATTGTCCTAGCTTCGCCTTTGTGGTACCCAAAACTGTCTCCAAATGTGCGCAAAAAACTATTTCGCTTTGCGCGCACGATGCTTGAGACGAAAGACTTCGAGTATGAAAGAGTGGAGTCGTATCTGAGTTAGAACTCAGTAGCGAATAATCGGTTGCCATCAAGTGAAGTGCACGTATCGATTTTTAGACTAAAGTATAAATATGGTTTCAAGGTAAACCTCCATGGGGCAGGTGTGGTTTGACGGTTAAGTCTATTGATGACCTTGCAAAACTCCTCAAGGGAATGGGCTACTCACCGAACGCCTCGAATGAAATCCTGAAATGGTATAAAGACAGCACCTCCAGCAGAAAAGCATGAAAGGTATCTACGTTCTGATTATCACTGTTGCCAGTAACACGCACGTAAAGGTAGGAGCCCTGGGCATCATCGAGTTCAAGCACGGGCTCTATGCCTACGTTGGTTCTGCTCAGAATAACCTGAACAAGCGCTTGGAACGCCACCAAAGGCTGGAAAAGAAAAAGTTCTGGCATATTGACTACCTGCTCGCCAACAGACATGCAAAAATCGTGAAGATCTTCCACAAGAAAGCAACAAGGTCTGAGGAGTGCAGACTCTCGACTGAACTGAGCAAGAACGGCAGCCCAATAATCGGCTTCGGAAGTTCAGACTGCAATTGCAGAAGCCACCTTTTCAAGATTCAAGAATATGAATTCTTAAAAGAAAAGATGAGTGAAACAGTTCTGGGGTCCTCTTGAGCAGAGAAGTGTCGCATAAGCTCGGCTGGTGTGTCTGGATTACAGGTATGCCCGGCAGCGGGAAATCTGTTGTGTCTCAGGCTCTTATGAAGCTTATGAGCAAAAAGGACGTCCGCGTCCAGCTCTTGTCTTCTGATGAATTGCGCAAAGTCTTGACTCCTAAGCCAGATTACTCACTGGAAGAGCGTGACATAGTGTATCGGACTCTCGTCTATATCGCTCATCTTCTTACGGCCAACGGCACCAACGTCATCATCGACGCCACGGGGAACCTCCGAAGCTACCGGGACGAGGCAAGGCGTCAGATTCCAAAGTTCATCGAGGTCTATCTTGAATGCCCACTAGAGGTTTGTATGGAGCGTGAGGTCAAACGCGCTAACACTCACAACGCCCCCAGGCGGATCTATTCCAAGGCGTTTGAAGGAAAAGCTCCCAATGTTCCGGGCGTGGGGCAGCCCTATGAACCACCGTTGAGACCAGAAGTGACTATAAACACAATAACGTCTTCGCCAATGGAAGGTGCCCGACAGATCGTTAAAAAGCTGTTGCCCTGATCCACACATATGGAAAGTCGAGTGTATTCATTTGCTTTTCACATAATTGATGACGGCATCCGCCTGCTCTTTCGAGATTTTCGATTCTTGAAGTAGTCTGTCAGCTAATTGAGTGACCTCTGCCAGAGCATGAACTTTGTAGCCTAGCCTGGCGAGGTTCTCTTTTCCTCGCTGCTGTCTGTCGACTACAACGAGAATATTCTCGATTCGAGCCCCTAACTGTTCAAGAGGTCTTATCGCTTCCAGCTTGGACGTATCTTCACTGATCACGTCGTCGAAGAACAGTGCCGCATTACCTCTCTTGACAATTGCTCCCGCTGTTCGTCCGATTGCACCATAAGTTTTCTCCTCCTTCCTGACCACCACGCAGGGAAGATTTGTGCGGCAGGCAATGCTGGGAAGGATTAGTGCTCCTTTAAGCTCGATCGACGCCAACAGGTCTATTCTGTCGTCAACTGCTATTTTCTGAACTTCTTCAGCGGCGACGTCTGCTATGACACAAAGGTCTTTTGGACTTGAGAGCAGACATGCGAGATCGATGTAGTAGGGGCTTTGGGCTTCAGACTTAATGGAGTAACTACCGAATTTCAGGCAGCCCGAACGATATAGCGCCTCTGCAACTCGTGATGTTCTGTCGGTCACGTGCCATCCTCAAGAAGACTAAATTCTTGCAGATTTAACGCTTGTCAGTGTTTTCCAGCTCAGAAAACAAAAACAGTGAACATTCCAAAGCAGCCGCTATCGTAGAGCAATGTTTATAACTCATCGTTATTATTCCTAGAAGACGCGAGTCGGAAAAACGATGGGACACCGTAAAACACACGCTCCTAGACATGGTTCTCTCGCATACTTGCCTAGGAAACGTTCTGAACGCTTACTTGCCAAGGTACGCTTTTGGCCTAGGATAACATCAGAAGCGCCTCGCCTTCTGGGTTTCACCGGTTTCAAGGCGGGCATGACTCACGTTTTCACGATCGAGGACCGTAAACGATCGCCGGACTTCGGGAAAGAAGTCATTGTTCCAGCAACGGTCTTGGAAACACCACCTATACTGGTCGGTGCCATAAAGGTTTATGCGAAGGACATGGACGGTCTGCACAGTTTGGCTGAAGCTTGGTTGAAGGAGCCTCCGGCCAGTTTGGGACGGGTCTTGACCCTTCCAAAAGACTTTGGTACAGAAGAAGCTTTGAAAAGAGTCGAAGAAAACCTGCCCAAAGTCGCTAAAGTCCGTGTCATCACGCTAACTCAACCGAAAGAAGCAAGTCTTTCAAAGAAGAAGCCAGACGTGACCGAGATAGAAATCGGCGGGGGTACAGTCCAGGAGCAGTTCGAGTATGCAAAAACTCTTCTGGGAAAAACTATAACCGTCGCAGAGATCTTCAAAGAAGGTCAGTTTGTCGACATCGCTTCCGTTTCAACGGGCAAAGGCTGGCAGGGGCCTGTCAAACGTTGGGGAGTAACGATTCTTCAGGCTAAAGGAAGAAAGACGAAAAGAGGCGTTGCCACCCTGGGACCATGGAACCCGCACCACGTAATGTACAGCATCGCCAGAGCTGGACAGATGGGCTACCACCAGAGAACGGAGTACAACAAGCGCATTCTGAGGATCGGCAAGGATGGAAAGGAAATCACCCCGAAGGGTGGTTTTCTGAGGTACGGCATCATCAAGGGTCCATACCTGCTTCTTGCGGGAAGCGTGGCGGGCACCGAGAAACGGCCGATACGGCTTCGTTATCCTGCTCGACCGCCGAGGAGTGTTGCGGAAGAACCACCGCAGATAACTTACGTGTCGCTTGAATCGCCGCAGGGAAGATGACTGGGTGAGCCCTGATGGTCAAGAAGGCGGTTAAGGTTTTCAATCTCGAAGGAAGAGCAGTGGGGAAAATTGAGCTTCCGCCGCTTTTTGCAACTCCGCTTCGACCAGACGTCATTAAGCGAGCTGTCTTAGCGATACAATCGAAAAGGATTCAGCCACAAGGGAGAGATCCTATGGCTGGCAAGAGAACGACCGCTGAATCCCAAGGAACAGGTTCAGGTCAGGCAAGAATACCTAGACGCAAGGGAGGAACCGCGAGGGCTGCCTTCGCTCCTGGAACAGTTGGCGGTAGGGCGGCACATCCGCCTCTTTCCGAGAAGAAGATCGTCAAGAAGATTCCGAAGAAAGAGAAGCGATTGGCCCTACTTTCCGCGATAGCGGCGACGGCTTCCAAAGAAACAGTAGCCAAAAGGGGTCACAATATCGAGGACGTTCCGCAGATCCCGCTTGTTGTCACGCCTGAGATTGAAAGCTTACAAAAGACAAAGGAAGTTGAGGAAGCTCTAATTCGACTTGGAGCGTTGTCTGAGATTTTCCGCGTTAGGGAAAGCAGAAAGGTACGGGCAGGAAAAGGCAAGAGCAGAGGACGCAAGATGAAGCAAAGCGTCGGACCGCTGATCGTGGTAGCCGAGAACAAGGGGATCATTGAAGCTGCGAACAACATTCCCGGCGTCGACGCCGTCTCAGTGACAGATCTCAACGCAGAAATGCTTGCTCCCGGCACACACCCGGGAAGGCTAATCATCTGGACGAGTGGTGCAATCGAGAAGCTCGGTAACTTGTATGGTCAAGGAGGACGCGACTAATGGACCCGTACAGCATCATTCTTTATCCGCTGATGACTGAGTCTGCTAGTTTATTGGTGGAGAAAGAGAACAAAATTGTGTTTATGGTTGATTTGAAAGCTGGAAAAAGCGACGTTAAGAAGGCGGTGGAGCAGCTCTATGAAGTGAAGGTCCAGCACGTCAACATGCAGATAACCCCTCGTGGCGAGAAGAAAGCTTTCGTGAAACTGCATCCTGACTACAAGGCAGCTGACATCGCTATTAGACTTGGAATACTATAAGCTTGGTGTGGATTGACTGATGGGAAAGAGGATTCGTGTTCAGAGGCGTGGGCGTGGGGGATCAACGTTCCAAGCTTCAACACACAAGAGAGTTGCGCCCGCAAGGTATCCTTCAACCAAAGTGAAAGAAAGCTTTGAAACTACACTGAGCGGCGTGGTTAAACAATTGGTTCATGACCCTGGAAGAGGGACACCGTTGGGGTTGATAAGGTTCGAAAGCGGAGAGACGTTCTACACGGTCGTTCCCGAAGGCGTTTATGAGGGCAAACCGATTCAGTTCGGCGGAAAAGCAGTTGTTGACGTTGGAAACATACTTCCCGTCGGCAAGATCCCTGAGGGCACGATGATTTGCAACATAGAACTTCGCCCAGGAGACGGTGGCAAACTTTCGAAATCTTCGGGGTCGTATGCGACCGTTGTAACTCACACGCCCAATGGTACGATTGTCAAGCTTCCGTCGGGCAAGTCGAAGTACGTTGCAGACTACTGTCGGGCAACGATAGGTATTGTTTCAGGGTCAGGTCGTACAGACAAACCATTCTTAAAAGCGGGTACCAAATTCCATCTGATGAGAGCAAGAGGACGAAAGTATCCTAGGACCAGTGGTCGAAAGATGGTTGCCGCAGTGCACCCGTATGGCAGTAGCAAGAGAAGCGCAAGGAAAGGCACGACGACCTCGCATGGAGCTCCTCCTGGACAGAAGGTCGGTCTAATTGCGGCTCGCGGCACTGGAAGGAAAAAGAAGAAAATAGCAAAGGAGTAAACGCTCACAGTTGCAGGTGCAATGATTAGGGTGAGGTAGAAATGCCGAAGGAATACATGTACCGTGGACTAAGTCTCAGCCAACTGCAAAGCATGTCGATGGACGAGTTCATCGACCTTCTACCGTCTAGACAGAGGCGAAGTCTTCACCGTGGATTGCAACCCGAACAAAGAATACTGCTTGAAAAGATTAGGCAGACGCGGGAAGAAATGCGGAAGGGAGGAAGCTCTTCAGTGAAAACTCACGTTCGGAACATGATAATACTTCCAGAGATGGTGGGGCTCGTGATCGGTGTTCATAATGGGAAAGACTTTGTTCAGGTGGAAATAAAGCCTGAAATGATTGGGCATTACTTGGGTGAATTCGCGGTCACAAACAAGCCCGTTAGGCACGGAACTCCGGGCATAGGTGCCTCTCGCTCTTCGATGTACGTTCCTCTAAAATGATCGTCTAGTCTTTTCTAACGCGTATAGTCTCCGTCGGAGGGCCTCTTTTCGATTGGTTTGTTTTCGGGAATCTGAGGCAACGGAATTGGTGGAGGAACGTTCAGAGTTCTTGATATAAGAACCGACTCGATGAAAGCGACGTTTGAGACGGATTGAATGACCACTGGCGGCGGGGGCTTCTTTGCCTCATAATCATTGTACGCCTGTTCTATTTCGTGCTTTTCTCCGACAACGTATGCTGTTCCCTTTAAGTTAATCTGAGCTACAGAGGGGTTATAGCTGATTGTTAGGATGAACGGGACTTCCAAAGAATCGTCCGGTTTCTTCTCCATACTCGTCAGGTTGAGGTTCGTGCTGATGTGAATTTGAGGGAAGGGTTTTCGAAAATCTAGGAAGCGTTCAGCAGAAATATTGGATACAATAACGTTAACCCTTAGCATTTTAGGGACCATCAAGAAGCTTGATCATCGGTCGATTTAAAGATGTTTATTCCTTGACTGGCTTATACCGCGTGAATCCACAGTGTCCGCACGTGTACCTGTTGCCGTGGTCAGCCATAAAGTAACCTGGTCCACACCGCTCGCACGTTGGTCGAAGTCTGACGACCTTGTCTTGTTCAACCTTGTAGAGTTTGAAGATGCCCTTCTCTTCTTTCTTTTTCTTCTCCGGCTTTGGGGCTTTCTCTGCTTTCGGCGCTGGTTTTGCTTCTTCCTTCGGCACTTCCACTGGCGGCGCTTCTGGCTTTTTTGCTTCTTTCTTAGGCTCCTCTGCTTTCTTTGATGCTTCCTTCTTATCGCCTTTCTTCGACATCTATTATCTTACTCCTTCTTTTCCTCAGTTTTAGGAGGAGGAATGTTCCTCTTGACAATGTACTCAGGCTCCACGAGCTTCGCATTGTCAACAGTATCATAAAGGTTTGCTACACCAATCGCGATGTGCATTCCTGACTTCGTTACGAACCGTTTCACAAAGACCAAGTCAACGTTCGCCTTCAACGCGTCCGCAACTGCCCTTCTGATTTCCAGCCTGGGCGGTGTGGAGGCTGCGGCATGTTTGATTTGAAAACGCACTTCCTTGCGCTTCAGAAGCTGATTGTCTTTCTCAGATATGATCTTGACTTCCATGATGTTTCCTCGTTGAGGTGTTGACTTTGATGCTACACGCTCTTATTTAGCTTTTTGAGTTTTTCCCATTGACTTCAGGATTGCTTTGACCTCTGCTCTTTTTTCATCGGTCACGATGACGACTACGATTCCCTCGTAGGGTTGGCCGTAAACGACAAGAGCATTGTTAGATGCGTGGAGTATTGCGGGGAGCGTTAGAAGGTCTTCTTCTCCCTCTACGACCATTTTGACGCTTTGGTTTCCTCTGAGGGCATTTCCAATCGCTTCCTCAGCTTCATCCGTAATCGTTCCCTGCGGGTTTTTCACGTAGACGGTTTGGTCAGCCGCCAACCTGGCTGGCTCTATGCTTTTTCGCATGCACTTATTGTCAACAATTGAGAGTTGAGGGGTAAAACCGTTCTTTGCGAGGTTTCTAGAGACAGTGTCTCCTACAGAAATTACGGCTGAAGGCTTCTCGTCCTGAATCACTTTTCTGAGCATCTTCATTGTTTCAACAAATGAACCTCGGATCAGAATGCCCAACGGCTGTTTGAGTCTTGTACGCAGTTCTGGCGTTAGATAGTATTCGATCGGCATTTCATCTGACCCTTAGCGCAAAGCGGCCCTTTTCTTTTATGTTCATGGCCTTTGCAACCTCAGAGTTTTCAGGGTCAAAAACAATAATCAGCCCACTGAAATCGTCGCTAAGGCTTGTCCCTTTGCACTTGGGGCAGACGTTCTCTCGTGTGAGAAAGTGGCAGTTGGTGCAGGCTTTCTCACTCACTTGCCTTCCCCTTCTTCTCTGTTGGTTTCTTTTCCGCAGCTTCTCTGATCTTCTGCAAATCCGCGTCTATCCATTCGAGCTTGCCCAGGAATGGTTGTCTTGCAGTCACGCCAATCTTGCCTGAACTTCCAGCTCTCCCAAGTGAAACTGCCGTTATGCGCACGCGAACTTGGTCGCCGCTCATGAGCCTTCTCTTGCTCTCCTTCCCCAGAAGAACCCCTTGTTTCTCATCGTACGAAATGAAGTCGTCCATCAGTTGCGAAACGTGAAGCAGCGCGTCGATCGGTCCTATGCGAACGAACGCACCAAAGTCGGCGATTTCAACAACTTCGCCTTCAACAACTTCTTGGATCTTAGGGTAGAAGGTTAGCAACGAAAAGCTTACTTTATGGTATGTGGCACCGTCTCCAGGGATGATTTTGCCGATTTGGCTCACTTTCACTTGTGTGACGGCGATGACATAGCCCAGTTCCTCGTCAACAACGCCTTCATACTTCGCCTTGACCTGTTGGTGTCCCACAGCTTCCAGTGGGTTGCCGAAGGTTTCAGGCGGAATGCGAATGGTATCTTCTCTTGTTATAAGTTTGAACAGGGGTCATAGCCTCCCGTCGATTTCTAGACGTGACTTTTGTCTCACATAGATCACTGGCACATTTATATCTCTTAGCCTGTTCCTTAACTGTCTGTCATTGGTGAAAACCGCATATTTCTGATTGCTGGCCACTTGGACAATTAGGTCGTCAACGGGGATCTCGTTCCTATGAGCGATCTTCAAAACCCTGCATTTTTGAGCTAGCCTCAAAGCGTTTTCTGCTTGCTTTCGCATTTTCGGCGAACCACGGGTTGAGATTCTTTGGAGTTCTTCCAGCGTGGGAGAAAGCAGGACGGGTTCAAAGTTTCTGTTCAGAATCTTTTTCAATTCTTCGAAGATGTCTATATTGAATGTTACGGGAACAAAGAAAGCGTTTGCATCCAAGATGATCGCAGGAATCTTTCTCGTGGGTTTAGGCTTTGCGATCATCCTAAAGTATCATTCCGAAACCGATTAGCCGCCATCTTCCCGCGATTTTTCTACTTAAGGCGACTCTTGACCCTTTCTGGACGCACACTGGTCGGGTGAGTTTTATTTGGACGCTGTTCTTTCTCACTGACGATACTTTGCCGACGGTGATGGCGGCGCCCACGTGGAGAAGGAGCGATTCGTTCATTGCGACTGCTTCGATTTTAGATAGCTCCTTCGTGCCTACGGCTCTCTCGAGAATTTTGGTCTCTAGGAGTAGTTCCGAGGTCGTTGGGGGAAGCATGTCGCGTTTTCCGGCGATGTTGCCGATGAGGCTGTCGGCTTTTGAGTATGAAGGGTCAAGGAGTGTCCCAACGCCTACTAGTCCGCCGCAGCGGGCTTCTGTCACGTTCCTTTGGCCTGCCTGCAGGCTTACGATTTCGCTGAACAACGGTTGATAAGTGTCTTTTCCTTCTACCACTGTTCCGGGCCTTATCTCTAGTTCATCGCCCACGTGGAGTTTTCCTTCGACGATTGTTCCACCTAGCACTCCGCCTTCCAGTTTGTCGACAGTTGTGCCAGGTTTGTTGGTGTCAAAGGAGCGAACTATGTACATGAAGGGCGGTTTTGTTTCGTCTCTGTTTGGTGTCGGAATGATTTGCTGTATTGCTGCAAGTAGAATGTCGATGTTTACTCCGCGTTGTGCTGAGATTGGGATTATCGGCGCGTTCTCCGCCGCGGTTCCCTTCACAAAAGCTTTTATCTCTGCATAGCTTTGGCGTGCTCTTTTTTCGTCAACGATGTCGATTTTGTTCTGAACGATTATTATGTCTTTTATGCCGATGGCGTCGGCAGCTGCCAGGTGCTCTCTTGTTTGTGGTTGTGGGCAGGGCTCGTCTGCAGCTATAACTAGCAAAGCACCATCCATAATGGCGGCTCCCGAGAGCATAGTTGCCATCAATGCTTCGTGCCCTGGGGCATCGACAAAGCTGATTGCCCGGACGAAAACACCTTTTGAACTGCATTTGGGGCAGTCTGGTGAAGTTGAAAGGTTGTAGGGCGATTCGCATTGTGAGCATTGGTAAACTGGCATGTCGGCATACCCTAGTTTGATAGTAATGCCTCTCTTCAGCTCTTCGCTGTGTCTTGAGGCCCAGACGCCGGTCATCGCTTGGACGAGGGTTGTCTTGCCATGATCGACATGTCCTATCGTGCCGACGTTGACTTCGGGTTGACGGGGCAAAGGTGCACGTTTTTCGCTGCTCATTCTCTATTTTCCCATGAATGTTTACAAATTCTTGAAGAACTAGATTTGATGCTGCTAATAAACGTTAAGGGCTCATTGAGCTTTGCTTTGCGGTTGAGCCGGAGGCTGAGCTGATGCTTGAGATTCTTTCGGGGTTGAGCTTTTTTCTTCTTTCTTTTCTTTTGTTTTCTTTGCTTCTTTGGCGCCTTTTGGCTTCTCAACAACTTTCAGATTCACCTGAACGATCTCTTCGGTCACAATGTTTCCCCTGACTGTTTTGCGTCTTCGCATTCCATGGTCCGTGGGGTTAAATCCGACGCCTCCGCTGAGTACGATTCTCCTTCGGACACCGCCGTGAACGCTCGGTCTCATAGGGAACCCGTCTTTGTCGGAGCCACCCATCAGTTGCACTTTATGTCCTGGCATGTCAACTATTGCTCCGTCGATGACTTCGCCTATTTTCTTGCTGACAAGCGGAGCAGCACGTGCTTCTTGAAGCTCGACGACTTTTGAGGTGCCGGTTTCAGGGTCTGAAACGATGACTTTGAACTTTGCCATTGCAGATAGCCTTCTTTGAGGCAGTGTTATGAAAGTTGAACATCTCGTTATTAAGGATTTGTTAAAGGTTTGTTTGCTATCCACAGAAAAGCCGGGTTTTTGTGCGTAAAGGTTTTAATTCACTAGCGAGACGTTTTCTGGCTATGTGGCGACTGGGGTTCTTCTTCCACGAAATGGGCTTCGGACTACTGTCTATTTTTCTCCCCCTCTATATTATTGGCATTGACCCCAGCAACGGCATGTTTTACATAGGCGTTTTTTCAGCCGTCGCGTTGTTCGTGGCGATTCCAGCCTCTTTCTTGTGGGGATATTTGTGCGACAAGACGCGACGTTACAAGCGTTACATCCTTTTGTCGTTCTTGACCTCGGCAATCATCCTGTACTTTTTTACTTACACGCAGAGCATTTTTCTGTTGATAGTTCTTTATGGTTTGATGTCGATACTTCATATGGCGCATGAACCTCCAAAAAACGTGTTGATTGCTGAACTTTACTCGCATGAGGATTGGCATCGAAGTTACGCATTTTACGAAGGTTTGACTGAATTTGGTTGGCTTATCGGGCTGTTGTTAGGGTTTGTGACTTCGATCCTTGGGATCGGTTCAGTGATGACGTTTTTTGTATGTAGCGGCTTGAATTTTGTAGGCTTCGTTCTTTCAGTGGTACTTGTTAGGGACCCCTTATTGGTTTTTGAAAGGAAACTGGTAGGTATGGAGAAGGCCGTGGATTTTGCTTCGCGCGGGATCTACGTGGCTTCGAGGCTTCTGGACGGGGCGTCTGTCACTGAGAAGCTGAAGAAGGAAAATGTGACTGCCTTCTGCGTTGGTTTGGTCCTGTTTTCTCTGGCTACGAGCATACTTTTTACGCCTCTACCAATATTCATTAAGAACATTGTTTCGAGCGCTTCTCTTCCCGAAGGAATGGTTTTTGCGATGTACGTCCTGAACTCTGGCGGAGCCATTTTAGGTTACGCATTAGCGGGTCGCAGCTTGGAAGAGTCGCGGGAGAAGACAAACCTGAGGAGAATTGTTTTGTCCAGAGGTCTGTTTGCATTTGCCTTTGTTTTCGCCCTGTATCTTTCAGGAATTTCTTCTGTGGGATTCGCCACTGCGCTTCTGATCTTGTTGGGTTTCCTTTTCGCGATGTTTATGGTCTACACGCTATCATTGTCCATGGAGCTTATTCCTGCTGGAAAATCCGGTTTATTCAACGTGTTGATCGGTGTCGGCGGTGCTTTCGGCTCCTTCATTGGTCCTTTCCTCGCTCAAACGTTCGGTGGTACGCTCGGTTTCTTCTGTGTCTTTGTCACTGCAGGGGTAATCTTTCTTGTCGCTTACGTTTCTTTCAAGCTCTTCTAGTTGAAAAAAGAAAGGAGAGAGGGGTTTATTCGACATGTACCCTGAAGAGGTCTACGTCTTCTCTCATTTCTGGTGTTGCTTCAAGGAAGTCTCTGACCGCGTGTTCGACGTCTCTTGATTGGGTTATGTATCTTCCGACGATAATTATGTCTGCGCCTTTTTGAAGAGCTTGTTTTGCGGTTTCAGGCACTATTCCGCCGGCTACGGCTATCAGGAATTTCTTGTCTTTGAAGATTTGCCTTATTTCTGGGATGATCTCCAGTCCATGTTCTCTTCCGGTTTCTTGATCTATTCCTCTGTGCAATCCGACGATGTCCGGGAACTCTTTGATTGATTTGAGTTTCTTGAGTGGGTCTTCAACGTTTAGCATGTCTACTATTGAGTAGATACCGAGTCTTCTGGCTTCGTGAATGAATGAGTCAAGCGTTTCTGCAGCTGCGAGTCCGGCAGCTACTACGGCGTCTGCGGTTTCGTCATAAGCTAGGTCAACTTCCACTTTGCCGACGTCAAGGGTCTTTAAGTCTGCAACGAAGAAGATGTCTTTGGCAACTTCTCGGAGTTGACTGATTATTTTTGTTCCGTATCGTTTGATGAGCGGTGTGCCGACTTCGAGTATTATTCTGTCGCTTCCAGGCAGGTGCGATATGACTCTTTTTGCACTTTCTATCTCTGGATTGTCCAGTGAGATCTGTAGGTATGGTGGTCTCCATAGACGCGGCACTTTGAATCCCATTATTGGGTGCTTGGCTCTGTCTTTGTCGTAAAGCATCTTTTCCAGTGTGGGATATTTCGCGAGGGCTCTTCTTAGAGCCAGCTTTGTTGCTCCGTAATTGTAGTGGTAGATTTTGCGGAAGTCTGTTGCTTGAGGGTGGATGAAAACGCTTGCGACGATTACCCATTCATCGATTTTTTCCTTGGGGATTATTCCTTCTTCGACAGCGTCTGCAACCGCTTTGGCCACTGCGGCTTGGGCTGGTCCGAAAATCTTGCTTGCGTCTCCCATGTTCTTTACAGTGACTTTGGGTACGAGTAGCGTGTGCGGTTTGGGCGGAAGGTTTGGTCTTATGACCGCTAGCAGGGGGGTGTGACCGGCGGACAAATGGCACATTCCTGATGCGAAAGCGTCTCCGACAGGTCCGCCTTTGTCTCCCATCAACAAGTCTATGTGGGCAACTTCGTTTCCTTCTCCAATTAGGGCTTCACCGATTAGATATGTGTGTCCAGACCCATCTTCTCGCGTTTCCGACATCAATTCTGTCGGCAAACTGTCTGTAATCTCTTTGAAATCGACATTGAACTCTTTTAGCCACGTGTAAAGGGTGTCTCTGTGAATGTTTAGTGCTTCTGCTGTTCCGAGAACTGTCGGTTTTGTCGGTCTGGCCTTCGGTGCAGCGCGGCCTTCAGCGGCTTTCTTGGCGGCCTCCGTCAGTATTTTGACGAGGTCTTCTCTTGTTTCAGGCTTTTTCAAGTTCTGATCCGACATTGTCTTAGCCACGATTGGTGTTAACTGCGCATCTCGTATATAAAATTGTCGGAACAGCTTGCGTTATTAGTTGGACCTAATTGTTGTACGACGGAGTCGGTTCTGGAAGGTCGTATGAATCTTCTTGATCTCTGACGATGTGAGCAACATTCGGTGCGAAATGTCGGACGAGACTGGGAAGTATCGTTGGAATCGGCGGCGAAGTGTCGACCACTGTTGGCTTGGGCTGATTGTGATTCTGAAGATGTAGGTCTGTTTCGTTTAGCGGTAAGCCTATATACCTTATTGCGGTGTAGAAGGTTTAAAACTTGATATCGGGGTTGGTCTGAATGTCGTGGACAGATATCTTGTGTCTTGTCTTGGTGATTTTGGGGGTTGCGCTGTTTCTGTATGGTGCCAACGTTTATGATGCTGTTTCGGGGTATGGAGGTATTGGCCTGTTTGTTTTAGGCATTGTTTTGTATGTCGGTCTGCAAATTCTTAGAGCTGGTTCTAAGAAGAAAGAGACGTTAGAACCCGTAAAGGCTTGAGTACTTTTCGTTGAGATAGTTTAGGTAAGGTTGGACGCTTAGTTCTTTTCCAGTGATTTTCTTAAGCAGGTCTGGCGCGTCATAGAGGTCTCCTTTTGAGTGAACGTTGTTGACGAGCCAGGTTCGCACTTTTTTAAAGCTGCCCTCCGCGAGTTGGAGGCGCCAGGTCGGCACGGTTTTTTGCATTGCCTCGAGTAGTTGTCCGCTGTAGATGTTGCCTAGCGCGTAACTTGGGAAGTAGCCGAATGAGCCGCTTGCCCAGTGTGTGTCCTGCATTAACTCCTTCAGAATCATTTTCGATTTTGACGCCGAGGTATTCTTTGTAACTTTGGTTCCACAGTTCTGGCAGTTCTTTTACGGATATCTTGTTTGCGAAGAGGTCGCGTTCTAGATTGAACCTGATTATTATGTGCATGCAGTAAGTTACTTCGTCTGATTCGACTCTAATTTTTGACGGCTTAACTCGGTTGATCGCGTGGACGAACGGGTCCAGTTTTAGGTCTGAAAATTCAGTGCCCAGGATATGCTTCATTTTTGGCAGGAAGTATGTCCAGAACTCCTTGGATCTTCCAATGATGTTTTCCACGGTGCGTGACTGGGATTCGTGGAAGCCCATCGAGACGCTGTTGCCTACTGGTTGGTACATCCATTTTTCCGGTAGGTTTTGTTCGTAGAGTGCGTGGCCTGCTTCGTGTAGTACTGAGAAGATTGATGATGTGAATTCGTTTTCGAAGTAATGCGTGGTTATTCGCACATCGTCATAGTAGCCCGTCGTGAAGGGGTGTTCTGTTTCGTCTATTCTTCCCCCAGCAGTCTTGCTCGTGACATCATAGCCCACGAATTCTGTTAGGGATTTTGCGATTCGGCGCTGCGTTTCTACTGAAACCTTGCGTTTCAATATTGTCGAGTCTGGCTGCTTGCGGGTCGATTCGCATTTTTTGAGCAGTGAAACTAGGCCAGCTCTGAGTTCATCGAAAACTTTGGTGATGTTTGTGGAGGTCATTTTGGGTTCGTAAATGTCGACGAGTGCGTCGTAGGGAGTTTTGGTTTCTTTCACTTTCATCAGTATCTCAGCGGCTTTCTTTTTCAGTTCGACGAGTTTTTCAAGGTCGGATCTGAACATTGAAAAGTTTCTGGCTGCCTTCGCTTTCTTCCATATATCCACGGTTAATGCTTCTTGTTTCGCGGTTTCGGCAACGAGTTTTTCAGGGAGTTTTGTTTGTTCGTCGTAGCGTTTCTTTATCAAGTAGATGTTTCTCTTCTGCACGGCAGTGAGTTTGTCATAGTCTGGGTGCTGTGTGATCTTTTCTAGCAGTTTTCCTGTTTCGGGGTTTGTGCTCATCTTGTGGTCTAAGACGCTTAGCTGGGAGAGCTGTTGGCTTCGAAGTTTGATGGCTTTGGGCGGCATCATGGTTTCCATGTCCCAGCCCATTATTGATTCTGTAGACTGTAGGATTGCTAATTCCTTGTTCTTTTCCATCAGTTTTCTGTAACTTGCTGGTAAACTATCTGTCATGGATGGTCGCCTGCATCTAGAAGTCTATCGGATAGTTGGAGCAGCTATATCAGTGTTTGACCTTATCTTCTCGATCGTTTTCCAGTTGCGCGGACTTTCTGAGGATCTCGGCTTTGTCGGTGTTTTCCCACGTGAAGTCAGGGTCATTTCTTCCAAAATGGCCGAAAACAGCTGTCTTTTTGTAAATTGGTCTGAGCAGTTTTAGTTGATCTATGATTGCTTTTGGTCTCATGTCAAACTGTTTTTTCACCAGCTCCAAGATCTTTTCATCCGTGATCTTTCCGGTGCCAAAGGTGTTCAGCATCACGGAAACCGGTTGTGCAACGCCGATGGCGTAAGATATTTGGACTTCGCATTGGTCTGCTAGGCCGGCGGCGACGACGTTTTTTGCGATGTACCGGGCCATGTAGCAACCAGACCTGTCGACTTTTGACGGGTCTTTTCCGGAGAAGCAGCCTCCTCCGTGGCTTCCAACGCCGCCGTAGGTGTCGACGATGATTTTTCTTCCGGTTAGGCCTGAGTCTGCGAGGGTTCCGCCGATGACGAATCTTCCTGTTTCATTAACGTAGTATCTTGTTTTTTCGTCCAGCATGTTTGCCGGGATGACTTTTTTGATGACGTGATTTATGATGTCTTCTTTCATTTTTTTCCTGTTGATTTTGTCGATGTGTTGTGCTGCTATTACTATTGCGTCGACTCTTTTTGGTTTTCCATCGACATACTCGACTGTAACTTGGGATTTGCCGTCGGGTCTCAGGTAGGGCAGGATTTTGCTTTTCCTGCATTGAGATAGTCTTCTGACTAGGTTGTGTGCGAGCATTATTGGTAGGGGCATCAGTTCTTTAGTCTCGTTTGTTGCGTAGCCAAATACCATTCCTTGGTCTCCGGCTCCCTGTTCGTGGCCTTCGGTTTCATTTACTCCCACTGCAATGTCCGGGGATTGTTCCGTTATGGATACGAGGACGCCGCAGGTTTCCCAGTCCATTCCGTCTCTAGCGTTGTCTAACCCGATTTCTTTCAACGTGTTTCTGACGATGTGTGGTATGTCGACGTAGCAGTTTGTTGTTATTTGGCCTGTGACGATGACGTTTCCCTGCATTACCAGTGTTTCGCAGTCGACTCTTGCCTTGGGGTCCTTCTCCAAAACCGTGTCCAGCACGGCGTCTGAAATTTGATCTGCAACCTTGTCGGGGTGACCCTCTGCGACCGATTCAGAGGTGAAAAGGTATTTTCGATTGGTCATCATGAGAATCCTTCGGTTGATTTGTAACGCAGGCTTTTAACAATTTCGGATTCGGCCAAATAAACCGAGAAGACAACTGTTCATGGTCGAGCAAATAGGGTTAGACTTGGAAGGAACAGCCGTTGCCACTTGCCACTCGCTGTGTGCGTCTCTTGTCACTCAGTCTTCACGAATTGTATGCGGTGATTTGTCGGTCGGAACTCGTTGTGTTCGAACGTGAGTATCTCTTTCAAGTAGGTCAATCAGCTCTTTCGGAGACAAGATGCGGCTTATCAGACCCTTCAGGGGCGGGTCAGCTATTGGGCACATGGCATATACTGACTTTTCTTTTGCATAAGCGTATCCTATGTCGACGGAGACGCTTTTGCCAACGTAGCCTTCTGGGTCGACAACGTAGATCACGTCTGCTTCATCGATTTTCTTTAAGCAACCTAGAATTCCGCTGTTGTTCATCGTTTTTGAAACGTGGTGTTCAATGCCGTTTTTGTCTAGTAATCTTTCCACGTTTTCAATCTCATTGGTGAACCTGAAGCTTCCGCAAACATACACTTTCTTCACGAGTTCGCTCCTGGTTGTGAATATCTAGTGTGCGCTCAGCATTACAGTGAGCGTGGAATGAACGCAAGATTCTTGTGGTGCTCCGGCCGGGATTCGGACCCGGGTCTCCGGCTCGAAAGGCCGGAATACTTAACCGGGCTATACTACCGGAGCCCTAATAGCCCGATGCGACATGCAGAATATTTCTTCAACTGAATAAAGGTTATCCCTTTAACGCTGTCTTCAAGCATTGGTTGACGGGTGCAAGCGTTGCCTCGGCTTTGCTGAGTGTCGGCGCGTAGTAAGCCGTCTTTGCGGAGTTGGTCATTATGTTCTTTATTCCCAGGTTTTCTGTGAATGACACGACGGTGCAGACACCCGTGAGCACGTGACCTCCGCTTTTCTCTATTTGCCTTACGGAGTCTTTGGCTGCTTCGCTAACGTGACATGATGTGCAGACCCAAAACTCGATCCCTGGTCTGACTTTCTTTCCCTTGACGGTCTGGGCGACGGTTCTCATTTCATTGATTGAGCAGTGAGGGCATCCGATGAATACGAGATCGGGCTTCTTATCTTGACCTGTGGAGAGTTCTTCGATTGTATGCTTCAGGTCTTTTGCTTCAACGTTTATCCTTTCGGTTGCTTTTGATGAGTTTGAACCGATTTGGAACATGTTCGTCATGCCTGTTGTCGCGATCGCAGCGCACAACTGTTTCAGTTTGTCCTTGTCATTTTCTAGTCCTTGAATGAGTGGAATCTCGTTGCGTAAAAGTTTGCCCAAGTGAATGCCGAGCGCTCCGTATTCAGTTTCATTTTTCAGCTTTGTTTTAACGTTCACTAGAGTGCTTGGGCGACGGTTCTCAGGTCGGTGCATGCCATAGTCCGGCGTCTTTCCGATTATAGCTGCTGCGAGCGCGCTCGGTCCGCCTTCGCGGTTTGTCCATGCTTTGAGAACGGAGTTGGCGTATACGACAGCTGAGGATTCGGCCCATGCCATGTGAGAGCCACGTTTTAATTTGCTCAAGTAGTAGGGGGTGCAGGTCAAGGATTCGGTCAGGCCCATTCTGTTGAACTGTTTTAGTATTGAGAGCTGTTTCTTCTGCAGTTCGTTTGGGAGCTTGTTAATGAGGTATTTTGGGTCGAGGCTTTGTGGGTTGAGTGTGGTTTTCACTTTTACTTTTGCTTCTGCGTCTGCTAGTGCTTTCAGGTATTGTATTGGTGCGTCACCGAGTGTTTTGTAGGAGATTCCTGAGACGTGTGCTGAGGTTATCGGTATCAGTTTTTCAGCGTTGAACAGTTCGCCTAGGCGAACGAGTATTTTCATGCATGTTTGCTCTGCCCATCCGTGTGCGCCGTTGAGTATGCGTTCTTCTTCTTTCGTTAGGTGCATGGGTAGGTTAGTTCTCCTTTCGTTTCAATATCGTTGCTGAACCTTTGCAGGCATCGACGTCTACGATGTCTCCGGTTCTGATTTCTCTGATGTCTATTTGATCAATCATGGGGACATTTGCGATTATTGCGCCCACGACAACGACGGGGTCGGCTGTTTGGTTGATTATTGCTTTCGGGGCGAGTCCTTTCTTTGCCAAAGAGTAGAGGACGTAGCTTCCTACGGTTGATCCGTGTCCGTGTGGAAAACACAGGACCTTGTCCTTGATGCATAGACCACACAGATCGTGGTTTTTTTCGATTATCTTTCCGTCTGCCGGGTCGACGCCGCCGAGGAAACTGATCGGTTTGGAGCTGACTAATGCTTCTGCTTGGCAGTGGCCTTCGACGATGACTCGTCCTTTCAGCGTTTTTTGCTGCATTTGTTCGTCCTTCAGTAGGATATTTTGGCTGATGAGGGGATTCTTCCTAGGATTTTTTCTGCTGCTTTGCTGACGCTTTCGCGTTGTTCTTGCGGTGTGTAGACGCGGAGTATGTTCATGAAGCCTCTGAGTGTATCGAAGATTTTCGAGATCTCGCTTAGTCGTTGGGGGATTTTCTTTCCTTCAGGCGTCCTGTAGAACGCCGTGATTTCCATGTTTTCAGTTAGAACCGAGTGTTCGTAGGGGACAGATGGGACTGTCGGTACGTCGATCGTGACCATTTCTGTCTCAACGTTCGCTTCTTCTGCAATCTCTGATTGAAGTTGTCTCCTATAGGTTTCGCGGCTGAAGATGTTGGAAACCATGGTGTCCTTTTCATAGAACGTTTTTTCATATGCGCATTTGAGCATTCTTCGGTTTTCCAGGTCTTCTATGATTTTTCTGGATTTCTTGGAGTTCTTCAGCATGGTATAGACGGTGTAGTCGTCCAAGGCGAGGTATTGTTCTGGAGTTTTAAAGCGTGTCAAGCCCAGTTCTTCGTTGGCTTTGTCCATGGCTGTTGCAAGCATGATTTGTGCAGCTCTGCCGACTCGGTGGAAGTAGATGCTTTTGAACGATTCTATGCGGGCTATCAGGAGGGATTCTAAAGCTGAAAGTGCTCCAACTTCGACTGCCAGGTTTTCGCCGAGGATATCCAACGTGTGTATCAGCCGGAAGATGTCGATGTATCCGTATTCTGCGCCCGTGTGGTATGTGTCTCGGACGATGAAGTCTTGTTTGTCCACGTCGATTGTGCTGCTTATTATCTGGTCGAGAAAAGCTTTTTTCGGTTTTTGCAGCTTTCCAACCGCGAGCTTCCCGATCTCGCGTGGATCACAGCCTATCTTCTTTATGATGTCGCTCAGCTCGCTTTTCTGGATCACCCATGTGGTTAGGTCTTCGTGTGTCTTGTCGAGATCTTTGGTTAACAAATATTCGAACACGTGTGAAAAGGGTCCGTGTCCAACATCATGAAGTAGTGCGGCGATTCTCTCTGTTTCTGCCTCGTCTTCGCTGATGTACTTTGATAGGTTGGGGTTGCTGACAACTTTGCCTGCTAGGTACATGACGCCTATTGAATGTTCGAACCGTGTGTGGTTGGCTCCTGGATAAACGTATTCTGCGCCTGCGAGTTGTCTAAGCCTGTGGAGTCTTTGTACGGCGTAGGAATCGACTATTGCTTTCTCTTCCTGTGTTATGTACACGTACCCGTGGACTGGGTCTTTGATTTCGCCCCAGTATTCTTTTGGCATAAATGGGCTTCTCCTTTCGGTTTTGATATTCTGTATTGCAGTTTCGTCTTATAACGTCTAATGTAATGCGAACTTGCCTTCAGCCTGCTTTGTTTTTTCAAAGTTTATGAAGAAAGGGTCAACGCAGGGTTGGGTGAAAGACAGTTATAGCTCTAGTTTCATAATGCTCAACTTCAGGTCAAGGGACGTTGAAGAGTATGGGTCGTGGAGTCTTCATCTGTGTCGAGGGGCTTGACGGGTGTGGAAAGACCACGCAGGCGAAATTGCTTGTTAGACGATTGAAGAGGACCTGCAGTGCGGTGTACACTTGTGAGCCCAGTAGAGGAGACATCGGGAGATTCATCAAGAAGAATTATCTCCATGCTGATAAGCGCGGCTCAGTCGAGGTTGAAGCTTTGCTTTTCGCTGCAGACCGCGTTGAACATGTGAAGAATGAAGTGCTTCCAGCAGCTGGGTGAGGGGAAAATCGTTGTTTCAGATCGATATGTTTACTCATCATTGGCTTATCAGGGGGCAGCTGGGCTTGACTTGGGCTGGATCGAGAAGGTCAACGAACACGCCGTTCGTCCTGACTTAGCGGTTTTCATCGACGTGGAACCTGAAACCGTGATTCGAAGGTTGAAGCGGAAGAGGTCGGTTATGGAGAACCTTGAGACCCAACTGAAGGTTCGTGAGGTTTACTTGAAGTATGTTGAGATGGGCAAGCTTGTTAGAATAGACGGAAATAGGCCGAAAAGAGAAGTTGCGAGGGACCTAGCTAATCTAGTGAAGGTTCACTTGGGGAAAATTGGTCAAGGTTCCTCTTGAAGCTTCAACGCTTTTTTGGAGGACTCGGCGCTTATTCTTCTTGCAAAGAATTCAGGCAGGTCCTTTGGGGACACGTACATGAGGCCTTTTTCATGGAAGATTTGTATCTGGAGCATTGTCTGGTAGAACATGAAGCGGACGATGTAACGGTCTGATTTCAAAGTTGTTTTCTTCGTGTTCTTTAATTTGTGATAGCGTATGATGCAGAGAAAATCTAGCGTAAAGAACGGTTTTCTTTCTACTATCTTCTGTATTCTCTGCTTCTCTTCATCGTCAATATATGTGAATTCGCAGCCTTCAGCTATGCCGAACTCGAAATTCACTCTGCATTCGGGGATTGACGGCGTCGCGGCTTCTTCTAGTGTTAGGGTTTCGTTGTTCAATTTGTACAGAGCGTCGACGAGCGCGTCTTGGAGTCTCTTGTTAGGTATTGTTGTTGAGAAATCTGCCATTGTGTGGACGAAATTTGGAAAATTGTCGTAAACCCCTAGCATCGCGTTCGGTTCCAGCTATGATTTTCTGATTTTTCTGGTTCTTTCGAGGTTTTCTAGCAGTCCAGAGAGGGTTTTGCCGAGTCTGTCAAGTTCTTTTGGGTCTTTTGTGCACTGGATTTTGTTTTGGATCTCTTCGATTTTTGCCATTAGGGTTGCTTCGAGGCTGTCGAGGGCGGCGGATCTAGCAACTTTTGGTTCCTCTCCTTCCTTCACTACTATGACTTTCTTTTGGTCTTTTTCGCACCAGAGGTCTCCGTTTTTCAGCCTGAACAATGGTGAAGCGCACGCGGGGCAAGCTAGCTGCGTGAGTGTTGCACCTTGTCTCAGCAGATCTGCCATGCGTTTGATGTGCGAATCGTCGGATGTTTTTCGGGACAACCTTTAAAACCTCAAAGTAGATAGGTATCAGAGCCTATATAACTAGGTTATCGCGATGTTGTGCGAGGTGGCAATTATGGTGCGGAAGAAGAAAGCAGAGGAGTATGAGGAACGTATCAAACAGGCGTTGGCTGTTTTGGGCGCTGTTTCTGAGGACAACACTACGCCTAGAAACATTAGGCGTGCCGCTAAGGACGCGATGAACGCGATGCAATCAGCAGAGTACACGCCTGCGGTGAGAGCTGCAAACGCGATTTCCCTTATGGATGAGATCTTGCAGGATCCAAACATGCCGCCTTACACGCGGGTTAAGCTCTGGAACGTGATGAGCTTGCTTGAAGCGATAAAGGACTAGTCGGCAAACGAAGCTGTTAGAGGGGAATAGTATGGTTCGTGTTTTTCCGTACACTGATGTTGAAGCAAAGGAAGCGAATGAGGGTGCTTCGAAACTCAAGGTGAGATGGCTAATAACTAAGGATGTTGGTGCCCCGAACTTTGCTATGAGGTTGTTTGAGATGCAGCTTGGAGGGCACAGCCCGCTGCACAAGCACGATTGGGAACATGAGGTGTTCATCTTGGAGGGCGAAGGAACCGTTGTTGGAAAAGAAGGCGAGAAGAAGTTTAAGCCGGGCGACGTGATTTTTGTTCCACCGAACGAGAGACACCAGTTCAAGAACACGGGTAAGAAGCTAGTCAAGTTTCTCTGTCTAGTGCCTTATCACGAGGAGTAGGGGGCAGATCGTAGTTCACTTTGCCTTTTGGAGTCCTCGCTAGGAATATATCCTAGTTACGTTATCTATTTCTGGGTTTCAAGGAGTTAAGCCGGTTGAAGTACGATGTGATAATCGTTGGCGCTGGGCCGGCGGGCATATTTTCTGCGTTGGAGCTTACGGAAAAGGCCAAGTTGAGCATACTCATGCTTGACCGAGGTCAGGACATTAACCAACGCAAGTGTCCGGCAAGCCGGGGTTATGAGTGTGTGAATTGTGATCCCTGCACGGTTCTCTCAGGTTGGGGCGGGGCTGGAGCTTTCAGTGATGGAAAACTAACGTTATCTACGGAGGTTGGCGGGTGGCTGAACCAGTACGTTTCGGTGAGAGAACTGCAAGAGCTCGTGAATTACGCGGATAGCATTTATTTAAAGTTCGGTGCAACCGAGCACACTTACGGCGGGGATGAAGAGAAGATTGAAGAGATCGAGAGGAAAGCCTCGCTTGCGGGTTTGAAGCTTGTCCGTCAGAAGATTCGGCACATGGGCACGGAAAGGTGCGCTGAGACTCTTCGGAAGATGCGTCAGGAATTGAACGGCAAGGTAGAGTTCAAACCTAGGACGGATGTGAAAGGGCTTATTTTGAAGGATGGCGTCGTCGAGGGTGTTGAAACAACCGACGGGAACAAATATTTTACAAAGTATGTGATCGCTGCTCCGGGAAGGAGCGGGGCGGAGTGGCTTCAGACTGAGGCTCAGGCGTTGGGGTTGAAGACGCTTAACAACCCCGTTGACATCGGTGTCAGAGTTGAGGTTCTGGCCTCGGTTATGGAGGATTTGACCCGTGTTCTGTATGAACCGAAGCTCATTTACTATTCGAAGTCCTTCGACGATCAAGTGCGGACTTTCTGTGTTGCTCCGCATGGAGAGGTAATAACTGAGTCCTATGATGGCGTGTTGACTGTTAACGGTCAAAGCTACGCCGAGAGGAAGACGGATAACACGAACTTCGCGATTCTCGTAAGTACTTCATTCACTGAACCCTTCAAGGAGCCGATTGCCTATGGGAAATACATCGCTAGACTCGGGAACCTGTTGAGCGGAAGCGTGATCGTGCAGCGGCTGGGTGACTTGGAGTCGGGAAGAAGGTCAACTCACGAAAGAATCGCGCGGAGTGTAGTGACGCCGACGCTGAAGAACGCTACACCTGGCGACTTGAGTTTTGTGTTACCATATCGTTATCTTGCTGACATACGGGAGATGCTGCAGGCCTTGGACAAGCTTACTCCTGGACTGCACTCGCGTGACACCTTGCTTTACGGCATTGAAGTTAAGTTCTACTCGTCAAGGCTTCAGTTGAGTCCATGCTTAGAAACGAAGGTCCATAACCTTTTCACGATTGGAGACGGGGCAGGAGTGACGAGGGGGTTGATGCAGGCTTCGGCTTCAGGCGTCATTGCGTCTAGGGAGATAATTAACCGGGAGCAGAAGAAGGAATAGGCTGTATGGGCGTCGTTGAAGAGATCAAATGTCCCCATTGTGGCGCGCCGATTGCGTTTGAGCCTGGCGAGATTCTTGCAACGTGCAAGTACTGCGGGTTTACCATTGTTGTCGAGACTGGGCAAACGTTCACGTATCAACATTCGCTGTTGCTTAACAGGTACGACCAGACTCAGGTCGAGGAGTCAGCCAGAAGTTGGATGCGGGAGGGTTTCCTCAAGCCGCCCGACTTGGCCAAGAAGGCAAAGATAACCGAAAAGCAGCTAGTTTATCTTCCTTTCTGGGTTGTTTCCGTTGAAGCGAAAAGCAGTTACAAAGGAGTTTTTGAACGGATAACTCCGGCTGTTACGAAGGAAGGGACGATCGAAAAGGATTATGAATGGCTCGTTCTGGCCAGGAAGGCATCGGAGTTTCCAACTCGGGATTATGAGGTTCCGCTCGAAGGCAAGATAGTCTACGACTTCCGCAGGATCGAAGGTTTCGCCCAAGTCTTCAACAGCGAAATCGACAAGACCGAAGCTGAGGAACAAGCAAAAGCTGAGATCGAAAATAATCATCGGTTTCTGGCTCAACAAGACGTCGACAAGATCATCGATATCAAAACCGAGGTAAAGGTAGAGCAAACCGTTTACTTGCACGCGCCTATATGGTTCATAAAGTACGATTACAAGGGCAAGATTTTTCAGCTGATTTTGGATGGTTCGGCAGGCATGGTGATTAAGGGCGATATACCTTCGAAGGGTTTTGGGATACTTTAATTAAACTTTAAAAGCAACGATTTTGTATAGCAGAAATGAAAACTGCGAGGATCTTAATGAAAACTGATAGTAGAATGTTCAGCTACGGCGTGGGAGCCATGGCGGTAGTCGCGATATCTATCGGTTTAGCCGCGATCATCTACGGACTGGGGCTGCTCTCCTTCAACCTGTACGTTCTTCCTGCTTGGATTCTGGGACCGTGGGGCGTCTACACAGCTGTCTATTCGCTTGCAGCAGGTGCGCAGTCAAGCTACTATTTGATCTGGGGCATAGTGATGATTACAGTAGCGTTTATCAGTGCGTTCTACAACGTGACGTACGTTTTGCCGATACTGGGAGTGCTCGTCATTGTTCTCGCAGTCATAGGCATAGTTACGCATATGAGGGGCAGAAAATGAGCGGAAAAGACTATTTGGGAAAAGTAAAGGGCGAAAGAAGTTTACTTGAACGAATAATGGGTTACATTCCAGGGTACCATGGATACAAAGAGAAGGAGCTGAGACGCGAAAGCGATCGCCTCGTGAGAATGGAGGTAGTCAACAGGCTTAAGGCCGCAAAGACATCAATAAGACGGTCCTTCACGAACCCCGCTGCTGTTCAAAAGCTTTCTCAGGAAGACGCTTCAAAGTATGATACGTTGACCTATCGTCTTGACAGGATAACTCAGAGAGTGGATCGGGCGGTAGCAGGGTATGCTGGCATGTTTGACGCTGTGAAGGTCAAAGAAGACAAGCTTGACACGGTGATTCAGACCGACGTGAACTTTATCGACAAGGCCGAAGCAATCAGGACTGACAGCATTAGCTTGTCGAAGATACAGCCTGGAATCGACGAGTGGGGAGCAGCCGCCGACGCTTTGATTTCCAAGATAGATGAGTTCGATAGTTTGATTGATGAGAGATCAGAGGTTCTCCGAGGTTTGGGAGCATGATTTGGTCTCTCAATGTTCTATCTTCTGGGAGGTGAATTGATTGCCAAAAGTCATTGAATGGGTCGGAGCTAAAGAAGGAGACATAGTCTGGACTTATCCAAATGAAGAAATTGCTTGGGGAGACAACCTCATTGTCCATGAGTATGAAGCTGCAGTGTTCTTCAGGGATGGAAAAGCTTACGATGTGTTCAGGGCAGGCCGCCACGTGCTGACAACAGCCAATCTTCCTTTGGTGACGAAGATATTCTCAAAGATCGCTGGGTTCGATAGAGTTCCGTTCACCTGCACGATCTTCTTTGTTTCTCTGAAACAATTCCAAGGCAAGTTCGGAGCCCAAAGTCAGACCAAAGAGCTAGCACCATTGAAGTTCTTCGGAGGCTTCTGGTTCCGAGTTGAAGAACCGAACCTGTTCGTCAACGAAGTGGTCGGCGGACAAGGAGCTTTCACCACAGACGGACTGCAAGACTTCCTGAGAGGCTACTTCAACCAGAGGCTGATTGATACCCTTAGCCAATACTCGCTGGCAGACGTTTACGGCAAACTGGACGAGACGAGTCTTCTTTCAAAGAACGTTCTCTTCGACGCTTTCTCAAAGATTGGGCTTGAACTGATCGAAGTGAAGTTTGAAGGAATCGACACAACACCCGAGTGGAGAGATAGACTGTTCTACATAAAGACCGGAGTAGGAGCAGGCGAGGTTCTGAGAATGGAGACTGTTCAGAAATCCGCTGAGAGCTTTTCAAAGAGTCAAGGAGGAGGCGCGGCCATCGGGGCTGGGGCAGTGATACTTCCGCCCTTGTTCCAGGGGCAACCCGCAGGAACCCAACAAGTCATGGTCGTATGCCCGAAATGCGGCTTCCAGAACCCACAGACATCGAAGTTCTGCAACAACTGCGGCACGACTTTGCAGCAGCAGGGACAAGCGCAGCCGGCAGCAGCCATGGTTAACTGTCCCAAGTGTGGAACCCCTAATCCCACCACAGCGAAATTCTGCGTCAACTGCGGAAATCCAATGCAAGGAACAGTGAAATGTGCAAAGTGCGGAACAGAATCAGCCGTCGGCACAAAGTTCTGTCCCAACTGTGGAGCGAAACTGAAGTAGCAGTCCTCCACCTTTCCATTTTCTTGATTAACATACGGTTTCTTGCTTCTGTCAGTATTGATTGTTAGATGTAACATTTTTATTTCCTGCGCGTTTATGCTATGAGAGAGCCAGGTCATGTATGAGTGAGAAGACTATCGGTCACGGCACTTGGTACGACAAGATGGCCGCCAAGATCATCACGCGAGAGCGGAAGCTTGGAAGAGACCTTAGCGTTATCAGGACGGAGATGGGCATCGCCGCGTCGGGTCTTCCTCACGTTGGCAACATCAGCGACGCCGCTAGATCCTTCGCGGTGACTCTTGCGCTTCGGGAGCAAGGCTTTCGTTCTGAGCTGATTGCTTTCAGCGATGACAAGGATGGGTTGAGGAAGGTTCCTGTTGGGATGCCTGAGCAGTTGAAGGAGTATTTGGGGCGGCCTGTCACAGATATTCCAGATTTGTTCGGGTGCCATGGAAGCTATGGAGAACACAGTTCCCTGCTCCTGCGTGAAGCTCTTGATAAGTGTGGGATCGATTACACCTTTATGTCCGCCACGGAAGTCTACAAGAACGGTTTGTTCAACGAGGAAATCAAAAGGATACTCGTGAACGCCAAGAAAGCAGGGGAAATAGTTAAGGAAGAAATTGGGCAGGAGAAGTTTCTTGAGTCTTTGCCTTATTTTGCTGTTTGCGAGAACTGTGGACGAATCTATACGACGAAGGCCTACGATTTCCTGCCGAAAGAAAACAAGATCCTCTACTCGTGCGAGGGAATGGAAATCGGGAGAAAATGGTTGGAGGGTTGCGGGCACAAGGGTGAAGTCGATTACAGGAAGGGCATGGGGAAACTGAGCTGGAAGGGCGAGTTTGCGGTGCGATGGAAAGCCTTGGACATACGGTTTGAGGCTTTCGGAAAGGATGTGGCTGACTCGGTCCGTGTGAACGATCGGATATGCCGGGAGATACTTGATTGGGAGCCCCCTGTTCATGCTCAGTATGAGCTTTTCTTGGCTCAGGGTGGCAGAAAGATTTCCAAGTCGACTGGGATAGTGTTGACTCCGCAGACGTGGTTTAAGTATGGTTCGTCGCAGTCTCTCATGCTGTTGTTGCTGAAGCGGTTTGTTGGTACTCGTGCGGTGGCCGTGACGGATATTCCGGTTTACATGGACGAGATGGACAGTTTAGAGGATGTGTACTTCAAGAGGAAGCCGACGAAGGACAAGCGCGAGCAGGAGAAGCTTAGTGGCCTGTACGAGTACTGTTATGCCATGAACGTTCCATCAAAGCCAAGTCTTCATGTGCCTTACAACCTTTTGACTTACCTGGTGAAGGTTGCTCCCAAGGGTGGAGAAGATGCATACATTGTGGAGAAGCTTCGGAGTTACGGTTACCTGAAACAGGACGAAACGCTGGATGATTCTGCAAGAAAGCGTATTCAGTACGCGTCAAACTGGGTTAGAGATTTTGAGGCGATAAAAGAAACAGCGGTGGACTTGACTGTTGATGAACGGAAGGCAATCGCGGAACTGGTTCAAGCGGTGGCCGCTGAAGAAGAGCCTGATAGGATCCAGAACGCTATATTCAACGTCGCGAAAGCGAATAATGTGCAGCCGGGCAAACTGTTCAAGACGGTCTACATGATTCTTCTAGGTGTCCCTCAGGGTCCGAGACTCGGTCCGTATATCTTGGCGATGGGGAAACAGAACGTTGTAGACGCTTTGAATCGCGCTCTGTCCCGAAATGCGTCAGGTGTAGTAAACCGCTCTAGAAACGCCACCTAGGTGTACCGTAGTCTGGTTGGAATAAGGTGGAACGTTCGTTGATTACGCTTGAAGGAATGAAGATCAGGACGAAGACGATTTCGAGGAAGCAGCTTCTTACGATATGGAAGACGATTACGGATAGGCCTTTTCCGAAAGTTAAGGCGTTTCAGCTTGAGGATGACGATTTTGACGTTGTGATGCGGTTGAGAACGTGCAGAGAGGACGAAAGGAGGGAGCTGGAGGAATGGGGAAGGGTTCTCTCGGTCAGAGGCACTGATGCATGCGTATTTAGTGATGGCGAGTCTGCTGGGGTTGAATCTGTTGACGTTGATTACGTGATATTGGTTCGGGAGAATCCTTATCATAGTCAGCGGGAGATTTTGGAGCATGAGTTGTCTCACATAGCTCGAGGAGACCTGTGAAACGCGCGAAAGCGCGCGCTGTAGGAGGATTAACGTGAATTCCCATTGTTTTGTAACAATTTTGCTGTAACAATCTGTCACAATAGCGCGCGCATATTGACAACTTATTCCTTTTTCCAACATCGTGACGACTTCAACGTCCACTCGAGATGGCGTCAGAAGATTATTGAACTAATCAGGCAGAACTGAGGTTCAAGCTTTTTTCTTTCTTTTCTGGATTGCAGCTGCCGCAAGAGTTGAGAATACAAACAACGGGAGGTACATCATGTAGTAGAACTCGGGCACCACGTATGGATTTATCAACGGATAGTTGTCAATGTTGGCGTCATAGACGGCGTATTGTGTGTCTCCTATGCCGTCGTGGTTCCTGTCTACGCCTGAGTAGTCGCCCCAATGGTTTCCGCCAGATGGATAGCCGTTGTCCCAAGTGTTGGAGTAGACGTGGGTGGCGATCGATGAGTAGGGCATAACGTAGGCTTGGACAACATTGTTTACGATGTTGTTGTGAAAGATCAGGTTGTACTCTGACTGGATTATGCGAATACCATAAGAGTTGCCTTCAATGAGGTTCTCGATGATGGTGTTGTTGTCCGAGTAATAGTTGAGGTCGATGCCCGTCTCGTACTGAAAGCTGCTGCCTGACATGTTTCCGATTATTCGGTTTCCAGAAACTGTGTTGAACGAAGAATTAAAGAACTCAAGTTGCGAAAAGAAATTCATTTCAATTTGGTTGTCAGACACGTTATTGTACGAAGAAGAACCAATCCTGATGCCGTAAGTGTTGTTCATTACCTTGTTCGCAGTAATCAAGTTGCTGTCTCCTGCAATTTGGAGACCCGAATAATCATGGGTGCTGTTGAGTATAGTGTTCCCGCTGATCGTGTTGAATGAGCCGAACAAGTTGACGCCGCTCGCCTGTTGAATGTTCATTACTGTGTTGTTGTTGAAGCTCGTGTGGTTGCAGTTAACCAAGAGGACTCCTGCGGTGTTGTTCGCTACCAAATTGCTTCGTAGAATGCTGTTGTTCACGCCATCGGTTCTTAATGGAACTTGCGTTTCCGTAATAGTGACGTTTTCTATTAGGCAATCCTTCACGTTTATCAGCATCATGCCATCTATGTTTTTGGTCAGAGTAGGTCCTCGGACTGTTATGTTAATGCAGTTGACCAATGCCACGTAGCCCGCGTCGCTTGGTACTTGCTCGTTTTCTCTGTTAATCCAGAAGTAGATGGGCTTATCGTCAACCGTGTTGGATTCGTCTATGTCTTCTATTAGGTTTTGAATGCCGCCATATGCAATGAGATCAAAGTTGTATTGGTTATTTCTTGAACGGATGTTTCGGAGCTTGGTATAGTTGGCATCGACGAGGTACAATCCCAGCATTCCATCTTGCACGGTCAGGTTTTGCACTGTTGCGTTTGACGCATCAAAAACTCCAAGAACCACGGTTGAACCGTTTCCGTCGATGAACGTTTCGTCTTTGTTCTCGCCAATGAGTGAGATCGTCTTGTTAACGATTAAGTGCTCAAAATATGTTCCATTCCGAACGTACACGGTGTCTCCGGGGTTTGCAGCGTCTATGGCGCCTTGTATTGATGAGAAGTCATCTGGTACGGTTACCGTCTTAGGTTCAGTATAGAGTTTACAGGTTCCACTACCAAATGGCAGCAAGCTGATGCCGATTGAAATTAAAATGATTGGCAGGAAAAGGTGTCCCCTCAAGTGACATCAATAACGAAATCTGATTCTGGGCTCTTATAGCTTTCGCGCGCATGTAGACATATGAGCAGTCAGCACGCCGACGATTATTTTTGTGTTCCCGCTTTCCTTTTTTTCTGTTCTCTCCATGAGTAGATGCAGTACTCGTCTCCCTTCGACATGGCTTTGGTCAAGGTCATACGCAGGTTTGGTGCAAAAACGACGCTGACACCGTTGTCGCCTTCAGTGAGTAGGTCGCAGAGGTCGGGCACACGGTCGAGTATACCCAGCTTTTTCCATGTGCCCACGTAAGGGCAGAAGTTGACTTTCAGGTCAAATCGGTTTTCATCTAGCCTTGCGTGTTCAAGTCGGAAAACGGCAATATCGCCCACATTTGCTCCTTCGGTTGGATATCCATACTTAGCAAGTGCCTTCGCGCCTTTCTTGGTTAAGGTTAAGTTTTTCGCGATTTCTTCAGCTTGCCACTTGCCAACTTTGTAGGATGCTTTCTTGACGATTTTCCTTCCTTCATCTCCATATTTTTCAACGACTTCGGCGACGATGCTGCCGACCATTGCTGCCCACATTTCCATCGTTGAGTTCAGGAGGTTTTGAAGATCCTCGGCTTTCTTGTTTTTCGGCAAAGTTCACTTACCTCGTTCTGTGAAAGAGAGCCGGAATGTTTGATATAAGATTTTTTTCCCGCGATTCCAAAAGCGTGTTTTGAGTCGGGTTCGAAGATGCATCACGCATTTTATAGGATTCGCATGAGCTCGTCGGTTGATTTCGCCTTTAGAAACACATCTTTGGTTATTCTTATTATGGCATCTTGATTCTCCTTGGTTGTTGCTGTGCACGCGTCCTCAACCAATAACACATCGTATCCTATGTCCGCGCCGGCGATGGCTGTTGCCAGAACACATTGATCGGTCAAGAAGCCTGCAATGATCAGGCTTTCGATGTCCATGTTTCTGAGAACGAAGTCCAGGTTGGTGCCGGTGAAGGCTCCACCGTTTGTTTTAGGAAAGACCAGTTCTCCTTCGATCGGCCGCACTTCTTCGAGGAATCTGCCTCTTTCAGCGTTCATGGGTAATATGAAATCGGCTTTTCTGTTCACCTTAGCCGTGTGTCTCGGGTTGCTGGTCTGCGCCCCCATCTTGACGTGCACTATGTCGTAACCCTTCTTCCTGCAGGCCTTCAGTATTCTCTGCGCGTTCTTCACGACTTTTCTGACCCGCTGCTCGTATTCTTGAAGAGCCTCTTTCACTCCCGTTTCAGGGAGTCCAGCTTTCGAGGCTTCAGTGAGAAGTCCCTCGGAACCCACGAGTTTCTGGAAGTCAATTAGAAGCAGAGCGGTTTTGCCTGGCTTGAGCTCAAATTCGGGTAATGGTTTAGCCATGGCTTTAAACACGTCTTCCATCGTCAGCTTTCCCATAAATAAACCCCTAAACCTTGATTGTGACAAGCAGATTCTGTGCGGAGAACGGATATATGATTTTGGATTTCATCACAATATAGCGCGCGCTTTAAACCCTGCCTAGCGCGCAGAACCTATAAGGTAACCGAAAAGCCCCGCTAAAGCAATGCCTAGGCCTAGGATAGCACCGTATAACCTATCGCGCCTAACGGCGACCTTTCGTTCTTCTTTGACGCGTTGGGCTTCTTTTTCTTTTTCCTTGGCAATTAGCGGATTCAGCGTGTCCACAAGCGTTTTTGCTTCGTTCACTGCAAGCGGAATAGTGACGTCTCTGTGGCGGGGAAGGACTAGTTTGACCTTCCCAGCGCTATCCAAATGCACCGAGTCTATATCGCTCAGATGTATGTGCAATGGAGCAAATATGTCGAGGATATTGCCTATTGATTGTCTTAGGACTGGCTTGTTCTCGAGCGCTTCAACAATCTCGTTCTTAGTGTTGCCCCTAAGGTCTATCCAAAGCCAGTTTTCATAAAGCCTAAGCGTGAAATGCGGACCATCAAATTCTAGAATTGCCTTTGCTTGTGACAAGTTCTCCCCCCAAACTCTATTGATTTGTTACTCAGGATGAGTCTTAATAAGTGTTTACAGGTTGCACGATCCAGACCCGCCCCTCTATGCGCGCGCTTGCGATCATCATGGCGGTAGAACCTGAGGTTGCGTTGCTGTTTCTTCATGCTTTCTTTTCTTCCTGACTAGAATCAGTGTTATTCCTGCTATTGTTGCTGCCGAAACTGCGATCAAGATGAGTAGGTATTGGTTTTGATTTCCTTGGGGGTTTATCTGTCCAGTGGGAATTTCTCCTTCGCTGAGCATTATGTATGGAATGTCTTGTGGGAGCTGGATGATGTGGTCATATTCTCCTGCGTAAAGTCGAGTTAGTGCGTATATGTCGAGTGTTGATGGATAGATGGGCTGTTTCTTGGAGGAACCATATGTACATCAGTTCTGGCCCGTCTGAGGTGTTGACTTGGGAAGCGTGTCCCAGTCCGAGTGCGTGTCCAAATTCGTGCATTACCACGTTTTTTACGTACAGGTTGGTGGCGTTGTGGGAAAAGGTTGTGACGGTTATGTTTATGGGCGGTATCGGTTCGGAGGTGGAGGCGTTCCAATCATAGTTGGTCAAGCCGACGACGTTGGTGCCCGGAGGAATCGTGTCCGGTACGAAGGTTAAGTGCACGTCGTACGTGCTTGTGGCGTTGACGTTGCTCAGGTATAGAAGGTAGGTTAGGAGAGGCAACGAGGTGTCGTGATAAGTCTGCGAGTAGTTCCAGATGCTTTTCGCCCAGTTGTCGAGTGCCTCGCGTACGGATTGAGCGTAGTCAGAAATGCTATACTGGTTCATTTCAACGTAGACCTTCAGCGGAAAACTGGTCCAACGAAATTCCGTGACGGCAATTGAGTAAGGAGAATCAGCGTGCGCAGATCGTAAGGTTAGCGGAAGGGCACTGACACACAGGATCGTTAACAAGAAAAATGCCCGCAATATCTCGCGATTCACAGGACGGTTCATTCGTATCTCCTCGAATGGCGTTGATGCCTGTATATTACTAGTGTCTCGGCGGAGTTCTTAAGCCTGTTTTTCCAAAGGCATGATCGCGTGAGAGCTTATTTGACCTCTGCTCTTCGTTTGCTTGACGATCATCTGGCTCCTTTTCAACGGAGAAGTGGGAGAAAGATAAATATCTGTTCGGATAATGGCTCTCTCGAAAGAAGGCTGTAACTGTGGCTAACTGTAGCAATTGTGGGAGTGAACTGCCCGAGGGGGCTAGTTTCTGTCCGAAGTGTGGAACACCGGCGAAGCAAGCCGTTGAGCAGCCTAAGTTGGCTTATTGGGGTGAACGTTTTGTTGCTTGGATCATAGACATCGCAATTGCTGGTGCTATCGTGTGGTTACTCAGAGCGTTTGTCTGGACTGCCTGGCCTGGATATGCTTGGCCCACTGGGTTGCCAGGATGGTTTCCGTTCTCCGACTTTGGGGCGAGCAACGTTGTCTACTTTCTTTATTGGATGTTGTCAGAAGGAATGTATGGTCAATCATTCGGCAAGATTATCATGAGGATCAAAATAGCTCGACTGGATGGTCGCGTTCCTAACTTGGGTCAAGCTGCGGTCGAAAGCATCGGAAAAGCCTTTTTGCTTCCTATAGACGTTATCGTAGGCTGGTTTCTTTATCCTTCACGGAGACAAAGGCTGTTCAACTATCTCTCTAACACAATAGTCGTAAGGGCCACTAGATAGAGTGCACATGCACTTCCAGATTCGTCGGTGCCAGCTGTTGCGCACGAGCTGATCGCGCCAGACTCGTGCCTGCATTGTTGAAATATGCTTTTAACAAGGAAGTTTGAATATTCATGTGATCGACAGATGTCCAGGGAGATTTCTAGCAGAATCGCGGAGTTTTTGGACTCAAGCGTTATGGAAGACGATTTAGGTCAGCCGTATTTCGGCAATCCAGACTATGAAACGTTGCCGTTTCCTTCCTCCAATTTTGTTCCAATCAAGGACGTGGAACCGAGCATCCGCACGGCCTTCTTGGATGGTGGGAACCAGGAAATAATTGGTGCACCGAACTTTTCAGCTCAAATAAACAGGGTGTACTTCAACGTTTTCAAAGGCCGAGAAAGAATTCTTCCTAAGATCTTGCCTAGAAAGGTAGAGTTCTACTCTGTTACGACGGCAAGCTTTAGAGATAACGGGATATTCTATGACACCTCTGTCTTTCCCTTGAAACATGAGTTCGAGGGCTTAGTTCCTGATCAGCTCTTGTCGTTCAGTTCGCTTGACAGAACGGTCACGCTTGGAAATCAGAGGGCGGATATAAGGCATGTTGCTTCTGTTGCGAGAAGGTTTGCTGAATGGGAATTTTCTAAGCATGTTATTGAAAGTGAGCTTGAAAAGGGAGATATGATAGTTCATGACGGCAGTTTGCAGACGAGTCTCACTAATGAGTATAAGTACTTGGCGCGAGCAGTCGAAGCAACGATGGAGAAAGGAGTCATTTTTGCTGGAATTTCAAAGACGAGTACGCTGTTCACGACTACTGGTCTTTCACTGTTGGGTGCAGTGCAGAAGTTGGCTGAGGATTACGCGGTGAAGGGGCCTTGGTGTCTTCCGATAGCCAAGGTCGCTAACGTCTTGCATAACGCCTTCATTTACGTGGTCAAGCTTCACGAGAGTGCCAGGTACGTTTTCAGGTACGAGATTTATGGCGAGCAGGCGAGGAAAATGAGTGAAGAAGACCTTTGCAAGGTCACTTCAGCCTTGGCCAGCAATTCGAAAGACATAAGCTTTCCGGGATATCCATACGGTCTAATAGACGCTGACAGTTTTGCCAGAGTGAGCGGTGACGAGATAGATGCTTACAGGGTGCCGCTTATGTCCGAATTGTCCAAGCGTGGTATGTGGAAGAAGATATCGAGGCACGTTTGCTCGGGTGACGCTCACGGCGTGTTAGATGTGTTGAAGGGTTGATGATGGAATGGCGTTGGAAGTTTCGGGTCAGATAATCGCTGGAAAAACCGGACAGATTTTGGCAAGGGAGAAGGCAGGTGGAGAGATAGAGATCGGAGACCTTCTCGTAGCCGAGGAGGACGGAGGATATGTTCTTCTTCAGGCTTTCGAGCTTCTATATGGAAGCCAGGTTCCGCAGTTGGTTCGAGAGCTCTTGGCTGGCATGAAACTTGAAGGTGTAGGTGCCAACATGGAGTTTCTTGAGCCGCAATTGAGGAACTATGTCATAGCACAAATCAAAGCTGTCTTGCGAGTGAGCAAGGACAGCGAGCCGAAAATACCCAAGACTCTTCCCGCATTCTTTTCAACGATCAGGCACGTTACTGAGAAGGATCTGTGGTTTCTTACTAAGCCAAAGAACCCTGTGTATCTGGGAAAGGTTCGGAGCGGGTCGAAGGTGATCGACGTAGGTGTGTACGTTAACGGCGAAGACATGCTGACACATCACGTGCTGATTCCGGCTACGACTGGAAGAGGAAAGAGCAACTTGGTCAAGGTCATGTTGTGGAGCGTTCTGGCCCAGGATTCTATGGGCATATTGGTTCTGGATCCTCACGACGAGTACTACGGCAGGCACGGCAAAGGGCTGAAGGATCACCCTGCTGCGAAACATAGTTTGCTGTATTATTCCACGACGCCCGTTCCGGGGACAAATACTCTTGTAATAAATCTCAGATCGATTTTGCCTGGGCACTTCCAGGGAATAGTCGCATTCACTGATGCTCAGCACGATGCCATTACTCTGTTCCACAACAGGTTTGGAGACCAGTGGATTGAGAATATTGTGCGGGGAACGGATATTGGTGATCTTGTTGCCCCTAGGACGCTTGAGGTGTTGAAGAGGAGATTCGATAATGTTCTGGGTGTTTACATAGACGACAGCGGTAACTTCCAATGTAGAAGCGGCGTTTTCAGCGACACCGCAGGTTTGGCCACCACTAAGGAGATTACGAAGGCTCTTGAGGACGGTAAGAAGGTAGTTATTGACACGTCAAGGCTGGTTGACGAGGCTGAGCTGCTGATCGGAAGCATAATCTCTGGCGGAATCTTCCATCGATATCAGAGGTATAAGTCAGAAGGAACATTGGAGGAAAAGCCCGTTGTCAGCGTCGTGATTGAAGAAGCCCCCAGAGTGCTAGGCTCAGAGGTGCTCACTGCTCGTGGAGACAACATTTACAGCACGATTGCAAGGGAAGGAAGGAAGTTCAAGGTGGGCTTGATCGCGATAACGCAGCTGGTCAGTCTGATTCCACGCACGATTCTTGCCAACATGAACACGAAGATAATCCTTGGAAACGAGCTGGCAGCTGAAAGACAAGCGGTTATGGAGAGCGCGGCTCAAGATCTGTCGTCCGACGACAGAACGATTGCAAGTCTTGACAAGGGCGAAGCCATTGTGAGCAGCAACTTCACAAGATTTGCCGTGCCTATTCAGATACCTTTGTTTGAAAAGTACGTTGAAGAGAGCCAGCCGGCAAAAGAGAAGAGCAAGACCGTGTTTGTGGGATAGGCTATGTTCAAGTTTGCTCACATCGCGGATTGTCACATAGGCGCAAACCGGGCTCCGGCTCTGGAGACGCTGGAGCTGGCTGCGTTCAGTAAGGCCATGGAAATCTGCGTGCAAGAAAAGGTTGATTTCGTTCTGATATCCGGTGATCTGTTCCATGCAAACCTTCCGGACATGCACGTTGCGAATGAGGCTGTGAAGAAGATGAGGCAGGTCAAGGATGCTGGCATACCCATCTATGTCATCTATGGAAGCCATGATTACAGTCCCAACGACACGTCGATAATCGACATTCTAGAGAGCACGGGTCTGATCAAGAAGATAGTGAAGGGCGAGGATGTTGACGGAAAGCTCAGGCTTGGAAGTGTTCACGGATCCGAAGACGAAAGCGAAGCTCGTGGGAATATCGGGCAGAAAAGCGGGATTGGAGAAGAACTATTATGAGATTCTTGACAGAGAATACTTGGAGAAGCAGCCGGGGTTCAAGATATTCGCGTTTCACAGCGCAATCTCGGAGCTTAAGCCCGAGTTTCTGGCCCAGATGGAATCTATCCCCGTGTCCCTCCTTCCCAAGGGTTTTGATTATTACGCGAGCGGTCACGTGCATCGGAGGACAGAGTCCGGGTTCGCAGGGCATGAACGAATAGTTTTTCCAGGAGCCTTATTCGCTGGGTATTCTAGAGACTTGGAGGACAGTGCGCGAGGAGAAAAGAGAGGCTTCTACATGGTTAGCTTCGACGACAAAGTCGAAGACGTAAGGTTCGTGGAAGTGCCTGTTTGCGAGTTTGAATACTTTGAGTATGACGTGTCTGACAAGAATGTGTTGCAGGCCAAGAAGGACATGCTGGAAAAGCTGGGCAAGATCGAGGGCAGAGAACAAGGTTGTTATCGTAAAGATAAGAGGCGAACTGGCAGGCGGGAAGACTTCAGAGATCAGTTCAAGCGAAATCAGAGATTTATTGAAGGACAACGGTGCCCTTGATGTCATAATAAACCGTTATGGGCTAACGTCAAAGGATTACGCTGCGATTAAAGCTGCTGGTGAAGATTCTTCGGCGATTGAGACTAGGCTCCTGAGAGAAAATATAGGTGCGGTTAAGGTTTCGGTTGAAGAGCTGAAGGATGCCAAAGGAGCGAAGCTTGCCGAAGACTTGCTTAAGATACTGAGGCAGGGGCAGAAGGTCAACGAGGCAAAGAAGGACTACGAGGAACGAGTTCAGAAGCACGCATGGGACACGTTGGGCTTGACTGGTGAAGGCTGATGATACTCAGATTTCTCAGGCTGGAGAACATCAGAAGCTACAATGAGCAAACGGTCAATTTTCCAATGGGCACAACGTTGTTTGAGGGCGATATCGGCTCGGGGAAATCCACGATTCTTATGGCGATCGAGTTTGCGCTCTTCGGCTTAGGCTCTGAGAAGGGAGGCGCCTTGCTCAAGGCGGGCGCAAAGAAAGGGCTTGTGACACTTGGTTTTGAGGTTGATGGGAAGGAGTATGAAGTTTGCCGTAGCCTTCAGAGAAAGGCGAAAGGCGTGCAACAGGTCGATTGTACCTTCAAGACTGAAGGCACGATCATGCAACTCTCAGCTTCCGAGATGAAAGAGAAGGTTCTAGACGTACTTGCTTTCAACGAGCCTGCTGACCCGAAGGCTGGAAGCGTCATCTTCAGATACGCCATTTTCACACCGCAGGAAGAGATGAAGGCAATCATATGGATGAGAGCAGACCAGAGGCTTCAGACTCTTAGAAGAGCGTTCAGGATTGAAGATTACAGGGTTGCACTCGACAATTCCTCGACATTGGCTCGTTCGATCAAAGATAAGTCGAATAGGCTTTCTGCGCGTTCGTCAGACCTTGAGAGCTGTCGGGAGAAGTGGAAGGCGAAGAAGGCAGAAATCGGAAAATGCGAGGGTGAATTGGCACGTCTCAACGAGGAGAAGGCTGAGCTTGACGAAAAAGTGGTTGCGCTGCGAGAGAAAGTCGAGACGTTGCGGAAAAGCAAGGAATCGCTTGGAAAAGCAGCCGGTGAAGTTCCTCTGCTTGAAGGACAAATAAGAGAGAAAAACGATGAAATAGCTGGCCCTCGAGAATGACGCAGCGAAAGTGGACGTCGGAAATAGAGAAGTTGCAGCCCGAGGCAGAAAGGCTGGTGCTGTGCAGCAGCCGACCACAAAAACTGAGGCTGAGCTAGAAGAAGAATTGAAGACTGCTGCGGAGCAGAGAACGCGAGCTTGGAAAGATTCAGGGGGCCATAGATTCAAAGATAAGCGATTATGAATCTGTTGAAAGAAACAAAGTCTGTCCGACCTGCGATAGACCTGCCGATCCAAAGGAGTTCGAAGAAAAGATCCGACTGAAAAGAGAGGAAAACCAGAAGTTCTCAACAGAATATGGCTGCCTGCGAAACAAGGATTAGACAGTTGGAAGACCTTGCAACGTTCGCTCAGAAAATACGAGGAAAGCCAAAACAAGCTTCAGACTCTGCACGATAGATCGAAGAAAACAAACGTAGAATAAAGAAGAACAGCGAAAGTGTTCAGAAGCTGAAGGAACAGGTTAAGGAGCGGGAAGAAAAGCTTCTGAAGGCCCGACACGAAATAGAAGAATTCACCAAGATATCAGCTGAGACCGAAGAATTCTCAAAAGAACTCGACAGAAGAACATTGGAGTTGAGAGAGAGTCGAAAAGAAGATTTCTGGAATTCAAGCAACGCTTTGTCCTCTCCGAATCAAGTCGAAGAATTGGTAAGGGAAATTCAACGTAAAGAGAACGAGAGGAAAGCGTCAGAGAGGCTGAAAGAGTATCAGATGTGGCTTGAGGAGTACTTGATGCCGACTCTGGAGATGATTGAGAAACAAGTGATGATTAACATAAATCAAGAGTTTAACCAGCATTTTCAGAAATGGTGGAGCATGCTAGTAGAAGACCCTAGCAAGGAGTCCAGAATAGACGAGGATTTTACGCCGTTGGTCGAACAAGACGGATATGAACAAGACTACAACTTCCTCAGCGGCGGTGAGAAGACCAGCCTCGCTCTAGCTTACCGACTCTCATTGAACACCATCGTACAAAAAGTCTCAGCCGGAATCAAATCGAACCTCCTCATCTTGGACGAACCAACTGACGGCTTCAGCAAAGAACAGCTATACAAGATCAGGGAGATACTTGACGAGCTCAAGTGCCCCCAAGTCGTCATGGTTTCACATGAGAAGGAACTCGAAAGCTTCGCCGACCAAGTCATGAGAATCGAAAAGAAAAACGGAGTATCACAGATCAAATCAATTTGAACGCAACTTACGCACGCGCTAACATTGTGGGTACGTTGAACTCTACCGGGTCAAAAAGAAAACGTGGTAACTAGGTCACTCTTCGTTATTTCGATGATTCCCAGCGCGTTTCTTGAAAAGAAAAAAAGGGATTATGTTTTGGGTTGGACATAGTAGCTTGCTAGGATTATTGCGTCGTAGATGTCCACAATACCGTCCTTGTTGATGTCCGCGCTAGGGTTCCAGTTGCCATATCCTGGCTTAGAGTTGTATGCGCCCGAAAGTATTATTGCGTCGTAGATGTCAACAGTGCCATCGCCGTTTACGTCGCCGGGGTAACCCAGGCCCACCACAGGTATCGCGGTAATGCCGTATAGGGTGTTTGTGTCTCCCCAGTGTGCACCTGTGTTAGTCTTGCCCCAGTCGGCTTGGAGTATGGCAAAATCGAATATGTCCACATAGCCGTCATTATCGAAGTCGTAAGCGCTGTTATAGGTACCCCAATGATTTGCAAATAATATGCCGTCATAAATGTTAATGACTCCATCGTGGTTGACGTCGGGCCAGATGGCGTATGTTGTGAACTCTGGGATACCGTTCCACGGGTCAGTTCCAGGAGGCCAACCGTTGCCATCATCACTTAACCCGAATAACTCAACGAGCGGAGGGGCTGTGAATATGCTGAGGGGGGACGGGGGGTTCGAAGAGGTAACTTCGAAAATGACTGTGAACAGTACTAAGTCCATCCCACTTAGGACCTGCACTTTTTGAGTCCTATCCACGCAAGCTCCGCCGTACATTACTGTTCCCAGTACCCCGTCAATTATACTACCTGGCGTAACCATGATAGCTGGTTCCGTGCCCCGTACAATGCTGTCAATTTTCAGGTCTGCTACATCCCACGTAAAAGTCGCTTGCCAAGCAAACAGGTCTAGCGACCCTAACGCCGTTGGAACACTAACGCGGAAGCTGACGGCGGTTTTGTCCCCCTGCACTGCGTTGGTCAGTGTAACTTCGTACAAGCTGTTCCCATAAATGACAGTTGGCTGGTTAGGGGACAAGTCTAAGATTGGTATATTTCTTGCTTTAGCCGGTGGAACCTGGAATGCTGTGAACGTCATGACGCACAATAATGCTCCTAGAGCCAGAACGAGCACAGTTTTGCTTTTCATTTTTGCTCCTTTCTCCTTTTTAACTTAGGCATTTAATTTCATCACGCCCCGACCTGGCGCTCCGAAGGGATGAATCAAAGAGGTTAAGAGAGGTTAACGAATTAACCCTGCGTGAAAATTGGAAGCACACCCTTCATGCTGCTATCGGTATCACCTCTACTTAACCCTTGTGAACAAATGTTCTGTCAGCGCGCGGCATCATTGCTGAATCAAATGAATCAGAAGAGCATGTTCCACGGCGAGTTTGGCAAGCGAACCCAATATTACAAATTCAATGAAACTTCTTCCAAGGCACTGGCGGTACGCGACTTGATTGAGACTTTTGAATAGCGCGAGCGACGACAAGCTTTTCTATTCTACTACATGTAGTTTTTTGAGGATAACCTTTTGACACGTGCGCATATGAATTGGTTGCCAATAGGCATTATTGGAATAGTCCTAGGAATCATTCTTCTTTCCGCAGGAGCATACGCACAGAATTACCGACAACTTTCTGCAGGGCGCGATCAGATGGGAATGCCGCTGATTCAGTTTTGGGTAACGCCATACGCAAGACTAGTATTTCCTTTCGTAGTTTTCGGATTGTGTGCGTTGGTAGTTGGCATCGTGGGTGTTCTGAATGACTACAAATCGACACACGTGAGAGCGCCAAAAGTCGAGTCCTAGCGCGCGTTTTCAGGCTAGCGCGCAAACCTCGCGGATAACATGCGTGCGCTAAACAGTTACCAGGGTTTTGACGACCCTTTTTGTTCCAATTCAGAATAGCAGCAAAAAAGAGCAATATATCAAAATCCATCTTTTGTTCCAAAGTGTTATGCGCGCTAAACCCCCCTTATTTTTGCTTATAAAGGTGGGGGAGGTAGGACTTGAACCCACGAACCCCTGGAGACGTCGCCACTGTCTCCCGCACAATTCCTTTTTTTCTATTTCTTGAATAGTCCACCATGCTTTCTTCTGTAGGTTGCGACTGCAAGCAGTGTTGCCATTAAGAATGTAGGTAGAATAAGGAATGATGGAAACTCTGGAATGATGATTACTTCTTGCGCTGAATGTGTGTAGTTGAAGTATAGGTAGCTCGTGTTGGCGTCTGAGCATGGTAGCAAAGTGTATGGAATTTCAGTGCCGTTTAAGAGCACGTGATATGTGCCATTCATCATGGCTGTTGGGAAGGAGACCCTGCAGAAGCCGTTCGAACCTTCTGCTCCGCTAACATTGAACCATAGGAATATGACCTCTGGGTGTTCCAGCCAAATTGGAGCAACAAAATCCGAAATCGTGGAATTGGAAACCACATCTACGTTGCAGAGATGAAGCACGATAGGCAGTGTGTAGTAAGTGACATTGTAGCTGTTGAACATGCCCATCAAAGGATAATGGTCTACATTGTTTGTGTCAATTGAGTATTCTGAATCGCCTATTCCATCATGGTCTGCATCAGTTCCATTGTAGTCGCTCCAGTAGTTACCGCCAGAAGGATACCCATCATCCCAAATGTTTGCATATGACCCATACACGATGATGCTTGCATTGCTCCCCTGAACGTTGTTTCGTAGAATCGTGTTATTCCTTGAGTAGATGAGATAGATGCCCACGTTATTGTCCGTCACGCTATTTTCAATGAAGGAATTATTTGCAACACCACCTTGTTCTGGTCCTGATTCAGGTATCCGAAAGCCAATATTGACGCCTGACCAATTATTCATTGAGAAGTCATTCTGGAGTATCAAGTTGCTGTTTGAAGAATAACTCACTTCGATTCCAACCCTACATTGAGTCACTTTGTTTCCACATATTACATTGTTATATGATGACATCCATAGTAGGATTCCTTCAGCACCGCTGTTTGAAACGTTGTTACTATCTACCAAATTGTTCGATGCGAATATCAAGTTTAATCCATAGAGTTCGTTTCCTTCTACGTGGTTTCTGCTTACCGAATTGTGTTCAGCATTCGCGAGCAAAATGCCTTGTGCAAGCACTTCATTACCGTTCACGACCATGTTTCCCGTAACATTATTGTTCGTTGAAGAATCTACATTTATGCCACAATAAGAATTGTCTATGGCTCTAACGCCGAAGACATTGTTATTGCTGGAAAGGTTGAAGATCAGAATCCCCTGATAAAATCCTCTTATTTCAACATTCATTATTGTCACATTGTCTCTTCCTGACAACTCAATACCATTTCCACTTCCCCCTCCTAAAATCGTGTATCCTGCTCCGTCGAGCACAATATTGTTTCTTTCAATCACTATGCAACTGCTGAGATTCCCAGTCAATGAGTAGGTTACGTTATCGCTTGACGAAAGTTCAGTGATTGGAGGGTCAATCGAACCGTCGCCTCTGATATACACTGTTCCGACATCCGCATGAGCATCATAGGTTCCTGAGCACCAAAATACCAAACACACAGAGAACAAGAGAACAACAACTATGGTTGAAGATCTCATTGTTCCCACAAGTGAAGGAATAGTGGAACCGAATATTTACGAATTGTGATTGGCGCGCGCGCTTAGTAATAGTATGTCACGGTGATTGTATGAGTTGCTCCATTGATCGCATTTGTGTTTCCAACGTATGTGGCGGCGCGCGCTGCGACGCATTAACG